>JAKVHY010000022.1 GCA_023284085.1 Shewanella benthica
TATCCATCAGGGCCAGAGGTTAACCTCATAAACAGGCCGAATATATGGGTGCAATGAACTCTTCTCAAAATTGATATCAAATGTCTTGCAAACGGGATGGGTCCATATATGTGGCTAATCAGGCAACCTTTAATGATGTGGCCAACAGGGTCGATAGTGTCGCGAATCTGATACGTCAACGGGTCGATAATGCCATCGCCCTGTTTGATACCTCAGCTTCTCAAAAAGCGGCTTAAACTATTCACTTTCACCTAAGCAGCTAAAACTTATTAATTTTACACCAAGGATTAATGCTGAGATTTTAAAGACCAATTTACATATCCATTAACAAACAGTCGCTTTAAAGACAGGGAGCTTTTACAAATGAAGAGTCAGCTTATCGTTGAAACCCCCACTCATAAGTGGATCTACTTTGGAAGGGATCCGGAGAAACCGGATAAAATCATAGATACCAATCAATATATGCTAGTGACTGAAAAAAAAGCCCTCTTGATGGATCCCGGCGGGATTGAATTATTTGCTCCCATGCTAGCCAATATCGTCAAACACATCCCCCTCGAGCAACTGACTCATCTATTTGCCTCCCACCAAGATCCGGATATTATCTCATCTCTCGGGCTCTGGGATCAGACTCTACCGGGGGCAAAACTTTACTCTCCTTGGCTTTGGGAGGGGTTTATTCGTCATTTTGGCATGCACAATATCAGCTATGAGGCTATCCCGGATGAAGGCAGCAGACTGCTACTCGATCAAGTCGAAGTGCAATTTATTCCTGCCCACTACTTGCATGCCTCGGGAAATTTTCACGTATATGACCCCGCCGCTCGAATCCTGATGTCAGGCGATATCGGCGCGGCCTTAGAAGATCATGATGTCGATATTTTTGTCGATGACTTTGACGCTCATGTCAAAAAGATGAAGTTTTTCCATCAGAGATGGATGCCGTCAAACAGCGCGAAGAACGATTGGATTAATCGGGTACGTAAACTCGATATCGATTTCCTCTGCCCTCAACATGGTAGGATTTTCAAAGGAGAACAGGTGGGGCAATTTCTCGATTGGTTTGAGCAACTCGATGTCGGTCAGGCCATCTCAAATAGCTGATTAATGATTGAAGCTTGATAAGGCTATTAGCTCTCAAATGATACAGCCCATGACCTTAGGTTATGGGCTGTGTTTTAATCAATAGTATAACTTTGAGTGGTATGATTTATACTGATGTCACTAGAGGTAACGAGCAAACTCACAGCCACTCTTACTCGACTTTGAGGGGGCTTTTACCGCTTGAGTCCCGAGATAAAGAAATCCAACGATTTGATCGGCATCAGATAAACCTAAACTATGGTGTACTCGCTTATCGAACGCCAATTCACCCGTTCGCCAAATACCACCCAGTCCGAGTGCAAAAGCTGCCTGCTGCATCGCCATAGTCGAACATCCTGCCGCGATCAGCTGCTCAAGCTCAGGGACTTTCCCGTGAGGCTGAGGTTTAGCGACAACAATAATCACCATGGGCGCCCTCATTGGCATAGACTGAGCCTTCGCCTGTTTCGCCTCATCCGCCCCATTCTCAATGGCCGCTTGTAAGAAAATGTCTCCCAGACGATTAAGTCCTTCATCCTGAGCGATAATGAATTCCCAAGGTGATAATCCCCCATGATCGGGTACACGCACACCAGCATCTAATATGACTTTCAGCTGAGATTCATCGGGAGCGGGTGCTATAAGGCGTGGGCAAGATTGGCGAGTCAGTAATAATTCAGTCGCGTCCAAGAGTATTTCCTTCTGTGAATGGGCTTGAATAATCAAGTTATCTAACTGTGGTTTACCGGGAAGAATAACAAAGACGCAAATAAAAATCCCACCAATGTGGTGGGATTTACAGAATCAACAAACTGAAAATGTCACTTTATAAAGATATATTCAAGCTATAAACTACTATCAGGATAGCGTTTAGACACTCCCTTACGAAGGTAGTAGTCCACACTGGTGTACCGCCCTCCGCCTATCATTATCAAGGCAAGCAACATGATTGAATACGTTATCGCGAACTCGATACCATTATTTAAGATGACAAAATTACCTGAGCTAGTCAGCCATTCGTAATTACCATGTTCCTGTAAAATAGCCTTAGCGGCACTGAGCTTCTCACCCGCAGCCAGTACCTGATCATTTGCCAACCAGGAACCACCATCGGCTATGGCTAACCAGCCATTATTCCAATGTACGGAGAAAGCCGCCACTAACATGGTAGCGAGTAAAGGTATGGAGATTAATCGAGTACCGAGACCAATGATCAGCAGGAAACCACCGACAAACTCGGTCCCCGCCGCCATCGTCACCATCACTTCAGGCATAGGCAGACCTAGCCCCCAATCAGGATTGCCAAACCAGGCCACAGTATCACTGAAATGAGATAACTTATTATATCCCGCTTGCATCAACACAGGTGCCAAGTACAAACGTAAAGCTAAGGGAGCAATACCCGATAACTGTTGCACCACATTTAAAAACTTCTGATACGCATTAACCACTAACATGTTTACTCCTTACAAACGCTATTGTCAGAATAGACCATATTGAGAAGGAATATCTTTCATTTTAATATCAATCTCAGAGTAAACAATGTGAATGCTGCGGCAGTGCCTGCTGACTTAGGGTAAAATTAACGAATAAAACTGACTGAAACAATCCAGGTATTTTAACCCATGTTCAGAGCTTGAATCTCTTGGTAAATCTAAGACTTCAGCACCCTCTATCTCGATTTCTGCGTCTGCTGCCATCAGCAGGGACCAGCAAGCGGAAAACACCCAATAGATATTGATTGCCGCTGGCAATGCTGCTTTGGCGTCAAGGGTCAAATTCGGATGATTATCCAGATAGGCGTCGATTAAAAAATGCCGTTGAGCCGTCGACAGAGTGTGACTCGATAGCACGCCTGCCAGATCGAATAACGGATGTGAACTGCAGGCATATTCGAAATCTATGCATTGAAGTCGGCCATTTTTAAACAATAAGTTATGGGGGTTGAGATCTCTATGGCTATATTGTTCCCCCAATGCGCAGGCATCGAGTTCATCTAACCATTGACTGATGTCGTCTCTAAGAGACAGGAGTTGAAGATGCTTCTCCCGCCATTCTCTGTGCTGGCGGCACTCATCCCCCTGAGCTTGGCCATTGCAAATTTTGCTCCAGATATCATACATAGAAGCCTGATAAATGGACCACTGCCTGGATACGCTGAGACTGTTTTCAGGACATTCGAGTCCGGCTAACTCAGTCAAGAGTCGCAATAGTGCTGACTCGGCGCCGGGCCATGATATCGACTCATCGATGAGGGGGTGCGCCGATTTGGCGGTGATCAACTTGCCCCAACTACGCCCCTGCTCTTGCTCGATAAATTCACTGAGGTAATATTTTTTATCGTCACTGACAAAATACAAATCAGGTGCCAGCCCCTGCTCTGCCGCTATCTTCCAATTTTTCACCTCGGCATCGCGATCACAAATTTGACTACTCGCCGATGAGTTCACTCGCAATACCCAACTGACATGTCTATCTCGAATCAAGTAATTTTGATTACTCAGCCCCTCAGCCAACACAGAAACTGAAGAGGACAGCACTAAGCCTGCACTTTGCAGCCCAGTCTTTACATCCTGCGGCAAACTCATTAATAGTTGGGATTGCTTCATCACATCCAATATCTCATGCTATATCTCATGTTATATATGTCATGTTCTCGATCTATTGAGCCAATGCAATACGTTGATCACGCATCGCCGTGCGCCATAAGAAATAGCCACCTATAGCCATAGCCACATACAAGATAAATAACAGTGACGTTAGCATGAGCCCTTTCTGCAGATAAAGATAGATGGAGACAAAATCGATAACCACCCAATAAAGCCAATTTTCTAGCACCTTCTTTGCGACTAAATACGTCGTCACAACCGCAAAACACGTGGTCGCGGCATCGAGGTAAGCATAGGAAGCTTGGGTATAGGTAGCCATTAAATAGCCCACGACCACTGAGATGCTAGCGGTTGTGAGTATAAGCAGAATATGACGTCTCAGACTCCAGGAAATGACTTCAATGCCAGAATCATCTCCTTTCCCCTTTGACCACTGACGAAAACCATAGAACGCCATCGCCATGTAATACACATTGAGCACCGACTCCATCAATAGCGACACTTTCCAGAAGAGCGCCGTATAGATAGCCGTGCTGGCGAACGCGGCAAACCAACACCAGATACTGCCCTTCATGGCAAGTATCAGGTAGGCCGCTGCTAGTACTACAGCTACGCCCTCCCAAGCCGTTAATGCCGTTGCCTGCATTAATGCACCATCTATTGTGCTCATGAGCGCGGACCAAAAATCTATCATCACTTTTTTCCGAAATAAGACTTTGCTAACGTAAAACAGATGCTAAACATGTAAACTTAATGCGATAAACTTATTGAGTGTGTGACAAATCCAGCTCACCACCAATAAACTTACACACGAACACAGCCTTGCCCCACTTTTCATGGGCTGCCTGCATCTCTGTTGCCAGCATAGCCATCACGTCGCCATACTCGCCACACACCTGAGTGGCCATGGCATTGGTCTTACGTTCAATATTGTCATAGCTATCCAGACGATCGATAAACCATAGGATAGGATCCAGGTAGTTATCTTGCAGCGGGTAACAACTTATCTCGGCGGTTAATTTCATTTCTCGACCTCAGGTGGCACTCTTTTTAGAAAGAGCCACCACAATTAAATAAATAACTCATTAACTAACTCAATAGCTAAGGTAACAGACATTTCAATCTAGTTTGAGGAGAGTGCGCGGAGTTTATAAGCATAAATGAGCACTCTCGACAAAAAAATTGATTATAAATGGCAATAGCTGAGCATTGAGTTACATGAACTTGACGTTAACAGTCAAACCTAACTGGCGTGGATCACCATAACGTATATATTGCTTGTCTGCCCAATCTTGATCTGGCTCATTACCAAAGTAAAAGCCTCGAGTGCCGTATTGCTCATCAAACAGGTTCTTGCCCCAAAGATAAGCCGACCAGACATCGGTCTCATAGCCGACACGGGCATTAAAAATAGTATAGGCCTGTGATTTTGACTCATTACTGTCTGAGTAGTAAAACTCACTCTTGCCACTGGTGGTCAGGTTCGCGAACCAACCTGAATCGGTACGATAGGTGGCTCCAGCACTGTAAGTGAAGTTCGGTGAATGGGCCAGTTCACGACCGGTTAGATCCACTGTCCCGCCGTACTTATCCTGATAAGCATAATCGCCATAAGCGGTCTCCAGCCAACCAAGACTAGCATACAGCTTAAGATTATCTGTCGCATACCAATTCCCCTCTAACTCGGCGCCATAGTTGTGTGAGCTACCTGCGTTCTCTGTATACAGAATAAACTTCTGTGGCTCTTCAGGATTTTGTTGGGATGCTGAAACCTGCTGGTTGCGTCTGTCCATAAAAAACAGCGAAAAATTCGTACTGGCAGCACCATCGAGCCAGCGTGATTTAAGCCCTATTTCATAGTTATATAAGGTTTCGGTATCATACTCTTTCTTGTCTGACAGCTCCGCTGGCAATGACATATTGAACCCACCCGCCTTATAACCTCGAGCGATACGCGCATAGGTTTCATGACTGCTGCTTAACGCCTTACTCAGAGCAATATGTCCGCCCCACATGGTTTCACCTGGACTAAATTCATCACCGGCACTGTCGCTGTAATCACTGTCTCGACGTTCGACTCTCAGGCCGAAGGACAAGGCGTAACCCGCACCGAGATCTGAATCTAATTGGCCAAACACGGCAGTATTATTCGCTTCATATTCGGCAGCAAGCGGGTCTAGCCAACCGTTATAATCTTCAACTGTGTCGTTGTCTTCAGTTAAACGCATACCATAAACGCCCAGTAACCAATCTGTGCTACCAGAAAAGATACGTCCAGCTTCAGTTGAGCTGAATCTAAACTCTTGGCTAATGGTATTTCGCTCACCCTTCTTGTCCCAGGTATAATCGAATTGGCAAGGCTCACCGCCACAATCGAGTCCACCCCAGTAATCAGGGTTTGCCCAGTCGCCATCATAATTATGGTGAGTCTGAGAGTTGGCATATGATGTTAAAGAGACGAGTTCGAACTGCTCGGCACCTGAATAGGTAAACTTAAGCGAGCTACCTGTGGTGCGTTGCTTATCGACGCCCGGCGCATCGGTGAGGGTATTTTCGCCATTGTTATCTAAGGTCCATACATCATAGCCATTATCATAATCGGCGTGAAGTAAGGTAAAATCAATCTCCAAATCGTCGCTGGCATACCAGCGCAATTTCGCCCGGCCGGTAAATTCATCCCGGGCATTGGTATCGTCGCGATTCAGATATAGGTTATTTTGATAGCCGTTCTGTTGATGTTGCTGCAAAGAGACACGGTAGAGTAATTTGCCGGAATCCGTCAGCGGCCCAGAGCTAAAGCCGCTAAAAGTCGTCAGGTTATCATCCCCCACCGACACTTCAGCGCCATGCTCAAACACATCGCTTGGGTCATTACTCTTAAGGTATATCAAGCCCGCTAAAGCATTGGCACCGTATCGCGTTCCTTGTGGACCACGCAGCACTTCTACCTGCTGCAGATCGTACATGCTGGAAATCATGCCCAGACCCGACATGTCGATATCATCGATAATGTAACCAACAGATGAATTCGGCGCGCCTTGGTATTCCTCCTGCTCGCCGACACCACGAATTTGGAAATATTTAGGACGAGAACTGCCGCCGGACCAGTTAAAGTTCGCGATGGAGTTAAGCACATCTTCGAAGTGCTGTGCGCCTTCGTCCTCTATCTGCTGCTGATCGATAATCGTAATACTCGACGGCATTTTATCGAGTGTAGAGCCACGAAAATCAGAGGTCACCACGATGACTTCCATCTCATCGGAAGGTGTCTCTGTTGGTTCAGAAGCGAAAGCGTGTGGGCTGATTAGTGCGGTCGATACCGCGAGCGCTACCGGAGAAAATTTCTTCAAGACGGTAGAATCGAAACATAAAGATTTAAGTGTAAACATAGGACCCCAAATTATAATTTTTGAGATCCGGCAACTGGAGAAGCGAGAAAGGATGTTGTGGTCGACTACAGATGTCTTTAACAGACATCTCGAAAGCATCAAACCTATTGGCCCATTCCTACGCCGGTATTAGCCGGATCAGGTTCAAAGGGTTTGTCATCTGACATCTCAGAAACTGGTATTTAAAAATAACAGTCTCACCCCTTGGCAGGCGGGATTATACATGAATAAAACAAGGTGTTGACAAAGATATGTCATCAAATGGTGAATTTACACACACTTGGATCACAAAAAACGTCAGCCAAGCTGACGTTTTCCTATTTCATCGAAATACGCATTTAATCAACAAAAGATTAATTAGAGAAAGCTTTTCTCACATATAGCTCATAGCGAACGGCGTTTGCATTGGGCGCAACTGCCATGACTTGCATACGCTGCATGCCATGTAACTTCAATGACTTCCATGGGCTGGCTTCATCTTCCAAGGTAAACCCGTTTATGTCATACCAGGTAAACTTGTATTGCAGTCGTAAATCAGTGGAAACCTTACTCATGATCACCCCAGAGCCTTGCAGTAGATCGCCCTGTTGACGGGCCTTTAATTGCTCGACTCCAACTTCACGAGCGAAACTGCTGTTATCGATTCTGACTTCACCGGTAGAGCTGCCCATCACACCCGCAGTGTGCTGAGCGCAAGCCGTGAAAATAAGGGCCGATGCTAACACCAAAACGATTTTTTTCATTTCATTCGCTCCAAATTAATTTAGCCCAGTGGATAAAGGCTAATCATTATCTACTTTTGTAGGTGAATATTGATAAGACGAGCTTAACCTAAACTCGCGCTAAGGTTAACCACTGCCAATTATCACTGCTGATTCAGATCTCAGTCAGTCGCTTGTAGCCAGAAATCAATCGATCAAAAAGTGGGCTCTGGCGGTAGCGATAAGTTTCTTTCTGTTGGTTTGCCAACAGTTGATACTCACATTAGCAACCCGGCGTCCCTGTCTGGTGATCTTACATTCTGCAAAGGTATCTTTATGATATCCCGCTCTCAAGTAGTCAATGGAAAAATCGACCACCTTAGGCACTCTTGAAGTATGCATAAACACCATGAGTTGCACAATCGCCGACATTTCCATAAAGCCAGCAATGACGCCACCATGGATAGCTGGCAGTGTCGGATTACCGATATTCTCATCTTTTGCTGGCAATCTAAACACTAACTCATCACCGAATCGCTCCACGTTCATACCGATGAAATTAGTATAGGGAACGTGGGCGAGAAGATGACTGAAGTCGTTAAGTGCCGTCGCCTGTTTGACTATTTTTTTAACATCGAGTTCTTTAACGTCTGACTCTTTTATATCAGGGACCAAAAGATTAGATGCTCTTGTCTCAAGCACAGCACTTTTTTCTTCAAGGGCCTCTGAAGCCTGACCTTGTTGGCCTAAGAGCGCCTGACGAAACTCATCGCCAATCATTTCCGGACTTATCCGCATGAAAGAGCCGACGGAATGCGCTATAGGGTCATCAATCGAGTCTTGATAAGCTATGGCTCGAGTGAAAGAGACACTGGATGAAATTTTATAGCACTCGGCAAAGCCATACACAGGCTTATTGGGATCCGCTGGCTTCATATAATCCACTCGAAGATCGAGTGTTGGCGAGAGTTCCAGTGATTGATATTTATCATAGATAGCGCAAACCACAGCACTACCACAGGCGGTATCCATCAAGGTGGTGATCACTCCACCGTGAATAACACCGGTATCAGGGTAACCAATCAGCTGCTTATTATATGGCAGCTCAATGAGTACATGATGCTCGCTGGCTTCGTGCACCTTTAATTTTAAACGGCGACACTGGGCCAGTTGATCGACAAAGCGAGTCGCGATTTGCGTCAATGGGAAAAAATCTGAATTGACCTGCATACCTGTTCGCTCTCTACTAGCTGTTAATACTTAACATTGGACCTAAGGAGCAACCACCGAGTAAGTGCATATGTATGTGAAACACCTCTTGGCCGCCGTGCTTATTACAATTCATTATGATGCGATAGCCATCTTCGGCAATCCCCGCCTCTTCAGCTAATTTTGCTGCGACTGTGACCATACGACCTAACGCCTTCTCATCCGATGCTTTGACATCGTTTGTCGTCGGGATCAAATGATTAGGGATGATCAATATATGGGTCGGCGCTTTGGCATTTATGTCTCTGAATGCCGTGACTAAATCGTCTTGATATAGAATATCTGCGGGAATTTCACGTCGAATGATTTTGCTAAAAATGGTTTCTTCAGCCATCGAACCGTCCTCTTTTCTTTAGGGTTGCCACAGTATACGCATAAATTTCTAACTTGTGATGAAATGGGAGTAAAGAGTAAAACAAGCGACTACAAAATCAACCAAAGAAACAAACCCACAACAAATTACACATATGTGTATACAAAAGAATTGACATGAGGAGCTAAACCCTTTTTAATAATGGAAATTTTAAGGGAATATATTCAATGCTGACAAATAAAGAGACCGCTCTGCTCGATGCTGCCGGTGAGCTGATAAGAGAAAAAGGCATGATTGCCTTGAACATGTCCGATGTACATAAGAAAGCTGGCTACTCGAGAGCCGCTCAGTACCAATCTTTTAGTGATAAAAACTCATTGTTAGCGGCATTGTGTATGCGGGAGTTAGTTGAAAACACCATCGCCATCGAAGAGCAAAGATATAAAGAGCTATCCGGTGATTTCACTGTCGTCATTAGACCCGTAGTTTACGACTATTTGAAACTGTCAGATCGCCTCATGATAGATTCCGCCTTCTCTCAAATGTTAGCGAGTGTAGAGAGCTTACCCGATGTTGAAGAGTTTTCATTCCTGAAACAAGGATTTGCTTTCTTACATGCAGAAAGATTGAAAGCTAAATAATCGGTAAAAATGAGCCTGGTATTGAGTACCAGGCATCTGTTTTTGTTTTAAACTGCTCTATTTAGGCTTTAATCAGGTAAACCACACCATCTTTCTCATAGACATTCTTTACTTCATTCCCCTCGCCTAACACCACAACCTGTTGTCCTTTGTCGGTCACAGCCTTACCCGCGGCATCCAATACAATGGCAATACCCAATGCTGTCAACATGGGAGAGCGGAAAGCATTGTAATGATGGTGATGCCTTGGAACGACCACAATAGGCGCTCTGACAACACGCTTATGACCTACTTTCTGACACTTAATACCACCAACTCGCTCACAACCTAGCGTTGCAGCTTGCGCGGTTGTGACAGCAAGTCCAAGAAAAGCGAATGCGATAACAGCAACTAATGTATTAATCTTGAACATAATGACCTCATATTTGGATATGCGGTTCAGATTTTCCGGCACACCTGAACAACAAACACACCAAAGTATACACATGACCAGTCACCATGTAAACACACATTAACAAGCAGTACTCTTTATACTTTTGCACAAACGACTTAACAGTTGTTAGCCAATAAAAAAGCGCCCGTAGGCGCTTTATGACAAGAACAGATACAACAAAAACAAAGTCTACCCCTGCTTAATGCGCTCACTCACTCTTGCTTCTGTATGGGCTTCTAGCCAATATTTTTGTAATACAGCATTTTGTAAGCCTGTATCTGGGCTGCCTAAGTTCCAGGCGCGTTTCCAGATCCCATCGGCTATCATATGCACCACGGCAGTTTCTATCGCTTGAACAACACAGACACTCACAGGCTCATTAGAGGTGTAGCCAATTTCTGATTCCAACAGATCCTGTGCATCGATAAACTTAAATACGCCCGCCGATAACTCTTTGGAAAGAATTGACTTAGTCGTGGTTACACTCGTCAATAAGCGACCAGTTCTGATGTCTACGGCTCTTAAATTAACCGTTACCGTATCGACTCTGAATTTAGTGTTAACCCCTATACCTAGGTACCTTGCCCCTGCACCGCCAGTCTTAATGTTGGTGTCATAGGCAACGATGCCACCTTCCATCAGGATCTGCGCAGAGTTCAATTGAGGTAAATTTCCCGCCTCCCCTTTTAAACCAGCACGAATAATTTTTCGCTCGGTTAATAGATTTTGTAAACCTTCCCGCTCTACTGGTACAAACCAGGCCGAATCATTCAGCGCTTGCGCCAAAAAAGCCGTGCCACTTTGTGGAACTGCAGTCGAGAAGTTACTCGAGGGGATGGGCTTATACTGGCCAGTTTGATCGCGAAAATCATAGACTGCGGCAACAATACTGCCTTGAGGCGCGGGCAGGCCAATCAGATCATAATAACTGGCACTCTTAGGCATTAAGCTAGAAGCAGGCTCAATATGTTCAAACTCACTTGTCGAAGAACAAGCGGATAGCAAAATCAGTGCGCTAGAGATTAATAATTTTTTCATTTTATCCACCTATCCCGCTTGCATCGATCACGCCACCCACTTCAATGACAGTAGTCTCACCTGTGACTATATCGGTAATATGCACTAATAAGACACCATCTTCATTGACCACATTAATCTCAAAGTCAGTGGTTTTCAGGTAACCCTCTTGACCATTAGTTGCATCATTAAACAGCTGACTGATTAAACGCGACTCGAGAGAGCTTGCCATTCGCTCAAGGGCGGTAGGAGCAACATAGCCAGAGCCTCCACTCTTATGATCGTTCTGAGCAGAGGCATTTGCCAACAAGTAAGAGCCGTTAAGGTAACTGCCGCCAAAGTTTGGATTTACCGGGGTATAGATCAACTGCGTGGCATTGACGGAGCCAATGAGTAAGCTCCCCACCCCACATGTCATGAATAGTAACTTTTTCATCTGCTTTCCCTGTCTAAAATTCATCCGCAGCAAGATCTGGGTTTAAAAACTGTGTCCAGCTTGCCTGTTTCTTATTCTGCTTAAGAATATAATTTATCCTTGACGCCGCCGCCGCCGCTTGCTCATCGATATTACGACTCGCTGGCGAAACGGCAGTGATAAATACTTTTCTGCGATTATTATAAATAGTGATGATACTGCCGCTTCTTGCGGTTGCTTTCTCTTCAATGGTGAGACCCAAGTGATCCGTTTCGCCATTGATGTCACGGTAAGCCGCGACAAACTCCCGATAAAATCGATGCCCGAAGCGTGTCATCGCACGGTTTAAAATGAGGCCATCGACCATATCTGTTTCACGACGTGGTACAGCATCACTGATATTCTGAGCCTCTAATGCCTGCTTAGCTTTGACCTCAACCTCACGTAACTCTTCAGCACCTGCAGTCGATTCAGGAACAAAGAACACAATCAATACTAAAGACAAAACCACAGACAAACATGCAGACACTGAATGCGTAAATATCATTACTGACAAACCATATGTAGATGAGTCTGTGCCCAGGCAATTGCTTGCCCTCGGCTAGAAACGCCGATTTTCCTGAACGCACGATACAAATGCGTCTTTATTGTGCTTTCACTGACAAACAACTGGTTAGCGATATCTATGTTAGTACTACCGCAGCGCAAAGCTTGTAACACTTCTCGCTCACGAATCGTCAAACTGTCACTCTGTTCTACGATATAGCCATTATCTATGTTAGCCACTAGCTCTATCGGAATTGAATTATTACCTCTTAAAATCTGAATCAGTGCTTTGCCTATGATTTCAAGAGACATATCATTATAAAAAGCCCCGGCTGTCACACTCGGGTTTATCAAAAAGCGTGCATCAACTTGCCGAGGAAAGTGGATAAAAACAACCTTAAGGCCATTCGCTTTCTTTTCGACCATTTTTTGTAACTGATAGGCGAGCTGCACATCCACTGAGGCGAGATCTATCACCACTAGGCTGGCCTCAGCCACTGCCAGCTTTTTCTCAAACGATTCAGGTTGGATGTTGAGCAACTTAACCAGAAACTCTTGTGGCCAGCGGGACTCGAGCAAATCGGTCAAAAGATGAGAACGTGAAACGACAATCCAATGTGTGACTTTGAACATTCTTCGCACTCCGTGTTACGAACAGACTAAAAAACAATCATAACAGAATAAACTTACATTATTACAACAAGCGTATCTAGTTATGTACACAGAACTAGTTGCAAATATAATTTAGAAGTCGTTACAAGTTTAAGTAAATCACCAGCTACAACTAAATGATGACAAAATTTAACCTAGACAAAATAAAAGGGTGCAGCTGCACCCTTTTATTAAACTACTAATTTAGATGCCGCCATTGTAACCGGCTTGCATAATAACAGCTGTATTTCCGCTGCCGTTACTGGTCACTTCTGCATAGTGATTAAAGCCTTGCTGATTAATGTTAACTGTATGCCTGTTACCAGAATCTATTGTAACTACCGCATATTGATGACTACCATCTTGCATAACATCAATATCATCATCGAATCCACCAAAACCTGTAACCGATGCATCATGATTATTACCATTTTGAGTAACTTTAATATCAGACCCATTTGAGTCAAGATCTACATTTACCCAGTTACTTTCACCATCTTGAGTTATACGAAGATCAGTATTACTGCCTGAAAGTGATGCCCCCATAGACCAAAGGTCGCCATCGGTGTTACTAACAAAGTTTCCAGTACCGGTTTGATTTACCGTAATAGATGAGCCATGTCCATCATCAGTTGTCACACCCGCATAGTTCTCTGCACCACCGGTTGAAGTTTGCGTAACACTAATTGTGTTTCTACCACCACTTGATGAATATTGCATTGCCAATGTATAGTTTCCGTCACCATTTTGTGTCACTGTAGCTTTATCATTTTCACCAGTCTGGTACACTGCAGCCACCGCAATCCCGCCATTACCACCATTTTGCTGTGTGATAGTGGCCTCGTTTTTATTTGCAGAAACTTGAGCAATATATGCTTGAGCATTTTTCATCTCATTCTTCTGAGTAATCGTAGCTGTGTTTCTATTACCCACGGTGTAAACACTAGCAATTGAACCATCGACAACATCTCTTTGAGTCACTTTAGCATCGTTATTATTACCATCTTGCTCTACATATGAATTTGCTTCCCATGTCTTAAATTGCAGCACTGTTACTGAGTTGCCATCACCTATAGTAGAAACCGTTGAGAAGGAACGATCAACCGTATCCTTCTGAGTCACTTTAGCATCGTTATTATTACCATCTTGAGTTATTGTAGATGTTGCATCCCAAGTATGTTCCTGAATCGATACTGCTGTATTACCTTGATTTCCGGTCGATATTTGAATAATAGTCGAGGTGTTATTTTTTTGAGCACCTTTGTTCTGGTAGATTTTAGCGCTATTACTATCACCACTAATCTGGTTGATTTTTGCATAGTTATCATTGTCAGTATCTGTAGCAGCATAAACAGAAGTTGAAGCTAACAGAGCGGTCGAAACCACCAACGCTATTTTTGAATATTTCATCTAGATATTTCCTTTTCTTTAAATAGTGTGCCAAATATTGGCGATTTACCGCTTGTTACAAACTGAGCTACAACTTTATTGCTAGCCTAGTTGTCGTCCTTTATCTAAAACTAAAACTAAAATTTTACTTAAAAATCTATTCAATTCTCTTTCTTTCTCTCTATCTTCCTATCTATTAAATCTCTTTGCTTGCTAGCTAGATTACCTAGCAAAGCGCAGCATCTGCAGTGACATCTCTGAACCCTGCTGATTAATAATGACATCACTCATAGGCTGATCACCGTTTTGAAAAACAATGGCTAGATTGTCATCGCCGATCTGATTAATTTCGGCGTGGTGCCCTACAGCTCCACTTTGATTGACATAGGCAAGGTTGCTATTACCAAACTGGTAGATATCAACCGAATGCCCATAGCCTGTTTGGTAGGTATATGCCATGTTGTCATTGCCATATTGCGCTATATCTGCACTCAGATTATTACCTGTTTGCTTTAACCAGAGGCCGTTGCCCTCGCCTTGCTGGTATAGAGTCGCAGATAAATCCATGCCACCATATATTTCACTTTCAAGACCCTGTTGAGTCAGGACCTGTACATTGCCTATGCCTATCTGCTTAGTATCAATGCCCACTTGGCCATCATTGATGCCAGATTGGGAGATTAGGGAGATGTTGTGCTGCCCCTGCTGTAGAGCTTGAACATTAAGGTGTGAGCCATCTTGATGAACACTGATAAGGTTGCCCTCTTGTGCGGAAGCTAGCGCTTGAAATTCTTCAATCTGTGGGAGGTCTATAGGGAGCAGCTTGAGTAGATCCCCTTCTACAGTGATCTGTGTATCTGCGAATAAAGGCAGTGAAGAAAATAAACATAAAGTAAACACAGATGCTTTACTTATACTGCGGCACAGATTCGATGTGCGCTGTAAGCGTGCTCTATTATCTCTTCCCTGAACCTGAATGCCCATGCTGTAATTGCCTTGTATAGTCGACTTTAAAACCAAAATGTCGATGTCAATTAATTGACGTCAAGTATCCTCGCATACCGAATAAGTAGCATCCCCCCCTAGTATTAAACAGATGTAACCAAAAGGATCGATCTGCATCCGCAAACCTAGACTAAAGAATTACCCCCTTAGAGGTGTTCACGTTGATTGAATTCGTTAAGCCATTGGTTTTAACTAATAATATTGGGAATGGTGAAATTTTACTCATTTTTACAGGTAAACTATTAGTCGCACTAATTTTACCTTGTACTGAGGTGGATTGATGGCGTTGCTTAGGTAATCTAGGCGGGCTTCAATGTGATTTATCCAAAATGCCTGAGCATTACTGAACCAAGCTACACACTACAAATTCATTTCAACATTATTTTTTCATTATAAAATTTGAAGCTCACATCTGTTGTAGCCAAAGTAACTTCGCTTTATATCTTCTTTGACTCTTTGATAATTCTGCTATCTCTATGGCCTGCTTAATAGAGCTAGCTGCCAAAGCTTGCTTTCCCTGTGCAAACTGAGCTCTGGCTAAATCAAAATAAGCTTGGTGATAATAAGGGGTATTTTTTAAAAACTTACTCAAGTAGATTTCGGCGCTTTTAAAATCACCTGTATGGAGTGAATCTTGACCTATCAGGTACCAGTCATAGGGTGATGTATCTTCTAAGGCTAGAAGCTGCTGCTTTATACCCGCGGCCTGCAGTGTATTTCCCTGCTTTGATAGCAGGTAATGGTAATTACTAAGTAGGCTTATCTTAGAGTCCGTCACCTCAAGACCATAACGATAGAGTTTATCCGCCGTAGCCACATCGCCTTTACGTCTATGTATGATTGCCATCATGCTGATCAAGGGGGCGTACTCTTCATCATATCGGATCCCGGATGTTAACAAACTATAGGCATAATCGAGATCATCATTAAGCAGAGCATCCGCAGCCAGATTGCGATACAACATGGCCACAAACTGATTTTCATCTATTATCTTACCCGGTCGATCATAACGCCCTGGAAAATAGTCCAAAACCAGGTAACTCCTACCCGAAAAGAAAAAACTTTTACTCGGTTGGTCAGTGTCTTCTTCATAAAGAAAAGTGCGTACATGATCTGAAGTGACAGCAAGATTAGCGGTCACCTCTAATAGCATGGGTTCGGTATACATCACTTGAAATACCGCTTTTACACCTAGCTGCTTAGCGACCGCGTAGGTTAACAGAGCCAGTGACATACAGTTCCCGCCTTGTTTGTCCATGGCTAGACTGGCGGAATAATTCTCTCCTTCATAGTTAAAATTAACCAGGTTTTTAGATAAATACTCATAAACTTGCTTGTTTTTCGGCAGTTCAGCTATCTCTTCACGGCCGACAAACCTCTGGATATCTAGGATCTGTACCGGCGTTAATGAAATCAAACTATTGATAGAGGGGACCTGAGCTATTTTTTCCGAAAAAAGTTGTTGGTTTGTTTGCGGAAAGTCAGGCTTTACAGGCCGCTTATGATCAGATGAACTGGAGCAGGCCGACGTCAGCAATAAGACTAAAGTAGGTAAAATCCTTCTCATGGTACAACTCCTAAACTGCTGAGGCTCTTAACAAGCTGAGGCTCCTGCAAGCCACGGGGTCATTTCCTTTGATTACTCATCTAGAGTATCCAAAGGAAGCTATATTAAAGATATGCTTATATCAAGCTTAAATGATTGAACATGAAGCTTATTCAATGGAAGAACAAGTTGATATCCGAATAACTTGGGCGCTATTTAACTTAGCAGTAAGAGTAATGTACTCAAGCCTAAAAATACCGAGACACCTTGCCAGAACCTCACGGGATCCCTCTCTAACAATGAGCGCCCTACTTCCGGTTTGTCCCAATTCACCAATGGTTGATTGAGTTCATATAGCAGCTCACTGGTATCGACCTGACGACTCGCGGGATCGAAGCTTAAGGCTTTCTTCAGTGGTGGGTCCATCCATAAGGGGATCAGTGGATTGAGCTCATAGCTCGGGATATAAGCCAGTTTGAGGTAATTCTGTTTGGTGTGACATTGTGCCAATTTTCCTTTAAAAGGTAACTGACCTGTGAGCATCTCGAAGGTGATCACCGCCATGGAAAACAGGTCGGCTTTGTTGGTAACCCGGTAACCCAATACACTCTCGGGAGCTGAATAGTCTGCGGTGCCTAAGATACTATCTCGTTGAAGAGGCGTGGCAATCTCGGCTATGCCCTTGATATGACAGGAACCAAAATCGATAAGCTTAATCTGACCTTCATAGGTCAGTAAAATATTATCGGGTTTAAGATCTTGGTGTATGGTCTCCTTACGATGAAATGCCCTCACCCCAGATTCTATCTGTTTTAGTAGCAGCAAGACCTCCTGCACCGAGGCTTTAGGATTACGAGTGATCCAAGTACTCAATGACATGCCGTTGAGATGCTCAGTGACATAGTAAAGCGCACTTTTGGCCCGGTCCCTGTCTAACAACTTCACCACGTTCGGGCTGTTTATCCTTTGGCCTATCCAACTCTCGAGCATAAAACGTTCGATATAGGCCGCGTCATCGAGATAATTAACCGATGGCGTCTTGATGCAACGCTTGTTGCCATCGGCATCGGATGCCAGATACACCTGACTGCGCTGACTCTGGTGTAAAATTTCTTCTATCAGGTAACCGTCTAGCTTCATCCCTTCAGACAATGGCGGAGGAAAAGGTAACTTAGATAGCCGCTGATAGAGATCGTTGATATTTAACTTAGGTAGCGTGTCTATGGATAACAGCTGACAGCTGACATTATCCAGACTGCCTGCATCGATTGCCTGAGCACACAATCGTCTGCAAAACTCATCGTGATCGATTGCTGCATCTGACTCTTGTTTAAGGCTTGGTTTAAAGCCTGGTTTAGACTCTGGTTTAGTGCCTGCTTTAGATTTAAATTTCAGTTTAGACATAAACTCAGACAATTTAACAGCCAAGTCTTGATCACTGATAACGTCATGAATGCCGTCTGTTGTCAGCAGATAGAGATCGCCTCGCACCAACTCGAGTTTGCGGTAATCCACATCTAGCTTCACATCTAGACCTAATGCCCTCGCCAGATAGCGCTTGTTCTTACCAAGCACTGTCACATGGTCCCGGCTCAGACGCTCAAGCTTGCCAGCTCTGAACCGATAGGCTCTGGAGTCGCCGACATGGAACAAATAAGCACTGCAAGATTTAAAAATAAGGGCGGTAAAGGTACATACATAGCCCCGCTGCGCCTCTCGATAATCCTGACCCAAACCATAGAGCCAACGATTCAGTGCGGTGAGTACCTGAGAGCTGGATTTCTCGACGCTCCAGGTATCCGGCGTCGAATAATAATCAGAGATAAAATTACTGATGCTTATGTTGCTGGCTTTCTCTGCCGCTTCTGCGGCGCTGACGCCATCACAGATCACCGACACAGCGCCCTTAGTTGTCAGCATCAAGCCATCTGGGATACGTATGCCGATGGCATCTTCATTGGTGGATTTAGCCCCTTGAGCGGAGCACTGACCCGCCCCGATTTCAAGCTCGCCATTCAAAGGCAGCTCTCCATCGACAGACTGCTCTACACCTAAAGTCGGCTCCTCACGTAAAACAGGCTCAGGTTTAGAGGTTAAATCATCTTCAACCAGACTCTTACTCAATGACGCTACGCCCGATGCTGACATACCATTTCCCTCTTTATAACTGGTTAATTGACACTGATCAAGGTCACTTCACCATCCTCATTCACCTCGGCGATATGCCCCTTAGGCTCAGTGAGAAACAGCAGGCTCACAAGGCCCAGCACCGCACTGGCAGCGATAACATAGAAGAAGATTTGCGTAGACACCATAGAGTAGACAGTTAGGAAAAATACAGCCCCAACGTTACCATAAGCTCCTGTCATGCCGGCAATTTGACCGGTTAATCGTCGCTTAATCAAGGGAACGGCGGCAAAGACAGCCCCTTCCCCCCCTTGGACAAAGAAAGAACAAGTCATCACCATGATCACAGCCATTGGTAACGCCCAATCCGAGGTGATCTGTGCCATACCAAGGTAACCCAGAGCCAGGCCTGCGGTCAAAATCATCAGAGTCGGCTTACGACCGAACCTGTCACTTATCCAGCCACCGCCCGGTCGCGAAACCAGATTCATGAAAGCATAAGTGGACGCCAACATGCCCGCCTGAGTCAGCCCAAGCTCGAAGGTTTCGGCAAAATACAGCGGCAACATAGAGACCACGGCGAGCTCTGAACCAAACGTCGAGAAATACAGCACATTCAATACCGCAACTTGCTTGAAGGGATAGCGCTCAAACTCGGGTACCGGGCCATCGAAGATATGCTTGTTCACCTGATAGGTTTGATACAAGTCGAGCATTAACACAGCAACCAAGATGCCATAGATACCATAGACCTCCATTTGAGTGAACATGCCGACGCCCTCTGGTGATAACTTCCAGCCGAGTAATGCTAAGGTGGCATACATGGGCAATTTCATCAGGATAAGCAGGGCTAAATCTCCCTTGCTTGTCACTTCCAGGGCGCCCGCCTTCTTGGGCTTAAAGTAGGTAGAACCCTTGGGCGTATCGGAAACGTTGAAGTAGTAGATAAAGGCGAACACAAAGCTCATCACGCCCGTTAACCCAATGGCGTAGCGCCAGCCATTATCTCCACCAAAAGCGATGGCGATAACGGGTAAGGTAAACGCCGCGGCAGCCGAGCCGAAATTGCCCCAACCGCCATAGATCCCTTCGGCCGTTCCCAACTCTTTCGCCGGAAACCATTCGCTCACCATACGAATACCGATAACAAACCCAGCACCGATAAAGCCTAGTAGGAAGCGCGCCAGCGCTAACTGCTCGAAGGTTTCCCCGAGTGCAAACATGAAACAGGGAAAGCTACACAATATCAGCAACGCCGAATAGGTCAGTCTGGGACCAAATTTATCGGTCACCATGCCTATGATGATCCTCGCGGGAATCGTTAATGCCACATTGAGGATAAGCAGCGTCTTAATCTGCTCATTGGTCAATCCCAGGCTCAGGGCAATCACCCCCATCAGAGGCGCGGCATTAAACCAGACCATAAAACTGACGAAGAAGGCCATCCAGCTGAGGTGCATTATTTTCATTTTCCCCGAGAAGGAAAAAATATTAAACTTGTCCGAACTCATCATAACCGCCTTATATTAATGAATTATTACCAGAACTGTCATAGGCGCTTTTCACGAGCACCTTGCCGTCTTCGCACTTGATCTGGTAGACCTCGACACTTAACGACTCATCTTCGATACAAGAGCCATCGCGCAAACTGTAATGTTGTTTATGCAGAGGCGAAGCGACAAAAATATCTCCTTCGAGATCACAGATAAGCCCGCGGGATAACAGACTCACGCCGGTGGCCGGGTCGGTATTATCCAGAGCAAATAATCCACGCTCGCCTAAGTTAAAAATAGCGATGGCCCTGTCCTCAAACCAAGCCGCAACCCCACCAAAGTCAGGCAATGCTTTTTCTTCACAAATATTGACCCAATTCATACTTGTCACTCCTTTAAGCCAATGGCCTTACTTAGATAATTCAACTAGCTCGACGTTTTTGGATGTGTCACCGGGCAAATTAGTCACGGCAATCGTGCCTACTGAGCCCGCAGGGAAACGTTGTCCGCGGCTATAGCGATACTGCTCTACATTCACTTGGGGCATTTTTTCTGGATTAACAAATTCACTGAATCGAGATAGGAACTCAGGATTTTCAAGGCTGGTTCGCCACTCACACTGATACGTCGAGATGACTTTTTCCATCTGAGCTTCCAGATCTGCGGCCACTCCAAGACAATCATCGATGACCACAGATTTAAGGTAATCGAGGCCCCCCTCTAAAGACTCGAGCCACACGGAAGTGCGCTGTAAACGTGCGGCAGTCTTGGCGTAGAAGATCAAGATACGGTCGATATAGATCACTAAATCTGCTGTAGATAGGTCGGTTGCAAACAGATCCCCATGACGAGGTCGCATGCCTCCGTTACCACCCACGAACAGGTTCCAGCCCTTGTCACTGGCTATCACACCGATATCTTTACTCTGAGCCTCGGCACATTCTCGGGTACAACCCGATACCGCAAATTTGATCTTGTGTGGGGCGCGTAGACCCTTGTAACGATTTTCCAGATCTATGGCTAAACTGATTGAATCTTGGACGCCATAACGGCACCAGGTGCTGCCGACACAGGACTTAACCGTCCTTAAAGACTTACCATAGGCATGGCCCGTCTCGAATCCCTGTTCAATTAATTCTTGCCAGATCATCGGCAGTTCAGAGAGCTTAGCCCCAAAGAGATCGATGCGTTGACCACCGGTGATCTTGGTGTAGAGATCGTGACGCTTAGCAATCTCGCCCAGGGCGATTAACTTGTCTGGGGTAATTTCGCCGCCGGCGATACGAGGCACCACAGAGTAAGAACCATCTTTCTGAAGATTGCCCAGATAGGCATCATTGGTGTCTTGCAGGTTGGCATGTTGAATCTTGAGTACGTATTCGTTATCTAAGGTGGCAAATATTGAGGCGGCAACAGGTTTACAGATATCACAACCTAGACCCACAGCGGCAGCTTCCCCCTTGCCATGAGTCTTAATTAGGGTGGTGAAATCTCCTATCTCCTCAACCTGGCAAAGATGAAACAGCTCCTGTCTGTCGTATTCAAAATGACAACAGATCCCCTTCTCAGTCTCTAAGCCTTGCTCTTCCATGGTCTGAGTGATCACACTCTGAACCAAGGCGCTACAACCACCACAACCTGACGCCGCTTTAGTGCAGGCTTTCACCTCAGTCAGACTATGGGATCCGGCCTGAACGCTCGCGACTATGTCGGCCTTAGTCACCTGGTGACAGGAACAGATAATTGCGTCATCTTTCATCTCGAAGCCGGCGCCCTCTTCGCGCTGCAGCAAGTCGACAGCGGGACCAACAAGCTCATCACCAGACAAGTATTGATTCAGCAGCAGGCTGTAATCGCTGGCGTCCCCCACCAAAACAGCGCCTTTGAGATAACGGCCTGATTCATCTAACCAGAGCTTCTTATAGGTGCCGGCTTGATTATCGGTAAGCTCGACAAATTGGGCCTTATCAAACCCACGACTCTCACCGATTGAAGCAACGTCCACCCCGAGCAGCTTAAGCTTAGTGCTCATATCGGCGCCTTCGAACTTAACTAAGCTCGAAGGTGTGCCAGCCTTGTTAGCACTGGCATTAATATGAGATACCGCCGCCCTCGCCATCTGATAACCCGGCGCGACAAGCCCGAATATTCTCTGCTGCCAGAGGGCACACTCACCTATGGCGTAAACATCATCGGCTGATGTTAAGCAGAAATCATTTATGACTATGCCGCCACGCTCGCCCACTTCTATGCCGCTTTGTCTGGCTAGACTGTCCTGTGGGCGAATACCGGCGGAGAAGACAATCATGTCTGTTTCAAGATAGGTATCGTCATTAAAATTCATCCGATGCAGCGCCGACTCACCGGCGACGATAGCCGTGGTCGCCTTGCTGGTATGCACAGACACGCCTAACTGCTCAATCTTGTCACGCAGAAGGTCACCCGCCTTATCATTGAGCTGTACAGGCATCAGCTGAGATGCAAACTCAACAACATGAGTATCTAACCCTAAGGTCAATAAGGCATTGGCGGCCTCTAATCCCAATAAGCCCCCACCTATCACCACTCCGGATGTGGATTTCTCGGCGGCTTGCTGTATCTGCTCCAGATCTTCTATGGTGCGATACACCATACACTGGGGCCTGTCTTTGCCCTCGATAGGGGGTACGAAGGGGTAAGACCCCGTAGCCAGTATGAGCTTGTCATAAAACCACAAATCACCATCTTGGGTATGCAGGCACTTATTCTCGGTATCGAGCCCGGTCACCTCTTTGCCAAGGTGTAAGGTCACTCCCTGTTTGGCATAGGTATCGACATTTGCCAGCATTAAGCTATCGGCACTGCCTGTCTCGAAATATTTAGACAGCTGCACCCTGTCATAGGCAGCGACTTGTTCACTACCGAATACCTCTATGTGAAAGTGTTCATTGAGCCCTTGATCGCAAAGCTGCTCTATAAAATGATGGCCAACCATGCCGTTACCCACGACGAGTAACCTAGGCTTACGCTCCAAACCTGTTTTTGCACAACCCATAACACACTCCCCATCTCTTTTTGAAACTGCAGATCTGCTAGAAAACAAAAAGGCGCCATGCTCTCAAGTGAGAACATGGCGCCATTGCCGATTAGATCCGAATTTTTATTTTACTTATTGTCTTATAACCTATTACTTTATTACTTACTGCAGTGATTATGCCAATAAAGCATCCATCATAAGTCATTGATTATAATGTGATTGGTAAGCTCATTGGTAAGGAGTGAAATGAGTGAGCGCACAAGCAAGGCGCTTCTGCACCATTTTGGGCGGAATTGAAATGCTTAAGTTTGAAATGGATAGGTTTAAAATAGTGAGGTTTTGAAATGATGAGTGTTGAAGAGTGACGATAGATAAATGAAAGCTTAGCTTAATGGCAATTGTTGAACCAGCTGCTCAACAGAGATGCCGCTGTCCATCGCCTGTTTTTGCAAGAGTTTATGGGCTTGAGGTTCACTCAATCCGTTTTGCTGCAGTCTCGCCTTCACCTTGGCCAGCAACTTTTGCGCCTCTAATGATGATTCTAATTGAATGATCTTCTGTTGCTGCTCGTTGGCCAGGCTGAACCTCAGCTTTGCCAGTTCTATGACTTGCTCTAGTCTAGCGGGCTCAAAATCACCGGGTACAAATGTCACCCTGCCACATTCGAGTAATCTCGTCAGGTCCTCTTTTTGCCAACACTTAGCATTCACCACCAACGGAATGGGAGAGAATTGCATCAGGCGTAACAAGAGTTGTAGATCGACGCCAATCATCTCTGAGCAAACATAAACGAGAAGATCTTGTTCATTGCAAAGGGGAACTCGCTCTATATCCTGTAACTTAGTTAAGCTAGTAACTTGCCAGTGAGTATCATGGATATGCAGCTCATCAGGTTGATCTGTAAAACAGGTATAAATAGTCATCTCATCCTCCATGCCTGATCGGCTAAATACTCAGCTTCTGACACTGATTGACACTTACCTTGCAGTAGATAAACTGCCGACAGTGTACTGATAACGCTCGCCTCGGCAATCTGTTCGAGCTTAGATGGTACTAATACTGATGACGAAAACTCTGAATGACTCCCACGGCGAGTGTCACTAGCCTCAGCATGCTGCCAAATCTGACTCAATATCAGGCAAGCTTGTTCGGGTGAAAGAGCAAGCTCTGATGACAAGGTGTTCATGCCAACAAAACCTTCTAGCCGGGTGGGAAGATGAATAACCTGGCTGTCACCCCGTGATGCTATGGTCAGCTCGGTGGAGATCCTAGGATTAATTTCAGTCTCTCCCTGAACCCCTTTAAAAATGCCGACTCTACCTTTGAGTAAACACGCATGGGCCATCAGCTTAGAGACCTCGGTATGCATCTTATCCAGACCAGGATGAAAATAGCTGCGCAGGCTAACAGGAGCATTAGCAGGATTTGTGCAGCGAATGGCTATCTGGAACAGACTTCTTAAACCTAGTTCTTGATGTAATTCGCGAAATTGCGCAACCAAGGGCGAGAAACTATCGGCATCGACATAACAAATCCCCACTGAATCTAATGCAGCTTGAGCCTCTTCAGGATTACTCGCCTTAGGAATATTAAGTCGCTCAACATAAGCCGCAATATGCTTTCTATGACTGAGCGATCTAGGATCTCCGTGCAACAGTACTCGTTCACCTTGATTAGCCAGTACTTTTGCGGCGAGTAATAGCCAGGGCAATAATTCACGTTTTCCTGCATAACAGGGCCAGTCGATGCTCACATCGAGATTTGACCATTTATCACTGATGCTGGATTTTATCCCCAAGGCCGCACCTGCAACTTCCTCACAGGTTTCTCCCCTGACCCGCATCAACATTAACGCCGCAGCGAGCTGCACCTTAGTGCCAATACCATCAGAGAAACCTCTGATAAGAAAGTGCGCCTCACTGAGCGTCAAAGATCGGGAGCCTTTTGCGCCTCGCCCTAATGTTTTTATTAACCCCTGATAGGCTTTCTTCATAGATATCACAGCCTCTTATTATTTCAATTTAAAACAAAGACATAAATGAATGAAGGATAACCTTTATCACCACAATCAAACCCATGCTTGTATCGGCAGAAGAACCTAAGCAGATTCACTCATACCTTTATCACTAGAAACGACATCAGTATTCCTGTATTCGACTTGATTGATTAGCTGTGCAAGCTCTTGCCCCACAGAAACCACTTCACCAACAATCATCAAGGTAGGACCCGACACATGGAGCTGGCTGGCCACTTCGGCCATGGTGCCTAAGGTTGCAAAACTGAGTTTCTGCTCGACTCTAGCCCCGCTACTGATAAACACCATAGGGAGTTTGATACTTGCCCCAGCAGTTAACAGGCCATGTGCGATATGCGCCGCCTGATCTTTACCCATATAAAATACGAGCGTCGACTGCGCAGTTAGCAGAGCCTGCCAGCCTACACCAGTCTGGCAAGAATCATCGATGACGGTGCCAGTCACTAAGGTCACAGACCTTGCCACTCCTCTGTGAGTCAGAGGGATCCCAGCACTGGCGGCGCAGCCAAGTGCGGCTGTGACACCGGGAACAAATTGACTCTTGATACCCTGCTTAGCCAGAAATATGGCCTCTTCACAGCCACGGCCAAATACATTGGGATCGCCGCCTTTTAATCGTACGACCTTGAGTCCCCGCTTCGCACAAGCCAGCAGCAACTGGTTGATATCATCTTGCTTGGCACTAGGCTTACCACATCTCTTGCCGGCAAAGTGCATCTCACACTCATTCGATGCCAGATCAAGAATATCTTCACTGACCAGGCTGTCATAGATCAAAGCGTCCGCAGAGGAGATTAGACGGGCAGCTTTCAGCGTCAATAGCTCAACATCACCGCAACCCGCACCAACGATAGCCACTCTGTGCGAGGGTGAGATATCCCCGAGGTTTACATTGTGGCTATGTTTCAATTCAATAATATCGGCACTTCCCATCTCATATCACCCACTTATGTTCGCGATAAATATAAGATTGCAACCAACACGCCAACATTCAATCGATTGATAATTAACAATAAAAAAATTATGCGGTATTATTTTTTTATAAAATGAGCAAAGAGAGTGCAATCAGTAGGTAGAAGCAGTAAGAAGTTGCACCAATATGGGGCTCACTGATCACACGCAGGATGAGTAGGGGGAGTGACTACGGCTTGTTGGCACAATGGCTTGCTATAGAGCAAAGACAAAAGTAGCAAACGGTATTGAGCTGTTTATACTGATGATAGAGATGTGCTCAGAGGCTAAAACACTTTATTTAGTGACTAATATAAATATATTAAAGGTTAGCCCTTAATTTTATAAAGGCTAACCTCAATTGTTTCTTACTGTAGCAGCTGCGTATTTACTACTCAGCGAGTGCAATGCTTACCATCTTCATGGTACTTGCAAACGATTCTGCACCAGCGATAAACAAACCGTTATGGCAAAACATTGCATCATCTATGCCTGTTACTTCTTGAAGCGCTGTACCGTTTAATCCTGCCCACGCTTTTGGTAGCGACTTTCTATCTTCGAACGAGCCAAGTTCTGCGGGTACGGTTTGAACTCTCCACTGCCCTGACTGAGATGGATAAACAACATATAAAGCCGCTTCAGATAAGGCATGAACAGTTCTTTTCCAAGGTGTATATTTTTCTAATACAATCACTCTTGGATCTTCAGCATCATCAATCGCTTTAGCCACAATCGCTTTTGCGCTAATACCACCGTTAGCTGAAGCAATAAAGCGTGCTAATACCCGTGATGCAAAGTCTACCGCTTCGTTAAAACTGGCATCAAAGTCACCCTCTTCTTGCCAAGTTGGATTAAACATGGAGATGGTGTGACTAAGGCTAATACCTGTGGCAACACCGGTAACATGGCCACAATCAATAGCATCAATGGTCGATACTAAACCAGCATCGACTGATGTGGCTAACTCCTGGTTACCCTGACATATTTCTAAGCCATATTTTTTCCAAATTAAACCAAAAGAGGAATACGGGATACCATCTTCTCGCTCACCAGCCCCACCACGTTGATGGTGATCAAAACGGCCTAAACTCGGATCATATTCACCACCGA
The DNA here is from genome assembly GCA_023284085.1 of Shewanella benthica. Taxonomy (GTDB): domain Bacteria; phylum Pseudomonadota; class Gammaproteobacteria; order Enterobacterales; family Shewanellaceae; genus Shewanella; species Shewanella benthica. Next base: position 27,740 of record JAKVHY010000022.1, read on the forward strand.
CATCAAGCACAACATCTGCTCTGGCAATAATGTCAGCATTACGTGTCCGTACGAGATTAAAAGCCGGAAAAACACACTTAAGTGCTGCGATACTGAAAACATCATCGGCATGAAAATTACCGTCGTGGGTTACTATCGTTATATCATTCATCAGTTTTTATCATTTTAGGAAGAAATAAGAAGATGCAGATAAAAATTTTACCACAAATTATAGAGTGGATTCTATATTAACCCGGTCGACAGTAGCTGATTATCGTTATCCAGTACGACACAGTTGTTATTACGAAGTCTTAAGAGGCGAACAATTATCCAAACGTAAAAATGGGAGCCTAAGCTCCCATTTTTCAAGCACCTGAAAATCAAATACTTTATTTAAACACCTATTACAGCTCTACTTCAAGATAGACTCTGGTGTGCGGCCATCATCATGGCAGCTATCACATGTTGGCTGTTCGCCTACATTCATGTCATGTGGAGCATGACAGTCGGCACACATTAGGTTGCCTTCATGTGGCTGGTGTACAGCATCCATCTCATCTAGTGTACCGTGACAGCTCTGGCACTGTTCAAACTCAAATGCGCCATCAGCAGAAGGCTCGCCATCTTCATGACAGGCTTCACAGCCATCCATTTCTACATGCATTTCTGCAAGCTCTTGTGGCTCAGCCATAGCAACTGGTGATAAAGCTAATGCTGCCAAAGCAGCACCGAATAATGCACTTAGTATTTTTTTGCTCACAATCATATCCTCTTATAACGACAGCATAGTGGAGTTTTATTAGTTAACCCCATCTTGCTCTCAACAGTCTTAGCACGACATTGCATAAAATAGCTAAGGAACTGCAAATACGCAACTTTTATTGAGTTTAGGATATCGTCAAAGCAAGTTTGAAACTGTGCGCTTAATCAAATTACGCTGTTACTTATGTACTGAATTCAGTAATATAGTGAGATATATCACACAATCCTTATGTGACACTGCATAATCCCTCTTATTTTACTCAAGATCAAATTCAGTAAAAAGACTTAATAACTATGCAAGAAAACCTCATAAAATCACAGTAATGATATTCATTCTTATTTAACTGTATTCTTGAATAAGCATCTAGTGCGTGAACTGCATTTCCCATATCCCGATGACATAATACCATTCCATATAAGTATCTGGTCAGTTCAGAGACTCTCAGTTTTTTCAATTCAAGGCGCATTGATGAGGAAATGGTTATTCCCTTTTAAGCCAATGCAACACAGAAGTGGAAACACTGAGAGCCTCACGCAGTGCGGGTTTCAAAGCCCTTTATGCTACGTTGAATGTTCTCGATATAGAATAACTATTAGCTTCAAACATCCGCCTTGCCTACAGTGCTTTGAACTCCCGCTGAATGGTCAGATACTTACTCGGAATGGTATAAGTGTAGTTAACATCTAGCTAACTGTGAAAACGGGAGCCTAGGCTCCCGTTTGGTTTATTGCAATTTCTGACTAGTGACTAGCTAGCACGCAGAGCTGCGATACGTTTCTCTAGTGGCGGATGGCTCATCATCAGTTCGGACATAGACTTCTTACCATTGATCCCTAGTGCAGACATCTGTGCAGGCATGGCACCTGTTGCAGGTCCTTGACGCAGACGCTCGAGAGCCGCAATCATCTTATCCTTACCCGCAAGTTTAGCTGCGCCTTCGTCTGCCTTGAACTCACGAATACGCGAGAAGTAGGCCACGATCATAGAAGCAAGAATACCGAATAACATGTCGAGGACAAATACCACGCCCATGTAGGCGAACATGCCCAGGCCTTCACCCTCTTCATCATTACTGGAAACGAAGTTATTGATGATGCCAGCCACGACACGGGCAGCGAAGATAACGAAGGTATTAACCACACCTTGAATAAGGGTCAGGGTAACCATGTCGCCGTTTGCCACATGACTCACTTCGTGAGCAAGCACGCCTTCAATTTCATCTTGACTCATGCCATAAAGTAGACCACTACTCACAGCAACAAGGGCTTTATCTTTACTTGGACCCGTCGCAAAAGCATTGAGTTCTTCAGACTGATAGATAGCCACTTCCGGCATCTTGATACCAGCTTGCTCAGCCTGACGAGCGACAGTCTCGACAAGCCATCGCTCGGTATTATCACGAGGTGTAGTGATGACTTCGCAGCCCATGGTCTTTTTAGCCATCCATTTAGAGATAGCTAAACTGAGAAAAGCGCCGCCAAAACCGAAAATAGCAGCAAAAACAAGTAAACCGCCCATGGTAGATGTATTAACACCTAATAGTGACATCACAATTGAGGCCACAAGTAAGATTGCCATGTTGGTCGCAATCAATAAAAAAATACGCATTAAATAAGCTCCTGTTGGGTACTTGAGTACCTGATGTTGCGTTCTAAAGACATAATATGTCCGAATGGCGAGAATTCAAGGGGAGAATAGTAAAAAAATGTACATCTGGACAAATTAAACTCAATTCGGGATCACTTTAAACTCGCAAAATACTAGGTCTGTAGACCTTCCATATAGAGAGACGCAGTCTAGGAGGCTTACATTAAGTAAAGCTTAAATCTCATTCATGACTCTGTACGTCAGCTGACTATCGGCATGAATCTTTTTTCATTAGTTCTTTTTCTCCAATACAGCTTCCAAATATACCTAGCTTTAAAGAGCAAGGATTCGCCGTAAAATTGGCTAACTGGAGAGGTTTCTTTGCCTCATCATCAACCTCATCAGATTCAAAGTGCGTGATTTTAAAGCTTACCCTATGAACTCGATCAGACTAAGTTCCGCACAGAAATCCGCGATGGCCAAACATTGCAAGAATTGTTCTTACAAGGGGATGAAATGCGCCTATTTCTACATGACCAAGAAAGATGAATAAAAATTAACCTCAGCAGTTACAGACCACAACTCCCTTAAAGGACGATCATATTATTCACAACTGAGACAATATTCTAAGTTAATAAAAAATTGGACAATCTGATGTTTTCAGCTGTTGGAGTGTTCGCGAACACCAAGCCTCTCACAAAAGTAACCAGAGAAAAACACAATAAAAACAAGTGATCAACATGATGTAAAATCGATTACTCAAGATTTATCAATCATAAATGACTGCAGGTTAAGTCTGGCTAAGGTTTAACATTATGCAGCAGACTTCAACCTTGCTAGGGTGTCACGGCAACAAAAGTTAAGGCCTGAACTTACTAAATACATAAAACAAACTGGTCAACCAACAATAGAAGAAGATATTTCACATGCGCAAAAATCTAATAACAATCGCGATGGGTATGGTATTTGTGTTGGGTGGATGTTCCGCTCAATCTGGCGATACGCCGCAAACTCAAGCAAAGGCAAACATGGTCACTCAACAAAATGCCGACAACGTGCTACTTCATCCCAGTCCATTACAGGATCAGGCTCCTCAATTCGATAAAATAGTCTCCGGTGATTATCTACCGGCATTTCGTCTGGGGATGGCTCAAGGCGATGCAGATATCACTAAGATCATCAATAATCCCGCCCCAGCTAGCTTCGACAATACTATCTCGGCGATGGAGACCTCCGGCGCCCTTTTGAGCCGGGTGTCGCGCATGTTTTTCAACCTATCAGGCCTGATATCCGATGATGAGATGCTTAAGATCCAAGATACTATCTTGCCAGAGCTCACAGCCCATGAGGATAATATCTATCTCAATCGAGACCTGTTTGCCCGCATCGAGACTATTTACCAAGATAAAGGCGCACTAAAAGGTGAGCAGAAGCGCCTCACCGAGCTCTACTACAACAATTTCCTGCGTGCGGGAGCCAAGCTCTCCTTGGGAGATAAAACTAAGATACGAGACCTCAATACTTCCCTGGCCAAAGCCGGCGCCGACTTCTCGCAAAATGTATTAAAGTCGTTTAAAAATGATGTAATTCTTGTCACCGATAAGAGCCAACTTCTCGGCTTGTCCGCCGATGAGATAGCCTCACTCGCCGCTGCTGCTGCATCCACAGGCGCAGAGGGTTACATGATAACTCTGGTCAATACCACCAGGCAGCCCATATTGGCGAAGTTGAATAATCGACAACTGCGCCAAAAAATATGGCAGGCATCTACCGATCGCGCCATGGACACCAATGGTCCCTTAGCCATTAAGCTGGCACAACTGCGCGCAGATAAAGCAGCCCTACTTGGATACCCTAATTGGGCAGCTTATACCCTTGGCGATCAAATGGCTAAAACCCCAGACGCCGTGTTCGCCATTCTCGATGATCTCGTTCCCAAGGCCATTGCCAAGGCGGGAGCGGAAGCTGAGGACATACGTGAAGAGATGACGAGAGAGGGAGCCAATTTTGAGCTTCAACCTTGGGATTGGGCTTTTTATGCCGAAAAGGTCCGTCAGCAAAAATACAATCTTGATGAAAGCCAGATTAAGCCTTACTTCGAATTTAACCGGGTATTGAAAGATGGACTATTCTACGCCATGAATCGGCTCTATGGCATAGAGGTCAAGCCTCGCAACGATCTGCCGGTGTGGCAAGAAGATGTGATGGCATTCGAAGTGTTTAACCAAGACGGCAGCTCTATCGGCATCTTCTATCTCGACCCTTATGCGCGTCCGGGTAAGAATGGCGGCGCCTGGATGGATGAATTTGTCACTCAATCCGGTTTGTTAGGCACCCATCCTGTGGTGTACAACGCACTGAATATTCCTAAACCCGCAGCAGGAAAGCCAACCCTGATGACCTTCGATGAGGTCACTACCATGTTTCATGAGTTTGGCCATGCCGTTCATGGTCTATTCTCCGAAGTGAAGTATCCCAGTATTGCAGGCACGGCTACCGCTCGAGACTTCGTCGAATTCCCTTCTCAGTTTAACGAAGATTGGGATATAAACCCTGAGGTGATCGCCCACTATGCCAAGCACTATCAGACCGGGGAGCCTATCCCTGCCGAGCTGTTAAACAAGATCCTTAAATCCCACAAGTTTAATCAGGGCCATGACACCACTGAATACCTCGCCGCCGCCATCTTAGATATGGAATGGCACTCTATAGCACCGGGGTCGAGTATCGATAATGTCGAGGCATTCGAGCATAAGGTATTAGCCAAACACGGCATAGACTATGCGCCGGTTCCTCCCAGATACAAGACCAGCTATTTCAGTCACAGTTTCGGCGGCGGATATTCGGCGGGTTACTACGCTTATCTCTGGACAGAAGTGCTGGCAGCCGACGCTTTCTCTTACATGGATAAAACCGGCGGTCTGACGCTGGAAAACGGGAACAAATACCGCCAAGCCATCCTATCAAAGGGAAATAGTCAGGATTTGATGGGAGATTATATGCATTTCAGGGGGAGTAAACCGACCACAGATGCCCTGCTTAAGCGTAGGGGGCTGAAAGACTAAACCAGAAAGTATGGCTAAAGATTAGCCCTGATAACATTCAGGGCTAAGCTTGACTCGATAACAATAAGCTAAGCTGTCTATGAAACCAAAGCTGTCAGATTTAGATGCTCAGCGGCGGCTTCAGCATTAGCCTCACTGAGATAGGGCACTACGCCTAAACAAGGAGAAGGCATGAGTTGCTGTAAGCTGGCGAGGTTCTCATCCAAGCAGCTGGTTTGTGGCTCCACGATATTAGCGACCCAAGCAACGACGGTTAACCCATCCGCTATGATAGCTTCATGAGTAAGCACCGCATGATTTAAACAGCCTAGTTTCACACCCACGACTAAAATCACCGGCATATCTAAGTCCTGCACAACCTCAGAGAGAAAGTGACCTTCTCCTAAAGGCAGACGCCAGCCCCCCGCCCCTTCGATAAGACACACATCAGTCTCATTGAGTGTTGCAGCCGCTAAACTTTGCTGTATTTTGGCCAGTAATGCGCCGGGACTGATGTCGACTCCTGTCTGTGACGCTGCAATATGCGGCGCAATCGCAGGCAAGAAAGAGATAGGATTAACCAGATCATAATCCAACTCGATGCTGGATTGTTCGATGAGGGCCAGCGCATCACTGTTCCTCAAGCCCTTCTCAGTCGGCTCACAACCCGAGGCGACTGGTTTAAGGCCTAAGGTACGGCCATAAGCCTGGCTTTGGTTCATTTTATACAAGAGCGCCGAAGTGACTAAGGTCTTACCGCTATCTGTGTCTGTTCCGGTGACGAAATACTTCATAGGCTAATCTCTTAGTTTTTTTGCTGAAATAGTAGCAATCTGATAAGTCAGTGGCAGGCCTTGCGCAGTTCGGCTAAGTTCTGCTATCGCCAATAATTTTTGCCAATCGCCTCTGCCACGGATCCCACGGCTTGGCTTGTCCTTAGTACTCTCATTGTTGTCATTGTCATTGTCATCGCTATTCCCATGAATAGAGGCACCGACGCCTTTAATGGAATAGAGTAACGATTTCAGATCGGCAAAGTAGACGCTAATAGCCATAGTCTCAAACGAGATTATCTGCCACTGGTCCCTATCAAAATGATTCAGGATCTCCTCCATCGACCGAAATGCATTCACCCTAAAGCCTAATTCTGCCAGCTCAGGTAAGCTGTCTTGGGCAACAATCGCCAGATGATACTCGCCCCCGGCTGTTAACACCCGAGCCGTCTCATTGAAACTGCTGGAAAGGTCACCGCACCACTGCAGGGCGAGATTAGAATAGGCACTGTCAATTGAGTTATCTGGCAGTGGAATGGATTCGGCATTGGCGCAGACCGTCTGATAATCGGGAAAATCAAGCTTAACCTGCTCGAGCATGCCTTGAGCGATATCTAATGCTATCACCTGGTTAACCGATGAAAACTGACTGAAATCAGTTCCCGGCCCCGCACCTATGTCCAGCAAGACCCCGCTTGGGCTCATGGCGTCAAAAAGCTGCATGCTGGAGAGCTTCTGCACTCTGTCATGTTCATGGTAATGCTTGGCCGCAGCGGAAAATCGCTGAGCAACGGTTTGATCATTAACGCTTTGTGCTACCCTTTGATTCACTACTTCGGGCTCCTTCCTATCACTATTTTAAATTAGGCTAAGCTAGTGCTCAATCCATCCACTAGTCTGTCGATATCGTCACGAGTATGCATGGCCGTGCACGGTAGTCATTCGTAGTCGCGCAGAGCCTTTAATACCATTTGGCCTCACTTATTGATATCAGGCTAAGCTAGTGCTCAATCCATCCACTAACCTGTCGATATCATCGCGAGTATGCATAGCTGTGATAGTCATTCGCAGTCGTGCAGAGCCTTTAGGCACTGTTGGAGGACGTATAGCCCCGACCCAGAGTCCTAACTGCTTAAGCTTGTCGGCAACGAGCAAGGTGGTATCAACATCTCCCAGTACCAAGGGCTGAATTGCAGTGCCTGAATCGGCCAACTTGATGTCGGCCTGTGCACATTGCTGCCTAAAGTAGCTAATGTTATCACTGAGTCTTTGAACCAGAGACCTGTCTGTATCAATTAAATCCACCGCGGCTAGAGCAACACAGGCATTCGCGGGTGAAATGGCGGTCGAGTAGATATACTCTCTGGCATTAGAGACCAGAAAATCAATCACCTGCTGACTGGCTAAGATAGCCGCGCCTTGACAACCTAAGGCCTTACCAAAGGTCACCACCTGGATATCGGCAATCTTGGCATCGACTAATGGCGGCACTTGCACGCCAAAACCATGGGCATCATCGACAATCAGGCAGACATGATTCTGCTTACAGAGTTGAGACAGCGATGACAGCGGAGCTATATCACCATCCATGCTAAAAATACTTTCGGTGACTAAGGCGGTGGGGACTCGCTGGTTCATTATGCGCTCAGCGCTGGCGATATCGTTATGCAAGAATCGCTTCAACTGAGCCTGGCTATCTCTTAAGCCATCGATGACAGAGGCATGCATCAGCTTATCTGCCATCACAGTGTCGTTTGAGTCGAACAGGGTCTTCATCAATGCCGTATTGGCACTGAAACCCGAGCAAAATAACAAGGCCGCCTGGTGGCCGGTGATCTTGCAGAGCCTCTGCTCCAATGCTAAATGTGCCTCGCTGTAACCCGTCACTAGAGGTGAAGAGCCGCTGCCGACACCATAACGTTTGGCGCCGCCGCACATGGCATCGATTAACTTAGATGAGCGAGATAAGCCAAGATAGTCGTTACTGCTAAAATTCAGGTAATGCTTGCCCTCTAGCGTGAAGGATAACGCGCCGGACAATTCAGGATTTTGCTCGCGAGGTAAGCTTGCTGAAATAGCATGCCTACGACGCAGCAAGCCTTGACTGGCAAGCTGGGCCTGAGTCTTGTCAATCTTATCAAGCAGTGAAGTACTCATCGCCCTTGCTCACTCGAGAGCCAATTCAGCACTCTCATCTAATTTATAGGGCCGCCGCATCGTAGAAAGCAGCACTCTTTTTATCTCTGATGGCATTCGCCTTAGCCGTCGCCTTAACAAACACGGCCTTATCATCTTCTACAGTGGCATACTTGCCCTGCTCCGAATGTAAACCCAGACGCTTAAACAGTGTCATATCTTCATTCTCTTCCGGGTTGTTGGTGGTTAATAGCTTACAACCGTAGAAGATAGAGTTAGCCCCGGCGAAGAAACACATGGCCTGCATCTCATCAGACATCTTCTCACGCCCTGCCGACAAACGAACTCTTGAATGAGGCATTAAGATCCGCGCCACGGCGATCGTACGCACAAATACTAAGGGGTCGAGATCGTCGATATTCTCGAACGGCGTGCCAGCGACTTTAACCAGCATATTAATGGGCACAGAATCAGGATGCTGCTCCATGTTCGCCAGCTGCTGCAATAAACCGGCACGATCACTAGCCTGTTCGCCCATGCCGACGATGCCGCCGGAACAGACTTTCATGCCGGCTGCGCGCACATTAGATAGGGTATCGAGTCTGTCCTGATAGGTACGGGTAGTAATAATGTCGCCGTAGTACTCGGGAGAGGTGTCTAAGTTATGGTTATAGTAGTCCAGCCCAGCCTCTGCCAGCTCGCCGGCTTGCTCTGGAGAAAGCATGCCTAAGGTCATACAGGTCTCCATACCCATACCTTTGACTTCGCTGACCATATCTTTTAAATAAGGCATGTCTCTTGGGTGTGGATTACGCCAAGCGGCGCCCATACAGAAACGTGAAGCACCGGCAGCCTTAGCACTGCGAGCCTCGGTCAATACCTTATCAATCTCGATGAGTCGCTCTTTCTCCAGACCCGTGTCGTAGCGGGCACTCTGGGGGCAATATTTGCAATCTTCGGGACAAGCGCCGGTTTTAATCGACAATAATCGGCTGATCTGCACTTCGTTTGGATCGAATACCTGACGATGTAATGAATGCGCCTTAAACAGGAGGTCATTCATAGGTAAATCAAAAAGTTCTGTTATTTCATCACGTTGCCAATCATAGCGCAGCTGTATATCCGACATTTAACTTACCCTTTTTGCTCAATATAATTTGTTTTTATCTTGCCTAGGATACCTGCAGGTCGTAATCTGTCAACGCCAACCAGTCAAATAGGTTTACTAACGGTCAATTTATGAACAAGAGTAATTCTGATATCAGTCCTAGTTTCTCAGCAGCGACTCTTTCTACATCTAAGCGTCCGACGTCCAGCATAGATTTTGAATTTGATAAGCAGCACATCTGGCACCCTTATACCTCAATGAATAATGCCTTGCCCGCGTTCGGTGTGGTATCGGCAAAAGAGTGCGAACTCACCTTAGATGATGGACGCCAGCTTATCGATGGCACTAGCTCCTGGTGGGCCTGCGTTCACGGTTACAGTCATCCCGCCATCGTCGATGCAATGCAGACACAGCTAAGCAAACTTAGCCATGTGATGTTTGGCGGCATAACACATCAACCCGCCATCGAACTGTCGAAAAAACTGCTCGCCATGACCAGTGATAACCTGACTAAGGTATTTTTAGCGGACTCGGGCTCTATTGCCGTCGAAGTGGCGCTTAAGATGGCATTGCAATATTGGCAAGGCAGAAATCAGCCTAACAAACAGCGCATTCTCACGGTAAAGTGCGGCTATCACGGCGATACATTCGCCGCCATGAGCATATGTGATCCCGAAGGCGGCATGCACACTATGTTCGGCGACTCAGTCACTCAACACGAATTTGTTAGCGCCCCCCAGGCGAGTTTTGGCGCCAGTTTTAATCCCAGCGAACTGGGCGAAATGCGGGCCAAACTTGAGGCAATGCACGCTGAAATTGCCGCGGTGATAATAGAGCCGATTCTGCAAGGCGCAGGTGGCATGCGTTTCTACCACCCGGATTATCTGGTCGGTTTGCGTCAGCTTTGTGATGAATTTAAGGTGCTACTGATACTCGATGAGATAGCCACGGGCTTTGGCCGTACCGGTAAGATGTTTGCCTATGAGCACGCCAGGATTAATGAACACACAGTCGAGGCCGATATCCTCTGCTTAGGCAAGGCGCTCACCGGCGGCTATATCTCTCTCGCTGTCACCCTATGCAGTGATGAAGTCGCACAAGGGATCAGCGACTCCCCTGCCGGCGTCTTTATGCATGGACCCACTTTCATGGGTAACCCGTTAGCCTGCTCCGCCGCTTGTGCCAGCTTAGATCTATTGGCGACTAACGAGTGGCAAGGACAAATCGCCAGCATAGAAGCTCAATTAAAAACTGAACTGGCAGAAGCCATAGATTATCCCCAAGTGAAGAATGTGCGGGTACTGGGCGGCATAGGGGTTATAGAGATGAAGTCGACCGTCAATACCGCAGAGCTGCAGCAGCAGTTTGTCGATTTAGGCGTCTGGATCAGGCCGTTTTCTAATCTGATTTATATCATGCCGCCTTATGTGATCACACCAGAGCAGCTGACTAAGCTAACTAGTGCCATGAAGCGAGTCGCTGGCACAATTAAACCTTACGATCATGGCGGCGGTTTTATCAGTAATGGTTAAATAAACACGCCGCTTGTACTTAAATACATGCGGCGTTAAGCATTGACCGACTGCATCGCTAACCGCTTATCCTGCCTTATCGCTTCTTTACGTTCCGCCCTTCTTTTGGTGGTAAATGCCGTAAGCGGATCCTTATAATACTTAGTTTCAGGGCCGCTAAAGGTTGGGATCTCAACGGCATAGCGTCCTTGGGAATAACTCACGCCTTCGGGTAGCACTTTCATATTTATATCCACCTAAGTCCCCTAGTTATACAGGTGCCAGCATAGAGCTACACTGGTATTTAGCTGAGATGATAAACTAAATTAATTCAGAAATAAATACCAAAATAAACACCTGTGTACTCATAGGTTTAGTTCGTTCTCAAATGGTGGTTAATAAACACTAGAAACTTAATTACTTAATTACCCGACCTTAGGTTGCTCCGTCCTGGGTTTCCATTCCCACCACTGCATCTGCTCGTCACCTTGTTTGCCTGACTGCTTATCCGATAACGGCTTAGCAGCCTCTCTCTCATCAGATTCTTGCTTATAGGAGCGGGTCTGATAAATATCCCAGGTGATCAGGTAATTTGGGTCGGTCACAGTGACGCCCTCAACACTGGTGTGGAACTTTCCTTTGGGGGCAGTAAACCAACATGACAGATCTGTGGGGATGAGGAACTGCTTACTCCCCTGCACCGAGCTCTCCTTTTCGAACAGGGCTATGCCGATGCCTTTTTCTGCATCACAAGAGCTTACCTTTCCCGCCAACAAAGATTGTTTGAGCATCTCCCCTTCGGCGGTAAAGTAGGTCAGCCCAATCAAGCAGGTCTTCTCTATGGTCGTTTCCAATGTCAGCATACTCACCTCGTGTCTACTCGTTATTCTTATCATGGTTATATTTATAGTTATTGTTCTGGCTCTTGTTACTGCTCTTGTTTTAGCTCTGATGTCAGCTGTTATGATCTTGCCCTATCACTAGGGCAAGCAGCATTTGTCCATAAGCTAAGTTAATAAGCTAAGTTAATGGGCCAGCGGCGCCACACCACAGGCCGGATTGTCCGCCAAACCTATGTCTCTGGCATGTTGCTCGAACCCCTTATTCTTCCAGAAGAAAGCGCCTGGCATGGTGGTAGGGATCACCAGGTTATAAAACAAGGCGCGACCTATGACGGCACTGATACAATTAATCTGGGCGATTACTGACCAGGCAACGAATGCCCACACGCTAACGCCTACCGGCTCTGAGGCTAGCCCTTGGGTATTGAATATTCCAAGTTCACCCAGGGCCAGTAATGTCAGGCCGGCAAAGATATTCAAGGTCAACATCAGGTTACGTAGCTTGTAGGTCTTGCCGAAGGTAGTGCACTGAATATAGTGCGCCGCGCCGCCCTCATTCTCGCTGGCATTGAGATCCCGGTTATGACCTATCAGACCTATGGCTTCGAGCGCCACACCAACTAACCACACGCCTCCCAGTAGCTGTAAGGCGGGTAAGAGTGGCAGTGACAACACGGCGAGTGTGCTCAATATCATCACGCCGCTCACCATGGCCCCCAAGGACATGCTGTTACCCACAAAGCTGGTCACCGTCTGCCAATGATTCCAGAACGGACGCGCCTTGATCTGATAACACTGGTTCATGTAATACAGGCCCGCGGCGCCGGCGATGGCGGCAAAAACTCCCGCCCCCAAGGTCAGGTTAACCAAGGGCAAGGCGCTAGTAAGCCCGGAGAGTTCGATGTCGAAGCCCGATACCAGCAGCTCACTAAACCAGGTATTCGTGGCTAGCAGGCACACGGCCATCAGGCCGAGTCCGGCGCTGAACAAAGCCAGGCCTAATCCTTCACGGCTCATGGGTGAATAACGCAGGTTGTTGAAGCCACGATAGAAACGAAAAGGTTTACCCAGATGAGTCACACTCATAAACAGGCCAAAAGAGGTCATAAAGAGCGATGTGACCACCAGCACTAACATCATGTCTGAGGCCATAAATAGCTCGAATATCTCGACCCCGGCCAAAGCCGCGAGGAAGGGAACCATAAAGGTACCCAGGGCAGCCTGAGCAAACAGGGTGAACAGTACTAGGGGATTCTCCCGACTGTTGAGCTTAGCCAGGTTCCAGTGTTGCTGCTTGCCCATTTTTTGATCTATCACCGGCTTATATTGGCCGTCTTTCCCTTTGCGGTATTTAACCGGCATGGAGTCGGTTCGTGTCATCTCCTCCGGCATAGACTTGGTCTGCTGGAAACGTATGTTGGGCCGCGTGATTTCCGGTGACGGGAAGCCGGGAATGCTGGTCTTACATTGCTCACGACTCTCCGGAGTATCCTCGATCACACCGAAATCCAGTGCATTACCCACACAGGCTGAGACGCACGCTGGCTTGAGGCCCACTTCCAACCTATCGACACACATGTTGCACTTAGACACACTTCCCTTGACCGGATCCAATTGAGGCGCATTGTAGGGACACACCCAGGTGCAGTATCCACAGCCAAAACAGGTTTCCGGGTCCTGCAACACGGCGCCATACTCGGCATGCTTGGTATAAGCTCGAGTCGGACAGCCCTTGAGACAAACAGGATCGTCACAGTGATTACAGGCCATGGAGATGTTCATCCGTTTATAATCCGGATATGAGCCCCCCTCCACATAGCCGACCGAACGAAACGCCAGATGAGCCGGCGTGTCATTCTTCTCGGCGCAGGCCGACTCACAGGCATGACAACCGATACAGTTGTCTGCGGTAAAGAAGAAACCATGCTGCTTGTTACGATCCGGATTCGTGCCGACTGCCGGGTTGTCGTTGATAAACATGGAGCGGCCCACCGGATTGTCGGTCAACTCTACCAAATCGATACGCTTGCCGTAGCGGTTCTCTATCTCGCTGTCGGTCTTAGGCAGATAGGCATAGGCCTGTTCTTCGGTGCGAACTTCCCAATGATTTGAGCGCCCCAGCTGCTCTTCGCCTCTCTTAGGCAAAGCGTTCGCTTTTGTCACCTTTATGCTTGAACCGGTCTTAGGGGTAAATAGCCCTACCCCCGCCTTGTCACTGCCGCGGTGCAATTTGCTGCCTTCAGTTATCTGTGATGTCATTATCTCGTCCCCAGCCTTAAATCTCAGGCTTCAAATTCGCAAAATTATTCCGTCACCCTAAAATGCACGACGCTCGACGTTGATCCGCGCCGCTTCATCTTGATCGATCGGCTCTATTCGCGTGCTGCACTGCTTAAATGCTGGTTGACGTGAATAGGGATCGAGTAAGCCTAAGGTGAGACGGTTAACACAATCGTGGTAATGAAACGGGATAAACACCATGTTACGCGGCACCCTGTGGGTCAACTGCACCATCACCACGGCATCGCCGCGACGACTCGTGAGGCGCACATAGCTCTGATGTTCGACCCCAAGCTCTTTAGCCGCGTCCGGGTTCATCTCCATGTACGCCGTTGGGCTGAACTTGTTGCAGTTACCTATCTTGCCCGTACGGGTACGAGTATGAAAATGCTCCACCACCCTGCCGCTGTTGAGCCAGAATGGATACTCGTCACAGGGCTGCTCGTTGTTGTTATAAAAATTAATGGGCAGCAGATTTGCCTTACCTGACTGAGTTGGAAACAGGCCATCGCTGTAGAGCCTGGCTGTGCCTTTGAGACCTTCATCTTGTTCTCTAAATGGCCATTGAATGCCTCTGGCCGCCTCAATTTTCTGATAAGTCATGCCCGAAATATCTAAGTGGCGCGGACCGCCATGGGACAACTTGCCCTTAGACAGGTACTTCATCTCCTCGAATGCCCCTTCCGGTGTCTCGGGAAAATGGATCATCTGGCCATTATCGAAGCGCTTGGCCAGCTGATTAAAGATCCAAAAATCTGGCTTAGAGTTCTTAAAGGGGGGCAAGACATTACAGATCAGGTTAACCCTGCGCTCAGTGTTAGTGTGGGTACCCTCTTTTTCGGCCCACACCGATGCCGGCAGATACACATGAGAATACTGGTTAGTCTCAACGTCCCTATAGACGTCTTGGATAACCAAAAAATCCAGCTTCTCCAGCGCCTTACGGATACGCGCCGTGTTGGGCATTGAGGTCATGGGGTTAGTGGCCACGATCCACAGGCCTTTTATCTCTCCTGTCTCTATAGCGGGAAAGATATCGGTCTCGGCCAGGCCGCGTTTCTTGGGAAAGAACTCAGGATCTATGCCCCAAAAATCGGCTATCTCGTTTCTGTCGGCTTCATTTTCCAGATAGCGATACCCGGGTAAGCCCGAGCAAGATGACCACTCCCGGGTGCCCATGGCATTACACTGACCGGTTATCGATAAGCTGGTACCGCCCGGCTTACCGATATTGCCGGTTATCATATTAAGATTATTGATGTTGGCGACACCATCTGAGCCGTGGGTGGATTGGTTAATTCCCATGGTCCAGATGCTCATGGCCGCCGGCGCCTTAGCATAGATTCTCGCCACATTACGTATGGTATCTTCGTCTATGCCGCAGATGTGTTGTGCCTGCTTAGGATCATAGTCCTGCACCAGTGCCTTAACCGCCTCGAAGCCTTGGGTGTGCGCGTCGATATAGGCCTGATCTTGCAGCCCTTCATTGATGATCACATGCAGCATGGCGTTGATCAGCACACAATCTGTACCTGGGGTGATCGGCAGGTGAATATCGGCAAATTGCGCCAACATGGTCACTCGGGGATCCACCACGATCAAGGGGAAGTGACGCTTCTCCAGCGCCTCTTTCAGACGCCAATAGATGATAGGATGTTGCTCGGGAAGGTTGGAGCCAAAAGCCATCAGGCAGTGGGTGTGCTCAAAATCATCGTAACAGCCCGGTGGACCGTCGGCGCCGAAGGAGCGCTTATAACCGCTGACCGCAGATGCCATACACAAGGTGGTGTTACCGTCGTAGTTATTAGTGCCGATCACGCCGCGGGCGAGCTTGCCTAAGGTGTAGAACTCTTCGGTCAACAGCTGGCCCGAAGAGACGATGGCAAAAGAATCGCGGCCATACTTGGCTTGAATTTCTTTGATCTTAGTGGCCGTGGTATCCAGGGCGTGATCCCAGGAGGTAGGCTCGAAGTCTTCGAAATGCTTGTCTCTTATGAGAGGCTCGGTTCCCCTGCCCGGACTCTCGAACAACTCGTGCTCTAAGATCCCCTTGATACAGAGTTTACCCCGATTCACATCGGCGCCAGCGTGGCCTCGGGTGGTGACAATCTTGTTCTGCTCGTTTAAGCCAATCTCGATAGAGCAGCCCGTAGAGCAATAATTACAGGTGGTGTACTTCCACTGTGCAACTTTCTTGCTGGGTATCACGATAGGCTTTCTTTTTTTACGACCAAACAGCATAAAATTCGCCCCACATTGAATAGATTCTATTTTACTTTTGCTTTATCTCAGCAATATCCATCACAATGCAGCCCTCATGCCAAAATATTAAACCAATATAATCAATAGAGTAGCTAGTGTTCAGTTTAGATAAATGTACATTTTCGGTGCTTTCGCTTTAAAGTGGTGCACTTCTGGTTTTAAAATAAATTAAAATAATTAACCCCTTTTCATTTTCCGGTCGTTTATAAGGGTAACGAGGACCTGTTGACCTTTCATGGTTGAGCAAAATTCTAGCGACAAAGATAAACAGGCCCCAGCACAGAAACATCTTTTTACTTTTTGGAGATTTTATGAATTCATCGACACTTAACGCCGCTAAGAAAGCATTGACCATCACATTTTCAGCAGGAAGCATCTTAGCCGTGTCACTATTATCTTTTAATGCATCGGCCACCAGCCCGGCTCACCCAACGGATCTTAACCAGAGTGGTCACATGCAAAATATCATCACATCTCAGGCCTTCTCTTCATCCAATTACCAAGTCCAAGACGCGACTAAGATGTTTCCCGCACCAGAAACAGGCATGGTGCAACACATACTCACCCTGCCTAAGCTAGATGATGAATCGAACTACATGGTCGAAATACAGATAGGTCAAACTCAGATGGTGGACTGTAATGGCGGGAGCCTGTCGGGCGACTTGCAACAACATTCGGTTCAAGGCTGGGGATATAACTATTACCAGGTTGATTCGATCACTCAGGGGCCAACGACTATGATGGCGTGTTTCAAGCAAGCCAAAAAAGAGGCTTTTGTGCCAATCAGAGCCGAGCTGAAAATCAAGTATGACAGCCGTCTGGATAAGGTGCTTTATCTACCCGAAGGCAGCGAACTTAGATATCGAGTCTGGGCGGTTGAGAGTCAGTTCAGCACCTCAAAGCTATTGAGTGAATAAATAGCACCCAATATTGATTACACATTTCACTACACGCATTAGTGACTAATTCCCCCATACATAAATGCCAGCTAGTAAAGCTGGCATTTTGCCCTTCGCTTACTCCTTGCAGCCTTTTATCTGGGAAAACAGCAATTTTTATCTAACTGTCCCGGTCTGATGATTGGCTAATTAATTCCCGATCATCTAATACCGAGTGGTATATTTTAGCTAAACAACTTAGGACATAAAAATTAAACGCTAATTCGAATCAACAAGGAGCCAATAACGCTTGAGCAAACTTAGCATTAGCCTCTACACGATTTTGGCCCTGATCGCGTTCGCGGCTAACTCAGTCCTGTGTCGTCTGGCATTAGGCGATAACACCATAGATGCGGCGAGCTTTACTTCGGTTCGGCTGCTGTCCGGGATTTCAGTGTTAATCATTATCTTAGCCTTCACTCGCTCAGGCTTAGGATCTCGCTTTAGCCGCGCTGAGGGCCAAGATGAACAAGATAACCTGCAAGGGACATCTGCGGCCGACGCTTTGAGTCAGTCGAAGTTAAAGGCAAAAGGCAGTTGGCGAGCCGCTATATTGTTATTTATCTACGCGATAACCTTTTCCTTCGCCTATATATCATTGGCCACAGGCATGGGCGCCCTCATCTTATTTGCCTCGGTGCAACTCACTATGGTTATAGCCAGTCTACTCGGCGGTAAAAAGCTCCACTATACTGAGTGGATCGGACTGATAATGGCGTTTTGCGGATTCATCTACCTGGTGATGCCGACACTCGCGACACCTTCACTATCAGGTTTTATCCTGATGACAATATCTGGCATTGCATGGGCCGGTTACACCCTGATGGGGCGGGGATCCGCAAGCGCACTTGGAGATACCAGCTATAATTTCCTGCGTACCTTACCTTTCGTTATTCTCTTAATCCTGTTCACATTTCAAGATGCTCAACTCTCAAATACCGGCCTGGCATTAGCCATAGTGTCCGGCGGGCTCGCCTCGGGGATCGGCTACACCATCTGGTATATTGCACTGACAGGCTTGAGCGCGATACAAGCGGCAGTGGTACAACTGGTGGTGCCTGTTATCGCTGCTATCGGTGGCATCATGTTTGCGGGTGAATCAATATCGATGCGCCTGATACTCGCCTCTGCGATGATCTTAGGCGGGATCTTATTCCTGATAGTAGGAAAATATGTCCTTGAGAGCCGCGGTTCGCGCCATACTAAAGATAGCGAAAGCAAATAACAGAGCCGGAGAAATGAATAAAAATATTAGCCAAAAATTCGATACCTATCCCGATGACATAGCCAAGATCTTATTGGTAATTAGACAAGCTATTATTGATATAGCCAATGAGACAAGTGATGACGAATTGGAAGAAGCGTTAAAATGGGGGGAACCTAGCTATATAGTAAAACATGGCAGTACCGTACGTTTCGACTGGAAAGCGGCAAGCCCGAACCAATACCGCATCTATTTCAATTGTAAAACCAGCTTAGTTGAGACCTTCAAAGAGCTCTATGGCAATACCTTCACCTACGAAGGCAATCGAGCCATGGTATTTTCAACATCAGATATCATACCTATGACACAGCTCAAGCATTGCCTCTCACTGGCACTGAGATATCATTCAATTAAGCATCTGCCTCTATTGGGCGCCTGAACGAGCCTCACTCTCTAATCCCTCAGTCCCCTGTCCTCTCGCCTTCCCATCGCAGTGCAACAAATGTAAATGTTAGATTTATCTATTGTAACGCCCTTTACAAATCTCTTCCCACGAGCATAATGATATTGATTCTTATTTGCGTTTGTAACTTATAGAGAGTGAAGGAGAGAGGGTATGGATACATGGAAACAGCTGATTTTTGAGGCCAACCAAGCTTTTCAAGCGGGTGATTGGCAAGATGCCGAACATCAATATTTGGTCGCCGTATCGAGGATTAATCACCTGTATGCCGAATATGCCAACGATGAACAGGTCATGATGGCCTGGCTAGCCAGTTACCATAACCTGTCTGAGCTCTACGGCAGACAGGGTAAAGCCGACGCTCAACTCAGTAATATCATGATCCCTTATCACCAATTAAGAAATCGACTCATCACTCAAGCAGATAATAAACCCATCTATGCCGCAATCCTTCATGGATTGAAGCTTAGCTGCAAAGAGTTATACCTATTTCAAAAGAGCCAGTTACAGGGATCTAAATGTGTCGATATGAACGCTTTGGCTCCGGTCATTCACTAGTAATAACCTATCTCAAACCAGACATCAGATTCCCACTTTATAGTTAAGGTCAAGTACCCATGAAGCAAAGATTTTCAGCAGCACTCACATTCATATCCACCCTGCTTATCGCCCCAACGGCCATGGCACATCCGGGACATGATCATGCTCATTGGTCATCGTCTATGATCCACCTGCTGTGGATTCTTCCCGCCGTGGGTGCCCTGGGACTCGCCATCACTATGTACCGTCGAAAGAAAGCCGCGACTCAATCAAACAGCAAATAAGGGGCGAACATGTTTTATAATTTATTGAATAAACTCGACAGTAAGGCGCCTTTTAAGCGTGCCTCGGCCCACTGTGATATTCCGTGCAAGATTTACGACCCGATCACGGCTCAACTGGCGGTATTGACCATGATCCGCATGGTCGACTTACTCGAAGAACTCAATGCTAAGTCGTCTCTGACGCCCAATGAGCAAGCCCAGTTCGGCCGTTTAGTCGCCGAAAAGGAAGTCCATGGCCACAAGGTAAAAGATGAGATCACTGTTATCTGGGGCGACTACATCAAGCAGCCTCAGCTGGATCAATTCCCGCAGCTCCATGAGTTGAGTCACAGCATCATGTTGACGGCATCTAAAGCCAAACAGCATATCGATCGCGATGTAACTCTGCTACTGCTGGAAAAGGTCAATCGCTTCGCCGAGATATTCTGGGAGACCAAAGGGGTTAAGACTTATCAGGCCACCTGCCCTTATCCGCCAGCAGAGACCTTGATTTACCCGCAGCTAAAATAGCTAAATACATTGTTAGCTTAAGGAGTGCTCATGTTTGGGATCAATCTATACCGAGTTGCCGGAATCAGTATGCAGCCGCGTATTCCTGCTGGCAGTTTCGTTCTCTGCATGAGCGCTTTTTCTCGAACTCGTTTAACGCTAGACGCAATATACCTGTTCGATCACCCCAGACTAGGTGAGCTGATCAAGACTTTGGTCAAAATAGACAATGCGGGTAACCTCTGGTTCAAAGGCGAAAACGATACCAGTATATCCAGCCAAGAGATGGGCCCTATAAGGAGTGGCAGAGTCATAGGCAAGGTCACACTGATCATATCGGCCTGAGAGGCTTACTCACTGTCTCGCTATTAATCCGCTGGGACTTGTCATTCAAGGATACTGACAACTAAAAAAGTTTATCTCGAATCATCAATTGTAACCTAAGATGCTATTTGTTAGCGTTAAGCCATGACAACATTTCATATCAGCAGAATACACACATCGAGAGGAATTTTCAGGCTGAGCGGCCACTGGGCTCAGACACTGGAAATATCCGCTATTGAATTTATGGGCACAGATGGCTGGGTGACATTAAACTTAAGCGATGAACACTCCCGCAAATTAATGGCCAATTTAGAGCTGGAAATTTTAACCCATTTACGTTCACAACATGCCGACTGACATTGACTAGAATTATTAGTCGTTGATTCACCCAACCCTATAAAAATTAGCAGGCTTCGAACTGTTTGGCCATTCTCTGTATCTGGGCTAACGGTACACCATGGCTATTTCGCTTGGCACATTCAGCTTGATGAGCAGGGTCTTTAGGTTCACCTATTAACACGATGCGAACCTGATAGCCCAAGGCCTTCGCCGCGGCTTCGTAGGCCATAAATTCCCAGTAAGCCATATTAGTATTATCACAAATCACCAAAGGCTGAGATACAGATAGCGCATGAATAAACCCGCTTAAGTTGCGCTGATGAAATTCGGCCAATCGTTTAGCATCGAACCTGTACTCATCTCCCTGATAGAAGAAACTATCCGTCGAAAAGTACCCCTTGCTCCGAATGTTCATGGTGACTTCGAGTGTTTGACTGACAATATACTCATCGACCCAACGAGACTTGCCGCTGCCGGGCAGACCGCGCATGATTATCGCTAATCTATCGACTCTTGACGTCTCTTTAGGCTGAAACTTATTCAAATCCCCCTCCATAGACTCACTGACTCTCATTATTAATAATCGCGCCGGATAGGATCCGCTCAACCATTTTTGGCACTATTTCACTGGCCTTACCCTGCAGATGATATTGAAATTGACTATGACGGTCCGCTTCGACCAAGTTAACTTCGACGGTTTGAGCGCCATGGTGATTAGCAGTATCGACAAAACCTGCGGCCGGATAAACGGTTCCCGAGGTCCCTATGGCAATAAACAGATCACAAGTGTCTAAAGCATGTTGAATGCGGTCCAGGCCAATGGGCATTTCACCGAACCAAACCACATGGGGCCTTAGCCTCTGGGCCGGAATGCAGCAAGTGCAAGTATGCTCTGGGCCAAATGGGTCTTTGAGCAAAAATGTTTGGCGCGAACGCGGACAACGTCCTTTAGATAGCTCTCCGTGCATATGCAATAATCGGTGCGATCCCGCTCGCTCGTGGAGATCATCGATATTTTGAGTGACGACCAATAGCTCTCCATCAAACTCCCTCTCGAGGCGCGCTAAGGCATCATGCCCTGCATTGGGCTCCACATCTCCGCTATGCAGCTGGCTCCAACGAGTATTGTAGAATCGATCCACAAGCTCGGGATCTCGCGCATAACCTTCCGGCGTCGCAACATCTTCAATTTTATGTTCTTCCCATAGGCCATCTTGATCTCTGAACGTTCTTAAGCCTGATTCTGCTGAAATTCCAGCGCCTGTTAAAATCACTATCTGCCGATACATTTTCATTCCTTCCATACTGTTTTTATTCTTATTAAATATAACCCGACTAGCCTGACTCAACTATCTAACATAAGATATTATGCATTAGTATAAATGCAATAATAACAATACAAAATGTAAGCTTAAATCGCATGCTTTATCTCTGATTTATCTCTGATTTATAGTGATTTATTGTATTTGCTTTGATAAAGGTGAGATAAAGACCTTCAGAGGTTTAAGTTTTTAATTTTACCTCTATAATAGATCTTAATATCCACTATTGAACCGATAGTTAAACTGATGGTTCTGCAATCAAGAGATTAGTAATGACAGATGGAAATCAGGCGCTAAAAAAAGCGGGTTTGAAAGTTACCTTACCACGAGTCAAGATTCTAGAACTGATGCAAGGACCCGAAAATCAACACATCAGTGCTGAAGATCTGTATAAAAGATTACTCGCGTTAGGTGAAGAGATCGGTCTTGCCACCGTGTACCGCGTACTCAACCAATTCGATGATGCAGGTATCGTTACCCGTCATCACTTCGAGAGCGGCAAGGCAGTATTCGAATTGGCGACTAAACATCACCACGATCACCTCGTTTGCTTATCATGCAACAAGGTCATCGAGTTTTCAGATGATCTGATCGAGACTCGACAAGACGAGATCGCCATGAAGCACAACATAAAACTCACTAACCACAGCCTATACCTTTACGGTGTCTGTACTAATGATGAGTGTGAGCACAACGACGCTTAATACTCATTAAGTTGCGTCCTAAAAGAACCAGCCCCAGAGCTGGTTTTTTTGTGCCTATTAGAGATGCTTGTGAAAAACATTCACCTTGTGCCCCATGAAACGGTTTCTATTTCTTTCTTCCATTCCCAGCTTTTTGGCCAAATTTTCCGACCCTTTATTACCTAATAAAATGAGTGCAATCGCTTCGTCAACACCAAAATTGGCAAACAATTCCAATGCACATTTTCCCGCTTCAAAGCCGTAGCCTTGCCCCCAATATCCAGGCAGGTAACGGTATCCCAGCTCAACTTCTTTAAACTCAGTAATATACTTAGGTCCACAAAACCCAATGACTTTTTTATCCGCTTTATGCTCTACGGCCCAACGGCCATAGCCAAACTCTTCATAGCTGGCGATAATGACATCTGAAAAAATCTGCTCAGCTTGATCGACCGAGGTCATCGGCTCGCCGGGAATGTAAGTCAAGATCTCTGGTATGCTGTTGAGCAAGAATATGGTGTGGATATCCTTAGCTTCAAATTGTCGTAAAATCAACCTATCCGTTTCAGCAATGATCATATAATCCCTTAATTTAAGGCTAATGTTTGAACCCAGTATATCGAAACACAATTTAATGCAGCGAATCTAAATTAGTAACCAACTTATATACCTGTTCGTTTTTTATCAATATAATCCCACAATAAAGCGTATATTTGCTTGGTTCAACACGATTCACAAGGAAGCAACATGACAATTATGCAATTGATATATTGGCTCATTGCCAGTGTAGGTAACCTGTTAGCCCTCTACTTTTTAAGTACAAGTCCCCTCTCCATATTGCTATTAGTATTCACAGTCTGTTACACAGTCATCGGCTTTTATGATCTCAAGTTTAGTTCTCACAATTTAAACAGACTCTACCCTGTGGTCGCCTACCTTCGCTATTTCCTCGAGTCCTATCGGATCGAGATCCAACAATATTTCATCGCCAATGACACAGAGGAACGCCCCTTTAATCGAGAGCAGAGGTCCTTGGTATACCAGAGAGCCAAGAATGTCCGCGACACTATTGCCTTCGGTACCCAGAGAGATCTGCTCGAAGAGAACTATCTTAGCCTATGGCATTCACTGTCCCCAAAAAAAGTAAGCGATGAGGTGAAACGTATCAGATTCGGCGGACCCGACTGCACTCAGCCCTATGAGGCCTCATACTTAAACATATCGGCCATGAGTTTTGGCTCATTAAGCGCAAACGCTATCGAAGCCTTGAACCTTGGTGCCAAACAGGCCGGTTGCTTTCATAATACGGGAGAAGGCGGCGCTAGTCCCTACCACCTTAAACACGGTGGTGACATAGTGTGGCAGATAGGCTCAGGGCTATTCGGTTGTCGTGATGATGAAGGCAACTTTAACCCGGCCACCTTCGAGATCATGGCTAAGCGGCCACAAATAAAGATGATTGAGATAAAGCTCAGCCAAGGTGCAAAACCTGGCCACGGTGGTGTACTGCCAAAGGCTAAAATTACCCGAGAAATTGCCGAAATCCGTCATATACCCATGGACAGAGACTGCGTATCCCCGGCGGTAAACCCAGAATGCACCACCCCGATAGCCTTGCTGAATTTTGTTGCGCGTTTAAGAACGCTCAGTGGTGGTAAACCTGTGGGTTTCAAACTCTGTATCGGTAATCCCGCCGAATTTCTCGGGATCTGTAAGGCCATGATTGAAACCGGCATCACCCCAGACTTCATCACAGTCGACGGCGCCGAAGGTGGCACAGGCGCCGCACCGGTAGAGTTCACTAACCGGCTCGGCATGGTGTGTCTCGAAGCCGTGTATTTTGTTCACAATGCCTTAATCGGCGTGGGGTTAAGAGATAAAATTCGCATCATAGCCTCAGGGAAAACCGCATCTAGCTTCGACCTGCTCGCTAAAATTGCCCTTGGCGCCGATACGGTTAACGCCGCGCGCACCATGATGTTAGCCCTAGGGTGTATCCAGTCCCGCCACTGCAACACCAATCTGTGCCCCACCGGCGTAGCCACCCAAGATCCAGCCAGAGCCAAGGCGATCAATGTGCAGGAGAAGAGTCTGAGGATTAGAAATTTCCATCACAATACCCTGGAGAGCTTCTATGAACTCGTCGGCAGCATGGGCTTAGATGATCCCGCTAAATTGCTACCACAAATGATAAAGCGCCGCTCACCCTACGGCTTACTCATGTCTATGGGTAGCTTAATAAAACCCGTAGCGCCGAATGCACTGATTGAAAACGGTGAACTGGATGATGCCTGGCAGATTTGGTGGGATAGCTGCAGTGCCAAGCAATTCTATGCCGAAGATGTGTTCTTCCTCAAGCCCCCCGAGTTGAGGCATCAGGCCTAAGCATCTAGGCCTATAACAAGATCCACAACCACCATGAAAATCAGCGGAAAAATAACGGAGACGATAAACATGGTTAACTCAACGTAGCTCAAAGGCTCAGGAAAAATAAAAGTTGTTTGTTGAATTACAAATAATAAAAAAGGCGCCCGAGGCGCCTTTTTAAACCGGGAGGACTAATTACCAACCCGTTCTAGTACGTAATGCTTTACCGATATCGGCAAGTGAACGAACTGTCGTTACGCCTGCAGCTTCAAGAGCGGCAAACTTATCTTCAGCAGTACCTTTACCACCGGCGATGATTGCGCCAGCATGACCCATACGCTTGCCTTCAGGTGCAGTTACACCGGCAATGTATGAAACAACAGGTTTAGTCACGTGAGCCTTGATGTACTCGGCCGCTTCTTCTTCAGCAGTACCACCGATCTCACCAATCATGACAATAGCTTCGGTCTGTGGATCGTTCTGGAATAACTCAAGAACGTCGATGAAGTTAGTACCAGGAATTGGATCGCCACCGATACCAACACAAGTAGACTGACCGAAACCTTCATCGGTAGTCTGCTTAACCGCTTCATAGGTCAGCGTACCTGAGCGAGAAACGATACCGACTTTACCCGGCTTGTGGATGTGACCAGGCATGATACCAATCTTACACTGACCAGGAGTGATAACACCCGGACAGTTAGGACCGATCATACGCACGCCAGTCTCTTCAAGTTTAACTTTAACCTGAAGCATATCCAGAGTCGGGATGCCTTCTGTGATACAAACGATAAGCTCGATGCCACCGTCGATAGCTTCAAGAATGGCATCTTTACAGAAAGGAGCAGGTACATAGATAACAGATGCAGTAGCACCTGTTTGAGCGACGGCTTCTTTAACTGTGTTAAATACTGGCAGACCAAGATGAACTTTGCCGCCTTTACCAGGTGAAACACCGCCGACCATCTGAGTACCGTAATCGATAGCTTGCTCAGAATGGAATGTACCTTGACCGCCGGTAAATCCCTGACAGATAACTTTAGTATCTTTATTGATTAAGATAGACATTATTTGCCCTCCGCAGCTTTAACAACTTGCTCAGCCGCGTCAGTAAGACTCGTGGCAGCGATGATATCGAGATCTGAACCAGCCAATACTTCACGGCCAAGTTCTGCGTTAGTACCTTCAAGACGGACAATAACAGGTACGGTTACACCGACCTCTTTAACCGCACCGATAATACCTTCCGCGATCATGTCACAACGCACGATACCACCGAAGATGTTAACCAATACTGCTTTAACGTTATCGTCAGACAGGATGATCTTGAACGCTTCAGCTACACGTTCTTTAGTCGCTCCGCCGCCAACATCTAGGAAGTTAGCTGGTCTGCCGCCGTGTAGGTTAACTATGTCCATGGTACCCATAGCAAGGCCCGCGCCGTTAACCATACAGCCGACGTTTCCGTCTAGTGCCACATAGTTAAGCTCGAACTTAGCAGCATGTGCTTCACGAGCATCATCTTGTGACGGATCGTGCATGTCACGGATTTTAGGCTGACGGTACAATGCGTTGCCATCGATGCCAATCTTACCGTCGAGACAGTGAATGTTGCCTTCGGTGGTGATCACTAGCGGGTTGATCTCTAGCAATGCAAAATCATGGTCTTCAAACATCTTAGCTAAGCCCATGAAGACTTTAGTGAACTGCTTCATCTGAGTCGGGTTTAGGCCCAACTTGAAGCCAAGATCACGTGCTTGGAATGGCTGAGGACCTGTCAATGGATCTATGATGGCCTTGTGGATCAACTCTGGCGTATTTTCAGCCACAGTCTCAATATCAACACCGCCTTCGGTAGAAGCCATGAATACCACACGACGTGAAGCGCGATCGACAACGGCACCTAAGTACAATTCGTTGGCGATGTCAGTGCAGGTTTCTACTAAAATCTTAGCAACCGGCTGACCCTTCTCATCTGTCTGGTAAGTAACCAGGTTTTTACCTAACCAATGTTCGGCAAACGCTCTGATCTCGTCTTTAGAGCTAGTAACCTTAACGCCACCTGCTTTACCACGGCCGCCTGCGTGTACTTGACACTTAACAACCCAAGTGTCACCGCCAATCCTTCCAGCAGCTTCAACGGCTTCTTGTGGTGTATCACAAGCAAAACCTTCTGACACTGGTAAACCATATTCGGCAAAAAGGGCTTTTGCCTGATACTCATGCAAATTCATGATGATCTATCCGTATACTTCTAATCAA
Organism: Shewanella benthica; assembly: GCA_023284085.1. GTDB lineage: Bacteria > Pseudomonadota > Gammaproteobacteria > Enterobacterales > Shewanellaceae > Shewanella > Shewanella benthica. Next base: position 55,240 of record JAKVHY010000022.1, read on the forward strand.
ATTTAACTGGCTCTTTCGGGGCCAGTAACGAGGGTAATACCCGTCACATCCTCAGACGTGACGAGTATGGTGTCACTGCAATTATTTTATAAATCTAACAGTAGACGAGTTGGGTCTTCGAGGAAGTCCTTAATGGCAACCAGGAAGCCAACTGACTCACGACCATCGACAATACGGTGATCGTAAGAGAGTGCCAGGTACATCATGGGCAGGATTTCAACCTGACCATTGACTGCCATAGGACGATCCTTGATGGCATGCATGCCTAAGATCGCGCTCTGTGGCAGGTTCAAAATAGGTGTCGACATCAATGAACCAAACACACCACCGTTAGTGATGGTGAAGTTACCGCCAGTCATATCTGCAACGGTTAACTTACCGTCACGGCCCTTGAGCGCCAATTCACGCACATTACGCTCGATATCGGCAAGGCTCATGGTGTCGGTATCACGCAGTATAGGCGTAACCAGACCACGGGGTGTAGAAACCGCGATACTGATATCGAAATAGTTGTGATAAATGATGTCATCGCCATCGATAGAGGCATTAACTTCAGGGAAGCGCTTCAGTGCTTCGGTCACGGCCTTGATGTAGAAAGACATGAAGCCCAGACGGACACCATGACGCTTCTCGAAGAGCTCCTGATACTGCTTACGGATATCCTTGATAGGCTGCATGTTGACTTCGTTGAACGTAGTCAGCATGGCTGTAGAATTTTTAGCTTCCAGAAGACGTTTAGCAATCGTCTTACGTAGGCGTGACATAGGCACACGCTTCTCGCTACGCTCAGCCAGAGGCGCGACAGCAGCAGGTGCACTTGCAGCTGGAGCCGTTGCAGCCTTGGCATTCTTAACGAAAGCTTCGACATCTTCCTTAGTGATACGTCCGCCAACACCTGTGCCTTTAAGCTTGCTAGCATCGATATTATGCTCGGCAATCAAACGGCGAACCGATGGGCTAAGGGCGTCATTTGACTCATCAGTCGCTTCAGGAGTCGCGGCTTCGGCTTCGGCCTTAGTCACTTCCTGGCCGGCTACTACGCCGGCGATAAACTTGGCGATAACGACTTCACCAAGCACTGTGTCACCCTCTTCGGCCAAGAACTCGGAGATTGAACCATCTTCTGGTGCAACCACTTCGAGTATAACTTTATCAGTCTCGATATCGACGAGGTTCTGATCGCGAGTGACTTGTTCGCCAGCTTTCACATGCCAAGTGGCAATGGTCGCATCGGCAACAGATTCTGGCAGTACGGGTACCTTAATTTCGATACTCATTATGAGCTATCCTTTTTATAAATTGTCTGTTACTACAGCTTTAATGCTGTTTTGATCAAAGAGTCTTGCTGCTGAGCATGCAATGTAGGGTAACCACAGGCAGGTGCAGCTGATGCTTCACGACCGGCATAGGTTAACTGAGCACCCGCCGGGATTTCACCCCAGAAATGATGCTGACTACAGTACCAGGCGCCCTGGTTTTGCGGCTCTTCCTGACACCAGACAAAATCTTTGACATGCTGGTATTGAGCTAATGTCTCTTCCATCTCAGCGTGAGGGAACGGATAAAGTTGCTCCACACGGATAAGAGCGACATTAGTGATATTCTCTTTACGACGTCTCTCTAGCAGTTCGAAATAGACCTTACCGCTACAGAAAACCACGCGATCCACCTTGCTGCTATCTAGGGTGTCCATCTCAGGGATAACGTTCTGGAACGTTCCCTGTGCAAGCTCTTCCATGCTGGAAACAGCTAATGGATGACGCAGCAAAGATTTAGGAGACATCACGATCAGAGGACGACGCATAGGACGTACAACCTGACGTCTGAGCATGTGATAAACCTGAGCCGGTGTCGATGGTACGCAGACCTGCATGTTGTGGTTGGCACATAATTGCAGGAAACGCTCCAGACGAGCACTCGAATGCTCAGGTCCCTGACCTTCATAGCCATGGGGTAGCAACATAGTCAGACCACACAAGCGGCCCCACTTCTGCTCACCAGACGAGAGGAACTGATCGATGACGACTTGGGCACAGTTAGCGAAATCACCAAACTGAGCTTCCCATAGGGTCAATCCACCCGGCTCAGCCGTGGCATAACCGTATTCGAAAGCGAGTACGGAAGCTTCAGATAAGACTGAATCGGTCAGGTCAATCGGGCCTTGCTCATCGGCAATGTTGCGTAGCGGCATATAAGCCGATGCATCATTTTGATTATGCAGTACCGCATGGCGGTGGAAGAAGGTTCCACGACCCGAGTCCTGGCCCGTAATACGAATACGTTTCTTGTCTTCGAGAATCGACGCATAAGCCAGAGTCTCGGCGAAGCCCCAATCGAGCAGTTTCTCACCTTTTGCCATCAGGGCGCGATCTTTGTAGATCTTAGCCACGCGAGACTGCAACTTGTGAGATTCAGGCACGTAACTGATCTTATCCGCAAGATTGCGAATACGCTCCATCGACATCTGAGCCGGATAGTCTTCATCCCACTCTCTGTTGATGTAGGGTGACCAGTCGACCGAATGCAATGTCATCGGGCGCCATTCATCGACCACACAATCACCGTGATCTAAGGCATCGCGATAGGCATTGATCATCGCAGTGACTTCATCGGCGGCCAAGGTATTCTCGGCAATCAGCTTATCGGCATAGATCTTACGCGGCGTAGAGTGCTTCTTGATCTTGGCATACATCAGCGGTTGAGTCGCACTCGGCTCATCGGCTTCGTTATGGCCATGGCGGCGATAACAAACCAGATCGATAACCACATCACGCTTAAATTCGTTACGATAATCGACGGCCAGCTGAGAGATGAAGGCAACAGCCTCCGGGTCGTCTGCATTAACATGGAAAATCGGCGCCTGCACCATCTTAGCGATATCGGTACAATACTCAGTTGAGCGTATATCTTCCTGATTCGAGGTGGTGAAACCTACCTGATTATTAATCACGATGCGTATGCTGCCACCGACCTTGAAGCCGCGAGTCTGAGACATGTTGAATGTCTCCTGGACTATGCCCTGACCCGTGATAGCCGAGTCACCATGAATGGTGATAGGCAAGACTTCGAGGCCATCATCACAGCCGCGACGATCCAGACGAGCACGCACCGAGCCCATGACGACCGGATTAACGATCTCCAGGTGCGATGGGTTAAACGCGAGGGCCAGGTGAACGTTGCCACCGGGCGTCTTAAAATCGGAGGAGAAACCTTGGTGATACTTAACATCACCCGAACCGTTGAGTTCGTCGCTATGTTTACCGGCGAATTCGTCAAACAACTCAGCTGGTTTCTTACCTAAGATATTAACCAGTAAGTTCAGACGACCACGGTGAGCCATGCCCACAACGACCTCTTTGGTGCCGGCTTCGCCCGCACGATAGATGATCTCGCGCATCATAGGAACAAGCGCATCGCCACCTTCGAGAGAGAAACGTTTCGCGCCTGGGAATTTGGCCCCTAAGTATTTCTCCATACCTTCGGCGGCGTTCAAGCCTTGGAGGATACGGGTTTTAACAGTTTTATCGTAATTAGCTCTACCTAAAGAAGGTTCTAACCTTTGCTGGATCCAGCGCTTCTCGTCAGTATCTATCATGTGCATGTATTCGGCACCGATAGAGCCACAATATGTGGCCTTCAATGCGTGTACAAGATCCACAAGCTTCATGGTTTCGCCACCATGAGCAAATGAACCTGTATTGAATTCACGCTGCATATCTTCGCTTGTTAAGCCATGGAAGGCCGGGTCCAGCTCAGAAACCAGGTCACGTTTCCACAGTCCCAGAGGGTCGAGATTAGCGTTCTGGTGGCCACGGAATCGATGAGCGTTGATCATCTGCAGGACTTTAACTTGCTTAGCGTCGACTTCAGGATCTGTCACACGGGGCGAGCCCTTCTGACGTCCTTCGAGCGCTAAACTACGAAAATAATCACGTACTTTAGAGTGGGCTGCTTCGGGTACATCAGCCGATGCGCCGTTGGCATGAGGGAGGTTATCAAACACCACTTGCCAGTCTTGGGAAACAGACTGAGGGTCTTCTTGATAGGCTTCATACATCTCTTCTACATAGGTCGAATTAGCACCGTTTAGGTGTGATGATTCGAGCCAGGCTTTCATGATGCCTTGGTGCATTTCTATTCCTTTCAAACTTTATACACTTGTTTAGCCGAAGTTTTGTAAATGTACCCTTCGTCGTAGATACAAAAAGACTGACGAGAGGTACACAGTTTTTGCCGCCCCTGGATTTCTGCTATTGCAGAATTCACGGCATATTGTAGTTCCATTACATAAAGAGCCACTTCTCCACAGAGAAGTGACTCAATTCGAGCTATCTAATTATTACTATCAGCTCTTTGTGTCGCATTTACACCGCTCTCTTCAACAACATGGACTTAATATGTCCAATTGCCTTAGTCGGATTGAGTCCCTTAGGACAGACATCCACACAGTTCATGATGCCATGACAACGGAATACGCTGTATGCATCATCAAGTTCCGATAAACGCTCTTCGGTTGCAGTGTCACGGCTATCGATTAGGAAACGATAGGCATGTAACAAGCCAGCTGGACCGATGAACTTATCAGGGTTCCACCAGAAAGATGGACAAGAGGTAGAACAACAAGCACACATGATGCACTCATATAAACCATCTAATTGTTCACGTTCCTCAGGTGATTGCAGATGTTCACGCGCAGGCGTTTTCTCATCGTTAATCAGATAAGGCTTGATCTTCTCGTACTGAGTGTAGAACTGAGACAGGTCTACAATAATGTCACGGACAACAGGCATTCCCGGCAGAGGTCTTAACTCGATCTTCTTACCCTTGAAGGTAGACACTGGCGTGATACAAGCCAGACCGTTCTTGCCATTCATGTTTAGGCCATCGGAGCCACAAACACCTTCACGACATGAACGACGAAATGCCAACGTAGGATCTTGCTCTTTCAGCAATATCAGTGCATCCAGAACCATCATATCGGTACCTTCTGCAACGTCTAATGTGTAATCCTTCATATACGGCTTAGCGTCTACATCGGGATTATAGCGATAAACTGCGATATTCAAATTCATCTCTGTATCTCCTTAGTATGTACGCTTGATCGGTGGGAAGGCTGCACGAAGCTTAGGCGACATGTTAACCGGACGACGATCCATTGTTTCAGTAACCGGGTCGAACAGGCTGTGACACAACCAGTTCTCATCATCACGCTCGAGGAAATCTTCACGTGAATGAGCACCACGGCTCTCGGTACGGAAATTGGCGGCATAAGCCGTCGCAATCGCAGTCGCCATCAAGTTATCCAGCTCTAAACATTCGATACGCTGAGTATTAAACTCTCTCGAATTATCCGAAAGCTTTGCATTGGCCAGGCGTTCACGAATTTGCTTCAGCTCTTCCAGGCCTTCAGCCATAGAGTCGCCACGGCGAAATACGGAGAAGTTCAGCTGCATACAGAGCTGTAAATCTTTACGGATCTGCACCGGATCTTCGCCGTCTTTATTGCTTTCCCAACGGTTCAGACGTGCTAGAGACGCATCGATGTCGGCTTCAGTGGCATCTTTCGGATTAGGAGTCTCATCCAGGGCCTTACCCAGATGCTGACCCGCTGCACGACCAAATACCACTAAATCCAGCAGTGAGTTGCCGCCTAAGCGGTTAGCGCCGTGTACCGATACACAGGCAATCTCACCGACGGCAAATAGACCAATCACATCACTTTCTGTGCCATCTTCACTCTTACGAATGACCTGGCCGCTCACTTTAGCAGGCAGACCACCCATCATGTAATGACACGTGGGTAGTACAGGGATTGGTGCATCGGCCGGATCGATATGGGCGAATGTACGCGACAGTTCACACACACCAGGAAGACGCGCTTCCAGTGTTTCTTTGCCTAAGTGATCCAGCTTGAGTAGCAAGTGCGGACCTAAAGGACCATCTAAACCACGACCTTCACGAATCTCGGTCATCATAGAACGTGCAACCACGTCTCGAGAGGCCAAATCTTTCGCGTTAGGCGCATAACGTTCCATGAAACGTTCGCCGTCTTTGTTGAGCAGATATCCGCCTTCGCCACGACAACCTTCGGTCACCAGCACACCGGCTCCCGCGATTCCCGTAGGATGGAACTGCCACATCTCCATATCTTGCATCTGTATACCGGCGCGCATTGCCATGCCGACACCATCGCCGGTATTAATATGTGCGTTGGTAGTAGAAGCATAGATGCGACCCGCGCCACCAGTAGCGAGTACGGTAGCCTTGGCCTTGAAATAAACGATTTCACCACTCTCGATATCGATAGCGGTACAACCGACAATCACGCCGTCTTCGTTCTTCACCAAGTCAAGTGCATACCACTCGGAGAAGACTTGTGTCTTATGCTTAACATTTTGCTGATAAAGACAATGTAGCAGTGCATGACCGGTACGGTCGGCAGCTGCGGCGGTACGAGCCGCTTGCTCGCCACCAAAGTTTCTAGACTGACCACCGAACGGACGCTGGTATATCTTGCCGTTCTCGAAACGAGAAAACGGCAGACCCATGTGCTCAAGTTCGATAACCGCCTCGGGACCTTTCTGGCACATGAATTCGATCGCTTCTTGGTCACCGATAAAATCGGAACCTTTAACCGTATCGTACATGTGCTGTTCCCAATGATCTTCATGGGCATTGCCTAAAGCGACTGTGATGCCGCCTTGAGCCGAAACCGTATGAGAACGAGTCGGGAACACTTTAGATAAAAGCGCACAGCTCTTACCTTCTTTTGAAATCTGTAATGCTGCTCGCATACCTGCGCCACCGGCACCGATCACGACCACATCAAATTCGCGTACTGGAATACTCACTTAAACACCCCACACAATCAAAAGGCCAGCTGCCATATAAGACAAGGCTGCTACGACAACAACAAACTGAAGTAAACCACGAAGCATTAACGGCTTAACGTAATCTGTTAGCACCTGCCAGATACCGATCCAAGCGTGAACCAGAATAGCAACCAGGGCTAGCAAGGTGAATACTTTCATCGGCAGAGCGCTGAACAAGCCATGCCATGCGTCGTAGGTTAGTGGAGAGCTAAGGGCAATAAATCCAACCACAAAAATAGTGTATAGGGCTAAGATGATTGCGCTTGCGCGTATTAGAATAAAGTCATGAACACCACTGCGTCCAAGACTCGCTGCATTAGTTACCATACCCAAACCCCTACTATGATAGAAAACGCAATTGACAAGGCAAATGCGGCTTTTGCTGAAGCGATACCAGCTGGTAACTCTTCCCAGCAACCGGCATCCATTATCAGGTGACGTATGCCAACGATAAGGTGATAACCCAGTGCGGTAAGAATTCCCCAGATGACAAACTTAACCAGCAAGTTATCAAAAAGAGATTGTACGCCGGCGAAACTCTCTGGGGATGCTAAAGATGCATTCAGCAACCAGATAAGAATGCCAACAGCAAATAGCATGATGACACCGGAGACACGGTGGAGAATAGACGCGATCGCTGTTGCAGGAAAGCGTATGGTCTGCAGATCTAGATGGACAGGTCTTTGCTTTTTCACGTTCTGCTCACTCTGCTCTATTGAGCTATATTTTTGTTATACGAACCGCTTTTGTTCAAACATCGAACCGAGAATGAGTCACACTTCGATGCCGTTACAAAAGAAAAGTTTAAACAGACGTTTAACGCTTTAGAAACAACTTATCAGGTGACTAATGAAGCACTCTCTAAATGACAATGTCTGTGGCTCTTCTGAGCCGAAGCAAGTATACGCGCGGCAAATGTCAAATACAAACATCACATTATGCAAATATTGTTTTTTTGGTAAAAAAATCTGCCAAGTACCTGTTCTCTTATGGGGTTTAGGCTAAATAAGACCATGGTCTAAGAAATTTAAACGCTTATTTAAATTGAAATGTGATCTGGATTCACTGTAAAGTATTGGCGTTTGATAAGCCGCACTCACATAAGAATGAAGTAAGGAGAACGGGTATGGCTGAAAATATAGCCAAGTTGGAACTGCCGGGGAATGACTCAATCGATCTGCCAATAAAAAAAGGCACGGCAGGATTCGATGTCATCGACATCAGCAAATTAGGTAGTAAAGGTTACTTTACCTTCGATCCAGGATTTCTCGCGACAGCCTCCTGCGAATCTGCGATTACCTATATCGACGGCGCACAGGGGATACTGCTTCACCGCGGATACCCTATCGGTGAATTAGCCATAAATTCAGATTATTTAGATCTGTGTTATTTGCTGCTCTACGGAGAGCTTCCAACCAAAAATCAGTACGAACAATTTGTTCATACAGTTAAGAACCACACCATGGTTAACGAGCAACTCGTCGCCTTCTTTAAAGGCTTCAGACGTGATGCTCACCCCATGGCAATGCTATGTGGTGTTACGGGTGCACTTTCTGCATTTTACCAAGATTCACTAGATGTTAACGATGAGCGTCACCGCGAAATCGCCGCGTTCCGTCTAGTCTCTAAGATGCCGACAATTGCCGCCATGTGCTACAAGTACTCGATCGGTCAGCCATTCGTATATCCACGTAATGACTTGAGCTACGCGGGTAACTTCCTTAGCATGATGTTTGCTGTGCCATGTGAAGAATACAAGGTTAACCCGATTGTTGAACGTGCCATGGATCGCATCTTTATTTTGCATGCGGATCATGAGCAAAACGCGTCGACATCGACAGTACGTCTAGCTGGTTCTTCAGGTGCTAACCCATTTGCATGTATTGCAGCGGGTATTGCATCACTTTGGGGACCTGCTCATGGCGGCGCTAACGAAGCGTGTCTGAACATGCTCGAAGAGATTGGCACAGTGGATCGTATCCCTGAGTTCATCGCTCGCGCTAAAGACAAGGAAGATCCTTTCCGTCTGATGGGCTTCGGACATCGCGTCTATAAGAACTTCGACCCTCGCGCTAAAGTTATGCGTGAAACGTGTCATGAAGTCCTTAAAGAGCTTAATGTTAACGACCCACTGCTCGATGTTGCCATGGAACTCGAACGTATCGCCCTTGAAGATGATTATTTCGTCTCTAAGAAGCTATATCCAAACGTCGATTTCTACTCAGGTATCATCATGAAGGCTATCGGTATTCCGACTAGCATGTTCACTGTACTGTTCGCCTTAGCGCGTACAGTGGGTTGGATTGCTCATTGGAAAGAGATGTTGGATCAACCTGGTCATAAGATCAGTCGTCCACGTCAATTGTATACCGGCGCACCTGAGCGTAGCTTTGTCTCACAAGACAAACGTGAATCTTAACGTCTCTGGGACTAGGTTCTAGAACCTAGGGATCAGGACCTAGAAATTAAAATCTAGGAAGCAGGAACTAAAAAAAGGCACTCATCGAGTGCCTTTTTTATACGGTTAATTTGGTAAGCTTCTACCGACTTCAATACAACTGTCGAAGTCTCTCAAATCACAACCCTTGTTGAACCATTTAGCTTCATTATCACCTGCAGACATCTGGCCAGCCCTACGGCATCCAGAGATATCACCCAATTCACACGCACGGCCATAATAGAGTATCGCGCCGACTGTATCCTTGAAACGCTCCACCCCTTTCCAGGCGAATTGATAACAAGCAGAAGCATCATCATTCATGCAGCAATCCTGATACTGGCTAATCAAATGTCTAGGGTATTTAGCTTCATCAATTGAACACACTTGGGTGATCTTGGCAGGTTTTGTGGGGGCATTCATCACCAGGAAGCTTTGACTAACGATCTCTGTGCCCTTTTCGAGTACTGATACCGTCCACTTACCTGAAACCAACTCTGATTCTGATTCAAAATTCCAAATCACATAGTTAGGTCTGCCAAAGTAGAGTGTGTCTTGCCAGCTCGATTCGGTCGTCACGGCCCCATCAGTAGATATGATTTCAGGATGTTTAACGATAATGGTTACTGGCACTTTTCTTGGCATATCAACCAGTATCTTTGCTGATGCTTTATCCTTTTTGATCATATCAACCGCAACGGAAGCGGTGTAAGTGTAACCAAAGCCACTACCCAATTTCGGTGCAATAGGAAAGCTTGGAGTGATATCGTACCCAACTATCATCCCATTCATTTTTCTTGGAGTAGCAAGGCCTTTAGCATCGATACTGGCATTGATGCCAACGCTATGCTCAATGGACGATTCAGTCATGTCCTCAGTAGATGCTGGTTCATTGGGGATATTACTGCATGCAGGTAAACTTAAAAGACAGACAATTGAAAAAACTTGTACAAACTTCATACTATTCATTACTTTAGATATTTAAAAGCTGGCATGCTACTGAACTGAAGACAGATAAACAAGATACTTTACCATAACAAATTACAACAAGGAGACAGAGCTCACATCAAGAGTGTAACTATTCAAGTACACAGCTTTTTCAATGATAAAGTTGATTAGGTGTTGATCTTTAACGGCTACTGATTGTTGAGCTTGATTAAACTTTCGTATCAGTATCATGCAAGTCCTACACGGTTATTATATGCCTGATGAGCGCGATATAATAACCGGACAGACATAAGCTGGGAGAATTAATCCGCTAACCATTTATCGACGGCTTCACGCTTACGCTTGTTCATATCACGGCGCATCTCTTCGGCAATCTCATCGCGGGGGTCCAATCTATCTTTTGCCCTGTTTATCTTCCTGGAAGCATTGTGCTCCATTTTATCCAGTTTCTTGTCGACATAGCTGCCATCGGCCAGATCCCGAGCATTGTCTGCGGCTCTATTGACCTTATGCTTTGTCTTCTTGTACTCATGCTTGTACTTATATTTGTTGTCTTTAAGGTCACGATTCATGCGTACTGCGTCTTTCAACAAGTTCTGTGCATGTAGGTGTGGTGAGAATACGAACGCTGACATCAAGGTCATAGCGACTACATTTTTCATCAGAGTGAATTTCATAAGACTAAGTGCCATAAGAGTGTCTTCCATAAGAGTTATCTACGCATTATCTCCCTCCAATCCCAGTAAATGAACGCCACTTGATGCATTAAGGTTATTAACCAAACAAATGAACCCAATGAATGCATTTAGATTATTAACAAAGCAAATGAACTGAAATAACGCCCCCTTGATACATCTTGTATCAAATGGTGTTTGAATTGTTACAAATTTGATCGTTAAATCCCTACTAGTCAAAAGCATCATTTTTTAAACCTTTTCGCTACATAATGTTTAACAAGTTTAACCGAGCCGAGAACTTAAACGCTAAGGCGTTGTATTTAAGCAACTTAACGTCTTGGCATGACTTGTGCTTAGTTAGTGGTAATTGCAACAAATAACTTAGGTATTTTACATGGACTCTTTAAATACACTCGCTAACAGTCAAGTAATTCACTCACATAAATCCGGCATTCAGACTCGCCCACTCAATGGTTTTAAATTTGCACTTCCTCTCCTTCTGGTATCAGTACTCTCAGCGTGTAGCGGTGAAGAGCCTGCTAAAGAAGAGGAGAAGTATGCCGTTCCAGTCGAAACGACCACTGTCATTCAGGGAGATGTCTCTTCTTTCTACAGCACAACTGCCACACTCGAAGCCCCGGAAGAAGCTAAGGTGGTCACTCGCATCGCAGGCTTGATTGAAGCTATCAAGGTCGAAGAGGGCGACAGAGTCACTAAGGGTCAATTGCTGGCGGTTATCGATGCTAAGAGACAGAGATACGATCTCGCCCGCTCACAAGCCGAAGTAGAAATCATCGAACAAGAACTCAACCGATTAAAGAAGATGGGCAATAGGGAGTTTTTCAGCGCAGATTCCATGGCCAAACTCGAATACAAGATGCAGGCCGCTATCGCTAAACGCGATTTGGCTAGCCTACAGGTCGAAGAGAGCATGGTTCGCTCCCCTATCGAGGGCGTTGTCGCCACTCGCTACGTTAAAAAAGGCAATATGGCAAAAGAGTTCGACGAGCTATTTTATATCGTTAATCAAGACGAACTGCACGGTATCGTCCATCTGCCCGAACAGCAACTTCAGAGCTTACGTCTGGGCCAGGACGCACAAGTGTTCGCCAATAAACATTCCCAAGATACGGTTCATGCCAAAGTATTGCGCATCAGCCCCATAGTCGATGCCCAGAGTGGTACCTTCAAGGTCACCCTATCTGTACCCAATGCCGATGCCAAGTTAAAAGCTGGCATGTTTACCCGAGTAGAGCTCAGGTATGACACCCACAATAATGTGATCACTGTGCCTTATAACGCTGTGGTCAACCAAGATAATCAGTTTGCCCTATATGTCATCGACGGGACTAACGTTAATCGCCGTGAAGTATCTCTGGGGTATCGTGAAGCCGATACCGTTGAGATAATCGCCGGTATCGAACCTGGTGAGCAGATAGTGATCCGCGGTCAACAAAATTTAAAAGATCAGTCGCTTGTAGAAGTGATCAGTTCATTAGATCTCGCCTCAGTCGAGAAGTAAAGGAAGCCGAACTATGTCTATAATAACAACATCGGTAAGACGACCAGTCACAGTATGGATGTTCATGTTGGCAGTGATCCTGTTCGGCATGGTGGGTTTCTCACGCTTGGCTGTCAAACTCCTGCCTGACTTGAGTTACCCCACGATCACCATACGAACTCTGTATGTGGGCGCTGCGCCAGTCGAAATCGAGCAACTCGTCTCTAAACCCATCGAAGAAGCGGCGGGTATCGTCAAAGGTTTAAGAAAAATCAGTTCAATATCACGCTCTGGTATGTCTGATGTGGTACTAGAGTTCGAATGGGGCACTGACATGGACATGGCCAGTCTGGATGTTCGTGAAAAACTGGACACGATAATCTTGCCTCTCGATGTAAAGAAGCCGCTACTGCTTAGATTTAATCCAAACCTTGATCCTATCGTTCGCCTCGCCTTATCGGTTCCCGATGCCAGTGATAACGAACTCAAGCAGATGCGTACTTACGCCGAAGAGGAATTAAAACGCCAACTCGAATCCTTAACCGGTGTCGCCGCAGTCAGACTCTCAGGCGGTCTACAGCAAGAAGTGCACATTCTGCTCAATCAAGAAAAACTGACTCAGCTCAATCTAAACGCCGATAAAATACGTAATCGTATCGCCGAAGAAAATATTAACCTGTCTGCGGGTAAAGTGGTCCAGGGAGATAAAGAGTATTTGGTGCGCACCCTTAACCAGTTCAACTCTCTGGAAGAGTTGGGTGAAATCATCGTGTACCGCGACGCTCAGACATTGGTCAGGCTATTTGAGGTTGCCGACATTGTCGATGCCCATAAGGAGCGTAACGATATCACCCGCATTGGCGATCAAGAATCTATCGAGCTGGCAATTTACAAGGAAGGAGACGCGAATACCGTCGCCGTAGCCAGAAAAGTCAACGCGGCGCTCAAGCAGTTAAATGCCAATCAGGTAAAATCAGAATTAACCGTTATCTACGATCAATCGGAATTTATCGAGAGTGCAGTGAGTGAGGTGACATCGTCAGCACTGATAGGTAGTTTGCTCTCTATGTTGATCATCTATCTATTTCTGAAAGATATTATTCCCACCTTGATCATCTCTATCTCGATTCCTTTCTCGGTCATCGCCACATTTAACATGATGTATTTTGCCGATATCAGCTTAAACATCATGTCACTGGGGGGAATCGCACTGGCTGTGGGATTACTGGTCGACAACGCTATTGTGGTACTCGAAAACATAGATCGCTGTCGTTCCTTGGGCATGAGTAAGCTCGAAGCGGCTGTGAAAGGTACTCAAGAGGTCTCCGGGGCGATATTTGCTTCAACCCTGACCACACTCGCCGTATTTGTCCCTCTGGTCTTCGTCGATGGTGTCGCTGGCGCCCTGTTCTCCGATCAAGCTTTGACTGTCACCTTCGCGCTGTTAGCCTCGCTTCTGGTCGCGCTCACCACCATTCCTATGTTGGCGTCTCGTGAAGGCATAAAGTCTCTACCTCCTCTACTCGCTAAGGAAAAAAAGCCCACACCAGAGACTAAAATGGGCAAGTTAACACACTACAGCGCCACGGTTTTCTCTTTCCCGTTTATCGTCTTATTCAGTTACTTACCCAGTGCCCTGTTAACCTTAGCGCTTATGTTCGGCCGCCTGCTGTCTTGGTTCACCGGACTGTTTATGCGCCCACTGAGCCAAGGATTCAACTGGTGTTACCATAAACTTGAAGGTATCTATCATCAACTGCTCGCCTTGGCGCTTAGATTCAGGGTCATGACCCTGTCTATCGCCATCCTGATCACCTTAGGCGCGGCCTCCTTGGTGCCTAAATTGGGAATGGAGCTTATTCCTCCCATGAACCAAGGTGAATTCTATGTCGAGATCCTCCTGCCCCCAGGAACCGAAGTATCAGAAACTGACAAGATACTGCGTCGACTCGCCCTGTCGATAAAAGGCAGAGAAGATGTTAAGCATGCCTATAGTCAGGCGGGAAGTGGTGGCTTGATGACATCGGATACCTCTCGTGGCGGTGAAAACTGGGGACGCTTGCAGGTCGTGCTAGCAGATCCTGATGCCTTCGATGCCGTCGCATCTGTGCTACGTACCACAGCTATGCGTATTCCTGAGCTGGAGGCTCAGATACAACACCCAGAGCTATTTAGTTTCAAGACACCACTTGAAATTGAGCTAATTGGTTATGATCTGACACAACTGAAGCAAACGGCTAATGACTTAGTCGACGCCTTGTCAGACTCAGACCGCTTTGCAGATCTTAAGTCCAGCTTAAGAGATGGCCAACCTGAGATCAGTATTCGCTTCGATCATCAACGTTTGGCGGCACTGGGCATGGACGCGCCGACCGTGGCAAATCGTATCGCTCAGAGAATTGGTGGTACCGTTGCCAGCCAATACACGGTGAGAGATCGTAAAGTCGATATTCTGGTCAGAAGTGAGCTAGATGAGCGCGATCAAATAAGCGATATCGGCGCCATGATCATCAACCCAGAGAGCAGTCACCCCATTTCACTCAGTGCGGTTGCCGATGTAACACTCAAACTAGGTCCTTCGGCCATCAATCGAATCAGTCAACAAAGAGTCGCCATCGTCTCGGCGAACTTAGCCTATGGCGATCTCAACGAAGCCGTATTGGAAGCCAGAAACATCTTAGCCAAGCAGACGCTACCAACCTCGATTCAAGCCAGGTTTGGTGGTCAGAATGAGGAGATGGAGCACTCATTCCAGTCGCTACAGATAGCCTTAGTGTTAGCCATATTCTTAGTCTATCTGGTCATGGCCAGTCAGTTTGAATCACTGCTGCACCCCCTGCTTATTCTGATTGCCGTGCCTATGGCAGTCGGTGGCAGTATATTGGGCCTCTATGTAACTGGCACCCACTTGAGTGTGGTGGTGTTCATCGGACTCATCATGCTAGCTGGCATAGTGGTCAACAATGCCATCGTACTGGTGGATCGCATTAACCAGCTACGCCAAGAGGGCAAAGAGAAGATGGCGGCCATATCTGAAGCGGCCAAGTCTCGTTTACGTCCCATTATCATGACCACCATGACGACGGCCTTAGGCCTGTCCCCCATGGCCTTCGGCTTGGGCGATGGTTCTGAGGTCCGCGCGCCTATGGCAATCACGGTAATATTCGGTCTGATCTTATCGACCCTACTCACCTTAGTGGTGATACCTGTGCTGTACGCCCTGTTCGATCGCAAGGAATATGCCCCAGCAGAGGCCAAAGATACCCAAGACCCACTGCTCACGAGTGAAGGAGGTCAGGCATGAACCTCACCCGATTAGCCATTTCAAGGCCGGTAACCACCAGCATGTTTTTCGTCGCCATTCTCTTGTTTGGCTTAGTTTCGAGTCGCTTGTTGCCTCTGGAGATGTTTCCTGGCATAGATATGCCTCAGGTGAACATAAGTGTGCCTTATAAGGGCTCCACTCCGGCCGAAGTCGAGCGTGATATCACCAGTATTTTGGAGGAATCCTTAGCCACCATGGGCGGAATAGAAGAGCTGAGATCCAGCTCTTCACAGAATGGCGCCGAGATTGAGCTCAGAATGAAGTGGGGAGAGAACGTTGCCACTAAAAGCTTAGAGGCAAGAGAAAAAATCGATGCCGTGAGACACCTGCTGCCCAAAGATGTTGAGCGTGTCTTTATCAGGCAGTTCTCAACCGCAGATATGCCGGTGCTTAATTTAAGAATATCCAGCGACCGTGAGCTATCCGGCGCATTTGACCTGCTCGATAAGCAGCTTAAACGTCCGCTGGAGCGAGTCGAAGGTGTTTCTCAGGTGACGCTATACGGCGTCGAACAGAAACAGATTGAGATCAGGATAAATGCCGATAAGTTGTCGGCCAGTGGGATATCCATCCCCTATCTCCAGCAGCGCCTGCAACAGGAAAACTTTATCGTCAGCGCGGGGATCTTGAGAGCCAACTCGCGAGTCTATCAGGTCTCTCCTAAAGGAGAATTTAGAAACTTAGATGATATCAACGCCGTGGTGCTCAAACCTGGTATCACGCTTGGCGATATCGCCACTATCGGCTTCTCGCTTCCCGAGCGTTTAGATGGCAGGCACTTAGACAAGAACTACGCGGTAGGCTTGGACGTTTTCAAGGAATCGGGCGCTAACCTGGTCGATGTGTCGGCAAGAGTGATGAAGGTCATCGAGGCTGCCAAGCAAGATCAGCAGTTTGACGGTATCAAGTTATTCGTCATGGAAGATCAGGCCTATGGAGTCACCTCGTCACTGAACGATCTCTTGACCGCTGGCCTAATTGGCGGCCTGCTCTCTTTTGCTGTCCTGTATCTGTTTCTCAGAAACCTGAAGATGACTTTAGTGGTGGTAACCTCGGTCCCCATCTCTATCTGTATGACATTAGCCGCCATGTATCTGTTAGGTTATAGCCTCAACATTCTCTCCATGATGGGCTTGTTACTCGCCGTCGGCATGCTGATCGATAATGCCGTGGTAGTCACCGAGAGCGTGCTTCAGGAGAAACAAAAGGGCTCCAGCAAAGAGTCTGATTCTGCGGTATTGACTGGGGTGAACAAGGTGTCACTGGCAGTCCTCGCCGGTACGCTCACCACAGGCATCGTATTTCTGCCCAACATCTTCGGGGTAAAAGTCGAATTGACCATCTTCCTGGAGCATGTGGCCATCGCTATCTGTATCTCGCTGGCAGCCTCACTGCTGGTAGCGAAAACCTTACTGCCGCTGATGCTCAGTAAGATGAACATAGTGGTCGAAACCAAGGACAAAGAGAGCAAACTGCAAACCTACTATCACAAGAGCCTGGATTGGATCTTAACCCGGCCACGTACCTCAGGTGTGATATCTCTCATCATCTTGGCATCAACCGCCCTGCCCTTAAGCATGGTCAATCAAGATCAATCCGATGGTGAGGGCAACAATAAACTCTACATCAACTACCAGGTTGAAGGACGACACAATCTCGACGTCACCGAGGCGATGATCACTAAGATGGAGACCTATCTCTATGCCAATAAAGATAAATTCCATATTGACTCTGTCTATAGCTACTACGCTCCCGACCGCGGCCAATCGACCCTGATCCTGAAACAAGATACCCAAGTCGACATGAAGGGTCTAAAGAAAATTATACGTGAAGGCTTCCCTAAGTTCTCCATCGCCAAACCTCAATTTGGTTGGGGCGGCGGTAACAACGGCCTAAGAGTGACCCTGACCGGGCGCTCCACCGGTGAGCTTATCGAGATAAGTCGCAGAGTGATCCCGCTTCTGTCTGAGATTGAAGGCTTAACGGATGTGAGGTCTGAACTCAGCGGTGCTCAGCAGGAGGTGGTGATCCAGATTGACAGGCAGATGGCAGCCAGACTCGATCTCAAGCTCAATGAAATCGCTTCCAGTATCTCTATGGCCTTGAGAGGCAGCCAACTTAGATCTTTTCGTCATGATCCCAATGGCGAGTTACGCATCGAGATGTCCTTCGAGCAAGAATGGCGCTTGTCGCTGGAGAGATTAAAACAGCTACCTGTGATCAGAATCGATAACCGCGTGTATACCTTAGATAGCTTAGCGAGTATCACCATCTCGCCAAGGTTCGATACCATTCGCCACTATGACAGACAGACGGCCTTGTCTATCGGCGCAAACTTAGATGATCTCACCACAGAAGAGGCACAGGAAAAGATAACTCAAGTGATGGATACGGTGAATTTCCCTGCGGGGTATGGCTACTCACTCAGAGGAGGCTTCGAGAAACAAGATGAAGATCAGGCCGTAATGGCGACCAACATGCTGCTGGCCTTAGCCATGATCTACATAGTGATGGCGGCTCTGTTCGAATCTTTACTGCTACCGACAGCCATCATCACCTCGATCCTGTTTTCCATCACAGGCGTATTCTGGGGCTTGCTATTTACCGGCACGCCCATGGGCGTCATGGTCATGATAGGCATATTGATCTTAATGGGAATCGTGGTGAACAACGGCATAGTGCTGGTTGATCAGATAAACCAGAAAAAGCCCGCACTCGACAAGCTATCGGGAGAAATCAGTCAGGTGTGTATTTCACGTCTTCGCCCTGTGCTTATGACTGTCGGCACCACAGTACTGGGTTTACTGCCGCTGGCACTGGGTGACACTCAGCTCGGTGGAGGGGGTCCATCATATTCACCCATGGCCATTGCTATCATAAGCGGCTTAACATTCTCTACCGTCACCAGTCTTTTTCTGGTGCCCCTGTGTTATCAGGCCCTGTATAGAATGCGCTACAACGCAGCCGTACGCTTAGGTCGTGCAAATAGTCTTTCGAGAAGACTTATGCCTTGGGCATATTGAGCAAGCCATTGAGACAATAAGATTTGCGGGGTGACGTTAATGAGGGGCTGCAATTGCAGCCCCTCACTAAGTATTGATACGCCTCATTGGAAGACTTCAACTCTACTCAACATCTATCGGATCAGAGCCGAGGAATAAACCGCCAAACCCCCAGAGACATTGAGTTTCGATGTCTAATAGACACAGGGGACGTAACACAATAAAACTTGCAAAAATCAACATCCATCCTAAAATTTGTATACTCAATAACATTAACGCGCATTCGATATAAACGTCAGAAATGACTAAGTGATCGATATGGAAAAACCAATAAAGTTTAGTCCGGCAAAAAAACGATCTGTGTTATTACTCAACTTAAATAATGAAGAATGCCATTGGGAAGCCCAATTTAGCGCTTTGAACTGGCATTGTATTCACGCGACCAGTGTGGCGCAAACCATTAAACACATAAACAAATACGATATCAATGTCGCCATAGCGCTGATATCATCATCTTATCAACAGGTTGTTTTTAAAGCACTAACTAGACTACATGAAGTAAAAAGCACTATCCTGTGGGTCGCCATATCCAGCGATAATCAATTTTCTCAATATCCACAGACTCATCAGTTCCCAACCTATTTTATCGACTATCATCATCAGCCTCTAGACTGGACTAAGCTAAGTCATACCTTAGGCCACGCCCATGGCATGGCGGCATTGCAAATCGAGAAAGCGGCGGAGCTAAACAACCCACAGAATAATCACGTCATACTAGGAAAATCGGCTACCATAAGACGATTTAAAACTTCACTCGAAAAAATTGCTCATGCCGATGGCGCCGTGCTTATCAGCGGTGAAACCGGCACAGGTAAAGGCCTCAGTGCCCATCTTATCCACGCTAAATCCAGCCGAAAAAATGGTCCCTTCATCACCATAAACTGTGGTGCCCTACCGGCAAGCTTGATCCATTCCGAATTATTTGGTCATGAGAGAGGCGCCTTTACCGGCGCCGAAAAACTGTATATCGGCCATATAGAGAAAGCCAATAAGGGCACCCTGTTTCTCGATGAGATCGGCGACTTATCGCTGGAATCCCAGGTAAACCTGTTGCAGTTTATCGAAGATCATACCATAGAGCGCCTCGGGGGCAGCCAGACGATAACTATCGATTGCCGAATAATATTCGCATCCCACGTTAATCTGGAAGCCGCCATCGACGAGGGGCGATTTCGAGAGGATCTCTATCATAGACTCAATATTTTGCGAATTCATGTACCTAGCCTGCGGGAATACCGTGAAGATATTGAGCTGCTGGCGAATGCATACCTGCGGATATATCAGCAGGGCAACAACAAGCTGATATTGTCACCGGCAGCACTCGAGATCATGCTCAGATACGAGTGGCCGGGTAATGTGCGTGAACTAAAAAACCGTATCCAGCGCGCCGTCGTCATGGCCGAAGGCAAACAGATATATCCAACGGATTTAGGCATTAAAATCGTTAACTATCAATCGCAACAACTTGACTTGGTGCAACATAGGCTAGAGATAGATACCGAAGTCTTGCTCGATGCAATCAAGCGCAACAGTCACAATATTTCCGCCGCCGCCAGAGATCTCAATATTTCCAGAACCACTTTCTATCGACTGATAAAGAAATGCAAAATAAAACTCTAGACCAGATTAACCACTAGCTGTTGGAGTTAGCTCAGGTTGTTAGCCAACAGCAATATTAACCATATTCGTTCACAGAGGATCCGCTAATGTCGACACGACTCCTACAGCTCATCGCCTTCGTGCTGGGCGTCCAGTTTATTATGGCTTGTGAGCCAAACTCAACTGCTAAATTGGAGCAGGAACTGGCGTCAATCAAGCAAGATATGAACCAGCTGAGACAAGACATCACCAAGATAGGCAGCCAGGTAAAAGACATACATACCATCGCCATGAGTTCGCAAAAACCGCAACACAAGACCCTGCCGACTCAGGAAAATATCGATGCCGATGGCCGCCTGCCCTCCATAGGCACCGCCGGAGCCGAGATAGCCATCATAGAGTTCTCCGATTATCAGTGCCCCTATTGCAAACGCTTTATCGACCAAACTTTTACCAAGCTTAAGCGCAAATATATCGACACTGGTAAGGTGAGATACCTGACACGGGATTTCCCGCTAAATTTTCACCCCAAGGCCAAGGGCGCCGCCATCGCCGCCAACTGCAGCCTACGCCAGGATGCCTATTGGCCGATGCGGGACTCGCTGTTTAACAATATGCGTCAACTCGGTGATGAGCTGTACCAACAGACAGCCTCCGAGCTAGCATTAGATATGACCAAATTTACTGAGTGCCTCACTGATGAGAGCGTTCTGAGCAAGGTTGAACAAGATATGGCCTATGGCTCCCAATTAGGCATCCGCGGCACGCCCAGCTTCGTCATCGGCCGGGTCGAAGACGATCGGCTCATCAGCCCCAGACTCGTGGTTGGCGCTCAGAGCTTCGAGACCTTCGCGCTGCTGTTAGACGAACTACTGGCTAACGACAAGAAGTAAGGATTAACCGGCTGGCCAGTTAACCAGGCCAGCCAGTTTACGCCCCCTCTCCCGACCGACACTTCCATCAAACGTTAATCTATCATCCTCGCCAAAAATCGACTGCTGTTATTAGGTTGGTATTAGCTTGGTATTAGCACCTGTATCAGCCATGGACAGTTACATAAGCTGTTACAGGCTTGCAGTCAACGGTAAAAGCGATACCAATCAAACAGTTAAACAAAAACCGTTCCCGTCCGTGTGTCACAGATGACACAATAAAGCCTGCCCTGCCCGCCAATTTTGATTATTTATTCTTATTTATCAGCGCCTTAACATCATGGTGCGAAGTTTGCTTATTTAGTGTGTCAGACGCTTGGATGCGACCCTATGAAGCCGGTGATTTTTAACCTGCTGCAGACAGTTAGCAAGCCAGCTCTAGCGGCGATATGCCGACAGTGGCCTACGAAGGTATCGGGCCCATTATCGAAAATTCGCCATCTACGAATCTTGCAGCTCATGGCGGCTCGATGTAGATCTAGCGACAGATGAATCAAACAGTAATAAGTACGTTTTATCCATATTCACTTATAGGATGGTAAATATTATGAAACTTTTTCAATGTAGCCGGCTTATCAGAAAGTTCAGCCTCTTTCTGATAAGCATAATATGCCTCTTTGGCATAACGAGCCTGACACCGGTCAATGCTGGCGCCTACGACTGGCTCAATATGGAGCCGCCGCAACTAGATGAAAAATTCTGTATGGCCGATGCCTACTTGCTCAAATCGGGCAATAAACTCGCTCAGGATAAACTCAACTGTACCGCCAATGACGTCGAGATCACCAGGGTGACACCGAACGACCCCAGCGCCGAGTGTAACCTGGGAGACGTATTCACCTTCGAGGCCGATGTGACGGTACGAACTAACGCCAACGCGCGTTGGGACACCACCTTCTATCTACCTTTGACAGATGCTAGCCCCCAAGTCGTCCATGGCCCAGGCCTGCGTGACTGTAGTATGATCTTACCCATACCCGGTGACAGTGGCGAGACCGCCGATGTCAATCTGGACGGCGATCAATGTGGCGATATTACCAAGGCTTTAGGCCCAGATGAATACGTACTAACGGGTGAATCTATTACCATGTTATGTGCGGATGAAGATCAGGACAATCGCGCCGACTTCACTTACTGTGCGGCCTGGGATAATATAGAACGTAGCAACTGTACTACCAATGAAGATCCCTATGCGGGACAGATCCCCAACAACAAATCCAAGTGTAATTGTGACACCTTTAATATCGATGTCTTTATCAAACCAGCCCCACCAACGGTGATTAAAACGTTAACCAGCGCATCGTCATCCCGCACCGAGCCTGGCGGCACATTTAGTTATACCGTAAGCTTCACCAACCCCAACGCCCAGACCTCACTGTTTATCACCTCGCTCAGCGATGAGATCGATATTGGCGGCGAAGGCACTTTCGATGCATCCCTAAATCTATGGGGTAGCCTAGATACGGTATTGCCTATGGTAGACGGCGTGTACCTGACTGCGACTAACTGTTCACAGCCTGCTAACGGCGGTGAAATAGCACCAAGTGGTAGTTACAGCTGTGCCTTCACGGTACATATTGTCGACAGGGATCTGCCCAACGATCAGAGTCCTGAACTTTATGACGACTTAGTGATACTGGCGTTGATAGACAAAAATGATGATGCCGTAGTTAACGGTGATAGCTGTGCGGCCATACCCGGTAGCATAGCCGGCGATCACTGTAGTAATGAGATACGGGTGCAGATCACCAACTTGGCACCGGCGATCACCGTAACCAAGACGGCTAATCCAACGGAAGTGTTGGAACCTGGCGCCAATGTCGAATTCACCATTACCGTCGACAATGATGCCGCGTTCTGGGATTCACCACTCTTGCTAACCGTGCTAAATGACACCGATTTTGGTGATCTTTTAACCGATGAGTGTTCTGCGGTTGCAACCAGTATCGCCTTAGGCGGTACTTACACTTGTACCTTCACTAAGTTCATTGGTGGCGATGCCGGCGATCTGCACTCCAATGTAGTGTCAGCTACCGCGGTAGATGATGAGCTTGATCAAGCAACGGGTAATGACTCGGCAATGGTTGATATCCGCGATGTGCCATCGTCTATCACCCTGGTTAAAACAGCGACACCAATCGAGGTACTAGAAACCGGTGATGATCCCGACAATTACAGTGACGTGAGTTACAACTTTACCTTTACCGTTAACGCTGCAGGTGTGGATGATGTGACCTTCAGCAGTCTTGTCGACGTGCCATTCGGTATTCTAACCGGTGACTGTATGGTCGACAGTGTGAATGGCAATCCTATCGCTGACACAGCCCTTAGTGGCTTTGTACTAGAACCTGGCGATTATGCAAGTTGTGATATCACCAAGAGTCTGCAAGGTAACGCCGGTGAAACCCATCACAATACGGCCACCATCAGAGGTGTCGATGAAGACGGCCAAGATGTGGACGCATCGGATGACGCTCTTGTGACCTTTACACCACTGGCTCCAGATACTGATATGGCGTTTGCCACCAGTATGCTAGTAGTGCTAGAGCTATCTAATGGCGGTTTCGAAAATGTGACCTTAACAGATCTTACTGTTATGGGCGTTGACGTTGTCGATGGTGCTGTCGGTGCTACCGCTCTAGGTGATGACTTTATTATCCGTAACGCAATAGGCGGTGAACATGCCTTAGTTTCCTATTCAGCTTGTGCCATAGGAACTGTGCTTGGTTACAGTGGCTCGAGTACGGATACCTATAGTTGTGCCTTTACCTTAGAATTAAGGCCTGGAATCGAGAATACTGATGCTATCAGTTTCTTAGCAGGAGGTGTTAACGGCGTAGTCGCAATCGTAGCAGACGATGAAGGCACGGAAGTAATCAACGGCGTTTCCGTTGAAGTTAATACTATCGAGTAACAGATAGCACTCAAAAGTTAACTAAGCTACAAGCTTGATATAGCAAAGAGGGCGACGGTATATACCGCCGCCCTCTTTATATCGCAATCGATAAAAATTGCCTAAAGATAAAAAATGATAGCACTAACTATTTTTTACCATTGCCATGACCATTGCCATTACCGTTGCCACCGCTCGAACCGCTCAGGCTAAGACTGACCGAAGCCGTTGCCGTCTTATCACCGTCACTGATGGTATAGCTAAAGCTATCGTTGCTCTTAAAGCTCTTTGCCGGTGTATATAACAGCTGACCACTGCTAGTGATTTGTACACTGCCTTTTGCGCCCTGACTCACGGCAACGATAGTAAGCTCATCGTTTTCCGCATCGAAGTCATTGGCTAGCACATCGATGGTGACCGAATTTTTAGAGGCCATACTCACACTATCATTAACCGCAACAGGTGCCGTATTAGTGGCCGATTGAACCGTATAACTGACACTGTCACTGCCTAAATAGCTTGTTTCAGTGGCATTTTTCGCGTTAACTGCGATGTTAAATGACCCCTCGGCCGTTGCAGCATCAGAAGTGATGTTAATATTCACCACAGTACTGGCACCCGGTGCTAGGTTCACCCTGGTATTACTCGCGCTCCAGCCAGTAGGGACATTGGCAAACACTTCAAAACTGGCCGCTAAACAAGCCTCGCTATCTTGACTGGTTACCGTCGCACTGTAACTAACCTGAGTCCCGGCGATTACTTCTGCTCCCTGAGGATTCGACACCACAATAGCAGGCGCTGCAAGCGTACACGTCGGGAGTGGCTTTGATACCGTATAACTGGCTATATCACTACCAGTATAGCTATTGTCTAGACGATGTTGAGCACTTAAATCGAAATCATAAGTGCCGTCTTGAGCCACTGTGGATGACTCGACATTTAAACTGATATTGCGGCTCTCACCCGGTGCTAAACTCACACCTAATGTATCAGCACTCCAACCGGCAGGTACATTAGCAGCCACATCGAAATCACTGTTCGCGCAGCTGCTACTATCCTGACTGGTTATGGTGCCGCGGTAGGTTGCAACCATCCCCGGAGCCAGCTCACCACTGTTGTCAACTGACAAGATAAATCTTGGACTCGCCATTACGCAGGCTGCTACAGGAGAGTCAACTACATAGCTTACGATACCGGTCTGAGCGTAATCGCTATTACTCCTGTCTGCTGCACTTATTTCGATATCGTAAAAACCCTCATCTGCAGTATCTGATGAGCTCACATTCAGCGTCACCGTGCCACTCATCCCTGGCGCTAAGCTGAGACTCGTCTGTGTTGCAGACCAGCCACTGGGCACAAGCGCAGACACATCATAATCAGAGGTTGCACAATCTGCACTGTCATTGTTAGTCACCGATGCGCTATAGGCCACAAGCGTTCCCGCCTCTACCCAAGCACTTTCATTGGGTAGCAATGACAAACTTGGATTAGCCTTAACGCAACTCAGACCTGAATAGCTTACATTAACACTGGCACCCGAGGCGTCGGCCCACTCAGTGGTAATGGTAACCCCTGCATCAAGGTCTTGGTAACTGGTACCAGCCAATAATGCAGCATCATCGAAATCATTAAGGCCGCTGTTGGGTGTCATATCGAGTAACAAGTTACTCTGCATGTCGTTCTCAGTCGCCAGATGCAATACCACACCATCTGTTATACCGCTTTTGCCTTCGAGGAAACTATCGAAACCAATTGCCTGACGATACTCGAGGTAATACCACAGCGGCAGCCCTGTATCAGCATCAATGCCGCGTCGTACTCTAAGTCCCTTGGCTTTACCTGCTGGCGCCGTTTCATAGGGTTCAAGTTGATAGCTACCATCACTTTCGGCAGTGATAACTTCACTCGCTGAAGATGTGATCCAACCGAGTTGTTGCTTACTAAAAGCATTGAAATGGCCTGTTACTCCAGATTTGCCCATGATGTCCATGGTATCGCCATATTCAAATGACAAACAACGACCAGCCAATACCCCATCAGAACAATCAAGATCTTTAGCATGGTGCAATCCAAGGTTGTGACCCAATTCATGTCCAACAGTGCGCAGTGTCATTGAACCATTGATGAACGCACGTGAAGGGCTTCCACCAATTGTCCCCTGGCCCGTCCAGCCACAATCGCTGTTCTCGGGATAGATATACACCCAGCGATCGTAATTTTCAACATCGATACCACTTTCGACGACCGCTTGACGTCCGTAATTGTCGATTGCGTTAGTACTACAAGTCGCATCAATTGGCAGGGTAAAGTAGCCTTGTACATCGCCGCTTAACCAGGTCTGACCATAAGACGCTTCCAGGTAATAATCATTAACCGTGCCGAACACCAACTCTTGTGCCTGCGCCACTGTCCATGGCTGGCTGGTATTATCCTGAAAATTGACCAGCAAGACTAAGGTACGTTGCTCACCCAGGGTATTAGTCAGGCTAGTCGCTGTGACGGCGCTCGCGCTTATTGCGGTGCCGTCATCTGCCAGCAGCATCAGGTTTTCTGGCTCATCGTTGAGCACTAACGCACTGGGGTTGCTATCGTCTTGACGACTGTCGTTAAACATCCAGCCCTTGGCCTTCACCCGAGCGCCAGTCTGCCAGCTTGTGGCGTTGGCAGGAAGATGCAGCTCGACCCGTCCCGAATCGGTGATCAGGGTATGACGCAGATGACTCTGGCTGACATCTTCATAATCCACATACGCCAATTCAAGCTCGCCCTTGAGCTCACGCTTCTGGGTCAACATGGCCAGCACTTCCTCCGGCATACCGGCTCGGGCAGATGCCGGCAACAGGCTGCGCACCGCCGATGTGGGATCGGTTTTAACCAGATCGCTGAGTAATGCCTGACGCGCCCGAGTTCGTGCGATCAGCTGTTGCTTCAATGCTTGTTTATTTGATTTCACCCCATGACGATAATCTGCCATCAAGCCAGCAAGTGCCAGAGTCTGTTTCTCGGTCTCTTGCTTGTGAGCCTGTTTGGCTCTTCTGGCACTGGCATTGTCTCTGCCTTTACCATTAGCCGCGACGCCTTGCTGGGCCGTGGCACTGGCGGCTGAATGGTGGCTCCATGGTTCGGCGACAGAGGCGGCAGAGGCGGCAGACAAACTAATGGCGGAAAATACCATCAGAGCAGTGACCGAGAGCCGGGAAATATTGCGAGCAGCCGAAAGCGATGCCGCCGAGACATAGATGTTGTTCAAATTATTACTCCAGAGAGTCAGACTAAATCTTGATAAACCAGTCTTAGCGACTGATTGTTAATGTTGAGATGACCGGTACCGGGAACTTGACAAGTCACGGTTGAATGCGTCCAGCGCTTACCCGCTCTGGACTGACCAATTAAATCAGCGGGCATATTAGCAAACAGATTGATGCAATTACAAACAGTAATCGATCAAAATTTGATCGATCGCTCAATTTTTAATCACATCTACGCCAAGCGCTTGAAAGTTAAATGCCGGGATGAAAGATATGGCGAATTGAAACTAGCGCTCCAGCACGGACAAGAGTTCAGAGCACATATAGATGATGATACAAGTTGAAGGTAAAATAGACTCGAACAGGTCTTGCACCTCCAAGATAGGGGGACGTACAAAACTGTTAGCCTCTTTTAATTTTATAACATTAAGCAGTGCACATGAGTGCACTGCTTAATGATCCTATATCCACTGACGTTTAGCCAACAAGAGTAAAGCCAAATAGCTATCGACCATCCTGGGCGCGTCTGGCTTTAAAATCTGAGTCTTCGAGCCACCTAGGCCAATCTTGATCATTAGCGAGACGAGCCAAAATATCACCGATTAGCTGCAGATCTTGTCTTACGCCCCCAAGAGACCAAGTATTGTCATAATCATCTTGGCCTTTATGGTATTTGTGAGCGATATAATCGGGATCAGTATCGCCTAAACTCATAAACAGCAAGCCAGGAACGCCTTGCTGAGCCAATGCAAAGTGATCAGAACGGTACATCAAGCCATTTTGCGGACGAGGATCGGCTTTGACATGGCGTTTCAGCGCTGCGCTGGCCTCTTTTAAGTAGTTTTCTAGTTCAGATACACCTTGACCATAACCTAAGATGTAATCCACGCCATCGTTGACATTCATGCCATCGATATTGAGGAAGGCAACGATATTTTTAGTGGATACCGGCGGATTCTGGGCAAAATGTTGGGCACCTATGAGTCCGGTTTCCTCTGCCGTGAAGCTAGTAAATAAAATATCTCGTTTAAAAGGCATTTTATCAGCCTTTGCCTTAAAGGCCTTGGCTAAGGCGAGTACACCGGCGACGCCAGAGGCATTATCGACAGCGCCATTAAATATCTGCTTATTTCCTTCTGCATCTAGCTTAGTGCCCAGATGATCCCAATGGGCATGCATGACAAGTGTCTCATCTCCCTTATTGCTGCCGGGCAGTTTGGCAACAACATTGAAAGACTCGGCCATCACTAAGGTATTTTTCAGCAACAGGTTGGCTTTCATGTTGAGATCGACGGCCTTGAAACCTGGTTTACTGGCCGCTAGCTTCAAGGTTTCATAATTGAGATCTGCCTTAGCAAAAATTTGTCTGGCTACGTCATGCTGCACCCAGCCCATGACTCCGACTTGGCCCATGTTCTTGTTATCGTCAATGAGAGTAAACTTACTGCCTGTATTCGAGTTTTGCACCACCCCCCAACCATAGGCTGCCGGAGCTGTTTCATGAACGATAAACACGCCAGCGGCGCCTTGTCTGGCGGCCTCTTCATACTTGTAGGTCCAGCGGCCGTAATAGGTCATGGCATTGCCTTTAAACAAGTCGTCATCTTGAGTCGCAAAACCTGGATCATTGACTAAGACGATGACAGTTTTGCCCTTCACATCTATACCTTGATAATCATCCCAAGCATACTCGGGGGCATTAATGCCATAACCAACAAACACCAGTTCACTATTCTTGAGTTCAACTTGATCGACTATTCTCTGGGTTCTGGCAGTAAACTGATCGCCTTGGCTAAACGTCATCCCCTCTATACTGAGAGTCATATCCGCATCGGCGCGGATCTCGGCCAAGGGAACAGCTTGCAAATAACTGCCCTTATAACCCGGCTCCAATCCTATCTTCTTAAATGAGTTAACCAGATAATCTAAGGTTAAGGCCTCTCCTGCGGACAAGGGCGCCCTGCCGCCAAACTTATCGCTGGCCAACACCCGAACATCTTCTCGATACTGTACTGCATCAAACGAGAACTCATCTTGCTGTGATATGGCCGGAAACGCTAACAAAGACGAACAACATATGGTCGCTAAAATGTATTTTTTCACCAATAGTCCCTTTATATTTTAATTTTAATAATCGGTATTATAGATAGGGCAAGTTTAGGATATCGCCCTAATCAGAACAATAGCTCAGGGCACAAATGATTAATTCAAGGAAGATACTTGATGGTATACACGATTCGTGGAGTGAGTTAGGGGAATGATGACATCCCCCCTAATACTAAGCAGGGAAGCTGAGTCGGGAAATTGGGCTAGAAAACTTAAGCCGTGAAATTGAACAGGGACATTATGCTAGCTGCCTAAAGTGCCATAACAACCAGAACATGGGCCGCAGATCTTTGCCGCCGATATCTTTAAACAGTCTCAAACCCGGATAAATCCACTGCCAGGGGGTGAGCCATTGTTTTGCATCTAGCCAGATAGCTTCGCCACCCGCATCACGATAGGCTTGGATAGCCGGGGTTATCATCTCGTGATCCGGTCCCATATAGCGATACAGACTATGAATATACACGAGTAGATCGCGTCTCTGCTGATAGGCGATATCTTTACTGTTCTGACTGGCTTCAAAATCGATGAAATGTACCTGACCTTCACTCCAGCTGATATCTCTCAAGGCCGGTCGACCGTGAGCGAGCCCTAACTGATGTAGATTAGCCAAAGCAGTCGCACTCGCATTCAATATCTGCTGTTTTTCATCCTGACTCAAGGTCTTATCACTGAGCCAGGAACTGATCGTCGGGCCGACATCGGCAATAACAAAATAATCTGGGGATGAACACATAAGCTGAGGAACTTGCGCACCTTTACTGGCGAGCATGGCTAATGTTTCAACTTCAATCTGCAATGCCTTAGCAGGACTCTGCTTGAGAAATCGCATTGCACCCGTCAGTTTCTCCGCTTGTTTAAGCCAATAGAATTGACCTTGATGCTCAAACTTGAGAACTCTGGTCCCTTGGTTATCATCCAATATTTTTCCAACGACAGCTTCGAAAGTTTGTTCAGGCACGCGGTAGCTCCAAAAAAGTGACAGATGATTATGGAGATTTGGGTTAATTAAAGCAATGTGAATTAGTGAAACTCAAGCAAACGACACCTAAACTGGCTTAGAGTAAGGGAAACGCCATAAAAAACGCTCCATATAGGAGCGTTAATATTGCCTAGGCAATGGCTTATTTAAGTTTATGCCTCGTCCTGCCAAGGCTCAGCCTTGTTTTCCAGCAGTACAGGGATGCCATCGTTAATGGCATAGGCCAGACGGTCTGCCTTGCAGATCAACTGTTGCTTGGCTTTATCGTAATCCAACTTTCCTTTACAGATCGGACAAGCAACAATTTCTAATAATTTTCTATCAAACGCCATCTGATTTTCCTTGTTTCTTTTTCATGGCTCCATGAACCTTGTCCATGAGATCCGCTTCAAATCTTGTGGGTAGCTTGGCATCAACCGCAAGATACCACCAGTTATCTTTTGCAAAATCGCGACACTTAACTGCATCTTTCTCTGTCATCAATATGGGGTGTTCGCCCGCCACCTGCATCAGGGCATCGAGAGTAAACTGCTGATGATCCTCAAAACCATGTGTCTTAATGACGGTATGCCCTTGCTCATCTAAGGAATTGAAGAAGCGTTGCGGGTTACCTATTCCAGCGACAGCAACCACGGGAGTAGGCACATAAGTATGCTTTGAAGATGGCGATACGGGAAAGATACCTTGAGGCTGGAGCTCCATCTGAAACTCATCATCCCGTGCTTGGCCGTTGACTAAGATGAAGTCAACAGACTGAGCTCGCCAGCATCCCTCTCGTAGAGGTCCCGAAGGTAACAGCATGCCATTACCAAATCTGCGCGCACCATCGAGAATAAGTAATTCTATGTCACGCCCGAGTCGATAATGCTGCAAGCCGTCATCGCTGATGATCACATCAACTTGGCTATCGGTAAGCAACGTTTCCGCCGCCTTGACTCTGTCGGCCCCTATCACCATAGGCACGCCAGTTCTGGCGACTATCATGGCAGGTTCATCCCCTACTTCCGCTGCAGGCATCTGTGGCTCGACTTTTTTTACGCCTTCGAACTTAACCCCGTAGCCGCGACTGATCACGCCTGGCTTTAGGCCATGTTTGCGTAGCAAGTCGATAAGATAAATGACAGTGGGCGTCTTACCACTGCCTCCCACTGTGATATTACCGACAATGATAACTGCCACAGGGAGGCTATGACTCTGTTTCAGACCCGACTTAAACAGCGAGCGCCTGATAAGGCTCACCAGCCAAAACAGTAAGGTCAATGGCAATAAAAGATACTTAAGCAGCCTAAAGACCGGATGAGCATCCTTATCCGGATACCAAAGTTTATTGGCAAATTCTTGCATGACTTAACTACTAAACTGCATTTTATACAAGTTAGCGTATACGCTATCTTGAGCTAGCAGAGACTTATGATCGCCACGCTCTACTACCTCACCTTGATCTATCACTAAAATCTGATCCGCAGATTCGATAGTCGACAATCTGTGAGCAATCACTATCGAGGTTCGGTTATGACGCAAGTTATCCAGTCCCAATTGAATGGCTTTCTCTGACTCGGTATCTAGCGCCGACGTTGCCTCATCGAGTATGAGTACTGGCGAGTTACGTAAGATAGCCCGAGCGATGGCAATTCTTTGTCGCTGACCACCGGAGAGCAAGACACCATTCTCACCCACTTGAGTATCTAGCCCTTCAGGCAGTAACTCGATAAACTCCATGGCGTGTGCCAGCGTTGCCGCCTCAATGATCTGCTCTTGGGTCACTTCCCCCGGGTAGGCATAGGCGATGTTATTCCCTATGGTATCGTTAAACAGGGTCACCTGCTGCGAAACCAGTGCAACTTGACTGCGAAGATTCTTGAGCTCGAAATCATCTATGTTGACACCATCAAGCTCGATACTTCCCGCTTCGAGGCCTGTATAGAAACGGGTGATCAGACTCGCTATCGTCGACTTACCCGAGCCGGAACGCCCGACTAAGGCGATGGTCTGGCCCTGCTTGACTGAAAAATCAATTTTATTCAGTGCAAGCTTCTCTTGATTAGGATAGCGAAAACTCACCTGGTTAAAGCTAAGCTCACCTTTGACGCGCTCGACCTTATAGGTGCCATTATCGACTTCTGGTTGAGTATCTAACAGTTCAAACACTGTGGTACTGGCGGCAATACCTCGCTGAAACTCGGCATTGACGCGAGTCAGACTCTTGATTGGCTGTAGCATGGCCAGCATGGCACCGAGAATGGTGGCGAATGTGCCCGCCGTTAGCTCCTCTTGCATCCCCTCGAAGCTCGCGGCATACAAAACGAAGGCCAGAGCGAAAGAGCCTATCACCATAACCAGAGGTTGGCTGATGGATTGCGCCAGAGCCAGTTTCATATTTTGATACCGGTTTTGCTCATTAACCAGAGCGAAACGCTCAGATTCAGTTTCCTGACCGCCAAAAGCCAGTACATTTTTATGACCTTTGATCATCTGCTCAGTTGCTGCGGTCACACCGCCCATCGCGGCTTGTATTCGCTTAGAGACTTTGCGAAAACGTTTACTGACGATGGAGATGATCAAACCTATGATAGGACCGATGACAAAAATACACAGAGATAGCTTCCAGGAGTAGAAGAACATGATAG
The DNA here is from genome assembly GCA_023284085.1 of Shewanella benthica. Classification (GTDB taxonomy): domain Bacteria; phylum Pseudomonadota; class Gammaproteobacteria; order Enterobacterales; family Shewanellaceae; genus Shewanella; species Shewanella benthica. The sequence goes on from JAKVHY010000022.1 coordinate 88,449, forward strand.
CGAGCATGCCGACCACAGTGATGCTGTCTCTGACGATACTGATCAGCGCGCTACCTGTAGCACGCGCTATCTGCTCGGTATCATAGGTGACACGGGAGATAAGATTACCTGAGTTCTCCCTATCAATGTAACTCACTGGAAGGGTGAGGTAATGCTCGAACACTTCTTGGCGCAAATCCATGATGAGGCGTGCACTCATGAAAGAGATACAGTAGGTAGATAGAAAATTAGCCAAGCCACGCAGGCTAAAAAGCACGATGACGACGATAGGCGCCATCATCAGCACATCATTCGATGCGCCAAAACCATCACTAGTACCAAGATCAATATTGGCGACACCCGATGATGAAGTCACCTGACTGACTTGACCGCCGAAGCCGCCATCGATAAAGGGCTTAATCACGGCGATAAAGGTGGCATCGACTGCGGCATACATGAACAAGCCAAGAACGGCAAAGCCAAACACGACTTTCAATGGCTTGATATAGCCCATTAGGCGCTTAAATACGGTCCAGACTTCTTGATTTGAAGAGTTTGTCATTAACGAGTCTATTCATAATTCAAAATAGGCATTCTACTCTGTATTGTTATTCTCACCAAACCTAAACAAGCTGTTGTACCAAAAAGGCGCCAGATCGCCGCGGTAAGTGCTGGCACGCCGTTCATCATGGTGAAAAAGCACACTAATCTGCCCCTCACTCCCGGTCACTAACACCTGCGCGCCCGTTGACAGATAACGTTCGACAACGTCTTTCTTAGGGAAGCCATAACGATTATTAAACCCAGCGGGAAACAAGACCAGTTGCGGGGAGACTCGATTGATAAAAGCGGCAGTGGAAGAGGTACGGCTACCGTGATGAGGAACCACTAAGACTTCACTCAGCAAAGTTTGCTGGCTATCTAACAGCAAAACTTCTGCCTCTTTCTCGATATCACCAGATAACATCAATTGATGTTTACCATCGCTCACTCTTAACACGCAAGAGCCATTATTGCCATCTTCTGGGATCATAGGCGCCAATATTTCTAGCTTGAGCCCTTGCCATAACAAAGACTTAGGTCGGCAATTGAGCTGCGAATACTCAGGCATATCAGTAATGATGCGTGCATAGGGAAAGCTGTCCACCAATAGCTTAGCGCCGCCCGCATGATCGTTATCACTATGACTAAGCACCAGATAATCGACAGAATCGAGTCCTCTAAATCTCAGAAACGGGAGAATAACCCTCTCGGCATAACTGAAATTAGTGCCATAGGCAGCGCCAGTGTCATAGATCAGCGCCTTACCTGATTTTTCAATAACGGCGCTGAGCCCCTGCCCCACATCCAACAGATGAAGTCGCCACTCATTCTGGGGTGGCGTGAGCAGCCCAAACAGTACGCTGAGTACTAGAGGCATGCACAAGCTTATTGAGACGAGTCGCCATCTCTGCTGTGAAACCCGAAACATCAGCAATCCCAACATAAAAAAGATCAGGCAAGCTATGGTCTGACCCGAAACGCTTATCCATGCACCAGGCAAAGATTCAATCAAGCCAAACCCCAGACTCATGGGCACTAAACTCAGGTCTACTAAAGTAAAAATTTGCGTTAATTCCATGAAAAAAACGTGTCCACCCGCCCATATCAAGAAACATAGAAATGAAACTGGGATAACCACCAGACTAAACCAAGGTACCAAGACAAGGTTGAACAACAAGCCATAGGCGGAAATCCCCCCGAAGAGCAATGCCTGGATCAGCCCTAAGCCCAAGCTTAAACGCCACTGTACGGACCAGAACATGGCGAGTTTATTTTTCACATTCAGCAGGGGGCCAGTGTCAGCCTCCTGATCCGATTCACGCCTTGTCCATTGAGATAACGAGAGAAAAATAATCCCCAGGGCTGAAAACGACAACCAGAAGCCGGCACTCATGCAAGCCAAAGGGTCGAAGAGTAAAATAAAAAACAGCGCATAAAGCAGACGTTCCCAGGGAGAGGAGAAACGCTTCGTCAGGCCCATGGTAAGCAAGAGGAGTAACATGATGAGGGCACGTTGTGTCGGCAGGGAGAATCCAGCGAGGTAAGCATAAAATATAGCGGCGACGGCCGAGAACAAACCCGCTATCAATATGTTTTTCCGACTCAGGCTAGGCTTAAAACGTGTCAGTAAAAACAGAGAGAGAAAAAATACCCAGGTGGTGACTACAGAAAGATGCAGTCCAGAGATGGCAATCAGATGCCCAGAGCCTGATACTCTTAATGAGCGCCACCTTTCACTATCGATTAGGCTCTTATCCCCGAGCAAGAGCGCTAACATCAGATCCCCATGAGCAAAATGTGCCAGCTCAGGTTTTAACTTCTTGACTATTTTACTGCGAAGGGACTGCGCCTCTTTGAGCTTAACGCCTGATTTTACACTCCCTTTCATCACTATGTGTCGACTCAGAAAACTGCGTTGCTGATTATAGCCCCCCTGATTTAATACACTGGTGATGGGCTTGGGCTTTACCACCCACTCCCATTGCTCACCAATTGCCAGTTTAGGGGCTTGCTTCCAACTCAGTCTGAGTACTTTAGATAAAAAAAATGCACTTTTTAAATTTGATTGGCGAATATCCATACTAAGCCAGTCGCCGTTTGAACCAACTAGTGCTATGATTTCGCCCCTCACGATGATGTTTTGTACTGAGTTCGGTGGTTCATCAACCAATAAGAGTTGAACAAAAAGTGAAACCCACCCGACCGCGAGTAGTACTCCGGCAATAACAGGAGTTCGTTTCAGCACAATTAGGCCCACCACACCTGAGGCTATATATACAGGTGTTGACGGTAACACCGGCCACAAGAGACTGGATAAAATGCTAATGCTGAAGCCAAACATAAATCGATTCATACTGAATAAGTTAAGACAGTAATTGCAATCTATGCCAAAAAAATTCATCGAAAAGTTTATGCCTAAACCCGAGACTCTGCGGAATCACAAACACTTGCAGATGTTCGGCAAGCTGTTACATAAAGAGAATCTATGGGCACTCAATCGTCGCTCAGCCCCAACGGCCTTCGCCGTAGGCCTTTTTGTCGCTTGGATCCCTATGCCATTTCAGATGGTACTTGCGGCGGCACTCGCCATTGTTTTCAATTGTAATTTACCCATAGCTGTCGCACTGGTGTGGATAACTAATCCGGTTACCATGCCCTTCATGTTTTATGCAGCCTATATGTTGGGAGCCAAGATACTCAGCCACCCGCCCCAAGAATTTGCATTCGAGGCGACCTGGCGATGGGTGGAAGCATCCGTGTTTACCATAGGCCCGCCCTTCATGTTAGGCTGCCTGGTATTAGGAAGTGTGTTCGCCTTAATTGGCTATTTCCTGATCAAGACCCTGTGGAGATATTCCATCTTGCTCAAATGGAAGAGCAGAAACGGTTTGAAGTGAGCACCATTCATTACAATCTGGGTCTTACTCGCCTTCCTGGGAGGATATTTATTTATCGCCCCGCCAGCGCCATTCATTGCAATCTGAGTCTTACTCGTCTTCTTAGGAGGATTTTTATTTACCGCCCCGCCAGCGCAATTCATTGCAATCTGGGTCTTACTCGTCTTTCTGGCAGGACTTGTGTTACCGCCCCGCCAACGCCATTCATTGCAATCTGAGTCTTACTCGTCTTGCTATTTAACGCCCCGCCAGCGCCATTGCAGGCTGAGTCTGACTCGCCTTCCAGGCAGGGTATATAGTCGCCAGCAGGCTCATGATGAAGGCGAGCAGCAGCACAGTAAACACATCTGACAAGATCAGCTCTGAAGGCAGAAAATCGATAAAGTAGACATCGGCGGACAGTAGTTTTATGCCTAAGATGTTTTCGATACCTTTGGCAATGCTGCTCAGATTATCTGCGATTATGGCTCCAAACACACCACCCAATACACACCCCAGGACACCGTTAAGGGCACCCTGGACGATAAATATCATCATGATAGAGGCCCGCTTCATGCCCATGGTCAATAATATTGCTATCTCAGACTGCTTGTCGCGAACCGCCATCACCAGAGTCGACACTATGTTGAAACAGGCCACGGCGATAACCAGGGCAAGCACCAGATACATGACGACCCTGACTAACTGAATGTCTTGATAAAGGTTACCTTGCGTCCGTGTCCAATCGCTGAGGTAAAGATATTGGTCTTGGCTATAGCCAAGCTCTCTGATCAACTTGGGCGCTTCAAATACCTGCTCAACCTTAATTCTGACCCCCGATACCCCCTGCCCCATGCCTAAAATCGAAGCCGCATACTTCATGGGAATATAGGCGGTGGTAAGATCCAGCTCACCTCCGAGTTCAAACACACCAGCCACCACGAAGCGATGACTCTTAGCCGAGGCAATCCTTTTGCTTTCTCGGCTCTGACGTGAGACATCTGGCATATAGAGACTCAAGGAGTCCCCGGCGCTCAGGTCCAGACTGTCGGCCAAGCCCTTACCAAGCACGATATTATTTTCATCACCCTTGGCTAATTTCGACCAGGTTTCCTTAGACATAAAGTCAGAGATAACAGAGACCTTCTGTTCTTTCTCTGTGTCTATGCCTAAGACGCTCAGGCCTTGAAATCCACCGGGTTTCTGCACCAGGCCCTGGAGTCGAATGAAAGGAGCCGAGGCCAATATACCTGGTATCTTCTCAGCATCATTGGCAATTTCCTGCCAATGAGCAATGGGCTCATTCACGCCAGTAAGCTCGCCATGAGCCACCACGCCGAGTAATCGGTTCTCTAACTCTCGCTCGAAACCATTCATCGCCGATAACACTACGATTAATACGGCAACACCTAAGGCTATCCCAGCGGTGGATGCAAAGGAGATAAAGCTGATAAAGCTATTGGATTGACGAGCGAGATAGAAGCGCCACCCCACCCAAATTGACAACAAACGACTCATGCAGCCTCACTTACAACAAGATCAGATTGGCGAGCGAGATGATAGTAGCGCCACCCCACACAAAATAACAACAAACGACTCATGCAGCCTCACTTACAACAAGATCAGATTGACCAGCGAGATGATAGTAGCGCCACCCCACACAAAATAACAACAAACGACTCATGCAGCCTCACTTACAACAAGATCAGATTGACCAGCGAGATAGCAGCGCCATCCCACACAAAATAACAACAAACGACTCATGAAGCCTCACTTGCTAGGTGATTTATGTCTAAAACGCACAAGTTGCCATCTTTCATGTGTAACTGTCTGTCCATTCTGGAGGCTAGCTTACGATCATGGGTCACCACGACAAATGCAGTGCCTAACTGAGTCGCCAATTCCTGGATAAGCTCATAGACAGCCTCGCCGCTGGCAGCATCCAGATTGCCCGTAGGCTCATCGGCTAACACGAGTTTGGGCTGATTGATCAAGGCTCTGGCAATGGCCGTACGTTGTCGTTCGCCACCAGACATCTCCGATGGTGTGTGATCTAGCCTATGGCCTAACCCCACTCGCTCGAGTAGCACCTTAGCATCTTGGTGGGCCTGTTCTCGTTTCACGCCATGGATTAGCGCCGGCATAGCAACATTCTCCAGTGCGGAAAATTCGGGTAAAAGGTGATGAAACTGATAGATGAAACCTAGATCTTGATTGCGTATCTCCGATTGTCGCCGACTCGATAATGCATAGAGGTCTTCGCCTAACATAGTCACGCTGCCACTAGTGGGGCTGTCTAAGGTTCCCATAATGTGCAGTAACGTGCTCTTACCCGAACCCGATGTGCCTACGATAGCCAGCTGCTCGCCTTTAAATACCTGCAGATCCACATTGTTAAGCACTTGAGTATCGACGCTGCCCTCTTGGTAGCGCTTAGTCACACCTTTTACTTCCAGTAATAACTCTTGCATCTTGTTCAACTCTTCAATTCATTAATTTTTCAATTCATTCAAGCCACGTCATTGACCACGTAGCATCTATGATGTCTTAAACTTAGCATCCATAAAATGTGTCTATTCATGCCTCAGTGCATTGGCTGGCTGTACCCCGGCGGCTCTCATCGCCGGATAGACGGTAGCAAAAAATGAGATGAGTAAGGTGCCTAAGACTATCAGACTCATCTGGCTCCATTCCAGTTGCACTGGCAGAGATTGACCCGCCCCGAGCACCGAGATGCCAAATGTATTTAAGATGGTATTGAGATTCAATGTGATTGTTATGCCCACGACCAGACCGCAAACGAGTCCTATGATGGCATTGAGCGAACCTTGGATCATAAATATCCCCATCACATCGGATGTCATCAATCCCTGAGTCTTGAGCACGGCGACGTCGGCAGTCTTGTCGACCACCATCATCACCAGCGCGGATACAATGTTAAATGCAGCGACGGCGATAATGAGGCTCAGCATAAGAGACATCATATTCTTCTCCATCTTCACCGCACCGAAAAGATGACCATAGGTTTCGCGCCAATCCGAGGTGGTGACCTTAAGATTATCTTTGCTAAACTCGGCTATCACATCAGCGCTCAGATTGGCGGCATTGAAGGGATCATCGAGGTAAAACCTCAGATGCTTTACCTCACCGGGCTTTTGCCGCATCAGTCTCTGGGCATCTTCATAATGAACATAAGCCAGATTCGCATCGACTTGAGATCCCATCTCAAACACACCAGCAACTACAAAATTTCTCTGACTCGGCACCGGACCTAAGGGAGAATAGATGACACCTTCGCCGCTCAATAGTCTCACCTTATCACCGGATGACACATCCAGGCGTCTCGCAAGCAATGAGCCTAAAACGATGCGATACTTGCCCGCTGCAAGCTGATCGAAACTGCCGTTAAAACTGCGCTGCATAGTGGCTAAGAGATCATGTTCAAAATCCGGATAGATGCCGTAGACCTGGATTGCACTTATGTTGCTGCTGGATTGGATCATGGCCTGATTGGATATGCTGGGAGTGACACCGATAACACCCGGGAGTTTGCTCAGTTCGGTGATCTTACTCTGCCACTGCTCGATAGGTGCCGTCGAATGCACCGTCAACTGAGGCACTGCGCCTAATATGCGCTGTTTCAACTGACCTTCGAGTCCATTCATCACAGAACTGACGATGATCAATGCTGCCACGCCGAGTAAGATACCGGAAACTGCAAAAAAAGTGATGAAAGAGGCGAAGCCATTAGCCTTTCTCGCACGCCAATAACGAAAGCCTATATGTGAAGATAACGCAAGATTCATAGTGTCCTACAGGCCCAATAAATAATCAGCCTTGCTAAATCATTAAGATGCGCACGATAATAGGGGTAATAGCTATATAAAAACAAGAGGAAATCCCTTGTTCACAGACTCAACTCCCTATTTTAGTGTGAAGCATAACTTTAGCGCCTATCTTTCGCCCTGGCCAAAAGAGCAGGCTCTGCCCACTGAACACGAATTAAGAGCCATGTTACCTACGGGTTTGCTGCTCATCAACGAAGTCAAATCCCTGGAATCTGACTGTTTACTGCAACTAAGACACCTAGACGACGAAGCTAAGACTGTGGTGGATTACCTTAAACTCCAGTCCCGTAAGATAGATCTGGTGCTGCAGTATGTGTTAGAGCGTGAGCAGCATGAAGGGGAACAATATCGAGGCGCCTACTTTGGCGGCAGTGGCATTCGGATAATCAGCGATACTCAGCTTGTTGAAAATGCGCAATTTAAGATCACTCTGCACATTCGAGATGAGTTAGTCGCCCTATTATGCTTCGTGAAAGTCACCGTCTCTGAGCCGTTAGATACAGATGACAATCAAGCTAGCGGCCAATACATCAGCAGTCTTGAATTTACTCAAATACTGGAGACTGATGTGGAACAATTGGTCAAAGCCAGTCTAAGCGTGCAACAAAAGCAGCTTAAATTGCGTAAACAGGCGAAAAGCAGCTCATAAGTTTTCTCTAGCACAAGAGGCTGTAAGCCTCTACAATATCAGGCATCTTTGACGCTACTCTTTTGCCACATCTGAATGAAATCTTTCTCAATATTGACTCCCCCCGCAGTCAAAAGTGCATCAAAAGCGCAAACACTATATACATTAGGTGGTGCCTCTCAAGCCATCACCTTAGCTAACTTGGTTCAAAACCATGTAGGCATCACAGTTGCTGTGACTCACGACACACCCACAGCCCTGTTACTCGAATCTGAACTGGATTATCTGCTCAAAGGTACCGATTTTCCGGTGTGGCTTTTCCCGGACAGAGAAACCTTGCCCTATGACAGTTTCTCTCCCCACCAAGATCTGGTATCCCAAAGATTAGAGACCTTATCTCGGCTGCCCAATGCCAAACAGGGACTGGTTATCGTTCCCTTGAGCACCTTGATGGTGCGCTTACCGCCTAAATCCTTCTTAGCCGGCAATGTGCTCATGTTAAAAAAAGGCGATAATTATTGTCTTCAGGATGTCAAACAGCAACTGGTGAGCACAGGCTATCACTTAGTCGAGCAAGTGTATGAACATGGTGAGTTTGCCGTCAGAGGCTCGATAATCGATCTATTTCCTATGGGCTCGGAGCAACCCTTCCGTATCGAGTTATTTGATGATGAAGTTGAGTCCATCAGACACTTCGACCCAGAGAGCCAGAGATCCAGTGGGCAAATTGATGCGATACGTTTACTGCCGGCAAAAGAGTTCCCAACCGATGATCTGGCAATTGAAGGCTTTAGACAAAGATACCGTCGACGTTTCGAACGCTTGGTTAAAGAACCTGAATCTGTCTATCAGATGGTCAGTCGAAAAATCTTTCCTGCTGGGATCGAGAGCTATCTGCCACTATTTTTCGACGAGACTGCCAGCCTGTTCGATTATCTGCCAGAACATGCTCAACTGGTCAATATCGGCGACCTTGAGGCCGCCTCTAAGGCCCATTTAGCCGAAGTTGAGCTGAGATATGAAGATAGGCGCGTGGATCCGTTACGCCCGTTACTGGAACCTAAAGAGCTCTATCTGCTCACGGAGCAGATTTTCGCTAATTTTAAGACCCTGCCAAGGACTCTGCTCAAGATTGGCGAGGACACAGACAAGGGTCATCAGGCTAAACTAGAAAAACTGCCTGAGTTGACAGCCAATCACAAGCTAAAACAGCCACTGATCCAGCTGCAAGAATATGCGACGAAAGAGACCAGCATACTCTTCAGCGCGGAATCTGAGGGTCGCCGCGAAGCCTTACTCGAACTACTCGATAAGATAGATATCAAGCCGAAACGATTTGACAGCTTAGCGGAGTTTACCGCCTCGAAGACTAAGCTTGGACTCATCGTCTCCCCTCTCTCTAACGGCTGCATCATAGAGAAGAGCCGAGGTGGAAAATTTAGCCTGGTCTGTGAAACCGAACTATTCGGTCATCGTATATCTCAAAAACGTCGCCGAGACAGACAGAAACAGATAAGTAGTGACGCCTTAGTCAAAAACTTAGCCGAGCTCAAAGTCGGCCAACCCATAGTCCACTTAGATCATGGCGTCGCAAAATATCAGGGACTGGAAACCTTAGATACCGGCGGCCTTGTCGCCGAATACCTCAAATTGGAATATGCCGGTGGTGATAAACTTTATGTACCTGTGTCATCACTTCACCTCATTAGCCGTTACAGTGTAGGGCCGGACGAAGAAGCTCACTTAAACAAACTTGGCAATGAAACATGGGCCAAGGCCAAGAAGAAAGCGATAGAAAAAATCCGCGATGTTGCCGTCGAACTGCTCGATGTCTACGCACGAAGACAGGCGAGGCCAGGCACGGCGTGTAAGATCGATGAACAAGAGTATGCCCAGTTCGCCAATAGTTTTCCCTTCGAAGAGACCGTCGATCAAGAGACCTCTATCAAAGCGGTTTTAACAGATATGTGCTCTCCCATCTCCATGGATAGACTCGTCTGTGGCGATGTCGGCTTTGGTAAGACTGAGGTGGCAATGAGAGCCGCCTTCGTCGCGGTCAACGATGGCAAGCAAGTCGCTATTTTAGTGCCTACCACCTTACTGGCCCAGCAACACTTCGAGAACTTCAAAGACAGATTTGCCGATTGGCCGGTTAAGATTGAGGTGATATCTCGCTTCAAGACGGCTAAAGAACAGAAGATGATCATGGATGAACTCAGTAAGGGTAAAGTTGATATCATCATAGGTACCCATAAATTACTCCATTCAGAGGGTGATTTTGACAACTTAGGCTTGTTGGTCATCGATGAGGAACACAGATTCGGTGTTAGGCAGAAAGAAAAAATTAAGGCGCTGCGGGCTAATGTAGATATCTTAACCTTAACGGCAACGCCTATTCCCAGAACCTTAAATATGGCGATGTCAGGCATGCGGGATCTGTCGATTATTGCCACACCACCGGCCAAGCGGCTCGCGGTAAAGACCTTCATCAGGGAGTACGATTCCACCACCATACGCGAAGCCTTATTGCGTGAAATTCTCCGTGGCGGGCAAGTTTATTTTCTACACAACAAGGTCGAAACCATAGAGAAACGCGCCGACGAAATACGTGAGCTCCTGCCTGAAGCTAGAGTCGTGACGGCTCACGGCCAGATGCGGGAACGCGACTTAGAAAGAGTCATGTCTGACTTTTATCATCAAAAGTTCAACGTACTCGTCTGTACCACCATTATCGAGACCGGCATCGATGTGCCCTCGGCGAACACCATAGTTATAGAAAGAGCCGATAAGTTTGGCTTAGCCCAGCTGCACCAACTGAGAGGACGTGTCGGCCGCTCCCATCATCAGGCTTATGCCTACATGATGACGCCGCATCCCAAAAGCATTTCATCCGATGCACGCAAACGTCTGGAAGCCATCGGAGCCTTAGAAGATTTAGGCGCAGGCTTTTTACTGGCCACCCAAGATCTTGAGATCCGCGGTGCCGGCGAGCTGTTAGGCGATGAACAATCTGGCCACATCTCCAAGATAGGGTTCACCCTCTATATGGAGATGCTGGAAGATGCGGTTAAGTCGCTTAAAGAGGGTAAAGAGCCCTCCCTCAGTCAGATGCTCAGACGTCAATGTGAGATAGAACTGCGAATTCCGGCCTTACTACCCGATGATTTCGTCCATGACGTCAATATTCGCTTGTCTCTGTATAAACGCATTGCCAACTGTGATTCAGAGAATGCCATCGATGAACTAAAAGTCGAACTTATCGATCGCTTTGGCATGCTACCTGACGCCACTAAGAACCTGATGGAGCTAACCCTGTACAAACATCTGGCCACCAGTCTCGGCATTAAGAAACTTGAGATGCATGCTAAGGGTGGAAGCCTGGAATTTAACGACGATCATTGCGTCGATCCGGGCTTTATTATCGGTTTACTGCAAAGTCAGCCACAAAACTATCGAATGGATGGCCCGAGTAAGTTAAAATTCCTCATTCCAGCCGAGTCACACAAGGATAGACTGGCACTGGTAAAATTGCTATTAGGGCAATTATCACAACATCGTCTTGGAGAATAATGTGTTAAGACAAACTTTTTTAATCATTGCAGGCCTACTCTCTCTGTCTCAGCAGGCCTACGCCCAGGATGAGCGTTGGTTTGAAGTTGAGGTCTATCTCTTCGAGAGAACCAGTGGTCAGTCTCAAGAGCAAGCGCCTGAGCAGGTTTCTTTGCAAAACCCAAAGAGGATGGTGGATCTGATTTCGCCACAGTTCAGCACCGATATTACCGCTGCCAGCCTAGGTTTAGATGCTTGTTCAGCACATGATTGGGCCACTAAGGCCGATGAATGTAACCAACAACTCAGTTCATCCACCCAAATGAATCACCCTGCCCAGATCCCATGGAGTATAGCTGCCCCATCGACGCAATATGGTGTACCAGGTGGCGCTCCCGTACTGTTAGCCAGTGATCAGAATCAGTTCAAAGACATCATAACGAAACTGTCCAGAGAAAGAGGCACTAAGAGTCTGTTACACATGACCTGGCAGCAGGCGATGCAACCTAGACGCAGAGCCATACCCGTTAGAATTTTCTCGGGAAAAGATTACTCTTCACAATTTGAGCTCAATGGTCAATCGACTCTCAGCCAAACGACTCAGTCGGATGTGCCTCAGTTTGACTTTCTGGGAGGAAGTTTTGGCGTAGTTGAACATAAGCCTGTCTGGAAACTCGATGGCACAATCAACATCTACTTAGACCACTACCTTTATGTTGAAACGGCATTAAATTTAAGAGAAGAAGGCACTAAAACCTTAGACGTGATGCGGGATAACACCCGATACAATTCGAGTGAGGTCAATCTGTCTACACCCTTCCTGTATTCCTTCCCTATGAAGCAAAACAGACGAATAAGAAGCGATGAAATTCATTACTTCGATCATCCCAGAATGGGAATGATTCTTCAGATAAGAAAGATGCAGCAACCCATAGACAGGCTTAACAGCCAAGCCTCTGAAAACGAATAAGCTCCCGCAAACCTCACATCAAAGAGCCCAAGCCTTATGGCTTCGGCTCTTTGATGTGAGATGTAATTTGTCTCATTAAGATTGAACTATCGAGAAATCTAAATAGATCTCATCGGCTTCATCTTCTTCAACAAATACTTGAGAAACATTGGATTGAGGTGAGCCTATTTTGCACCAATCGATCAGGTAATTCACCGCGGGGAAGGCCCCCTGAGCTAAAATAGTGACATTACCATCATCGTCATTTGAGACATAGCCAGTTAAGCCTAAGGCTTTGGCTTTCGATAAGGCGTAACGCCTATAACAGACACCTTGCACCTTTCCTTGAACGCTAATCTTGACTCTTTTCATGCTAAAATCCTCAAGTTCCCTCTTTTGAAGATAACGCAAACACGTCGACTAGGCAAAAAACAGACAAAAAAAACAGCTAACTAAAGTTGGCTAGCTGCATCGGGCGACATACGCAAATTGGTGAGTCTTCAACAGACTAATTCTTTAATCGTATCAATTTGTATCATTTGTACTATCTCGACACTCTACACTGACAAAGATAACATTCAAACAAAAAACAGCCTTTTCATCTAACTTTCACATTACATGTGATCAAGATCACCAGCCACAAGGAAGAAGTCAGTATTTTATACCAGTTAACAATTTTGTATGTACTACACATATCGTTAATAAGATGACTCGATGACAGGCATAAAAAAGCCGCTTAAAAGCGGCTGATAGGATGATGACAAAGCGGGAAAACAACTAACCTAGCTTGAAGGCAGCTATTTTTGATAGATGGCTCGCCAATACCGGGAATTTATGAGGTTGTTCTTCATCCCAAATCACTTGGTAATACACACTCAGTGCGTCACAAACCTGAGCGTTGTTATTCACATCATCCGAACGAGAGAGAATAACTAAGGCATTAGCTTCATTCTTAGATCTGAAGCTGGCAATACACTTACTGGTAATATCGGCATATTCTTCGGGCCTGTCTATCTTGCCAACCATGTCAATCTCGGGTGATAAGTTAGGGTTAATTAACACTGCTCTGAGCCCATTTAAGAATCCGATACGCTCGGCCCAAAATGCGCCTAAGCCCACTCCCATAATTAAGGGAGCGGGATCATCTGACTGTTGGAGTTGACGACTCACTTCGTTGAGTAACTGCTGCATATCGTGCTTGGGATGCTGAGTGCTATAACTCACCAGACGCACATCCTTATCGATAAATTGCAATTGACGCATCTTTTCATGATTACCGGGGCTCGTCGCATCGAAGCCATGTAAATAGAGGATCATTTTGCTACCTGTAATAATGTAGAATATTCACTTTAGCTAACTTAACTCGTCAATGAGTTGAGCTATATCAAATTCCCAGAAAATAAATTTTACTGATTAAACGTTTCAGCCAAGGCTTTAGCCTTTTTCCATCGCTCTTCTTGCTGTAATGCCTGGCTGACTATACTTGCATCGGGTTTTAACAAGTTAGCCGCTCTATGTGGCTCCTCGTTAGGCCAATCGAGTTCATTCAGTACCTCTGTTGCGCCTGCAGCATCGTTACACACCAAGATCATGTTGCAACCGGCATCTAATGCCGCTTTCGCTCTTTGTTTGTAGCCTCCGACTACGCCCGCACCTTTCATGCCGAGATCATCCGAGAAGATCACCCCTTGGAAATCCAGCTCGCCTCTCAACACTTGCTTGAGCCAATATGGTGAAAAACCTGCAGGGTTGGGATCGACTTTGGGATAGATAACATGGGCAGGCATCACGCCTTGAAGCTTCTGCTGCTCGATAAGAGTTTTAAAAGGGAGCATATCCAGCGCTCGTATGTCGGCCTCACAGCGCTCATCTATCGCTTGGGCTAAGTGTGAATCTGTCTCTACACTGCCATGACCTGGAAAATGTTTGCCCACTGCGGCCATGCCAGCTTGATTCATGCCAGAGATAAAACGCTCGGCTAAACTCGTCACAATTTCAGGCTCAGAGCCAAATGCCCGCTTTCCTATTACCCTACTGACTCTGTCCAAATCCAGCACAGGGGCGAAACTAAGATCGATATCGCAAGCCAATAGCTCTATTGCCATGAGAAAACCTAATTCAACAGCCCAGATCCGAGCCTGTTGCATATCGCCCCCGGCATGGGACAATATATCGCCCATAGCGGGTATGAGAGTGAAACCTTCTCGAAACCGCTGAACTCGCCCGCCCTCATGATCTACGGCGATGATAAGATCGGATCTCACCTCTCTTATAGATTGTATTAACGCGATCAATTGCTCTCTATCGACAAAGTTGCGCGTAAATAGGATCAGGCCACCCACCATGGGATGCTTAAGTTGTTCAAGCTCGGCTTCACTAGCTTGGGTCGATAAAAGATCTAACATTAAATAGCTCACGCTTACTCCTCAAGGTACCTAATAACAAGAATTCCTTATCTTTATCCATAAGAAATAATCCAAATAACCCCAGTACAAAATGCTCTACCGATGGGTACCAACATGAAATCATTGCCTTAGCTCAGCTAATCTGAAACTTTCGATTAAAAAAACTCATGATAAGTCATTTAGGAAAGTATGGGATACTTTCAGATCATGGATTTAAATTCAGTAGAATAGATTTAAACAAGCAAGATAAGAATAACATATCAGGGCTTTAATCCATTGAAACTTGATGAGTCCGATGGATTTTAGACTAATATTAATAGTAGATAGTATTGTAAAACAACAATAACAAACAGGGTGTTAAGCATGATAAGTGTATTTGATATGTTCAAAATAGGCATTGGGCCGTCTAGCTCACATACGGTGGGTCCAATGAAAGCGGGTAACATCTTTATCAAGGATCTCGATAAAGCAGGCCTGCTTGAACGTACAGATGAACTACGCTCAGAATTATTCGGCTCCCTGGGACAAACGGGCAAAGGCCACGGCACAGGTAAAGCCGTTATCTTAGGTTTAATGGGCGAAGCCCCGGATACAGTCAATACTGATAGCATAGATGGAATATTAAAGGACGTGAGTCAAAATCAGCAATTGCTGATGGCAAATGGCAAACACGTTATTTTCAGTCGTGAATCTGGCGTTATCTACCACAGACGCAAAAGTTTACCTGCCCACGCTAACGCCATGACCTTATACGCCTATTCTGCCGGTGAATGTATCTATGAGAGAACTTACTACTCAGTGGGTGGTGGTTTCATCTTAGATCAGGATGAAATTAAAGCTCAGGATGCATCCCCAGCTCTGCCAATTGAATCTGCACCTTTTGATTTTGACAGCGCGGCTCAACTGCTCGAATTTTGTAATAGCAATGGCTTGAGTATTTCTGCCTTGATGATGGAGAATGAGTTGAGTATCGCCGAAGAGGCCGATATTCGGGAGCGGTTGTGGCATATCTGGCAGACCATGACGGATTGTGTCGAACGTGGCTACCACAAAGAGGGACTACTGCCTGGCGGACTCAAACTGAGGCGCCGAGCCCCTGCCATGTATCGAAGACTAAAAGCAGAAGGAAAAAACAGTGTCGATCCTCTCACCGCATTAGATTGGGTCGATCTATTTGCCTTGTCCGTTAATGAGCAAAATGCGGCTGGTGATAGAGTCGTCACCGCTCCTACCAATGGCGCCGCTGGGATAATTCCGGCTGTCTTATGCTACTACGATATGTTTGTTCAAGAAGTGGACAACGATATCTGTTGCCGTTACCTGTTAACTGCTGCAGCCATAGGTATTCTCTATAAGAAAAATGCCTCGATCTCAGGCGCCGAAGTCGGCTGTCAGGGTGAAGTCGGGGTAGCCTGCTCGATGGCCGCCGCGGCATTAACCGAGATCATGGGCGGCACGGTCGAACATGTGGAAAATGCGGCGGAGATAGGCATGGAGCATAACTTGGGATTGACCTGTGACCCTGTTGGCGGCCTAGTCCAGGTTCCTTGCATTGAACGTAATGCCATGGGCGCGGTAAAAGCCATTAACGCTTCTCGAATGGCGCTACGTGGCGACGGTAATCATAAAGTATCCTTGGATAAAGTGATCAAGACCATGATGGATACAGGTAAAGATATGCGCAGCAAGTATAAGGAAACAGCCAAGGGTGGCCTGGCCGTTAATATCGTTGAATGCTAAACGATTCTGAATAACTCTTCAGACATAAAAAAACTCGCTTAGGCGAGCTTTTTTATGTCTTTCATCTA
Source organism: Shewanella benthica (assembly GCA_023284085.1). Classification (GTDB taxonomy): domain Bacteria; phylum Pseudomonadota; class Gammaproteobacteria; order Enterobacterales; family Shewanellaceae; genus Shewanella; species Shewanella benthica. Next base: position 105,034 of record JAKVHY010000022.1, read on the forward strand.
CTAGCCCAGGCTCAGATAAATGTTACCTTACTGGCAAGTCGATATCGGCAAACATATTTTCTATCAATTGAGGATCCCTAAGCGCGACGGCTTTTTCGACCACCTCTTTGGTAAGATGCGGAGCGAAATGCTCGATGAACTCATACATATACGTTCTTAAGAAGTTGCCCTTTCTAAACCCTATCTTAGTGGTGCTATGTCCAAACAGGTGGCTGGCATCGATAGCCACTAAGTCTTTGTCCATAATAGGATCGATTGCCATAGATGCAATCACCCCGACCCCCAAACCGAGTCTCACATAGGTCTTCAACACGTCGGCACTGGTCGCACTAAACACGACTCTGGGCTCTAATCCCGCACGATTAAATGATTTTTCAATCTCAGATTCGCGGTCGAAACCAAAGACATAAGTCACTAAAGGAAAACGACCAAGATCTTCAATCGTAATATTACTGCGAGTGGCTAACGGATGATCTCGATTCACTACAATCGAGCGATTCCAATGGTAACAAGGCAACATGATCAGATCGGAATAAAGATGCATACCTTCGGTCGCAATAGCAAAGTCCGCAGCTCCTCTCGCCGCCAGCTCACTGATTTGAGAAGGCGTCCCTTGGTGCATGTGCAAATTAACCTTAGGATAACGGTCAATAAAGCCGCGGATGATTTTAGGCAGCGCATATCGCGCCTGGGTATCTGTCGTTGCGATATTCAACTCACCCTGATCAGGCTTAGTGTACTCTTCCGCAACCTTTTTGATGCTCTCGACTTTACCTAAGATATTATTTGCTATACTTATGACCTGCTCGCCAGCCGGAGTCACATGAGTTAAATGTTTACCGCTACGGCCGAAGATTTGTATACCAAGTTCATCTTCCAGCATGCGAACTTGTTTACTGATCCCAGGCTGAGATGTATAGAGGTTTTCAGCGGTAGCCGAAACGTTGAGGTTATGATTCACCACCTCTGCAATGTATCTGAGTTGCTGCAGCTTCATCTTTTATCCTTCGATTCGATCTCTGTTTAATGCTTTTAATGGGTCTGGAATGGGAGATTAAGTATAAGAAATAGTTATAGTACAACGTGATAATTAAATCAATATGGAATATAACATAGAGTTCACACCATTCACACGACATTAGTCAAAAGCTAGTTTAAGATAGCTATGCTAGAGTGTTGATTTATAGTAGCATTAATAGAATTGTATAATTAACGGTAGACCTATGATATTTACTTTGGTTCTGATCAGTATTGGCGCACTCTTATTACTCGTAATCGGAATTAATGTCATACAGCAGCAGAAAGAACGTGCCGAGGCGGAGCGCAGAACCGAACTGGCCAGACAAAGAGCTATTATAGATGAAACCGAAGAAGTCCTTTCTCATACAGGTATGTTTCCCTGCTCCTCACAAATCATTCAGGTGTTATATAAGCGTGTCGAAGATGCGTTAGGTTTAGCCATTAACTATGCCGCCAATCAAGCCGGTGATTACCAAAGAAGACAAATCGACATCAGTGCTCAGGTCAAGAGCTTAGCGGCGAGTCCTAAACAGGCTCCTTCAATAGAAAGCTTCCGTCTGCCCGATAACGATAAGCAAATATTGACCCTGGTACAAGTACTCAAGAAGCTAAAAGCCATTCTTCGCGCAGAGCATAACAAGGGCAAGGTCGACCCCACAATATTTAGTGAAGAGGAAGGTAGAATAGATAGCCTCCAATTGAGAATTAATGTTGATTCTATGTTATCTCGAGCAAGAGCAGCCTGCTTTATGAAGCAATACGGCTCCTCAAAGCAGATGGTGACTAAGGCCCTTTCAACCTTACATTCCATCAAGGCTCAAACCCCTAATGACCCTTTTATCGCTAGAAAAGTCGATGAAGCAAAAACCATGTTAGATGAGATCACGGGCGCACAGAAACAGTCATATCCAGTGGTTAAGCAAGATAAGAAAGGTGAGGAAGATATCGACGTACTATTCCAGCCGAAGAAGAAATGGTAATCGATGCTAGATGCTAGATGCTAGATGCTAGATGCTAGATGCTAGATGCTAGATGCTAGATGCTAGATGCTAGATAGCATTATCGATCAAACTAAGCCCCTGCATATCATGTTGGGGCTTTTTTATTACCAGCATTCAAGCAGGATCCTGAAACAAGTTCAGGATGACAGCGAACACTAAAGACTCAACTCTTACTTCAAACTTCAAACTTCAAACTGATGTGACCCTGTGTCCACTTTAGCGAGGTGATATCACACTGATGTGACCCCCTAAAAGTGGACACCTTATATAAGCGATAAGGTGTCATGAAAATTAAGTCACGTAGAGCCCACACAGCACCCTTTAAATTAGCTGCTGTTCAACAATCT
>JAKVHY010000023.1 GCA_023284085.1 Shewanella benthica
AAGTAGAGGCACATATCCATCAGGGCCAGAGGTTAACCTCATAAACAGGCCGAATATATGGGTGCAATGAACTCTTCTCAAAATTGATATCAAATGTCTTGCAAACGGGATAGGTCCATATATGCGGCTACGAGCTTCCAAAAAAGGGACTTTTTGGCAGAGCCCACAAGGACGTGCTTGAATGATATCCTATCTAAGGGCCAGTTCGGCATCCATGCCTCTCGTTCATAAACACATGGCTACGCCATATTCACCGTCTCGCAGAAGTAGCTGCACAACCCCCACCGGGCAGGTGATAAATAACAATGAAGATACAACCTTCAATACACCACCCAACAACAGAAAGAGTGTCCCAACATAAAGTGACAAGACTTTAAGATCTCCCCTTGTACTCATTACAATTTTAATGAAATATATCAGGCTAATAATAAGACCAATATTGAGTGCCTAACATGCGTTTCAAACACTTATCAGCCGCCATCTTGGTTAGCCTTGCGAGTTCTTCCGCTATAGCTAACGATGAAGTAGCTTCTCAGCTAGCAGAGCCCCAAATCGCTAACACCTATATCAATGATAAAATACTGCCACCAGCTATCAAATGGCATGGAAAGAGCGAAGCTCTGCTTCTCGGTGCCGATGATGAATGGGCTACGCCCTTCGAGAAAAATGGCCTCAAGACCAGCCCAAATTATGAAGAAACTTTTGCCTGGTTGGATAAACTCATAGCCCAAACAGACAAATTAAAGAAAGTTAGCCTAGGTAAGAGCCCACAAGGACGGGATATCTGGATGATCATAGCCTCGAGCGAAGGTGCCGATACTCCAACAATATTAGCCGAGAACGGTAAGCCTAGCGTGCTGGTTCAGGCGGGGATTCACTCGGGCGAGATCGACGGTAAAGACGCGGGGATGATGTTACTGCGTGATATCGTTCTGGGTGATAAGGGTGTACTACTCGATAATGCCAACTTGTTGTTTGTGCCTATTTTCAGTGTCGATGGTCACGAGCGCTCAAGCCAATACAATCGAGTAAACCAACGCGGTCCGGTAAATATGGGCTGGCGTACAACATCTAATAACCTCAACTTAAACCGCGATTATGCCAAGGCCGATACATTAGAGATGCAACATATGCTACAAGCCATCAACGAGTGGCAACCCGATCTCTATATCGACATACATGTCACCGATGGCATCGACTATCAGTATGATGTGACCTTCGGCTATAACCTGCCACAGGGACTCAGCCCTGCGAGCTATGCCTGGTTGGAGAAGAGTTACCGTCCCGCCATTGAGTTGGCGCTCACTAGCCAAGGCCATATTCCGGGCCCCTTAGTCTTTGCCATAGATAATACAGATATCACTAAAGGCATGTCGCTGTGGAACCCCAGCCCACGTTATTCCAATGGTTACGGTGATGCCAGACACCTGCCGACTATCTTGATAGAGAACCACAGCCTCAAACCCTACAAGCAACGAGTACTAGGGACCTATGTGATGCTCGAAGCAACACTGAAAACAGTGGCTAAGCAGGCCACTAAACTAAAGTCAGCCATCAAGCAGGATAAATTCCGCTATCCTGCCAGAGTGACACTCACCTGGAAAGAGGTGCAACAAAAGCAAAGCTGGGACTTTAAGGGTATAGAGTACCGCATGGAAGAAAGTCCGATCAGCGGCAACGAGATCGTCAGATGGACCGGAATTGCTAAGCTTTATCCTCACCTACCTGTAATAGGCGATACCGTGCCGGACATCAGCGTGACTCGCCCCAGTGCTTATTACATTCCCCCACAGTGGACCGAAGTGATCGAGCGTTTGCACATTCACGGCATCCGCATGACCAGACTCCTCCAGCCGACAGAGATGAAACTGCAGCAATATGAGTTGAACTCACCTAAGTTCAGCAGCAAGGATTATGAAGGCAGACAGACGGTGAAAACCGAGGCAAGACTCGAATCTGTCGAGACCAAGCTGCCTAGCGGCACGGTAAGAATCGATACCCACCAACCCTTGGGCGATCTGGCAATCTTGCTACTCGAGCCGCAGTCGCCGGATTCATTGCTGCAGTGGGGCTTTTTTAATCCAATATTCACCCGCACCGAATATATCGAAAACTATGCCGTAGAGCCACTGGCGGCTCAGATGCTCAAAGATGACCCTAAGTTACAACTAGCCTTCGACAAGGCCCTGAGAGATGAGGAGTTCGCTGCTGACCCTAAGGCACGTCTGCGCTGGTTCTATGAGAGAAGCCCTTACTATGATAACCAGTACCAGAAGTACCCGGTATTGAGGCAGAAGTAGCCCTAAAATTTATACCTATAAGTAATACCAGCCAGCTGGGACAGCGAATAAATCCCGGCTGGTTTCAAAATGTAACCAGAGCCTTACAGACAAAAAAAGACTCGCAATCAATGCGAGTCTTTTTCCGGGATTTATCGGTTCGGATGTGAGGTATTAGTAATTCACACTGTATTCGAGCGCTAAACGTCGACCATAACCAGAAAACTGATTACGATATTTTTCCCAAACAACTTCTTTATTCATCTGAGACACCAGAGGCTGATAGTCTGCATTGAGCAAGTTATCTATGCCGAAGGTGATACGTCCATAGCCACCAGTATCGAAGGTAGAGATGAGATCCACTAAGGTATAGCCATCATAGGGAGACTCATAGTAGCTATAACCTGCCTCGCTTTCTGGGGCGTTCTTATCTCGATCACCTACATAATTAACTTGCATGCGTACCGAAGCCATATCGTTAAATCGATAATCGGCATAGGCAGAGGCCTTGATTGGGGTAATTTTAGTGCCGTTCATCCAATAATCTACACCTGTCTCACTGTTGGTGCGTTTACCTTCAGATTGAGATACTGAAGTACCGATCTTTATCGCCTCGTTGATGCGATAATCCAGAGTAGCCTCGAAGCCCCAGACTTTCTCATCGGCAACCACCACGGCGGCAACACGTTTCGAAATTTGAGCATCGACATTGTAGTCATAGCCATAACCGTCTGTGATGTCGGAATAGAAGAAAGAGAGACTCCCTTGCAGATCCTGATTATTGAAGCGTAAACCAGTTTCATAGTAGTTTGTTTGTGTAGCCGGGATGTCAGCAGAAAACTCGGCAACGCTATCCACCGGCATGTCTCTCAACATACGCATGTCCGCATGAGAATAGCCTTGGGAGAAACTGGCAAAAACATCGGTAGAGTCATTCAAGCTGTATACCAGACCTAAATTAACCAGCAGCTTATCGTACTTTAAGGTATCGCCTTGCTTCTCGCTGAGGATCCCCCTGCTGTATCTTTGATAATCAGGAACTTCTATCTCGAAGTTCTCATAACGCAGACCCATTTGCAGGGTCAGATCATCGGTGATCTGATTCCAGTATTGAGCGAATGGGCTCAACTTAGTCTCGGTAAGATCGCACACAGAGCAGATATATTGAGGCTCAGTTATGGGAACACCATTTACGTCTAAGCTGAGAATGACATCACGATCTCTGCCTTGCTCGGTATTATCCTTACCGTATTCGAATCCATAGACTAAACGGCTACGGTTATCTATGGTCCACTGCATCGCAGCCTTAAAACCACTCCTGTCGGAGACAATCTCGGAGCCCGACTCATAGCCAACGTTTACCTTGCTCATATAAGCCGAAAGGCTTAATTGCTGGCCAAATATATCGTCATGATCATAGGTGACTTGTACTGTGCTTAGTTCTGTCGTCGGATTTGGTCCACTGTAGGGCTGAGTCTTATCGATTTCGACCAGGCCATTTTCATCGTTGACACTACGTTTATAATGCAGCTTGTTCTCTATCTTGTAGTGATGAGCTAACAGGGCTACACGACTCGAATCCATCTCTTGATCTAGCTTGAATAATACGTCGTACTCATCCGCATCACCCATGCCACCTTGGCTATTAGGTGCGCCGGGTAGCTGATTACCATTGGAATCATATAGGTTGCCGCGATCTTTACCCGACAGATTCAACAGATAGCCTAGATCTGAGTCGGTAGTGCCAGAAAAGGTCTGGGAGATACTGTAACCGGCATCGGATAGCTCATCGGCAAAGGCTTCGACGCCTACTGTCGTTTGCATTTCGAAGTTAACCGTAGGTTTCTTGGTGATCACATTGATGATGGCACCCGCCTCACCATTACCGTACATGGCGCTTGCGCCCTTGATCACTTCTATGCTCTGAATCACATCCACAGAGATGGACTGTAGATCACGACCACCGGCTCTTAAGGTCGTTGAAATCAATACACCATCAATCATGACTATGGCTTTACCACCACGAAAGTTCTGGCCAAAGGTGGACATGGTTTCGGTACTTGGAGAGAAGCCAGGAACCAGATTCGAGATGATTTCGGATAGATTACGCGCGACGACTCGCTGAAGGTCTAAATCTTCCTTAGACACGATAAAAACCGAATTGGGGGTATCACTAAGTTTCTGTGCGAAAGGAGACGCGGTGATCAGAATGTGCTCTATATTACTGGATTCAGATGTGCTTACCGCTTCTGGCTGTGCCTGAGCCGAGCCTGCAGTCAGTGCAGCCACTACGGCTAGCCCTATTATACTTAATTTCACGTTACGGTCCATACTACAAATATAAATCGTTATTATTACCATTCGCACAAACATGACAACAAAAACATACAAAATTTACAATTGAGCAAAAACTGATACAGATTAACAATCAATAAGATGCCAGAAATATTGCCAGCACCTTGTTGTTTATCGCTTCAGGGAGTAAACCGTTTCTCTTAGCTAGCTTTCTTAGCCGAAATTGAATAGCTCAAGGGCACACGCTGCTGTTTGTGTTCCATAACGTATCTAAGTACTCGCTCACCGGATGCCTGAGTATGAACATCTTCGACCAAGCCCTCGAAACAGTTATAGGGGCTAAAATCGAACTCATTATAGTGTTCGAGTCTGAGTCCGGCGCGGAGCAAGGCATTGATAATATCTGAGATTGAATGCGACCAAGTGACCAAGACGTCTTTTTCACCTGAGCAGTTCTCTGTATAGGTGCCCTCTTCATCGATATCCGGCTCAGCTTGTGCAAAATAGCTATAGCCATCGAACAAGGCTTCTAAGGGATGAAACTCAACCATATAGAATTGACCGCCAGACCTGAGGCAATCTCTGACGACTTGAGCCCATAGATCGAGATCTGGCAACCAACATAGGGCGCCATAAGAAGTAAACACGATATCGTACTGTTTAGACACTTTCTCTGCCGTACTATAAACGTCAGTACAGATAAACTCGGCTTCTAGACCAGCCTGTAATGCAAGCTCTTGGGCCTTTTCGATTGCCGTAGATGAGAGATCAATACCTGTCACTTCGGCCCCCTTTCTGGCCCAGGACAAGGTATCCAGCCCAAAGTGGCATTGAAGGTGAAGAAGACTCTTACCTTTCACTTCGAGCTCACTGAGCTCAATCTCTTGCAGGGCACACTTACCGGATAGAAAACCTTCTACATCATAAAACTTTGAGGCCACATGGGTGTGAGTACGCTTATTCCACGCAGACTTGTTGATTGCTAAGTAATCCATTGCTCTCTCTTATTTATAGTGAGTGACCAGATTCAGAGTACTCATAAATGTGGTGATGAAATTCACCACATTGCAGGTCTAAAAACTCACAGATTAATCATCGAGATTAACATTTTCACAAAGATTACCCAACAAAACAAAAAATAACAATATAAAACAGTAAGATGAACTGTTGGCATAAACACTGCAAAGAAAATGATAATAGAGACCGCAATGGCAATGACTTCGAGCGCACAAGAATAAAAACTTAAGTCTTGGCCACACATAATAGATTTCAAAGGAACAGAAACATGACTTTTCGCCCAACAGTACTCGCTTCTATTTTTGCCCTATCCCTATCCGGATGCATTATTAACGTTAATGGCGCCAGCATGGAACCTCTGGAACACAGTCAACAGGTGATGCAACTCGATGCTAACGGGCTCAACACTATGGTCGCCAATACGGGAGCAGGCTCACTGGAGATAATTGGGGTCGATGGGCTCACAAATATCATACTAGAGGCCGATATCTACACCTATGAAGAGATGGAACCGAACTTATCTCTGACTCAAAAAGGTAACACAGCCTACCTGGTAGCCGAGTTTGGCCCGAGATTTGGCTCAGGAAACTCTCCATACATAGATCTCGTTATCAAGATTCCGGCTAAAATGACATTAGATATCGATGACGGCTCTGGCAGTATCAAGCTCTCTGGTATAGATGCCGATATCAAGCTTGAGGATGGCTCGGGTAGCATAGAGATCCAAGGGGGCAGAGATCTAAATATACAAGATGGCTCTGGCTCCATAATTCTATCGAATGTGCAGGGTAATATCGAACTCGACGATGGTTCTGGCTCGATAGAGATCAGCAAGGTTAATGGTGATGTCAATATCACAGATGGATCTGGTGGCATGTCGGTCAAAGACATTCAAGGTCGAGTCACCATAGAAGATGGCTCAGGTGGTATTGAAGTGGTCAATACTAAGGGGCTCACGATCCTCGAAGCCGGCTCCGGCAACTTGAGTTTCGACAAGATAGATGGCCAGGTCAGCATGCAGTAACTCTCAGTAACAACTGGCTTAACAGACTTCCCGGCGCAGCGACTTTGCAATTTCATGAGTCGCTGCCCACCCCAGTACTGATAGCTCTATGCCAAGTCAGTTCAAAATTATCACTTAGCTCAGATTATCCCTCTAGCTTAGCGGCTCTATGAGTCCGCTTCCAAAACTGCCAAATCAATCCTGCGCACACACTAAACCAGATCCACCTCAGCATGATCACTTGCCAAAATGTATCGGCATCGTAACCTTTATCCAGTTCACAAAGCAGGATAACCACCAAGAGCACTAGGTAACTTCGCAACCTCAGTTTATCAGTGAGCTTCACCAGAGGAGCAAGCAAGAGCGCCCCATAAGCGCACAAAGCACCGACGATAGCCCCCATGACAACATCCGCAGGCCAATGAGCCCCGACCATGATGCGTGAAGCACCTACAAGTGCAGCGACGGCGATCAAACCCAGCTTAACTTTATTGCACTTACTCACCAGAAAAATAGTTACCGCAAACAGAAAAGCCGTCGCGGTATGGCCCGAGGGAAAGCTATTCGCATGCCGGGTCTCGCCTATAATATTTAAATATTCCAAGATCACTGCGGGCCTGGGTGCCGCGAAATAATCTTTAATCAGAGGCACCATCAACAAAGACAGTATGGCTGCAACCACCACTCTCAACGTGAGTTCGGGACGTTTGACCAGATAGCAGAGCACAATTACGCCTAGAGTAGTCCCATTACCTAGATCGGTAATAGCGCTGACCAGCCAAGCGGGTAATCTAGCCCCCAGAGCATTAATGCTCTGAAATAGAGATAAATTGGTCGCATCATTTAATGTAAGTACATGCACCACAAACAGTGCCAGTAGCAGAAATTGAAACCCATACCCTGTCATTTCACGAGATTGTAAGTTCCAAGTGCCTCGTGAAGAAATTCTGTTGTTCATAACGGACTCCGAATTTTTCATCGATGCCATTATATGAATCGAACGTGAAAATTCCGTGAATCTGCTTGTAAAGCTTAGATCTATTACATACGCACATCTATGCCCTGCTATCCAGATCACATTTTGAATAACAAGAGAGTCCAAATTTAACCTATGATTTTCATCCACAGAGATATCTCTTACTAATATGGATGTAACCTTTGACGCTTAGCCGTTATGCTTGTCATGGCCTCCCTTATCGTAAACACCAGCACGGCAATGATACTTAGGCTAAGCAGACCCCACCTCACATATTGCACGATGTAAATATCAGAAAAGTCGTAGCCAGTATTCAATTCACTCGATACCAGAGCCAAAACTAAGAGCAGATAGGCCATTAGGCGCTTCCTAAATGTGAGTCGAATTAACGGACATATGTGGCTCGCGGCATAGGCACAGCTAAGACCCACTATAGCCCCCATGACCACATCTGCAGGCCAATGTGCCCCCACCAAGATCCGTGATACTCCTACTAATGCCGCCATGAATATTAGGCTCCCCCTAATCATTGCCTGTGGGCTTGCAAGGTAAATTAATCCTGAAAATAGAAATGCCGTGGCGCTGTGCCCGGAAGGGAAACTGTGTTTGTGCCTAACCTCTCCGATCACATTTAAATATTCCAATAACACAGCCGGCCTCGGCGCATCGAAGTACTGTTTAAGTAAGGGGACAAGAATCAGACTCAGCAAGGCAGCGAGGAGCACTCTACAGATCAACTCAGGACGTTTGACCAGATAGCATAAGATCACTGCCCCCAGAGTGATGCCATTGCCAAAATCAGACACCAAGGCCGAGATCCAATCGGGCACGTGAGTCCCAATGTCATTGATGCTAGTAAATATCCCGAGATTACTAGCTTGATTTAAGGTGAGCAGATGCAGAATAAATAATACGCATAAAATGATAAAAAATCCGCTCGTCAGACTATTCGTTTTGTCTGCGACTCGTTCATTTGTTTGTTTGTTTCTTTGTTTAAATGCAGGCAAGTTATACCCCAATAGTGACTCGTGGGCACAAATTAACTCTTGAGGTGTGAAAAACTTGTCTTTAGTAGGTGAATGAATTGTGACTCGAGTCAGGCGGGAGCATAAAGTAACCAATCTACACGACAATTGTATTATTGGTTACTCTTAAACGACAAACCACTGAAGATTAGCTTCACGTAATCAGGCGTTAGCCTCAGCAATCATGAGCAGTTTCTGTTGCCTGGACAATTTCTTAACGCTAATCTCTCGTTTTAACGCTTCAGAGCGATTGCCGACATTTTCAGAATACGCCAAAGACAACAGAGAACCCTTGCCTCAAAATCAGTGAGAAGTAGCCTCAGCAATCATGAGCAGTTTCTGTTGCCTGGACAATTTCTTAACGCTAATCTCTCGCTTTAACGCCTCTGAACGGTTGCCGACATTTTCAGAATAAGCCAAAGCGAGTGGCCCCTTGCCTCGAAGGAATTTGGCCGCCTTAATCCCCCCCGCCTGATGCTCCTTTAAGCGGCGCTCTATATCTGTAGTCACCCCAGTATAGAGGTGACCATTGCCGCAACGGATCATGTATAACTTCCAATTAGACTCGACCACAATAACTCCATAACAATTAAATCAAGATGTGAGACCCCGAGTCCACTTTACCAGGGTCATATCAAGCTAGGTGCTAGCACCTAATTTAATCCTAATAAGCCAAGAAAGAAGGCATATTCCTGTGCCGTATCTTGATAACGACGATAGCGACCACTCTTGCCCCCATGCCCCGCTTCCATGTCGATATGAAACAGCAGCTTATTATCATCTGTCTTATAATCCCTCAACTTAGCCACCCATTTCGCAGGCTCAAAATATTGCACCTGAGAGTCATGTAATCCCGTGGTCACCAAGAGGTGGGGATAGGCCTGCCTGGTCATTTGATCATAGGGTGAATAACTCAGCATATAATCGAAATAGACCTTCTCATTGGGGTTACCCCACTCATCATATTCATTGGTGGTTAGTGGGATGGTCTCATCGAGCATAGTCGTGACAATATCCACGAAAGGCACATGGGCTGCCACGGCAAAATACAGTTCGGGCGCCTGATTTATCACGCCCCCCATCAATAAACCACCGGCACTACCACCAGCGGCGAGCACCTTCTTGCTATCGCCATATCCCTGAGCGACTAAAGCCTTAGTCACATCGACAAAATCATCGAAGCTGTGTTGCTTATTTAACATGCGACCCGAGTCATACCATGGGCGACCTAGCATCTCCCCCCCCCTGACATGGGCGATGGCATATACCACGCCACGATCTAACAAGCTTATCGCCGAGCTGTCGAAGTCGGGCTCTACCGTATGACCATAAGCGCCGTAGCCATATTGATACAGAGGGTTTGACCCGTCCTTAGTGAACTTATCTTTGCGATATACCAGAGTCACCGGCACTTTAGCTCCGTCTCGGGCCGTAATAAACAGTCTCTCGGCTTGGTAACCTTCACTATCGAAATCTCCCAGCACCTTCTCCTGCTTCAACAAGCGTCTATTCATCGACTGACTCAAGTCGTATTCATAGACAGACTCGGGCGTAGTCGGGCTAGAGTAATAGATACGCAGCTTGTCACTTAGCTGACTGGCATTAATATCCAGCCCTACTACGTAGGCTGGATCATTAAACGTCAACTCATAGGATGCTTGCTCACCGAAGGGGCGAACTTCTATTCGGCTCACACCTTGGGTCCGGGTCTGCACGATCAGATAATCTTTTAATAGCAGAATATCTTCGATACGCGTATCTGCTGCGGCGGCTATCACTTGTTGCCACTGACTCTTATCTGAAATCTGGCTTTCATTGGCTTTCATCAGCCTGAAATTTTCGGCCTGCCAATTCGTTAAGATGTAATACTCGTCACCTAACTTAGATACTGAGTATTCATGGCCCTCTTCTCTGGGCAATAATGGCTTAAACTGAGTTAACGGCTGGTCAGCATCGAGCACAGAGACCTGACTGGTGATGGTGCTCTCATGAAACAGTACAATACGAGTTTCATCTAGACTCTTTCCCAGTGATATATAATAGGTATCGTCTTGCTCTTCGTATACCAGCACATCTTGAGACTGCTCGGTACCGAGTCTATGACGAAACACTTGATTCCCTAGTAAGGTCTGTGGATCTTTCTTGATATAGAACACATGTTGATTGTCATTGGCCCACACAGAACCACCATCGGTGCCATCCAGGACATCATCGAGCAAGGCTCCGCTGTCGATGTCTTTGAAATATATCTTGTACATGCGTCTGCTGAGAGTATCTTCGCCAAACGCCAACTTAGACTCGTCATGACTTATCGACACGCCACCTAAGCCATAGAAATCATGGCCACTGGCACGCACATTCACATCGAGTAAAACCTGTTCATGATGATGCAACTGAGACGCCATCGGCTCCCCTTCTGACGCTGTCGATACATGCCTAGTCTGCGTCTCGGCTTCGCCACGACTGCGAACCATTACCGGATACTCGAACCCCAGCTGATAACGCCTCGAATACCAATGGCTATGCCACTTATAAGGCACACTGGACTCGTCTTTATCCAGTCGACCGATCAATTCATCGAACAGTATTTTCTGCAGCGACTCATAGGGAGAAAATTGAGCGGTCTTGTAGCGATTCTCAGCCTCTAAATGCGCCAGTATTTGAGGATCTTTTCTCGCGTCATCCCTGAGCCAATAATAGTCATCGATCCGCTTCACTCCATGGAGATTCAGCTCAAATGGCACTTTCTTGGCTACCGGAGGAAGAAGATTATCGGCTTGTTTCATAGGTGTTTCTCTCAAGGTATCTGTACACCCAAGCGATAGGCTTAGTATCAAGGGCACAAATAGTAAATTTAATCTGAAATCCGCAAAGGATCGACGGTATCTAGGCATCTTACACATCCTTGGTAATTGATGACTCATTTGGCACTTTCGAAATAAGATTCTAAAGAGGATACCGTCTCAGGTAAAGGGCAAGCCCCTATTCCTTACTCTTGTCATTTGCTTAAAAGAAGCGCACCATACCGACGCTCGACAGCTAAATCTTACTGGTATAGGACGAGATAACTCAGGCCTGACACCTAAGATGATGTACGAGTAAATTCTCAGGGCGGGGTGTAACTCCCCACCGGCGGTGATAGTACTTGATTCGATTTAATCATCTCATTCAAGTCTTAAGCCCGCGAGCGCCCAAGCAAGCTCATATTGTTAAATATAAGCGGCCTGGGGTCAGCAGATCTGGTGCCTTTTACCCTATGTAAAACATTCCAGAGCCGACGGTAATGAACTTTCTACTCACAGCCTTCAGCTTAAGTAGCGAGTCTGAGTCCGGATGAGAGAGAATGTAAAGATGCAACGAGAAGCCCCACAGACATACCTTCATCGGTATCTGTCACTGCGCTTACTCGCTTCAGCTTAAGCACCCCATTGCTTGTCAATGTCGGTGTCATTTTCTGCACGCCCTGATTCTGGAAAACCCAATGTTGTTTATTAAGGATTTAACCCATGAATCAGTCACTACTCTCCCCTTTCGGCACAGCAATTGAGCGCGTCGAAGTCGCACTAGAAGCACTTAAACAAGGCCGAGGCGTTCTCGTCGTCGATGATGAAGACAGAGAAAACGAAGGCGACCTGATCTATTCGGCAGAAATGCTAACCAATGAACAGATGGCACTGCTTATTCGTGAAGGTAGCGGCATAGTCTGCCTATGTTTAACCGACGAGCGGGTCAAGCATCTGGACTTGCCACCTATGGTCGAAGACAACTCCAGCCAATACGGTACCGCATTCACCGTCAGTATCGAGGCTAAGGTAGGCGTTACCACAGGTGTTTCAGCCGCGGATCGCGTCACCACCATCAAGGCAGCCACAGCCGATAACGCAGTCGCAGGTGATTTAGCACGCCCTGGACATGTATATCCACTACGTGCTCAGCCAGGGGGGGTAATGACCCGTCGCGGCCATACCGAAGGCACCATAGATCTCATGCAATTGGCAGGATTGAAGCCCGCTGGTGTACTGTGTGAAATAACCAATCCGGATGGCACCATGGCGAGACTGCCTGAGATCATTCAATTTGGCGCGAAGCACGATCTGCCAGTACTCACCATCGAAGATATTGTTGAATTTCGTCATGCGCTGATAGCGAAGGCAAGCTAGATTCAAATCAGTATCATTTGCCTATCTGGCTAAACAAAAATCTATTATTCTTATTTTTGTTTAGCTATTTAGAACATTAACTAAACTCCCTTTAATGAATACATTAACCTTATAATTTATAAGGTTAAGTTGCTTCCTCCACATTTTCACCAGACAAAACCCCCTCATTAAAAACTTTGTTCGATGTAACAAAAACATAACCCCAACAAAAATAGTACGTTAGTCGACTTTTTGACGCTAATATTTTATTTCGTGACCTAGATTAGACTTTCATGAAATATGTGTGACAGTCCTAGTTAGCTATGATATTTATTCTCACCTCTTTTCGAATCAACAGGTTTCAGCGGCGATCATACAGAGATCAATGTTGAGAATTTTGCATGGAGCAGACACATGCCATCGGTATTAAACAGGCTAAGCCTGAAACAAAAACTCATTTTGTTTGCCACTATGCCTATGCTGCTACTCGCCCTATTGGGTTCGATAGGCATGTTGCACCTGTTTGATAAATATCGGGAGGCTCAAAGAAATACACTCTCCATCGAGGTCAGTCGTGAAGTCAGTCAACTCATCTTCGAATTACAGAGAGAGAGAGGCCTTTCTGCAGGTTATGTCAGTAGCCATGGAAGTAAGTATTTAACTGATTTAAATCGACAAAGGAAGCTGACGGACACTCAACAGCATAAATTACTCAAGAGTCCGGCTCTGGAAGCCTTTGTACAATCTCTGAGAACCGACCACGGCCAGAATCAAATATTGAGAGAAAATCTGCAAGTCATCGAGACCAGTGGTCATAAGCTGGCCACAATACGTTTGGGCGTCGATCGACAGCAAAGTAATGAGGCATTTCGATTTTACTCAGAATACAACCACCAGCTATTAGTACTACTTTCTCAACTAGAGATACAAACAGAGGATGCCCAGCAGACAAAAGCATACGAGGACCTGCTCAACGTGCTCGCCATTCAGGAAGCGGCAGCAAAAGAACGTGGCTTGATGAACGGCATGCTATCGGCTCAATATCTGGACTCTAAAGCCTTTATCATGATCAAGAGTATCCAGCATCTGCAGGCTCAAGCCATCACCCAAGCCCTGTTAACTACCGACATCCCAAACAGGATATTGCTCAGAGAAATTCTCGCCAACAGCTCCACCCAACAAGTTCTTCGAGTCAGAGCCCAGCTAGAGTCTCAGATCCATATTATCGAACAGGCCTATAAGATCAGTAGACTATTAGGTTACGGCGGCTTGATACATGACTTTAAGAATTACCTGTTAAGGGGAGAGCAGAGATACTTAACCAGTTTTAATCGCAATTTTAACCAGCTTAAATTTAAACTCACCGAGTTAAAAAAATTAGACGGTCTGTCACCGGTAAAGCTAGCAGCCATCATTAACATAGATGAAACCATAGATGACTATCATCATCAGATAGATGAGTTGCAGCGACTCAAGCTGCAAGGTTTAAGCATCAAGGAACAAGACAGCTTAGTTCGCGTAAACGATAAGCTTATGATCGAATCACTGGCGAGCCTCCAGTATCAAGCCCCCGAGATCGACAGCAAATTTTGCTGGGAAATAACCAGCACCCCAATAGATAAGCTCCACAGCCTCAGTAATAAGCTGACAGATAAGATAGCCAGACTCGGTTATCAACAGCAAACAGTATCCCTCAGCTACTTAGCACTAGGAATAGTAGCGGCTCTGATAAACTTGATTTTACTCTTTATCATAGGGCGAAGCATGATCAGCAACCTCGTCGATAGCATCTCCTTAATTGCTAAGGATATGCAGAAGATGACCCTGGACCCTAGCCTTGAACTTAAGGTCCCCGTGAGAGGCAAGGATGAGATAGCCCAACTGTCCCACTCGCTTAACTTGATGCTGGAAGAGAGATGCAAGGCCAATCGACAACTCAACTTGGCCGCAGCCGTATTCGAGTACTCCTCCGAGGGAATCGTGGTCACAGATGCAGATAACCATATCGAACTGGTTAATCCCGCCTTTACTCAGATTACTGGTTATAGCTTAGAAGATGTCAAAGGCAGGAGTCCTTCAGTCTTAAATTCGAAGCAGCAAACCAGACACTTCTATGATGAGATGTGGCAATCGCTGCAGACTGAGGGGAAATGGCAAGGTGAGATTTGGAACAAGCGCAAGAATGGACAAGTCTATCCGGAATATTTAGCCATCACTGTGGTTAAGGATGATGCGGGACAGATCATTCAACATATCGGACTCTTCCTCGATATCAGTAATCGTAAACAGTACGAACAAGATATCTGGTATAAAACCCATTACGACCTGCTCACCAAGCTGCCTAATCGCTCTCTTTACACGATCAAAGTACAGCAAGAGATGATAATAGCCCAAGAGAATAATCGCCAAGTGGCGATCCTTTTTATCGATCTCGACCGTTTCAAGTATACCAATGATATTTACGGTCATGGGGTCGGTAACGAACTATTGAGACAAGTGGCTTCCAGACTCGAATCTCTGGTGAATAAGCATGATTTTGTTGCACGCCTCGGTGGCGATGAGTTCATCATCATCTTGCCGCGGATCCGACGTCAGCATCAGGTTCAGGCAATCGCCGACAAGGTGAACGCTCGCCTCGCATCTCCGTTTGGAGTCGATGGAGATGAGTTGATGATCTCCGCCAGTATCGGCATCAGCCTGTTTCCGGAAAATGGTAGCAGTGAAGAGTTACTGACACGCAATGCCGAAACGGCCATGTATCAGGCAAAAAATGATGGCCGCAATAACTATCGTTATTACTCGTCTGAGATGAATGAGCATATGCTCGAACGCATCCAACTCGAACAACGCCTCAGGCAAGCCGTCATTCGACAAGAGTTCTGCTTGCACTATCAGCCTATAGTGAATCTGGACGACCGTACAATCACCGGGGTCGAGGCGCTCATTCGTTGGCAAGATCCAAAATTCGGCATGATATCTCCAGATATGTTTATCCCTATCGCCGAAGAAAGCGGATTGATAGAACCTATAGGGGAGTGGGTATTACAGCAGGCATTGACCGACCTTGCCCATTGGCACAGTTTAGGATTCAAGATAAGTATGGCGATAAATGTGTCTGGCAGACAACTGCTCGGCCAGAATAAAATCAGTTTTAAATGTCTACTCAAAGCCCTACTGCAGAAAAACGATATCGAGCCCCGATATCTCCACATAGAGATAACCGAGTCAATGTTGATGGATGATACCGAACAGTGCTTGGCAGCACTGGAGTCTATCCGCTCCCTAGGCCTGGATATCTATATCGATGACTTCGGCACTGGCTACTCCTCCCTCAGCTACCTGAAACGATTCCCCATCGCCGTCATTAAGATAGATAAGAGCTTTGTCGACAATATGTTGGAGAGAGAATCTGATGCCAAGCTGATCAAGGCCATTGTTATGATGGGCCAGAGTCTGGAACTCAAGTTAGTCGCCGAGGGGATAGAAACCCATGCTCAGTGGCAGATGTTACAAGCTCTGGGTTGTGATTTCGGCCAAGGCTATCTATTTTCCCATCCTTTACCGGCGCAAGAACTAGAATCATATCTCCACCAGCAAGCTCTATCGAGAGCCATTTCATGACTCATAAAGTAAAAAAAGGAGCCGTTAAGGCTCCTATTGCTTTTTAAACACTGATTAAACCACAGAGCCCGCCATCACGCTAGCCGACTCTTGGGCAGCCATCTGGGCGAGATCTTTATCGACAAAGAACAGCGCCTTGCCATCTTCTCCCACCAGACGGATCTTATCGACGATAGATTTAAACAACTTCTCCTCTTCATGCTGCTCAGAGACATACCACTGTAGGAAGTTGAACGTCGAATAATCTTGATTAGTAAATGCGGCATGGGCCAATGCATTTATTTTAGATGTGATCATCTGTTCATGCTCGTAGGTGTATTCGAATAAGGCCAACAGCGAAGTAAAATCGGACTGAGGCGCATCTATCGAGCCAAGCAGAGGTAAACCACCGGTTTCACTCACATAAGTAAATAGACGATGCATATGCTGCATCTCCTCATCGGCATGAGCACGCATGAACTTAGCCGCCCCTTCGAAGCCTTTATCGTCACACCAGGCACTCATCTGCAGGTATAAATTAGAAGAGAAAAACTCGACATTTATCTGAGCGTTCAGTTGATCAATCATTGTTTGTGCCAGCATTTTATTCCTCTCGACGCATATCTGGTTGGCTATCTTATATAGCGAAGCATTATCGTGAAAAAAATAAAAAATGCAATTAAATTTACTTAAGCCATTGTTTATCAAATACAAATCGTTATCATTAAGAGCTGCATTACAAAATCACAACAAACGACCTCGCAACATTTGCTAACCAAATCGCATAGACCTGTTAACATTCACCCCTTAATATCATGGACGATAAGAATATGACCACCACTGAAGAAGAGTCACTCTCAACGACTCTCAGCGTGGCAGGAAAAACAATGAATCTGACTCGAATAAGCACCCATAATCCGGCTGGAACCTTAGTAACTCTGCTATTGATAGCGATCTTCGGCATGCTCGCCATCGCTAAGTTACCCATACAACTATTGCCCGATATTCAGCGTCCACAAATATCTGTGTATAACAACTGGCGCTCAGCCGCTCCCCAGGAGATGGAATCTAACATCATAGAGCCCCAGGAGAATGTCTTAAGACAAGTCCCTGGCGTTATCGAGATGACTTCCAATATTTCTCAAGGATTTGGTGCCGTCTCACTGACATTCGAAGTCGGAAATAATATGCAGGAGGCGATGATCAATGTGATCAACGCCCTTAATCAGACGCCTCCGCGTCCATTGGATGCTAACGAACCTTTCATTAATGTCGGTGGTGGTCGTGGTGCGCCTAACCTAGCCTCCTTACTCATTCGTATGGCCCCGGATAATCCAGACACAGATTTTGGCAAGTATCAGAAGCTGATAGATGACGTGGTAGAGCCCAGACTGAGACAGATCACCGGAGTTGGATCCGTTCAGTTACAGAGCAGACAAGCAAAAGAGCTTCATATCCTGTTCGATCCCTATCGCGCAGCGGCGCTCGGCATCACCTTAGATCAAATGCGCAGTACCCTATCCCGCGCCACCAACATCTCGGGAGGCACAGCCAATGTTGGGCGACGTCAATATACGGTTAGATTTTTAGGTCAATATACCCCTGAAAATCTAGGCAAGCTGATAGTGACTTACAACGAAGGGCGACCCGTTTACCTCAATGAGCTTGCCGATGTCAGAGTGTCGACGGCCGAGGTACAAGGATTTACCAAACGTAATGGCTACCCGGCTTATTACATGACCCTGCAAGGCACCTTCGACGCCAATACTGTGACCGTACTGGATGGGGTCAACAAGGCCATTGCCGAGCTGAATGAAGGAGAGTTAAAAGACGCCGGCCTGGTCATGGATCTTTCTTTCGATGCCTCGGTGCATATCAAGCGCGCCATCCTACTGGTAAAAGGTAACTTAGCCATAGGCGTCTTGCTGGCTCTGATCATACTGTTCGCCTTCCTGCGCAGCTTTAGAGCGACCTTGATGATCGCATCGACCATTCCGGTCGCTCTGCTTATCGCATTTTTCTCGCTGGAGGCCATGGGCCGCACCCTAAACGTGATCTCCCTGGCCGGATTAGCCTTCGCCGTTGGCTTAGTACTCGACGCAGCCATCATAGTGCAGGAAAACATCGTCAGGCTGTTACAAAAAGGCGAGGCGCTAACAGATGCTATAGCCAAGGGAACCGAGCAAGTACGAGGCGCGTTAATGGCATCGACTGTCACGACAGTTGCCATCTTCCTCCCCATACTGTTTATGCCGGGGGTAGAAGGCCAACTATTCTCCGACTTAGCCCTGACCCTCTCGGTTGCTGTGGTTTCCTCCTTTATCAGTGCCATCACCTTAATTCCCGTATTTAGCCTGCTATGGCTTAAGTTACCCGAGAAGACTCAGGCCAACAGGGATAAGCCTGATCTATGGCATAAGCTCACCCAATTAATACGTAGACTCACAGGTGATAAGAAACGTGCAGCCAGTTGGTGTGCCCTACTCATACTGGGCAGTGGCATATTAACCTTCGCCTTGATGCCTAGACCCGACTTTCTGCCTCAGGCTCGCTCTGATGGCATTTTTGCCTTCTTCTCTCTGCCACCCGGAGCCAATGTGGAAACCTTGGAAAAAGAGGTGGGTGAGGTCATCATAGAGAGGCTCAAACCCTATTACGATAAAGAGAAGGCCCCCTATATCAAGGGCTATAACTTCTCTATGTATGCGGCATTCAACGTACTGTTTATCTATCCGGAAGATCCCTCAGAAGCCGATCAGATGATCCAACTGCTCAACGAAGAGATCTTGATAGGCTTGCCAGATACACAGGCTTTCACCAACCGAGGCTCACTGCTTCAGTTTGGTTTCAACGGTGGCCGGGCAATCAATATCGACCTTCAGGGACCGGACATGGAGGCCTTAATGGATTCGGCCGCTAAAGGAATGGATTTGATCACTAAGGCTCTTCCTGGCTCAGTGGTCCGCCCCATCCCAGGCCTATCCATGGCCCAGCCTGAGTTACAGCTTATCCCCAATGAACGCCGCCTGGCACAGGCG
This sequence comes from Shewanella benthica, assembly GCA_023284085.1. Classification (GTDB taxonomy): domain Bacteria; phylum Pseudomonadota; class Gammaproteobacteria; order Enterobacterales; family Shewanellaceae; genus Shewanella; species Shewanella benthica. Next base: position 19,373 of record JAKVHY010000023.1, read on the forward strand.
GGAATCGACAGGAGCCAGATAGCCAATGCCGTTCGGGCCTATACTTCCGGACTGTTTATCGGCGAATATTTCGATGGTAATGAGCGCATGGATGTTCTGCTCAAGGGGCCTAAGTGGCAATACCCGGAACAGTTAGCGGCTACGCCGGTATACACTCAAGCCGCTGGCATTCAAACCATAGGAGAGCTCGCAACCATCAAGCGTACCGTCGGCCCGACTCAACTACAGAGAGTCAACGGCAAACGCAGTGTGAGCCTACTGATTTTCCCACCAGCAGATATGTCACTAGACGAAGCTCTGGAAATTATCAATGACAAGGCAGTCCCAGCTCTTAAGGCGACGTTACCAGACAATAGCTCGCTTAAGTTCCGTGGCAGTGCCGATAAACTCGACAGCACCATCAAGGAGATGGGCGCTAACTTCCTACTGGCGGTACTTATCTTGTTCCTCTTGATGGCAGCCATGTTTAAGTCTGCCAAGGACAGCCTGCTGGTCTTGCTATCTATGCCCTTAGCCATTTGCGGCGGCGTCGTCAGCCTGAGATTACTGAATCTGGTGAGCTTTCAGAGCCTAGATTTACTGACCATGATAGGTTTTATCATCTTACTGGGACTGGTGGTCAACAACGCCATCTTGTTAGTGGATCAGACCCGTCAAGGCACCCGAGACGGCCTGAATATCGATGATGCTATCTATCAAGCCGTCGCCACACGAGCCCGTCCGGTTTATATGAGTACCCTAACGTCAATCTTCGGTATGCTGCCTCTCATGTTAGTGCCCGGCGTCGGCAGCGAGATCTACCGAGGATTGGCCGCCGTGATTGTGGGAGGCATGACATTCAGTGCCCTGTTTACCCTGATACTCATACCTAGCCTCTTGAGGCTCAGCCACTTCCCTACACAGCGAGTCCACGTCACGGACTCATTTTCGCCCGTTACAGAATCTAACTCCGGAGCTAAGTGATGAAACCTTTTATCCAAGCCAGCCTCTACCTCAGCCTGTCTATTTCATTACTGGCCCCCTCTAGCTTGCTTGCCGAAGAACAGGCTAGCCAGGAAGCGGAGGAAAAAGCCCGTCTAGTGAGTGTGGTTCAGGTAGAAAACCGCGCGCTTTCGCCGAAAATCATGGTGATTGGCTCAGTTCATTCCCGTAGCAACTCGGAGCTGACCGCGGGTATCGACGGTAAACTCGAATGGGTACAGGAAGCAGGCACACATGTTATTGCAGGAGAAGTGGTAGCAAGATTGGAGAAGACCCGCTTATCCCTACAAAGAGAACAACAGCAGGCTCAGATAGAATATGAACTCGTTGGACTCACTCGATTAAATCGTGAATTACAACGTTTAGAGAAGCTGATCACCAGTAAGAACGCCTCGGAAACTGAGCTGGATAAAGCGAGATCCGATAGGGATCTCGCAAGGGCTAATCTTAAGCTAGAGCAGATCAAGCTCAAGATGATAATGGATGACCTTAGGCGGACCGAGGTAAGAGCTCCCTTCTCCGGTATCATCACAGAACGTAAGCATCAGGCGGGCGAAGATATTAGCCGCTCGGTATCGATTGTCTCCATCACAGATCCTGATAACTTAGAGATCCGCCTACATGCCCCTCTCAAGCATAGCCGCCGGGTAAAGGTTGGTGATGAACTCAATGTCTATCACAACGAAGGCGAGTTTCACGCCAATATTCGCAGCCTGATCCCGGTATCAGATATTCGCTCTCAAACCTTCGAGGCTCGTATCGACCTCCCCATAGAGATGCAAGATGCCTTCAGTGTCGGCGAGCTAGTCTCTCTGGCCTTACCTATAGCCCCTAAACAGCTCACGACTCTGGTACCTAGAGATGCAATTATACTGCGCTCAACAGGCGCCTATGTATTTAAAATAAATGCAGACAACAAGGCGGTGAAGATCCCGGTAGAGATAGGCGACGGAGAAGGCGAGTGGATAGCGGTCAAAGGCGAGCTAAGCGATAGTGATACTGTGGTGATCCGTGGCGCAGAGACATTACAAGATGGACAGCTGGTGAAGCAACAAGCGATCCCCGGAACTAAAGTGGTTACGGCAAGTTGAAGTAAGTTCCTAGTTCCTAGAAATCTAGGAACTAGGAACTTATCTCGAAGGCACATCCTTCCTTTCACTGATTCAATTCCACATTATAAAAACGCAGATGAAAAACTGACGTTGAGATCATAGTCTTCTGATATCAGCGTGGCATAATGTCCGCTCACTTTCGCTTTTACTAATGTCGCGTATATTTACGTGAAATTATAAATTCCTTATAAGGTAGCCAGATGCCCACTAAAGCCGATCCATGCTCTCAACCTAGCCTCATGCATCCAGATAAAGCGATTGCACTACTACTAGAACAAGTCAATCCACTAGAAGAGTCAGAAGTCGTGCAGCTTTCCCAAGGGCTAGGACGAGTATTGGCCGAAGACTTAGCATCCAGCATAGACCTGCCCCCCTTCAATAACTCGTCCATGGACGGTTACGCCTTTCGCTTCGAAGATCTTGCCAACAATGAGAGCCTAAAGTTAATTGGGCAATCCTTCGCAGGTCATCCGTTCGAGGGCCAAGCGAAACCTAATACCTGCATTCGCATCATGACGGGTGCACCTCTGCCCGATGGCTACGATACCGTGCAGATGCATGAGAGGGTAGAAGCGAAGGAAGCGGCTATCTTTATCGAGTCCCCTAAAGCCATAGGAGCCAACGTGCGCTATCGTGGCGAAGAGGTTAAAACAGGTGGTAAGGTATTAGTCAGTGGCACTAAGATTGGCGCCGCCGAACTCGGCGTGCTAGCCACCATAGGCACCAACCAAATACGGGTGACACGCCAGGTAAAAGTCGCCTTCTTCTCTACCGGAGATGAACTTAGACCCGTAGGAACAGAGTTGGCTCCAGGCCAGATCTATGACTCGAACCGATACAGCATTCGTGGCCTACTCAGCCGAGCCAATGTCGAGTGGATCGATATGGGCGTGGTTGAAGACGATCCTGAGGCGATACGTGAAGCATTCAAAAATGCCGCAGCCAATGCAGATATGGTGCTCACCTCGGGCGGAGTCTCCGTAGGAGATGCCGATTACACTAAACAAGTACTCGATGAAGTGGGTGAAATCACGTTTTGGAAGCTGGCCATCAAACCTGGTAAGCCCTTCGCCTTCGGTAAGCTAGATAAAGCCATCTTCTGTGGTCTACCAGGTAATCCCGTGTCCTCCATGGTGACCTTCTACAAGCTAGTATGGCCTCTGCTCATCAAGATGCAGGGACTTCCCCAGGTCAAGCCACTACAGCTAAAGGCCACATTGAAGGGAGATCTGCGTAAATATCCAGGACGTGTTGAATATCAGCGCGGCATCTTAAGCCAAGATGATAAGGGTGAATTCGAAGTCACTTTAACTGGGGGCCAAGGCTCTGGCATGCTCACCTCGATGAGCTTAGCGAACTGCTTCGTCATACTTAGCCAAGAGCAAGGCGATACCCCAGACGGTACGCTCGTTACGGTTGAGCCTTTCAACTCAGTCCTTTGCTAAATTAAGTATTTGCTAGCAGTTAGCTTAAGTGATGACATCGCGAGCTGATTGCTAGCCAATTTCTAGCCAAGACAAGCATCAGGAAAACAGATATGAGTTCGACACCCAATAACGATGAGATCTTGTCTGACAGCGAGATGCTCAGATACAGTCGCCAGATCTCTATCAAGGCGATGGATTTCGAAGGCCAGGAGAAGCTCAAACTCGCCAAGGTGCTGATTATCGGTGCCGGAGGCCTGGGCTGCGCCGCCAGCCAATATCTTGCGGTAGCGGGTGTGGGTCACATGACTTTAGTCGATTTCGATACCGTCGAGTTATCCAACCTGCAGAGGCAAGTGCTACATCAAGACAAGAATATCGGTCAAGCTAAGGTCGAGTCAGCCAGAGAAACCCTGAGTGGACTCAACCCTCATATTCAGATAGATGTCATCGATGCTGTGCTGGACGATGCCCAGATAGATAAGCTAGTTGCTCAACATGGCTTGGTCTTGGACTGCACAGATAACGTGGCGGTACGTGAGCAACTCAATAGCAGCTGCTTCAGGCATAAGGTTCCACTCGTTTCCGCCGCCGCTATTCGCATGGAAGGCACTGTGACTGTATTCGATTATCAGGATGAGCATCCCTGCTATCACTGCTTTAGCAAGCTCTTCGGTGAGCAGCATCTCACCTGTGTCGAATCTGGCATACTCGCTCCTGTCGTCGGCATGATAGGTTGCCTACAGGCAGTCGAGGCCATCAAGGTGATCACTAAGATGGGTAAGCCTCTGCTGGGACGCATCTTGATGATAGATGCTATGACCATGGAGTTCCGCGAGATGAAACTGACTAAACAGGTAAACTGTGAGGTCTGCGGCTAATCACCTGCATGGGTCTCGTGTCTAGTGATGATAGATGCCATGACTATGGAGTTCCGCGAGATGAAACTGACTAAACAGGTAAACTGTGAGATCTGTGGCTAAGCTTGAATAGTTCTAGGTTCTAGGTTCTAGGTTCTAGGTTCTAGGTTCTAGGTTCTAGGTTCTAGGTTCTAGGTTCTAGGTTCTAGGTTCTAGCAGGCACTAAATATTTAATTTTAAAAAAGTGAAAAAACTCTTTGACCCTCCCCTAGCGGGAGACATTATTCTGCTTTCAACGGGTTAACAACCCAATATCTACTCACTGAAAGCTTACGAATAATACCTGGAGTTAACTATGAACTTACTGACTAAAACTATCTTATCTGCCGTGATCGCAATCTCTTCAACTTCGGCTTTTGCCGCGAGCGTCTCAATACCAAGCAGTATGCAAGTATCAGAGATTAATGGAATTAAAGTTACTAATGCCCAGGAGTTCAAGTTAGCCCAAGGCCAGAACCTGATAAAACTCAGATATATCGAAGACTTCGCCTTCAACGCTGACGACTCGGGTGCACTAGTCAAGTCTAAGCCACTATTTTTGAATGTATCGGCACAGGAAGGAGTCAAGTACACAGTGACGCTACCCGAACTCATGACACAGAATGAAGCGCGAGATTTCATTAACAACCCTGTAATTCAGCTGAGCGATGATAATGGACTGACCCGTACTGACAGCCTATCTAGCCAGTATCAATTGATGGCAGCCATGTTCAAACAAGATACCCAGATGTGACCTGTACCCTGGATACGGAAATAGTAATAACCCAGACACATCGGCCTACCTAGAGGTATTAGCTCCCTTGCTAATACCTCAGAGCTGACTCTGCCATGGCCTTTTATACACAAGCATTTATAAAGAGCCATTTATCAAGACACATTCATAAAAAGACATTCAAGCTCCCCAGCTTCTCACTAGAATCAGGCAACACTGCAGCCATATTCACAGCTTCTTTATGATATTCCCTATCCTTGTCGATTCACTCACTTCTGGGTTAAAGTAAGCCCATAAGATTGATGACTATTTTCTGTATTGGATAAATTATTCTCCCAAAACTAGCAGAAAATTAACCATTTTATGGATATGACTCGTTACTAATTAATTAGTAATTCAGCTCTCAACGGAGAATCGAAGGATATGATTAAACCTGCCTCAATAGCCCTGCTTATCGCCAGCGCCCTAATGCTTAGTGCCTGCAATCAAGATAAACCTGCCACACCAGAAGAAACCCAGGCATTCACAGACAAGGTGGTAGAAACTGCCATCGGCACTGTGGTCACACTGGCCAACCCCGCCTCAGAGTATTGCATCTCTATCGGTGGCGAGTTGGAGATAAAGACAGAAGCCGATGGTCAAGTTGGCATCTGTCACTTACCTAATGGCGAGCAGATCGAAGAGTGGTCTCTGTACCGTAAAGCCAATAAACAAGAGGTCACTAAGGCAGTCGATATGGTGAATCCAGCCGCCGCTTATTGTGAGTCTCTTCAGGGAACGCTAGATCTTCCTACCGGCGTCTGCACCTTGCCAAGCGGCGAAGCTATAGAACATTGGGAGCTGTTTAAGCGTGATCATCAGCAGACCAAGCCTCAGATAGGTATCGCCAATCCAGCTTCAGTCTATTGCGAGTCTGTCGATGGAACGCTAGATCTTCCTACCGGCGTCTGTACCTTGCCAAATGGCAAGGCTCTGGATCAGTGGGAGCTGCTAAAACGAGATCACCAGCAGGCTAAGCCTCAGATAGGTATCGCCAATCCTGCATCAGTCTATTGCGAGTCTGTCGATGGAAAACTAGATCTTCCTACCGGCGTCTGTACCTTGCCAAATGGCAAGGCTCTGGATCAGTGGGAGCTGTTCAAGCGTGATCATAAGCGTGTAGAATCAAGCTCTGACGTGACTAAGCCAACGAGTTAATACCAATCGGTATAATACTCACTCGAATAAAAAGGACCATCAGAGCAGATGTCGAGATTACCCAGAGATCCCTCCTATGAGCTGGCTTGTGATATCAGCGATAACTGGGTTTTAGATGATTGGCGCCCCATCCTCGACACTATCTGTATCAGGCATGGCATAAATGCTATCCATATGAGCCAGAACTTCGAAGGCACTAACCCTGTCTTCGAGTTGACTCAAGCTTCGAGTGCCAGAGACTTAGATAAGGCTTATAAATCCTTTATCGTTAAACTTTTAGCGCCTAACTTTCATGTACAGTATCAGAGCGAATACCTGAGCCTCAAGTTACTCAACCACCACAGATTGGGGGTCAAGGTACCTAAGCTGTTTTACTTCGGGGATGTCGACAACTGGCCCTACCTGGTGATAGAGAAGCTAGATGGCGTCATGCTCTCATCTGTACTCACGGAGCTTACTGTCGAAGAGCGATGCGCTATCGCACTGGAACTGGGTCAGTTCAGTAAACAGTTACATCGGCTCCCCGAGCAAAACATCGAAGGCTTAAGGCTGGATTGGCCAGACTTTATCCGATTACAAATCGATAAATGCCATGAGAAGCGTAAGAGACAAGGCCTGCCAGAGCCTCTACTTGAAGAGTTAAATGCCTACCTTGCCCGGCATACCGATAAATTGCTTCCTTACCTTAATCAATCAAATGCACACCTGATACATACAGATCTGCATCCGGGTAACTTATTGGTTAAAAAACACGAGGGGCGGTATCGATTCACCGGGATCATAGATTTTGGCGATGCCCTGGCCTGCCCCGATCCTGTATTTGAATTTACCTCACCGGCATTACTGCTCGCCCTCGGTGAGCCCAGCATATTCCACGCCTATCTCGATGGTTATGGTTATCAAGGCAAACGAGATACCGGCTTACAGCAACACATGATGATGCTCAGCCTGTTGAGACACACGGGTGACATGAACTACATGCTGCAACATGTTCCAGGCTGTAGCGACGAGAAAAACTGGCAGGCACTGGAAGCTAAGTTTTTCCCGCTTTAGTCCAGGCTGCTGGCTTCGGCCATAAGCAGGCCTTTCTCGACCCAAAGTGAGACACTGACTCCCTTAACATCTATCGATAGTGGCGCCTCTCCTTGCTCTATTTTAGGTATATCACCATAAAGCTTAGGATCATAAGCGACCTCATACAGAGTAACCTTCCGGCCATTATCCGCTCGATAACGGATCTGTGCCGCCGTAACCCCTTGAATCGAGCAGTAACGACCACCTAACATGGTGTAATTTTGTTTAGCCAACAGATCTGAGCGCACCACGGAGAAATCGAGTTGGGTAAAATAGTCACGCAAGGGAGCCAAACTAGCCGATTTCAGTTCCATAGGCTTCATCTTGATATGGTTCATGGCAACTTCGTCGGCGATCTTCCAGATAATATCCCGGGAGCCAGGATAAAAATTAACACTCAGCATAAATACCAAGACCAGACTCGCCGTGAGAGCTAATAAGGAATATGTTCCTTTATTGGCTTTTAGGTGACTCCTTGCTGGCCCGTGCTCCAGCACCTGTTCATTGATATATGCCGGCTTACTCGAATGATAGTCGGCCTTGACGGCACCTCTTTGTTCAAGATTTCCTGTGCCCTGGTCTTCGAGGTTCCCGCCAAGCAGTTGCTCAAACTTAGCGAGTTGCTCATCATCGAGTGACTCCTGCTCAATATGCGACTTCGCCGCTTGTTTGAAGCAAATGTCCATGCTTCCAGATCCCAAATTACTCATGATGATGCCTCTTTGAGCCAGCCACGACTCAGGCTAACCTGGGCAACTTTCTGTTTTATTCTATGTAATCTGGACAAGACAGTGCCCCTTGGCTGATCAAGTGCTGCGCCGATTTCGGCGGCAGTATAACCGTCGATGGCCCAAAGATAGAGCACTTCTCTCTCCGCAGCATTTAATAACTCAAATACTTGCTCGATGAGTCGATGTTGAATATGCAGAGACTCTAAAGATGTCTCATCTAAGAGGACCGGCCCATGCTCATCGATGGGCTCGAAGGCGACCCGATTCAGGCGTCGACACTCATCGACGAACTGATTCCGCATAATCTTGCGAATATAGGCATGGGAATATTCAGGCACTTTGCCGCATCTGAGCCATTTTTCCAAGGAGGTCTGTAACAAGTCTTCGGCACGTCCACGATCGGCAGTCAAACAGAAGCTGTACCTATATAGCCCATGTAACTGCTCACGGGTCAGCATTTACACCCATCCTGTAAGGTAAACCCGCACACCCAGCCTCTGGCGATCCAGTGTGGCAAGCTGCGCATATCGAGTCCTCTCAGTGTCATCTCTCCTAAGCTCTCACCACAAGCTATGGCATCCAGAAGCCTAAAGTTTTGCTCAGATAGGGGGTTAACCTGAGGTTTAAACGGGTCTCGAGACACACTCATAAAATATTCTGTAGCTGAGTTGTCTATTGCTGAAGGCTCATGCTGATGAGCTAGCCAGATCTCATAAAGTGGGAAACTAGACTCCAGAATAAAGATATCTGGTCTAAGCCGCATAACGACATCTTGATGTTGCTCCTCGGCCAACTCTGCCATCTGAACTATCTGCTGGCAGTCAAGGTTATCGGCGGCGTAGTAACTAAGCTGTAATGACCACTCCAGCCTGGCGACCTCAGCCAGATAACTCACCTTGTCAAATTCTGGCCGCCTTGCGATGATCCCATGCAAAAACAGAGGAAAGGCTTCACCATAGCCGTTCAAGTTACTGTCTAGCATGGGGTTAGTTTGAATGTAGTCCCGCGCAAGCCGAGAGAAACAGACCTCACCGACTAATTCTTGGCAGATGGGGAAGGCGATCGATAGTGTTGCGGTTAGCGCCTGCAATGAGTTATTACGATACACATCCAGTCGACTCGCCAGATCGGGTTCGACTAAGGACAATAATGCCTCATCACTTCCCCCTGGGCTCAAGGCCTCGATGAAAGATGCTTGCCATTGAGCTAGGCGCATCGCTTTCCTCCTCTATTCGACAACTCCGGCTCAGTAACCAGGGCAGCGTCTAAAATTTCGGCCGCGAGTGACCGCTCGGCTAACAGCCTCTCCAGAGAAGGTAAATCACTGTCCCATTCGATCATACTGGGAATATGGCCATTTAGGGCAATGAATGTCTTGAACGCCTGCCACACTCTTTCATCCACGGGATGATTATGGGCATCGAGCAGGTAGTCTCCCTTGTCATGAAAACCCGCAAGATGTATCTGCTTGACTCGCTCTACCGGAATCACCTCCATAAATGCCTGCATATCCTGATTGAGGTTTTTGCTGGTGACAAAAGCATTATTGATATCCAGCAACAAGTAACAATCGGCTTCTTGGGCTACCGCGGCAATAAACTCCCCCTCTGTCATCTCATTAAATTGACAACTCACATAGGTAGACACGTTTTCTAGCAGAATTCTTTCACCCATAAAGTCCTGCACCTGCATTATGCGCCGACTAAGGTGCTCAACGGCCTCTTGGGTATAGGGCAAGGGGAGCAGATCCGGAACCTTGAGGCTAGCATTACCCGAGAAGCTGGCATGCTCTGAATACCAGAGGGCTCCGGTCTGCTGTTTTAAGGTTTTAACTTGCCTCAGATAGCCTAAATCGATGGGGTTAGGACCGCCAAGAGAGAGACCGACGCTATGAAGTACCAGAGGATAGCGCTCGGCTATAGCCTCCAGCATATGCTTGTTTAGCCCTCCCTCGACGAGCCAGTTATCCACCAACACCTCGAGCCAGGGAATACTTGTCTCATCGGCCGCCAATATCTGCTGCACATGGGGGAGACGCAGGCCAATGCCAGCGCCACTCAGACTCCCCCGACTCATCAGGATTTTGCCGGTTTTACAGCTTTAACTTCGCCACCGGTGATCTTGTCACAAGTCCCTGCGGGGACATACACCCACTCATTGGGCAAATTATCCTCCTTAGACTGACCCGCACAGCCATGGCTACCATCTAGAGCACCACAATCATTGGCGCCAGCCTTAGCAATACCGGCACATTTCTCCCACTCAGTAGGTTGATCCGGTACCGCATTGGCACCGACGGAAAGGCCTGCGGCCAAGATACCTGCCACAGTTAAACCAAGCACTTTATTTGAAGATTTCATCTAGTTCTGTCCTTTATAAAAAGTGAAGTGTTCACCCCTATAACGAATAGCAGATAAATTTGATTGCATGATTTTTTTTTAAACAAGACAAATTAGATGGTATAAGTAACAAGCTAAGGAATTGAAAGCTAACGAGTGCGCTAGATTGAGCAGAAGATGGGGCAATTAGGAAAGATAAACTGAAAGCGCAGAGAGAGACAGATTTGACAAGATAAACTCCCTCAAACGAGGGAGTTTGATATTGGTAAGCTTAAACGATGAAGCTTAGGTAGCCCTGCAAGATGATCGCATTAACGATATCGATAAAGAAGGCACCAACAATTGGCACCACCATAAAGGCTTGAGGTGATGGACCCGTTCTGGTCACTAGCGCTCCCATATTCATCACGGCAGTAGGCGTCGCGCCCATGCCGAAGCCACAATGACCACCCGCCATCACAGCGGCATCGTAATTGCTGCCCATCAGGCGGAAAGTCACGAAGTAGGCAAACAGAGCTAAGATCACTGTCTGTGTCACTAGGATGACCAGCAGGGGAATCGCCAGGTCGAATATCTCCCATAGCTTAAGATTCATCAGCGCCATGGCCAAAAACAGTGACAGAGAGACCGTACCTAAAACATCGACGCTTTCACTGTTGATCTTATAGCCACGAGAGACCTCGGTGATGTTAGTGATCACCACACCGATAAACAGGGCGTAGACAAAATCAGGCATTTTGAGCCAGCTGATGTCCATTGTCGCCACCAGAGTGCCAATCCACTTAGCGCCAGCGACACATAGCAGCAGGATAAACAGCACCTCAAGAATACTCTTAGCGGTAACCCTATCCTCTTCTAGCTGATCGTAAGTCACCAGATCAGGATGATCTTTATGGTGATTGCCACCGACACCATAGGAGGACACCAGATTATTTTTATTAATCAGCCTCTGGGCCACAGGACCGCCTATGATCCCGCCCATGACCAAACCAAAGGTCGCAGCAGCCATAGCAAACTCTAGCGTATTAATACCATAGTCTTCAGAGAAGGTTTGCGCCCAGGCAGCACCGGTACCATGGCCACCCGAAAGTGTAATAGAACCCGCAATCAAGCCCATCAGGGGCTCCAAGCCCAAGGCCGTAGCCATACTCACGCCGACGGCATTCTGAATAACGATATAGAGAGAGGCGATCCCTAAGAAGATAAACACCTTACTGCCGCCTTTGAGCAGCAATTTATAACTCGCTGCCAGTCCAACGGTACTGAAAAACATCAGCATCAAGGTGTTTTGCATCGACAGGGTAAACTCTAACGAGATATTGTTGAAATGTAAGACTGTGATGATCGCCGCGACGATAAGGCCACCGACAATAGGTTCGGGAATATTGTACTTTCTAAAAAAAGCGACATGGCGGTTAACTGAGTGCCCGATAAAAAGCACCAAAATCGCCACTAAAAACGACTCTAGTTCGCCTATTGAATAAACTGTATTCATGAAACTCCTTTTTGAATGAACAAAGCTTTCATTACGACCTCAATGCAAAACTGGGTAGTGATGCAGATAAGGAGTATAGGTAACGAAAACTATGTCCACTATTCTGTCTGCGATGAATTATTAGCTGAATTCCCGCAGATGAGATTAGAAGCGGCACATTGTGCCACAGTTCACCTTATATGGAACATTATTGAAGGGTAAAAAAGAGAAGTATATTGAGGAAAAATGTAAGAATCATACAAATTTAGTATGATTTCCCCCCGAGTGTTAATGGCGGTGAGGGGATGTTATGCCTAATCTGAACATTTTAAACACCGTTGAACAAAAAACTTTAAGGTTTCTGAGCTCGTATTGAGCTCAAAAGAGCAATCTAGGCTAATAGGAGACTAGAATATTGGCTCTAGGAAACTGGCTTAGCCCCTATATCTGCACTCTGCTCTATATCGGTTTCAGTTGCATCAATCTCAACTAAACGCTCACGATCGGCTTTGGATATATATTTCGGCTTATTGCTTGAGTGCGATTTAGCATTGGCCTTTTTCGCTTTTTTCTTGAAATTCAGGGTTATCTTTTTTGTCCGATTCATCTTTTTACAACCTAGCCATTATCAATGACATGATTATACCAATAAACCAATTCAAACCAACAACTCCGCCCGCGAAGAAAGCGTTTACAAAACCGCCACATCTAGCCACTTAAATCAACATTATCAGAGAGGTAAATCACAACTCTCACCTTTTTCGATTAATAATCCTCGCACGGATGGACAGCAAGAAAACAAGCCCTTACACTAATGCGCAATACAAATCATTATCATTTACACTAGATTTACACTTGGCGTCTAATAATAAAATCCTTCGCTGAAATAGTGTTATCTAGTTTTTACCGGGATGACTAAGCATGAAGTTTGCAACATCATTAATAGCGCTATCTATTGCCACCGCAATAACACCTAATCTTGTGACAGCAGAAGAATCCGATATAGAAGTCATTACAGTGACTTCCAGCCGTATGGGCAAGCCAGTCAGTGCCATTCCCAATACGGTCACCATTATCGACAGAGAGCAGCTGGAGCAGCAGTTCAGAACCACTAAAGATCTATCGACAATTATCGGTAACTTGGCACCTAGCTTCTCTCCCAGTCGTCAGAAAATGAGTAATACAGGTGAAACACTGAGGGGCCGTCCACCACTGATCATGATAGATGGAGTGCCTCAATCTAACCCGCTTCGTAGTGGTGGTCGTTCGGGCCAGACTATCGATCCCGCGATGATCGAACGTATCGAAATCATCCATGGCGCCAATGCCATGCATGGCCTAGGTGCACAGGGCGGCATCATCAATTATATAACCAAGAAGCCTACCGGCAATAATGAGCATCAAGTGAGTTTCGATGTCACAGTGCCAAATAACTTAGAGTCCGATGGCATCAGCTTCGGCACCAGTTATTCCTTCTCCGGTGAGTCAGACCAGTTGGATATGATAGGTTCTGTCAGCTATCGCAACAATGGCGTCTATTACGATGCGAACGATCAGATGATCGGCGTCGACACCACTCAAGGCGAGTCCATGGACAGTCAGAGTGCAGACTTCTTCATCAAGCTAGGTCATAACTTCGATGAGTCACGCCTGGAGCTGATGGTTAATCACTATAATATGGAAAACAACGGCGACTATATGCCCGTTAAAGGTGACAAAGAAAACGATATTCCAACGGGTGCCATCAAGCAAGAACAGCCATGGGAGGCAGCCAACAATCAAGTGACCACCACTAGCCTGACCTATACCCATGAAAATATTGCCGGCCAGCAACTGCACCTGCAATTTTTCAATCAAAACTTCGAAGCCGTATACGGTGGTGGTTGTTGGTCTAGTTTTTACGATCCAAGCATGGAAGGCAGCGATCAAGTCACCGTCTGCGACACCGGTGCTAATGGTGAATCTCTCTATTACGAGCAGTCACGCAACAAGTCCGTTAAGTGGGGCATGAAAGCCTCTATGATCGCCAACAATATCGCCGACTCAGGCATCAATCTCGCCTATGGTTTAGATATTTTCAGGGATACCACAGAGCAGGATATGCTGGTTAGCGGGGTATCTTGGGTACCTGAAAGCACCTACGAGAATATCGCTCCCTTTGCTCAGCTTGATTATGACCTTATCAAAAACTTAACCTTATCCGGTGGCGTGCGTTACGAATATGCCAAACTCAAGGTCGACGACTATAAGACCATGTACGGCTATGGCGACAAGGAGATCGAGGGAGGTTCACCAGATTTCAATGAGACCCTGTTTAATATCGGCGCTTCATACCAGATAACGCCATCGATTCGACTCTACACCAGCTTCAACCAGGGATTCGGCATGCCGGATATCGGCCGCGTCCTACGTGATGGCGATAGCTTCCCGGATGAAAATCCGAGTATCGATGACTCACTCGCCATAACACCAATAGTCACAGACAACATAGAGTTTGGTGCAGACTATCAGGGAGAGTATTTCATCGCCAAGATCGCCTTTTATCGCTCATCGACCGACTACGGCAGTCGTATGGTAGAGAAGGATGATGGCAGTGGCTCATTCGTGGTTAAACGCGAGAAGAGTGTTATCGAAGGCATAGAATCTAATATCACCGCCTATATCGGTGACAATGATGACGTCGGCGTTAATATCGCGATTCAAAATGGCGAGTATGATTCAAACGACGATCAGAGTGTCGATACCGACCTAGACGGCGCGAATATCTCACCTAATCGTATCAACTTGTTCTGGACTCATAACTTCGACAACGATATCTCGACTCGAATTCAGGCGAATTTCTTTATGGACAAAGACTTCAAAGATGCCAGTGATGAGATTTATTCAAGCTTCGATGGCTACACTACCGTGGATGCATCTGTTGCGATTCCTGTGTACAAGGGCACCCTGAGCATAGGCATTCAAAACCTGTTAAATGAAGATTACTACACTTACTATTCTCAGACAGTAGGTAAAGACACCCGCTACTTTAAGGGGATGGGCCGCACAGCCACAATCGGTTTCACCATGCCATTCTAGAGCCTAGCCTCTAGGAAAGCATCAATAAAAAACGCAGCCAATGGCTGCGTTTTTTTATTCTCTTTCAAGCATGGTTAACTTGCACAAATCTGCAACTACTTAGTCACGACCCATAATGCATGCAGCAAACCTGGAATGAAGAAGAGTATGCATAAGATGATGTTGATAAGCAGATCTTTGCCCATACCCGACTTTAAAAATACCGCAACAGGTGGCAATAAAATCGCAATTACAATTAGTAGTAGTTTATTTGTATCCATGAAAAAATCTCCCTTAATAACATCATTTTCGTTTAGGCCAGCCTAACTTCTCAGGCTCAGACCATATTTGCAACTGCTTTATGGTATCCGCAGCGGTAAATCCCTCTCCTTGGGATGGATAATTCAGGTATCGATAGTCCTTACCGCGAAAACTAAAACTTAAACTAAAAGCATGCAGATAACCTCTATCTGATTCTGCGCCGCCATAGAGTTTATCTCCTAAGATAGGGACTCCTATGCTGGCCAAGGCGACTCTAAGCTGGTGAGTTTTACCACTTAGAGGCTTTAGCAGATACAGGCGTAGGCCTTCGGCCACAGACAGAGAGAAGAATTGCGTTAACGCCGGATTTTCTGTGGTGCGCAGCAGCTTGTACATGCTACGTCTGGATTTGGCCATATCGCCAACCACCCAGCCCTGCTTCTTCTTCGGTTTGCCTTTAGCTAAGGCAACATAGTATTTTTGTACCTTATGCTGGGTAAATAACTCGGTGAACTCAGCCGCAGCGCGACTGCTCTTAGCAAACAGGAGTAATCCCGAAGTCAGACTATCTAGCCTATGCACAGAGTAGAGCTTGATAGCCAGATCTTGCTCCAATCTTGCCATCACCCCGGCAGAGCCATCTTGGCTATGAAAATGAACATTGGCAGACTTAGTGATCACTAAGAAATCACCTTCATCGGCAACTATTTGATACATTGACTAGCACCCATTATTTTTTCCATTATCTATCATTATATTACTACTAAACCAACCAGACTTAAGAGGCTTGTAGCTGTCACACGGCTGACACTTAAAAGTTAATCCGCACCACTAGGCCAGGCTGGTTATCGCTGAGCGTCACTTTCGCATTATGTCTGACGAGTATCGCTTTTACCAACGACAGACCTAAACCCGTGCCCTTATTATGTCGGCTCGGATCGAGCCGCACCAAACGTTCGAATACTTTGTCTTTTGCCTCGTAGGGAATTCCAGGGCCATTATCACGGATCTGGATCTCTCTACCCGCTTGCACTATCTCTATGGTCGCACCATCGCCGGCATACTTGATCGCGTTATCCACCAGATTAAATAGTGCCTGAAACAGCAGATACTTATCCCCCGTCACCTTAATATCTTCACCCGTCGAGAGTAATAGCGTCTGTTGATTCAATTCGGCCATCGCCTCAGCCATCTCGAATAGGTCTTCACACATATCCTTGATACTCAGATCTTGTAGTTCCAAGGTCTGCTGGCCCTCTTCTATCCGTGTCAGAGATAACATGGCATCGAACGTCGCCAGACAGTGATCTAGCTCTTCAGTCAAGATGGCGCAGGCTTCGGGTAACTCCTGAGAGGTCTTGTCCGGAAGTTGTTCCAAACCAATCCTAAGATGAGAAAGTGGCGTCCTGAGATCGTGAGCTATGTTGTCTGTCGCGCCTCGAACTGCGGTGAGATTGTTCTCCAGAGTATCGAGTACACCGTTAAATTTTCCTGCCAACATATCGAATTCATCCTGGCGCCAACTCACAGGTAGACGTGTAGAGTACTCGCCTTTCTCAATCAAACGACTCAGTCGGTTGTATTGCACTAACCTACGCAAAATAGCTTTAGAAAACAGATAGCCTAGCGCCAAAGTAAGCACAATTGTCAACATCAAGGCGGTGATGGCCACATTGACGAAGCGCTCAATAAGAGTACCTAATTGGTCTGTTCGAGTCGCAATCAATACCGGTCCATAGCGAGTGATCACCAGGCCACCGGTCAAAATATGTAACTTATCCGGGCCACCAGTCAGTATGGGAAATTCACGGGTCTGGGGCAACAGCGGCATATCGTCGGGAATTAAGCTTAACGCACCCACGAGATCGAATGAGTTGCGCCATACCACTAAGGCGGTATCGGGATCGGCAGTCTTAACTTGAATGCCGAAACTTCTGCGGTCTAGCGTCAGCGCCATCTGTTGATAACGCGCTTTTTCGGACGCAAGATGTTGATCAGTTTGCAACTCCTGCTCATTCATTAATTGGCGGTACATGCCAAATAGCAAGGTACCGATAATCAGAGTCACAAGAGCCGAAAAAATAATGGTAATGCGCCATGCACTACTCTGGTATGGCTTAATGCCCTTCACGGAGGCGATAGCCAGCACCTCTGACTGTCTCGATCAATTCACCGAAACCCAGTTCTTCAAACTTACGTCTGAGCTTAGCTATGTGAACATCGATAACATTGGTGCGAGGATCGAAGTGATAATCCCATACCGCTTCAAACAGTAAAGTACGGCTGACTACCTGGTTTGGGTGCTCCATCAAGTATTTGAGTAGCTGGAACTCCTTGGGCTGTAACATCAGCTCGCTACCATCTAGCGTCACCTTACGGGTTAGCAGTTCCATCACCAGATTACCAACCGATAATTTGGTCTCGGTTGGCTGAGATAAGCCTCGCTGCATTAACTTCTCGGCCCGCACCAATAGCTCTGAGAAGGCAAACGGCTTAGTCATGTAATCATCGCCACCGGCACGTAAACCTTTGACTCTCTCGTCCACATGGCTAAGTGCAGACAGGATTAACACCGGAGTCTGGCTCCCTGTCGCCCTTAAGGCGGCCAGTAATTTGAGTCCATCGAGCTGAGGCAACATGCGATCCAAGATCACCAGATCATAATTCATGCTAGTGGCGAGCAGCAGACCTTGATGGCCATCACTGGCCGTTTCTATGTTGTGCCCCTGCTCAATAAATCCTTTAACCACATATTCGATTGTGGTCACATCATCTTCAACGAGTAAAATTTTCATGGTAGTAACTTAGTTCCATTTAAGCAGAGGTAGGGGGCGTAGCGTCTTAATATCGAAGGCTAATTTACTCTTGCCATCGACATTGATAAGTTTCAACTCCAGATAACTGATGCCGAGGTCATGATCCAGTTGTGCTTCGAGTATAAATGCTTGCCTGTCTTTCATGGCCTTAACCACCAAGGTGTAGAAAGTCAGTGATTTATCTTCCATCAAGTTAACGGCGATGAGTTCGTCACGATCGTCGGCTTCTAACCTTGCGACTTCCTGTGTAACCAGCCGCCCGTCCTTAGCCCTGAATTCAAATTCGGTGATGGTCTCGGCACTGGTATCTATCATACTCAGCTCATAGATCAGCTCACCATTTACCACATCTATCTCAAACTCTGAGATGATGCCGGGATATTCTTGTTCAACTTGTAATAAAAATGCCTGTGGAGTGAGGTTTCCCTCATCGGAAAGTAGTTCTAGAATCGATGTTTCGGCCCAAGCTGCTGCCGAAAAACCTGATGATGAAATGAGCACTAAACCAACTAACCAACGAGCCATGGCTCCTCCAGTAAAATCTACGATATCGCTATCTTATCGTATTAAATCAAGAACAGTTAATTCAATCTCCCTAGTCGGTGATTCACTTAGGAAATCTTGCTATCGGCTGCACATATTGAAGCGGCTATGATTCAAAAAATGAACTCAATAAAAATGCACTCGAGAGCACTTAACCCAAAATAACTGGCCGATCACCATCTGTTATTCAGCGACTAATTCTATGCTATCAATCTCAATTTCAATACCTTGCCAATCGTCATCGACCTCACCTTTCAAGGTGACTGTGGTATCACTAGAGACCTCGATGTCACGCCAGAGAGCATTATCGATCTCGACTTCGACTTCACCCGAGTTATCGCGAAACAGGTATTTCTCATTACCCAAACTTTTTATCAGATGACCCGTCAGTACCACAGGAGTGTCATCTTTAGCCTTACTGGCATCGGCAGCATTTTTTGCTTGGGTACTAACACCTGGGCCATTGTATGCCGCAAATGCAGGTAGAGTGAGTACACAGGATAAAATAATTGAACCAGTAAATTTCTTATACATGACTTGCTCCCCTTTTAGTTAATGCCAATTTTAGGCCCATGACTATAAAGCCCCGATGGAATCAAGATTAATGTTTGATCATAAAGATAGGCGCTAAAACCTGTTTAGCTGTTATGAAAGATACCGAGCCTAAGCTGGCTCTAAGATATGAATGAGTTCTGACCTGAGTGCCACTGTGGTTTCTACGCCTTTAGCCAGCTTAAGTTTCTGCGCAAGATAAAGAGGTACCTCGGCATTGATCTGGTGGCGCACTCCTTTCACACTGGCGATGATCCTGACACTCTCCCCCATGGTCAACACAGACTCTATGGTGATATCCAGCTTATTGAAACTTTTGCACAGTCGGCCTTGCTTGATCGAATTGAATCTTACTCCCTGATTGGGAATGACCCAGCGCACCTTAGTGCCGATATCCAGATGTTTGAAATAGGTGCTGGCAATCAGATGCTCACCAAATTTAAGCCAAGTGATCTGTCGCTGCTCCTCTTGAGCAATAACACGGGCATCGAAAATATTACGTAGCCCCATCTGCTTGGCCACGGCTTCGTTGTGAGGGCGCACTAATACATCATGGGGCCGACCTTGTTGCAGCATCTTTCCCTGACTGATGAGAATCATCTTATCAGCCAACAACAGAGCCTCGTTAAGATCGTGAGTCACCATGATCACAGGAATAGCCAACTGCTCTTTTAATCTGGCTAGCTCTAAATAGAGGCGTTCACGGGTTTCCCTATCGACTGCAGAGAAAGGCTCATCGAGTAATAATACCGAAGGTTCGCGGGCCAAAGCCCTCGCCAGTGCGACCCTCTGACGCTGACCACCCGATAGATTTGCTGGTAAACGATCGGGCAAACCATGCAAATTCACCCGTTCGAGCCACTTTTTAGCCCTGGGCTTACGTTCCGATTTAGGAATATGGTCCAGTGCGGCCACTACATTTTCCATAGCTGTTAAATTAGGGAACAGACCAAAATGCTGGGGCACATAGCCTAAATGACGCTGCTGTGGGGATAGACTTAGCTTTTTATCACTGTCATACCAGACTCGGTCTCCATAAAGTATCTCACCCGATTCAGGTTGGTTGAGACCGGCAATCATACGTAGCAAGGTAGACTTGCCGCCGCCGGAAGGGCCGACAACCGCCAACATTTCACCCGCCTTACAGGTAAATTCGGCATCTAGCTTGATATGTTTTTCTTGCTTGATACGACAGTAAAGGTCGGCAATATCTTGCACTATGCGTTCCTCCTTACTTTCTCTAACCCACAAAAAACAAATTCAATATCGGGCCAAGCTAAATCAACTATGTCTTGAGCCATGTGCTCTCCCCAACCTTCTCGACATGCTTGTCGTCAGCGCAAGCACTGTGATGGCAAATAGTAGTAGCACTAAGGACATCTGCCCGGCGCTGGCGAAGTCGAATGCCTGCACACTGTCGTAAATAGAGATAGCCACGGTCTTCGTCTCACCAGCAATATTACCGCCCATCATCAAGACCACACCAAATTCACCCAAGACATGAGAGAAACACAGCACCAGTGCAGTCAATACTCCTGGCCACACCAGAGGCAGTTCAATTTTGAAGAGTATTTTTAAGGGACTCATGCCACAACAGGCCGCGGCATCGCGAACCTCTTGGGGGACTGATTCGAAGGCGCGTTGGATCGGCTGAATGGCGAAGGGGATATTGACTATGATCGAGGCAACCACCAGACCAGAAAAGTGGAATACCAGTTGTTGACCTAAAACCTGCTCCAGGAAACGCCCAAGCCAGGACTGGCTGCCCAAGCCCACCAGCAGGTAATAACCTATCACAGTCGGTGGCAACACCAGGGGCACCATGATCAAGGCTTCGACCCAAGATTTACCAGTGAAGTTATGATAGGCCAGAAAACGACTCGCCAAGATAGCAAAGGGGATCAAGATAATAACGGTAACGCAGCTTAGTTTTATCGATAACCAGAGGGCTTGCCAATCCATAGACTAGTTACCTGTCTCTGGTTGAAACTGTTCCGATTCAACTGACTCAGGTTTAACAGGATCTGATGCATCCCGATCTGGCAAACCGAATCCAAAGTCACTGAATATCTGCCGGGCACTGTCAGACTGAAGATACTGATAAAATGCTTTAGCTGTGCCTCCCGCCTTCTTGGTCAATATCATGCGCTGAGTAAGGGGAGTGTGTAACTCTTCGGGGATAACACTATAGTGTCCCATGGCCTGAAACTGCGGGGCAATAGCCAGAGACAAGGCGATAAGCCCCCCTTGAGTTGAGCCACTCACGGTAAACTGTGCCGCCTGGGAGGCATTCTCCCCGTAGATAAGCTTAGACTTAAGGCTATCCCATAGCCCTAGCCCCTGGAGAACTTCTCGGGCACGCTCACCGTAGGGAGCATGATCCGGATTTGCGATGGCAAATCTCTGCAACTTACCGGCTTTTAGCAGGGATTTTAATCCCGCTAATTCAGGGTCGAGTTCCAGTGGGGAGTATTTAGGTGCGGCGATAGCGAGTCGGCCCACCGCATAGAGGGTGCCTTCACCTAAACTGGCATCGTACTTCTGTAGCTGATGAATATACTTCTCATCGGCAGAGAGGAATAGTTGGAAAGGGGCACCGTGCCTGATCTGGGCGACGAAATTCCCCGAAGAACCGTAGGAAACATTGACCTTGCGACCCGTATCTTGGGTAAACTGGTTAGCTATCTCATCGAGGGCAAACTTGATATTCGATGCCGCGGCGATCGGCGGGACATCGTCACTCCTGGCCGGTACAGATACCAAACTAGACACTAACACCACACATACAGATACTAGCTTAAACCAGTGCTTCATTGCCTTTCCTTACTTTGGTTGACTACAAGTGAGGGTCAAATTATTCTTTATCCCTTAAGTTACGGTTTTTCCCACATCTTGGCGGCTTGATCGTCGGCATCTTTAGCCTCGACCCAGTTTGCGCCCTTGTCGCCCGCCTCAAGCTTCCAGAAAGGCGCCTTAGTCTTAAGGAAATCGATCAGAAATTCGCAGGCGGCAAACGCCGCTTTTCGGTGCGCACTGGTGACACCAATAAAGACTATCTGCTCACCCAAAGCCATAGTGCCGACGCGGTGAATGATGGTGACATTATTCAGCGGCCAACGCTCACGAGCCTCTAGAGCTATTTGATTAAGCACAGCTTCCGTCATGCCAGGATAGTGTTCCAAGGTCAGGTCGGTCACCGCGCTGCCATCGTTAAAGTCACGCACCTTACCGACGAAAGTCACTACGGCACCATCGCTGTTATCACCTGCGATCAGCGCATATTCATCGGGCACACTAAAATCTTCGGTCTGAACTCTGACAGCATTTAACTCAGTTGCCACATTAACCTCCAGTCACAGGAGGAAAGAAGGCAACCTCATCGCCGTCTTCAACTGGCGTGTCCCAGCTACTGATAGTCTGATTGACCGCCACCAATAACTTATCTGCGGCTAATACTTTACCCCATTTATCGTCTTTTTCGGCAAGCTGCGCACGCAAGCCTTCGGCAGTCACCGTCGACTCACTGGCTTCAACGGCAAGTTTACTCTGACCTAATAGCTCACGAACCTGAGCAAAAAAAAGTACGTTTATCATCTTTAATATACCTTCAACAACTGAGCGACTTAAACCTTAAAATGACCCGACTTACCGCCACGTTTTTCTAGCAAACGTGTCTGGGATATCACCATATCTTTCTGTACTGCTTTGCACATATCATAGATGGTCAGAGCCGCCACAGATGCCGCCGTTAAGGCCTCCATCTCGACACCAGTTTTACCCGATAACTTACAAAGGCTGGTAATACGCACCCGGCTAAATTCAGGCTGAGCCTCGAGTTCGACTTCCACCTTAGTCAACATCAGCGGATGACAGAGAGGAATAAGATCCGATGTTTTCTTCGCCGCTTGAATGCCAGCAATACGTGCGGTGGCGAACACATCACCCTTGTGGTGACTGCCACTCATGATCATCTCAAGCGTCTCGGGCGCCATCTCTATATAGGCCTCGGCTCTCGCTTCTCTTTCAGTGACCGCTTTATCTGTCACATCAACCATATGGGCATTGCCATCGGCATTGATATGGGTAAATTCACTGCTCATTAGATTTAACCTTAATTTATTCGGCAATTACTTTTCATATGCATCACAGAATTAATACCATCCCATGCCTTACATATGACTATTATTTGATAATCACTTAAAAATGAATGTGGAAATTATATTTGAGGCCTGACACTCAGTATTACCGGACATGATACGTCAGGTAATACCCCAACCAGGCTGCAACAGAGGATTAGCCACCTATGGAGGCTAAGTGTTGAGTCACACCGGTAATGCCATCGTGAAGGAAATGAGTCTCCTTCTTAGCGGCTAGCTGACCATGGAGTCGCTCGACCAACTCAGCCCTTTGATCTTGATGCTGTAACAGGTCTCTAAGATCGACACCGTTTTCGGTAAACAGACATAAGTGCAGCTTACCTTTTGCCGATACTCTCAAACGATTACAGCTGGCGCAGAAGTGATTATCGTAGGGCATGATCAAGCCGATGCGTCCCTTATGGTCGTCTCGACTGAAGTTTTGCGCGGGACCATCATCCGCCGCAGGTGTATCTAAGCTCCAGCCATCTTCGACCAAAGAGGTTCTGATATCGGCTCCGGCAAGATGGTGTGCCTTGAAATAATCACGACCTAAACCTGTCTCCATCAATTCGATGAAACGCAGATCTATGGGCGTGTTTTTAATCCAGTGCAGAAACCTTGGCAGATCTTTATCGTTTAATCCCTTGAGTAATACCGCATTGATTTTTACCCGTTCGAAACCGGCTTCGAGAGCGGCATCGATACCTCGCATCACCTCATCAAACTTATTTTGACCCGTGATCTGATAAAACATACGGGGATCTAGACTGTCTATCGACACATTGATGCGCCTTAAACCGGCGTCATACCACTCTTTGGCATTCTTTTCCAAACGATAGCCGTTGGTTGTGGTTGCGATTGTCTTTATCTTGTCGTTATCGGCAACCACGCGAATGATATCGGTGAAGTCTTTACGCATGGTGGGCTCACCACCTGTGATGCGGATCTTTTGCGTGCCGACTTCAGAGAATGCGCCGACCAGATTTTCTATTTCATTGAGTCCAATAAACTGAGCACGACCGTCGGGACGGTAGCCATCGGGGAGGCAATATGTGCATTTGAAATTGCAAACGTCGGTCACCGACAGTCGCAAATAGTGAAACCTTCGACCAAATTTGTCTTGTAGTTGAGACATGATCACCTTTCCAAGTTGGGGAGGTGTGGTCATTTCTTTTCACACCCCGGTGGCGTTATTGCCACGGCTTAGCGTCCGTATCTGATGACGTAGGACAAGAAGCTCGGAGAACCGTCAGTGAATAATTATAGGCTTGTTTGTCTTCATTCCCTAGTTTTTAAAGTGCATTTCTTGCTCAGGATCAACCAAGCGTTAACAATCTGTGACAGTGCTCACACCTCTTATTGAATCCGAGTAGACTTAAATCACTGTTTATTCTCTGTGCCATTACGTGAATTTAATGTAAGGTGGAGTTAACGATTAAAACACCCGTTTAACGGGGAAAAGTGACCTATGAGGTGAAGTGATGGAACGCGAATCGATGGAATTCGATGTCGTCATTGTTGGAGCCGGCCCGGCCGGTTTAGCAACGGCATGTCGACTGATGCAGATATCCCATGACAGTGGCAACGAGCTTACTGTTTGCGTTGTTGAGAAAGGCTCCGAAGTCGGTGCTCATATTCTTTCAGGAGCGGTATTCGAACCCAAGGTACTCGGGGAACTATTCAGCAACTGGAAGGAAAGAGGCGCGCCACTCCACACCCAGGTCACTGACGATGAAATCTACATGCTGAGTTCAGATCAGAACGCTCGTCTGATGCCTAACGCCCTAGTACCTAAAACCATGCATAACGATGGCAACTATATTATTAGTGTCGGCAACCTCTCCCGCTGGCTAGCCGAACGCGCCGAAGAGTTAGGCGTCGAGATATTTCCAGGCTTCCCCGCCAGTGAACTCCTATTCAATGAAGACAGTAGTGTCAAAGGCATCATAATCGGCGACATGGGCGTCGGCGCCGATGGTAAACCAAAAGACAGTTATGAGCCGGGCATGGAGCTACATGCTAAATACACCATATTCAGCGAAGGTTGCCGTGGTCACTTAGGTAAGCAATTGATCGAAAAGTATCATCTGGATAACGGTAAGACACCACAGCACTACGGACTGGGCTTCAAGGAGATCTGGAAAGTACCCAGTGAACAACATGAGCTAGGTAAAGTG
The DNA here is from genome assembly GCA_023284085.1 of Shewanella benthica. Classification (GTDB taxonomy): domain Bacteria; phylum Pseudomonadota; class Gammaproteobacteria; order Enterobacterales; family Shewanellaceae; genus Shewanella; species Shewanella benthica. The sequence goes on from JAKVHY010000023.1 coordinate 44,882, forward strand.
GTGCATACCGGTGGCTGGCCTCTCACCGACGGTTCATCCGGCGGTGGCTTCCTCTATCATTTAGAGGATAACCAAATTGCCGTGGGCCTGATCGTTGACCTCAACTATAAAAATCCGCACCTGAGTCCTTTCGATGAGTTTCAGCGTTATAAGAAACATCCTGTGATAGCCAAGTATCTTCAAGGCGGTGAGCGCATCTCTTATGGTGCCAGAGCCATCACTAAGGGCGGCTTAAATTCACTGCCTAAGATGACCTTCCCCGGTGGTCTCATCATAGGCTGTAACGCAGGGACCCTGAACTTCGCCAAGATTAAGGGCACTCACACGGCAATGAAGAGCGGCATGCTAGCGGCCGAAACCATAGCCCATGCCTTACAAGCTGGCGTCGAAGGCGGTAAAAATCTCGATTGTTATAGCGAACGCTTCGACAAGAGTTGGCTGCAGGCTGAACTATACAGTTCCCGCAATTTCGGTCCGGCTATGCACAAGTTCGGCACTTATTTAGGTGGGGCGTTTAACTTTATCGACCAAAACTGGTTTGGCGGTAAGTTCCCTATCACGTTAAGAGATGAGCAACCCGACTACGCACAGATGGCGGAAGTTGGTGCCTATAAGAAGATAGATTACCCTAAGCCAGATGGAAAACTCAGCTTCGATAAGCTGTCATCGGTTTACCTGTCTAATACCTTCCATGAGGAAGATCAGCTGTGCCATCTTCGCCTCAAAGATGAGCGAATTCCTGTAGACATCAACCTGGTGAAATACGACGAACCAGCGCAGCGCTACTGCCCCGCCGGCGTCTATGAGATCGTCGAGGAGGAAGGTGAGAGCAAGTTCGTCATCAACGGACAAAACTGCATTCACTGCAAGACCTGTGATATTAAAGATCCGAGTCAAAATATCACTTGGGTTACCCCCGAGGGCGGCGGTGGTCCGAACTACCCTAATATGTAGATCTATAAACTAAAAAACGCGCCCGTTAATGGCGCGTTTTTGGGTAAAGGTTGTAAAAAACAGGTTGCATAGAAGCTAAAAAATAACCATAATCCCATCCCCTAATAAAAGCGTTATCTAAATAGACAAACGCTAAGTTTCTATCTGAAACTCATATCCTACAATACAAATCTAATCGAGCAAGCAAGCCTATGCTCAGTGTTAGATCCTTGGGTCACAAACCTAATGAAATTGACGCGATAGCTTTCGCTTCAATCTCAGACTAGTTGCGAAAAAAGAAACTAAATATGCTTACTATCAAACAGAAGATATTACTGACGGTCACGTTAGCCGTGCTGTTATCCACCATACTCGTTGGTGTGCTGAGTCAACGCAGCGCTAAACAAGTCATAGAACAGCGCATGTTGACCTCCGAACTGCCAAACATGATGCTGCAGATCCGCAATAAGGTTGAGCTAGATATCTCCACCTTGATGAATGCCGCCGAACAACTCGCCAACAGCCCTATGCTGATTCAATGGCTGGAAAATGACAGACCCGAAGCCGAAGAGCCTCTGGTAGTCAATCAGCTGAAGCAGATCACCCGCCAGTATGATCTCGCGCAGGCCTCCTTCGCCGACAGGGATACAGGCGCCTACTACACCCAAGACGGTTTCCTCAGAGAGTTAACTCCAGGTCAAGACGATTGGTTCTTCGATTATAAGAACAGCGGTCAAGAGCGTATGCTCAACGTGTTCACCGAAGCCAATGGCGAGGTAAAGCTGTTTATTAATTACCAACAGCCTTATGGACGTGGCTTAGTCGGACTGGCCAAGTCACTAGACGATATGGTTAGCCTGCTCAGTTCATTCAAGATTGAAAAGAGCGGCTTCGTCTATCTGGTCGACGCTAAGGGCGAGGTGAAACTGCATCAGAATACTCGCCATATCGGTAAAAACTTGAGTGGCATATACAATAATCAAGCGAACAACCTACTCAACCGCGATGAATTTAGCCTGACTAAAATTGAGCAGGACGGTCAAACCATCTTGGTTGCCAGCAGTTATATCCCCTCCATGGACTGGTATCTAATTGCCCAAGTACCACAAAACGAAGTCTTCGCCATGCTCGAAGAGTCTGCCTATCAGATCCTGATCTGGAGCCTGATAGTCTCTATCATACTCATCTCTCTGGCAGTCTTAGTCGCTAGCTCAATAAGCCAGCCAATAGCTAAAGTCGCCATCATGCTACAGGATATTGGTGAAGGTGAAGGCGATCTGCGTCAGCGTCTCCCCGTTAAGGGTAATGATGAACTGGCTAAATTAGCCATGGGATTCAACAGCTTCATTAGCAAAATCCAGGCATCTATTATCGAAGTCGGGGAAACCAGCGAGCAACTGAGCCAGTCGGCAAAAGATGTCGCCAATCAGGCACAACAAACGCTGTCCGATAGCCAGCAGCAGAAAGATCAGACCATGATGGTTGTTACCGCCATCAACGAGATGGGTGCCACAGTCAATGAGATTGCAGGCAATGCGGCCCTGGCAGCCGATACAGCCAGAAATGCCGACGCTCAGTCTAATACAGGCCAAGAAGTGGTGACTCGCGCTCGTGATACCATCAATCTTCTTTCAGATGACGTTGAACAGGTTGGTGAAGTCATCGAGTCTCTGGCCACACACACTAAGTCTATCGAAAGTATTCTTGATGTTATTCGTGCAGTTTCCGACCAAACCAACTTGTTGGCACTCAATGCAGCCATTGAGGCCGCAAGGGCCGGTGAAGCGGGTCGCGGTTTTGCCGTCGTTGCCGATGAAGTAAGAAATCTCGCTTCCCGCACTGCAACTTCGACGAATGAAGTCCAGATCATGATTGATAAATTACAGACAGAAGCGACTCGTGCTGTCGAGGCTATGGCCCAGAGTAGAGCTCGCTCTCAGGAAGGTGTCACCGCCGTCGACGAAGCCAGCCAATCACTGACAGGCATAAGCGAGCAGATAGGGCATATTACCGATATGAATATTCAAGTGGCTGCGGCAACGGAAGAGCAATCGACGGTAGTGGAAGATATCAATCGTAATGTCACCGAGATCAACGATATCACTCAGAGAACCTCCGATACCGCCCATGCGGCTGCACAAGCGAGCCAAGCTTTGAATCAGTTGGCGAGCCGATTAGATACGTTAGTGGCAGGATTTAAGGTTTAGGAAGACTTGAGTTCCTAGGTTCTAGTTTCTAGAACCTAGGAACTTGGCTTTTAATAGTTTAACTCACTTATATTCGTGGTTTTATGAAGGTGATCGACAAGGGATACTTATAACTGATCCCTTCACTGGCCTTCATGGCCGCAATAATCGTTAGCACGATATCCACTATCGCCAGCAGTCCAATCAGAATGAAACCAATACCGACAAGCATCAGCACACAACTTATCATCACCCAGATGATCATACTAATCTTAAAGTTCAAACAGTTACGACCACATTCATCGACAAATGGAATCTCATCACGCTTCATCAACCAGACAATAAGCGGCCCGAGTATGCTGCCAAATGGAATCAAATAGCCCACAAAGCTAGCCACCTGTACCAAGATACCCATGTTCATCTCATCTCTGGTGAGCCCTTGTACTTCTTCTGTTTGCTCTGTCACTCGCTTCTCTCCTTGAAATATCACATTAATAACACGTTTCTGACTAAGTCTAACTGCTTACGCTAGCCCTACACAGGGCCGAAGAGGCGCATCTGCCAATTTTCAATTTTTTGATTGTCTAATCGCCTATGTAAGCTATTAACCCAAGAAGCGGCAAGACCTTCACAGGAAGCCAGACGATCATAGCTTTGGGCATCGAATTCGGTAGTAAAATAGATTTTCATCGCATCTCGCACACTGATATCGGTGCGGCGCTCTTTCAAATAGACACTCGCATCTTGGGTGATCTCGCCGGCTTTAACGACACGATAAAACCAGCCACACAAACCACTTGTCTGCATGGCTAAGGCAAATTCTTTATGACCAAATTGGGTATTTAACTTGAAGCAAGGCGATCTTGGCTGGGTGACCTCTAGCTCCACCTCACCTATGGATATGATGTCGCCGATATTGACCTGAGTCTCATCCAACCCCACGGTACTGATGTTCTCACCCATGGCTGGCGCATCTTTAAAACCAGCCATCATGTCCCAGCGACGATACTGGCCATAATGCTCCCGGGGAAAGTGATGCAGCACTCTGTCTAAGCCGCCATGATGCTTAGGATCGGCCTGAGCATCCCCCATGATGCGATCGATTTCGACCCACAGCGAGGCTGAAGACTTTTTATGGGATATGCCACTGAAGACCCCCGTGGCATCACTTACCTCTTCACCCAGATAGAGGCCAGACAAACGTTTAACCAGCAATTTTGCCGACATCCAAGTGATCCTTTATATCGAATAGTAAGTTCAGTAGGCTAATACAAATCTGAACCAGAGGCTATCGAGATCTTTCTCTGGCTTCCATGCTACTGAGATAACACCACGCGATCCCTGCCACACTCTTTGGCCTGATACAGGGCAACATCGACGCGATTTATCATCTCGGCAGGGGTTTCATTGGGCTTATACTCGGCGACACCTAGACTCACGGTAACGCTCAGCTCATACTCATTCACCCTGATCTTCCGCTGAGCTATGGTATCTCGTATACGCTCGGCAATATCCGCCCCATGGCTCAACTCGATATTAGGCAACAGCAGCAGAAACTCCTCCCCGCCCCAACGACAGACAATATCATGCTCTCGTAACTGATTTCTCAGTATGTTAGTCACCGTTTTTATCACCAGATCACCGATACCATGACCATAATTATCATTCACCCTTTTGAAGTTATCTATATCCAACAGCACTATCGAGACACTAGTCTGGTTTTCACTGGCTTCAATAAGTGCCTTATCGAAATACTCTTCAAACACCTGACGATTCGCGGCTCCGGTTAATTTATCCGTCGAGGCCATATGCTCTAATTTTCGTTGATAGCGGCCTAAGGTCAGGTTAGCGACGAACAAAATCCCGATAGTGACGAGGAAGCTAATGAGTAAGTTTCCCCAGAAAGTCGTCAATAACTTACGCTCACTCTCCACCTCCTCCTGCTCAACGATGAGATACCACTTAAATTCAGGTACTAAACGGCTATTGATATACACAGTCTTACCGTCTCTGACATAGGAGAGAGAGGCGCTGGGGCTGGTTAAAATCCGCGTCGCCAGTTTATCTAACCCCGGCGTGTCTTGCAGTGTCTGGCTCCCGGTGAAATGGTCTCCATTGAGAGTAACCTTGCCCTCTCTATTGACGAAGAAAACATGACGGTTATATCTTTTCTGATAAAGCTCTACCAGTTTCTTCACCTTCTCCACGGCTAAACCGACCCCAGTAACACCGATAAAGTTACCGTCAAAATCAAACACTTTATAATTCACATAAACCACGATACGCTTCTTATCCGCCGAATCGGGATCGATATTGATCTCGTAAAGTTCAGACTCTGGCAGAGACCGGACACGAAAATACCAAGCATCTTCGGGATCAGTATCTTGGATCTGTTTCAAAATGCCAGTGGAGTGATAATAATTTCTGCTCTTCTCGGAGATAAAAAAACTGGTCACTGTATCGTATTTACCTTGGATCTCGCGTAAATACCGGATCAGCTTTTGCGGGTCTTGTTCCGCATCCAGAGTCCAGTCGCGAACGAAGGTATCTTGTGCCATCAGCGAAGAAATAAAGATGGGTCGCAGCAGATCTTGCTGAATTTCGGAATAGATGTTGTCACTGGTAAGCGGCAAGGTATTCTCTTCGATCTGCTCACTGAGGGAGTCATGGGCGACGCGGTAACTGATACTGCTAGTTAACAGAAACGCACTCAAGAGTAGGATCGACAGGATCCAAGTGAACTTCTTCTTATCATTCCAAACGGTATTACCCATATGTCTACATCCAGTTGTCACAGGTTCAGACGATTTAAAAGCACAAATGTAACGACAATGTAAATATTAACCTAAAAATGGGCTAGATGGCAGTAAATAAACCCTAAAAATGAAGAGCATAGAATTCGATATGAGTATGCTTAGCATTAATGAATAGAGATAAATAGAGAGCAATAGCGATAAGGCCAAGCTGACGGAAGATAAAAAAATGCCCTGCTGGGGGGCAGGGCAAAGCACATGATAAAAACGAATAAAAAGTGGAAGAGTAGAGATGTAAAACTCTATGGGCTTAGGATATAACGACAAGGTTACAGGCAGATGGCGAAGGGATGAGAGATTTATGACAAGCTCCTAGGACCTAGATTCTAGTTCCTAGGAAAACAGAGCTTCCTCTATTCAAGATATGCCTTTAATGCTTCCCCAGGGATTGAGCTTTGCGTCGCCACGGCAAATGCCGCCCATTGTGCGCCCTCTTTCATGGCATCTATGATGGTGAGTCCAGTTGTCATGCCATGAATCAAACCCGATGCATAGGCATCACCAGCTCCTGTAGTATCGACAACGTTAGAGGTCATCGCTGCTACATGCGTGCTGTCATTTCCAGAGTAAAGTATTGCCCCATCACCACCGTCGGTAACGATAAAATATTTTAGGGAGTCTCCAGCTATGCTCAAGCCATATTTCCAAGGGGTGAGGTCACTTCGCTCTGCCATATCTGTCTTAGAGGCGATCAAGATATGACAAGGCCTGGGCCTGTCATCTTTCGCCAGCTGGGCAAAGACTAAACTATGGTTCAAGGCAGTTTTAGCCCAACTCACCACGCCTTCGGCCGATGAGTTAAAATACACGGCATCCCACTGGGACCATACAGGTGGGGCGGGTAATTCGAAAATGGGTCTCTGTGGTCTGATGATGGTGCGCTCGCCATCCGGCGTCATCACCAATAACATCTCATTGCTGGCTTCATCGTGTCTTTGGATAAGATGACATTCGATACCTTGAGTACTCGCCTCCGCCAGTAACCAATCGCCAATTTTATCTCGTCCCACCTGACTAACCAGGGCGACTCTATGGTGTGCCCATACTAAGCCTAAGCCAGTATTGGCTCCTCCTCCTCCCAGTCTTTGCCCCCCATCCTGATAATGAAAACGCCCACCAGTCTGTAGAGGCTTATCCAGCTGTAGGATACGGTCACAGTTCAAATTAGCAATTAGAAGAATATTGGCCATTAACAGGCTCGCAATAGAGATGTCATAAAATGATGGTAAGGGATTTTTCCGATGTAGCCAACTCTGATTCAATTAACTTATACTATAGATCAAAATCTATTTAATAATAAACATGCCTTCACTCTCAGGACGACTGAGCTTAAAACCAAACTTTTTATACAGAGCAGGCACATCGGCCATCAAGGTAATGTAAGCGCCGCTAGGTGCTTCGCGATCGAGATAATTCATGATTTGCTGCATGATCTCACGCCCTAAGCCCTGCCCCTGATAATCAGGATCGACAGCGATATCGACTATTTCAAAATTCAGTGCCCCATCACCAACCACACGTCCCATGGCAATGACCTTGTGTTCTTCACTCTCACCACTCAGGTGAATATGAACGCCATACAGGCTGCGAGGCAGACCTTTCACCACGGCCTCTTTCGGTCTGGGTGTCAGCCCTGAGATGAGTCTTAATCTGATAAAATCATCTACGGGGGCGACTTCTTCAATAGTGGATAAATTAGCAACTAGCTCAGGCATAGGCATTAACCAACAAGGGATCTCCATTCTGAAGCTAGCATGGCATATTGAAATTCACTGCCCCAAGCCCCCTTAAAAAACACATTCTCGATAAAATGCGCTTCTCGTCTAAAGCCCACTCTCTCTAACAGCAACCAGGATGGGACATTTTCGGCATCGGTCGTCGCTATAACTCTATGGGACTTCAGCTGAGTAAACAGATATGTTAGCAGACCAAGTACGGCTTCAGATGCAAACCCTTGTCCCTGAAAATCAGGCGCAAAGGTAAAGCCAATCTCTATCTGCTTATCATCGATAAAATGGACCGCTAGATCGCCCAACAACTGATTCTCATCAAGATTTTGAGGCATTTTTGTTGTGATCGCCAACTGAAACCAGTGGCCTACCTCACCAAATGGCACCCTTTGCATTTTTTCGAACAGAGACAGAGCATCCTGGTAGCTATATTCACTCCAACTCTGATACTTAGCCACATCGGGCAAGGCTCTGTAGCCAGCAAAAGATTGCAGATCATTTAGCTCAAACTCACGACAGATAATACGCTCAGTCTGAAATAGAATTTTCATATTTATCATCTCCAAAGATTTACCGGAACGAGATTAATCATGACTGGCAATCACTCCCTTTAGGAGCCTCGCCAAAGAATGGCATCATTAGTACATGCCAAACTACCTGAAACTAAAATATTTTCAACAGTTCCCAGAGCTTTTCACGGACTAATACCAATCGATATGAAACCATCATATAAATATTAGTAATGACTTTAATTAGCTCATCTCGATGTAAGAGATCTCTCAAACCCATGTCAGATATAAGTAAGAAATCAGGGCAACAAAAACCAGAAGTCTAACTAACATATTGTTTTATCGTGTGAAAAACAACATTTCAGTTATGTTACATAAAAATAGTTATATCACCGCGCATTTACCAAAGAAGTAATCTCGTAAAATAGATTCAGACCACGGATGGAATTTTAGGATTATTGAATGGAATCAATAATTAATTTTGAAGAGATCTTAGATCTTGTCGGTAGCCCCGAAAATAGGCTTAAACGTTATCGAGCCTGCCTCAATGAGTTCGAGCGTCTCCAATATGATGACCCCTTCATCAAACAGATCCGCTTAGAGGTAGCTCATCTTGAAGAGCAGGTCAAAACACTTGCCAAAATATAAAGGCACTGGGCAGTACTCATTTATACCCTTCACAAGCTGCTGGTTTGAGTGCTAGAAACAAAAAAGGCTGAAGTAAAACTTCAACCTTTGAATGCATCTTCATGTGGCACAAATTACATATCACATGCCTTGAGCGGCTTACGTAGCTGAGCGCGCACATTATCCATACCCGAATAAAACTCTTTCATCATCAAGAGGCCCATCATCTTGCCGTTATCCGTAATAATTAGGTTATCCGGATCACTTGGATCATTCTTGATTGCGCCTATCATTTTCATCGAGGTCATCTCTTTAAACAGCGCGGTATCAAGGTTTACCCCAAAAGTCTCACGGAAATATTTACGCGATAAACGACCTGAGAACATGCCTAATAAGAAGCGATATTGCATCACATCTTTCTTACTGTAGTTCTTTTGCTGCTCGACACCCATGCGCCCAGCGGCAATATTTTCATGATATTTACGCAATGAGAAATTATTCACATACAAGGTATCATCTAAGAAACTAAACGATCCTGAGCCAACACCTAAGTACTCATCATAATCTATGACATATTCATCGAAACCTTCGTCGTTAGCCTTACCGAAGGCCCATGAAGAGAGCTGAGTATATTGTCCATTTAGACTATTTAAGATCTGACGATATTGACGTGCCATATCTCCCTGAGATGCAGCTAGTTTACCTTTGACACTCTTGCGAGTCTGATGAGTGATCATCAAAGGATAGGTGGTTATCTGACGTGGATCTAATTTAGCGGCCATATCCAAATCATGCTGGATAATCTCATCTGTTTGCCCACGAAAACCGAAGATCAAATCAACGTTAATGATCGGGAACAGCTCTTTAGCCGCCATGATCTTATCGAACGTCTGCTGACCTGAGCCAAACTTCTCGATACGACCCGTCATCGTAAGAATGTCATCGTTAAAACTCTGCACCCCGATGGACATACGATCCACCAGCCCCTCTAATTGCTTAAAGCCAGGGCTATCTAAATGCTGAGGATCAGACTCACAAGAGACCTCTTTGATACTCGGAAACAGCTTCTTAGCATGTTCGATAGTACGGGCGAGCTCGTCTTCCAGCACAGTTGTCGTGCCGCCACCGATATACATGGACTCGAAGTCATAGCCAAGCGCTTTAACCATATCCATCTCTTTACGCAGGGAGATAAAGTAAGCGCGAGCCTTGTCTTCCTTAAATAGGAAACGATGGAAGGTACAAAATGAGCAGAGCGTATGACAGAAAGGGATATGGGCATAGAGCATGTACTTCTTGCCCTCTATCGGAACAGGCATCATGTCGGCAGAGTGAGTATCGAGTCTTAGATTTTTATCCACATAGAACTGCATCACTCGCTCCATAGCGCCGAGCATCCAATTGGGAACGGTAATATCGGCCTGATAAGGCTTAATAATTTCACTGTGACTTGGCTGAATAATTGAAGACATAAAATTCCTAACTGCTCGGTCTCAAAGAACAAGGTCCGTGATGAATCGAGGCGAAAAAAGAGGCACGCATGCTATATTAATCGCACAAAAGTACCACTTAAGTTATAGGTAAAACGTGAACTGGTTATAAGTTATGGCAGCAAAGGATACAATCAGTTGGCTTTTGTTAAGCCAGTCATGTTTTAGCCCTTACTCAATAAAGCCCCAGCAGTTGCCAGGAGTTAATCTGCTCTCGTAACCCCTAGCTCGAAACTTGTTGCTTGTTGCTTACCAGCAGACATAAAAAAACACCGCGCCAGCTACCTGACGGGGTGTTTTTAATAAGTTCCTAGGACCTAGGACCTAGAGCCTAGGAACTCGTAGCTCGAAACTCGAAACTCTTAGCTAAAGCTTAATCTTTATACTTCAGCGTGCCATTTTCTTTAATCTCATCGAACCAAAGATTATGGTGCTGTGTCGCCCAAGTCTCGTCACAATAGCCGGACTTCATACACTCCATACCACCTTCAGACATAACGGTAGCCATAAAGATATGTACGATAGAGAAAGCCGTGATAATAATGGCGCTGACCGAGTGTAGTACCAATGCAATCAGACTCAGGTTACGGCTAGGCTCGAACAAGTTCGGGAATAGCATTAACATGCCAGAAGCCGAGATCAGCAGTCCAAATAAAGCAAAAGCCCAGAACCACAGCTTCTCACCGGCATTAGCAAAGCCAGCATCCGGGTGCTTACCCTTGAATGGACCGAAGTTGATATATCCACCCACCACCAGCATCCACTTGATGTCATACATCTTAGGCAGCTGATTCTTGGCCCATAATGTGACCATCAACGCCCAACCTAGCATGAAAGGAATCGCCATAAAGTCATGTATCTGCTTGGCAGCATAGACAAAACCAGACCACAGACTCTCAGGCATATAAGGTTGGAAGAAGAAACGACCCGCCAGTAACGACAGACCAGTCAAAATCAGTAGCAGACATGGAATAGCGCCAAGCCAATGAATGGATACATCAAATTTAGACCAGCGGTAAACTAATTTACCAGAGAATCCACCGTGAAGCTTAGAGATGCCGTTCACCTTGATAAACAAGATAAAAACGATGATCATGCCAAATAGCGCCGCCATCAAAGCTGGCGCAAGCAGATCACTACGTAGCTCTAACACGCGTAGATCATAAGTATTGATAGCTTGATTGTGAAACTGACCCTGTGAGGTTGTTTCACCGGTTACCCCAGCCTTCAATTGAGACCAAATCTGGCCCTCTGTCGCAACAGGCTGCTGAGCGGCCTGTGAAGAACCAGCTTGAGCTAAACCGATAGCACTAAACATAAGTACCAAGCTTAAGCCTATCTGTTTGAACAATTTGTTCATATTACATCCTTATCTTCCACACCATGTCACCATGGTGTGGATTTTGGGCTTTATACAGACTAGGAATTAACCCCAGATTGCATTTTTAGAGCCACGGTATGCAACACGCTCACGGAAGATAGATGAGATAATCTCAGCATCACCCGCCAGTAACGACTTAGTCGCACATAGCTCGGCACACATAGGTAGCTTGCCTTCAGCGATACGGTTTGAGCCGTACTTCTGACGCTCTGCATCTGAATGGTTCTCTTCAGGACCACCGGCACAGAAAGTACACTTATCCATCTTGCCACGAGTACCAAAAGCGCCCTTCTTAGGGAACTGAGGTGCACCGAACGGACAAGCATAGAGGCAGTAACCACAACCGATACAAGTATCCTTGTTGTGCAGCGTTAAACCATCTTCAGTCTGGTAGAAACAGTTTGCCGGGCAAACAGCCATACAAGGCGCATCTGTACAATGCATACATGCTACCGAGATAGAGGCTTCACCAGGCATACCATCATTGATGGTAACAACGCGTCGACGTTGGATACCCCATTCTAGAGCCGAGTCGTTTTCGTTCTTACAAGCTGTGACACAACCGTTACACTCGATGCAGCGCTTGGTATCACACAAAAATTTCATTGTAGCCATAATGGCAATTCTCCTAGCTTACGCTTTCACAATCTGGCAAAGCGATGCCTTGGTTTCCTGCATCTGAGTCACAGGGTCATAACCATAAGTCAGTGCAGTGTTCGCAGACTCACCAATAACATAAGGAACCGTTCCTTCCGGGTAGTTAGCTGCCAAGCTTTCACCGTGCATCACCCCCGCGAAGTGGTAAGGCATCCAAGTCACACCCGGCATAATACGAGGCGTTACCATAGCTTGGATCTTAATGCGACCACCCTCGGCACCCTCTAACCAGACGGTATCACCGTTACGGATACCACGATCGGCAGCGTCGGCAGGACTTATCTCAACAAACATCTCCTGCTGAAGTTCGGCGAGCCATGGATTAGAACGAGACTCTTCACCACCACCTTCATACTCAACCAGACGACCCGAGGTCAATGCTAGTGGGTACTTAGCCGCTGTGTCTTTCTCTTGGATAGACTTATACAGAGTCGGTAGACGATGAACCTGCATATCATCATAAGTGGGGTACTTAGACACAAGATCACGACGCGGCGTATAAAGCGGCTCACGGTGAACTGGCGCCTGATCAGGGAATGTCCAGACGATACAACGCGCCTTCGCATTACCGTAAGGAATACAACCATGCTTCATTGCCACACGTTGGATGCCACCGGAAATATCAGTTTTCCAGTTCTTGCCATCGGCTTCGGCTTTCTCGGTTGCCGTTAGCTCATCCCACCAGCCCAACTGCTTAAGCATCTGGGAGGTAAACTCTGGGTAACCATCGGTGAGCTCACTACCTTTAGAGAAACTGCCTTCGGCAAGTAGGTTCTTACCCTTGTACTCAACACCGAAGCGGGCGCGGAAGTTACCGCCGCCATCGAGCACATGCTTGTTTGTGTTATACAGGATCTGAGTACCTGGATGCTTCTGCTCAGGCGTGCCCCAACATGGCCAAGGTAGACCATAGGTATCACCCTTAGCCGGTCCGCCAACCGCTTCAAGAGTCTTGTTGCTAAAGGTGCCCCAGTTCTGGGTGTGCATCTTCAGACGCTCAGGGCTCTGACCCGTCATACCGATAGTCCACATACCGCGGTTAATTTCGCGAGTAATATCTTCGATGACCAATACGTCATTGGCATCTTTGGCGATACGTTTAGTGAACTGATCCGCGAAGCCTAGCTTCTGAGACAGGCGATACATGATCTCAAGATCGGTCTTAGACTCGAACAAGGGTTCAATAACTTTTTCACGCCACTGCTGGCTACGACCCGAGTTAGACACTGAACCTTCAGTCTCAAACTGAGTACATGCAGGTAGCAAGTAAACGCCATTCTTACGACGGTGCATAACACCAGCCATAGTCGGGAACGGATCCACGACAACAACTGTGTCCATCTTATCCAATGCATCACGGACATCACGCTGACGGGTCTCGGTGTTAACCGATTGCCCCCAGAAGAAGGCCATGCGAATGCGATCTTTCTGCGCTAATGCTTCTGGCGTCTCGAGGACACCGTCATGCCAGCGAGAACATGGAATACCCGGGGTATTCATCGGCACGCGACCTAGATATTCGTTCTGATCGAAACGAGACTTAACCCAATCGAAATCAAGATCCCATACATGAGACCAGTGCTTCCATGAGCCTGTCTTAAGGCCGTAGTAACCAGGTAGCGTATCGAACAATAGACCTAAATCGGTCGCGCCCTGTACGTTATCGTGACCACGGAAGATGTTAGTACCGCCACCCTTAACGCCCATGTTACCTAGAGCAAGTTGCAGGATACAGTAAGCACGAGTGTTAGCATTACCCACGTGATGCTGAGTACCACCCATACACCAAACAACAGTACCGGGACGGTTATCAGCCATAAGCTTAGCCGCTTGATACACGTCTGCTTCGCTTACACCTGTGACGTGTTCAACTTCTTTAGGTGGGAACTTCTTCGCTTCTTCGCGAATCGTTTCCATCTCGAACACACGTTCTTTGATGAAGGTCTTATCTTCCCAACCATTTTCGAAGATATGCCAAAGCATACCGTAGATGAATGGAATATCGGTACCAGGACGAAGTGCACAGTGCAGATCGGCGTGAGCCGCAGTACGTGAGAAACGTGGATCGACAACAATAATTTTAGCGTTGTTCTTCTCTTTCGCGATCAGGATATGCTGCATGGCAACGGGATGCGCTTCAGCCGGGTTAGCCCCGATGAAGAAGATTGCGTTTGCATTCTGAATGTCGTTGAAAGAGTTAGTTTGCGCACCGTAGCCCCAAGTGTTTGCAACACCGGCTACCGTGGTAGAGTGACAGATTCGAGCCGAGTGATCGACGTTGTTGGTGCCCCACATAGCCGCAAATTTACGGTACATGTAGCAGCCTTCATTAGAGAACTTAGCGCTACCCATGAAGTAAAGTGAATCAGGACCGGACTCTTTACGAATATCCAGCATCTTATCGCCAACTTCGTTAAAAGCTTGCTCCCAAGATAGCTTCTTCCACTTGCCATCGACAAGCTTCATCGGATACTTAAGACGCTTCTCACCATGACCATGTTCACGCAGCGCAGCACCTTTAGCACAATGGCCACCGGCGTTGAATGGGTGATCGAACGCAGGTTCTTGACCTGTCCAGACACCATTTTGAACTTCAGCATATAGACCACAACCTACCGCACAAGCACTACATATGGTGCGCTTAATCTCGATTGGTGCATCATGTGGGACATCTTTGGCTTCTGCACGACGCATCATGCCAGTGCCCAAGAGTGAAGCCGCTGCAATACCACCAGAGGTGATACCTGCATGCTTCATAAACTGACGACGGCTAATGCCTAGAGTCTTCTTTTCGACTTTAGCTGCCTCGTTAGATTTGCGAGTTAACTGCATATCTAAAACTCTCCTAATTAGCTTCTCAAGCTATTGTAATAACTACGGATGTGCGTAGTTTCATGATAGCCATTCGCACTTTTCGTGCCTATAGTACTCTCTGTTGCTTGAGCGGCACTTATACCAGTAGCGGCAAGGGCGACCGTCGCCGTACCACCTATAGTGAGTGCTTTCAGCAAAGATCTGCGGTTCAGATCAGGCTGTTGCTTCTTCATTTTTACTCCTGGGAAGGAATCGTTAAGTATTAAGAATGCTTATCCTCATATTTAATGCCGAGCGAATGTTAACCACTTGTTAGTTAGACGGTCTTTCTCGGCACATTTTTTTATTTTAAAAAAGCATTCAACAAATTGCACAGGCAATATAAGCAAGTTTTACCGAGAGAATATTGATCTGAAACGGATAAGGATCGCTATTAAGCCCACCCGTTTTCTAAAGTGTTAACCCAATCATGTTTTGGAATTTATTTTAATTTTATGACGTAAATATATGGCAATGAGCAAACTGAAATTGTTACTGACATGTACAAGCAATAGACTGATACTTAAAGGGAATTATAATTGGGAATGGTTTTTATTTAGACTTAAAAAGTTCCTAGGGCCTAGGTTCTAGTTCCTAGGATCTTTGACCTTAATCTTTATATTCTAACGTACCATTCTCTTTGATCTCGTCGTACCAAAGATTGTGGTGTCGTCACTTGTTAAGAGTGCCCAATTCTCATTGATGCGTCGGCATCACCGGCCAAAAACCAAATAAAAACGCCCCGACTGTAACCAGTCGAGGCGCTTGCTCTTTTAAGACTTACAGCTTAAAACTAGTCTTTGTCGTCCGAGGATAATCACATCCATATGAAACTCCCCTCCAACTACATCCATATAGTCCGGGGATAATCACATCCATATGAAAAAAGCCCCAGCGAACTTAATCGACTGGGGCTTTTTATAAAGTTCCTAGGGCCTAGGGCCTAGGTTCTAGGTTCTAGGTTCTAGTTCCTAGGATCTTTGACCTTAATCTTTATATTCTAACGTACCATTCTCTTTGATCTCGTCGTACCAAAGTTTGTGGTGTTGTCACTTGTTAAGAGTGCCCAATTCTCATTGATGCGTCAGCATCACCAGCCAAAAACCAAATAAAAACGCCCCGACTGTAACCAGTCGAGGCGTTTGCTCTTTTAAGACTTATAACTTACAGCTTAAAACTAGTCTTTGTATTCCAAAGTGCCGTTTTCTTTGATCTCGTCGTACCAAAGTTTGTGGTGTTGTCACTTGTTAAGAGTGCCCAATTCTCATTGATGCGTCAGCATCACCGGCCAAAAACCAAATAAAAACGCCCCGACTGTAACCAGTCGAGGCGCTTGCTCTTTTAAGACTTATAACTTACAGCTTAAAACTAGTCTTTGTATTCCAAAGTGCCGTTTTCTTTGATCTCGTCGTACCAAAGATTGTGGTGTTGCACTGCCCAGTTCTCATCACAGTAACCAGACTTCATACACTCCATGCCACCTTCACTCAATACCGTCGCCATCCAAATATGTACGATAGTAAAGGCGATGATGATAATTGCACTGATAGCATGTATGAGTAGCGCAGCCATAGAAGCTTCACGTGGTAACTCAAGACCAGGCAGAACTAACATGATGCCCGAAACACAGATGAACAGACCGAACAGGGTTAGCGTCCAGAACCACATCTTCTCACCGGCGTTGGCAAAGCCACTGTCAGGGTGCTTACCCTTGAATGGCCCAAAGTTGATGTAACCACCAACCACGAGGAACCATTTAAGGTCGTACATCTTAAATGTCTGCATCGGCATCCATTTTACGACGCACAAGACCCAAGCGGCCATAAATATCGGACCAACATAATCATGGATAGTCTTACTGCCATAGATCATTGCCGCCCATATTCCTTCTGCCACATAAGGCTGCAGAAAATGTTTACCCAACATTATGGTGAGACCGGTAAATATCAGCCCCAAACAAGATAGGGCTAACACCCAGTGGATCCACAAATCGGCCTTAGTCCAACGTAGTACCATCTTGCCAGAGAACCCTTTACTTAACTTAGAAGGTCCATTAACAAAATAAAATACCAAGAAGGCTGCAAATACGCCTAATACCGCGAGGGCCATCGCAGGGGTAAGATAATTATTCTTAATATCTTTCCCCTGATTGCCGGCGATATTAATCAACACATTCGCTTCGACACCTTGCGCCGTTGTATAACCTGAATCACCAGCTTTAACAGCGCGCCATAGATCTGCATCGCTGGTTTTAGCGTTAGCCATCTGCTGACTGGTTTGATCATCGGCTGCAGATACTGTTGCGCTCATACCTAAGCCAGCTGCTAACACACTCGTTAACACCAGAGGTAAAACCAACACAGTAAATAACCTGCCTAGTGATTTAAAATTCATAGTCACTCCTTTATAGGACTAATAATTGGGCTGTGAAAATCACTCACAGCCCTATTGGTCCTACGCGCCAGTCTGAGGGGTATAGCCCCAGATTGCACCAGGATTACCACGTGCAGCTATACGATCTCTATAGATACTCGATACGATTCCAGCATCACCAGCAAGCAGGGCCTTAGTCGCACAAAGCTCAGCACACATAGGTAACTTGCCTTCGGCGATACGGTTTGAACCATACTTCTGACGCTCTGCATCTGAATGAGTCTCTTCCGGGCCACCGGCGCAGAATGTACACTTATCCATCTTGCCACGACTACCGAATGCCGTCTTTTTAGGGAACTGAGGCGCCCCAAATGGACATGCATACAAGCAATAGCCACAACCGATACAAGTATCCTTGTTATGCAGCACTATGCCGTCTTCGGTACGGTAGAAACAATCGGCCGGACAGACTGCCTGACAAGGCGCATCGGTACAGTGCATACATGCCACTGAGATCGAAGCTTCACCCGGCTCACCATCGTTAATTGTCACTACACGGCGACGTTGAATTCCCCACTCGAGAGCGGAATCGTTTTCGTTCTTACAAGCTGTGACGCAACCGTTACACTCGATGCAGCGTTTGGTGTCACACAAAAATTTCATGACTGCCATGTTGGCTATCTCCTCATCAAGTTCAGTTAGGCTTTAGTGATCTGACACAAGCTAGACTTAGTCTCTTGCATCTGAGTAACCACATCATAGCCATAGGTCAATACCGTGTTAGCCGACTCACCCACAATGTAAGGCACTGTGCCTTCAGGGTAATTCTTCTCCAGGCTCTCACCTTCGAATATACCCGCGAAGTGGTATGGCATAAAACACTCACCTTCGATAACGCGAGGCGTTACCATGGCCTTAACCTTGATTTTTGCACCTTCCGGACTGTGAACCCAAACATCATCACCATCACGAAGCGCGCGATCTGCTGCGTCCGCCGGACTGATCTCGATAAACATCTCTTGCTGAAGCTCGGCGAGCCAAGGGTTACAACGTGTCTCTTCACCACCACCTTCGTATTCCACTAAACGACCCGAGGTCAATGCTATGGGGAAGTCTTTAGCAAAGTCCTGATCCTGAATGGTTTTATACAGGGTAGGAAGACGGGCAACCATACGATCATCATAGGTCGGGTACTTAGCTACCAGATCACGACGCGGCGTATAAAGCGGCTCACGGTGCAGGGGAATATCATCGGGGAAGTTCCACACGATACAACGGGCTTTCGCATTACCGTAAGGAATACAACCGTGCTTAATGGCCACACGCTGAATACCACCGGAGATATCAGTCTTCCAGTTTTTACCTTCAGCATGTTGCTTTTCTTCAGCAGTCAGGTCATCCCACCAACCAAGCTGTTTAAGCATGTCAGCGGTAAACTCAGGGTAACCATCCTGGATTTCAGAGCCTTTAGAGTAAGAACCTTCGGCGAGTATGTTATTGCCGTCGTGCTCAACACCGTAACGGGCACGGAAGTTACCACCACCGTCTTTCACTTCACGACCGGTGCGATACAAGATCTGTGTACCCGGATGCTTCATCTCAGGCGTGCCCCAACATGGCCAAGGTAGACCATAGGTCTCACCCTTGGCTGGTCCACCTGGCGCTTCGAGGGATTTAATATCAAAAGTACCCCAGTTTTCCTGGTGCATCTTCAAACGCTCAGGGCTTTGGCCTGTGTAACCGATAGTCCACATGCCCTTGTTGAATTCACGCGTTATGTCTTCGATTAATGGCTCATCACCATTGACCTTAATATGCTTACAGAATTCTTTCTCTATGCCCCACTTCTTCGCCAATTTGTACATGATCACATGATCTGGCTTAGACTCGAACAAGGGCTCAATAACCTTCGTGCGCCACTGTAGTGAACGGTTAGAGGCTGAAACAGAACCATAAGTTTCAAACTGAGTACATGCAGGAAGTAGATACACACCATCGGTACGATTGTGCATAACACCCGCCATGGTTGGAAACGGATCGACGACCACAACAGTGTCCATCTTATCCAGTGCTTCACGCACTTCACGCCCACGAGTTTCGGTGTTAACCGACTGACCCCAGAAGAATGACATCCGGATATTGTCTTTCTGAGCAATCTGAGACTTGTCTTCCAGTACTCCGTCATGCCAGCGAGAACACGGGATGCCGGTAGAATTCATCGGCTTTTGGCCTAAGTATTCATTCTGGTCGAAACGGGCTTTAACCCACTCGTAATCCAGATCCCACACGTTACACCAGTGTTTCCATGAACCTGTCTTAAGGCCATAATAGCCAGGCAGTGTATCGAACAGCAGACCGAAATCGGTCGCGCCCTGTACGTTATCATGACCACGGAAGATGTTAGTACCGCCACCGGCTACACCCATGTTTCCAAGCGCTAGCTGAAGGATACAGTAGGCGCGAGTGTTAGCGTTACCTATGTGATGCTGAGTACCACCCATACACCAGACAACGGTACCAGGCTTAGTCGTAGCCATCATCTTAGCTACACGGCGCATCTGTACTTCAGGTACACCTGCTACGAGTTCAACTTCGGCGGGATTCCACTTAGCCGCTTCCTCGCGAATACGTTCCATACCGTATACACGTTGGTCGATGAAGCTCTGATCTTCCCACTTATTCTTGAAGATATGCCAAAGCAGACCATAGATATAAGGGATATCGGTACCTGGGCGAATATGTACATATTCATCAGACTTGGCTGCAGTTCGGCTAAATCTTGGATCGACGACGATGATTTTCGCACCGCGTTCTTTACCTTCGAGGATGTGCTGCATGGCAACCGGATGCGCTTCACATGGGTTCGACCCAATAAACATCATCACTTTTGCATTACGGATATCGTTGAAAGAGTTGGTTTGCGCACCATAGCCCCAAGTGTTTGCAACACCGGCTACCGTGGTAGAGTGACAAATACGTGCAGAGTGATCGACATTGTTGGTGCCCCACACAGCTGCTAATTTGCGGTACATATAGGCTTGTTCGTTAGAGAACTTAGCCGAGCCCATGAAGAATACTGAATCAGGACCAGATTCCTTACGGATCTCTAATGCCTTACCACCCACTTCTTCTATGGCTTGATCCCAAGAGATCTTCTTCCACTTTCCGCCTTCCAGCTTCATTGGATACTTGAGACGCTTCCCACCATGACCATGCTCACGCAGTGCCGCACCTTTTGCACAGTGACCACCAGCGTTAAATGGATGATCGAATGCAGGCTCCTGGCCTGTCCATACCCCGTTTTGTACTTCGGCATAGACACCACAACCCACAGAACAGTGAGAACATATGGTACGTTTTATTTCAGTCGGTGCATTATGTGGCACCTCTTTAGCTTCGGCTTTGCGCATCATACCTGCGCCAAGCATAGACGCCGCAGCAATACCACCAGTTGCAAGACCTGCAGACTGAAGGAACTGACGACGGTTTAGACCTAAGGCAGGCTTGCTAGCCCTTGTTGCCTGGTCTGTTTTGCGAGTTAGTCGCATCACACACTCCTAATCTTATTGATTTAATATAAATATTTACTAATCAGATCAAAAAGCCACTGTTACTTAGTACGCAAAGATGCGTAATAACTACGAACATGGTCAGTCTCTTGGTAGCCGTCACTTTTCTCTGTAGTCGGTGCTACAGCTGGTGATGCAGCAAGAGCTTGGCCACTAATAGTTGCAACTGCACCAGCCGCGCTGCCTACTGCTATAGCTTTTAACAGTTGACGACGACCCATGTCGGAAGCTTGCTTCTTCATAGTCTCTCCTGGATTTCCATTTGATGTTTAACATTGGGTTATGTAATAACCCGACTCTTTTTGAAGGTTGCCCTTCGGTTTTCTTGACTGTCAGCCCGGTACATTGACGCCCGAGCTGATAGTCATGATTCAGCTAGCCAAGTGTGTCGTTTACGAGGCTAATTCTTGCTTGCTAGGTTCAAGGCTTGCGTCTGCAGCTTCAGATTTTTCGGCCTCAGAGCCAGGGCAGTTCACCGGAATATTCAGCTGTAATTGCTCAAATTCATTGGCTTCTGTTTCGAAAAATGACTTAGCTAACTGAGCGACAGTGGCATAGAAAGCTGCGCTGGGCGTTGCCGCTAACGAGGTACAAAAACGCTCTATCCAGCTACTGATATGACGCTGATAGAAACCCAGTTGGCGATAGCCAGGTGCTTCAAGTAATAAAACTCCCATCACCTCACAAAGCGCTGCGACATGATCTTCCGGCTCTTTGACGTTTTCTTCACGCTCGAAGCCAAGCTGTATCAGATCCTGGCGTAACATGGCTAATGGCTTGTCCATCAAGGAACCCGTCATAAACCAGCTGGCATAAGGCATGATTTCACCACTACCTACGCCATAGAAAATATTGAAATACTCTTCTTCCAGCTGTTCACTGGAAAATTGATTCGCGGCTAACTTGAGCGCTGACCAAGCCTTGGTCATCTCACTAGGGTCATCGACATCCAGTTCGAGGTTGGCAAGGAACTGCAATAGCTCTGCACTCGGCTGGCTGCGTAGTAGCGCGGCTAATAGCTGATAGATGTCGGCTCTTAACTGATCGTTTTCTGATACTTCTCTTACTAATTCGGTCATAGCTACACTCTTATCGCAGTTGCTTTTCTGGGTCTTGAAGGATGTCTTCAAACATATCTTTCACGCGGCAGTCACTACACATCTGCAAACGCTCTGTGTTTGCACTGAACGCACTGTGCCCGCCAATCACTTCTTGCATGCGTTTGATCATCGACTTGGTGGCGAAGGGAGTACCACAACGAATACACTCGAAGGGGTCCTCCTGTTTCAATGTCTTGATAGTTTGGCGCGCTTGTTTATCTAAGTTCATCTGAGAAGTCAGGCTGATGGCGTTCTCAGGACAGGCCTTCTCACACAATCCACATTGCACACAATCTTGCTCGAGGAAGTTCAATGCTGGCTTATCGCCACCATCGGTTAACGCTTGTGTCGGACAGGTAGATACACAAGAGAGACAAAGGGTACAGCTATCTGTGTTTACGCTGACAATGCCGTAAGGAAGGTTGCTCTGAGTCAGGCAAGTATCCACTGAGGCCGCTTGCTCATTGAGATGATCTATCGCCGCATACAAGGTGTTGCGCTTAGTGGTAGCAGCAAACTCACCCGGCATGATCACCGGCCAGCCGGAACTGATTGCTATCAGGTCGGCAAGACTGTTGATACTCGACTCATCGATAAGGGATATACGCTGTGGCTGACCCATCTCATTAAGAATATCGTTCGCCAGCTGAAGTTCACCCTTGAGCATCTGGGTCAAAGTCGGCGCTGTGGCGGCGGTGTTAAGCACTAAAATCTGACGTGCACCCCAGGCCAGAGAGGACATCCAATGATCTATGCTAGCAACGGTGATCTCTTCCATGGCAACCGGAATAATAGCGCCAGGTAACTCACCTATCAGTGCTGCACCATTGGCTTCATCATGAAACAAGATCACCGGAGCAACTTGAGCCTGCTCTCTGAAGCGAGTGACCAGTTTATGCAGATAAGAGTGCAGGGCTTGCGGTGTTGGCAGGTCGTAGCTAATCGCACCGGTTGGGCAGGCATTAGTACAACTACCGGCACCGTGACAGAGGTAGGGATCTATCTCTATCATCTTATTTATGCTTTGGATGGCATCGGCAGGACAGAAGTTCAGACAACGATTACAGCCATCGATACCGTTACGGTTATGGGCACAGATCTCGCTGTTCACCTTAACGTAGCGCGGCTTATCGAACTCACCAATCAGCTCTGGAAGCTGGTTAATGGCATCGTCTAATTTAGCTTCGTCCTGACCCACGTAAAAATAGCCAGGTGGTAACATCTCTAAGTTGATACAGGGGGACTGGCTCAAATCTAAGATAAGATCGAAGTGCGCCTTACGAATAGCCGCCAGGCTCAAGTCAGTCGTGGTAGCACTTTGCTCATTGCCAGATTCGACTTTAACCTGGAACTGTCCGAGGAAACCTTTGATCTCGATAAGCTTGTTATAGAAGCTCTCGACATCTTCGGCGGCAGACATCACCTTCTCAAGATGCTCTTCATCTTGGCTGGTAATCGATTCATTGGCTAAAATGGCAATTTTACCCATATTAGACAATCTAGCTGCCGCTAAGCGAGCCAGATCTTCCGGCCCGATAACGAGCACATTGCCCTCAGTGGTATAGCTGACGGTTGGCGGGATCAGGTTTTGAATGACCTGAGTATTCGCCAACACTTGCTGCCGAACCCCTTGGAGTTCAACTTGGGTATCATTATTATTCAAATTTATGCTCACGTTGCGTTCCTGAACAGTTTGGCTGTTGCCATCGGCTGATCGCTATACTCTTATCACTCTTCAGTTAGCGTTTCATTGTTCAACACTTTGGCTTCATCAGGGCCAAGGCTTCATGCCGATTCTTGCTAAGTTCTTTCTCTTTCTGCTAAAAGTAACTAGCAATTCACATACCAAAACTGTGGTTATTAAACTTATGTAAAATGACGTTAAGCGACCACTTCCTTTGTATCACCAGCAGAATCTGGTGCATTTTGGGGCAAGTCATCACTCTCGATGTCCAAAATGTCCTCAGGTGCTTCACTGTCTAAATGTGTGTCATCACTTCGAGAAGCTGTCGTGCGTTCATCAGCACTCTCTGTAGCATGCTCTTCAGCTTCTTGAGCAAGCTCTTGCTCTTCGACTTCATCCTCTTTCTTAGTCACATAGCGGAAAATCTTCTTGGCAATTTTTGCCGACTGCTCAGCACTCAGCTTAGGCTGATTACTGTAATCTAAGGCATACTCGAGCAAGCCATCGATTTCGTTATATTGAGGCTGCTTCCATAATGCTTTTAACGCGGCAGCCTTAGCCGTTGGATCGACATTTGCTCCCATAAAGCTGGCAAAGCTGCCACCGACTTCGATTTTGTCTGGATCGGGAAGGTCTTCGGCCGTTAGCACCTTAGCTTCACCGTCTGCCTCTTGATCTAAAGCTTGCTCAGACTCTTGATCTAGCAAAACTTCGTCGGCTAAAGCTTCTTGCTCAGTTGCAATGTCAGCCTCTTCAGCCAACCTTTCCTCTTCGACTTGCTGACGGCGTTGAGTCCAGCGAGAGAATAATCCGCTTGGTTTATCGCTCATCGGCTTCCCTGCTCACGGAAGTGATCGGTACTCGGACCTTGATTCTTACGGCGATTAACATGCTTACGACGATGAGCTGATATCTCAACTTCACCATGGCGGGTAATGAAGGCTTCCATCCAACAAGCGATAGCTTGTGGCATAGGAAGATTCAACACAGGAGTATCACCTTCGAGGCAGCCAGCAGCGACATTTTGGTCTGCGGAGATCATCGCAGGGATCCAGGTACCGTCCTCGAGTTCGTCGCAGACGATGAACAACATGGCGTTGTCCATATCCAAATTAATACGGTAGCTACCGCGCTCATCTTTATGTAACTCAAGCTGGATAAGGTGTGAATTCTCAGGGGCGTCATGAGTGGCTGGTAATATCTGATCTAACTCCCAGGTCACTGAGGTCCAGCGCCCGACTAACTTTTCGATTCTCTTGAGAGAAACATGCATGGGCCATTGGCTTTCGGTATGTTGCATTCAGTCTTCACCTTACTTGTAGCGGGTTTATCATTCAGATAACACCCGGCCCGATAATGAGGTTAATATTTTCTACTATATCCATTACCAAGCAATATATGTGCCATTCAATTAATAGAGGAAAGTTGCGCTAGATCATCAATTCCACACTAAGAGTAGGACAATTTGTCCTAGCTGCCATTTTTTATAGGACATTTATGGGCGTTTTAACGGAGGGTAATGAGAGAGATCACGCATTAACTCAAGGATTCAACGTCTGGGTACAATAATTGCTATGCTGAATGAGCCAATTTCCAATGATGAGTGATGAACCTTGAGCAAGCACTATCCAACCTTGATAAAAACAGCGACCGATGTGCCGTTAACCATTGCTGTTAAGGCTATCGACGAAAACGGTGAGCAGGTAGACAAGCATATCGCCTGCGAACGCCCCCTCACCGTCTATCTGAACTGGCGGCCGATTGTGACCTTGATGACCTTAGGGGCCAGAGCCGAATCGCTGGCCTTAGGCTACCTGAAGAACCAAGGTTTTATCTCAGATCTGCAGCAGCTGGAATCGATTATCGTCGATTGGGAGGTCAGCTCGGCGGCTATCATCACCACAGAAAGCACCCAAGACTTAGAAAAGAAGCTCTCGGAAAAAACGGTAACCTCAGGCTGTGGCCAGGGAACCGTATATGGTGGATTTATGGATGGTTTGGATGAGATAAACCTGCCACAACGCCGAATTAAGCAGAGCATGATCTATAGCCTGCTGAAGAATATCGGCGAATACAACGAAACCTATAAGAATGCAGGCGCGGTACACGGTTGTGGCCTGTGCCTCGACGACCAGATCGTCGATTTCGTCGAAGATGTGGGCCGCCATAACGCGGTAGATACCTTAGCCGGCGAGATGTGGTTAAAAGAGACCCCAGGTGAAGACAAACTCTTCTACACCACGGGACGCCTGACCTCTGAAATGGTGATAAAAGTCGCCAAGATGGGCATACCCATACTCCTGTCACGTAGCGGTGCGACTCAGATGGGACTTGAGCTGGCGCAGCAGATGGGGATAACCATGATAGCCCGCGCCAAGGGAAAACACTTCCTTATCTACAATGGAGCCGACAACATAGAATTCGACGCCATACCACCTAAGCGCCCCTCGAAAAAATAGACCGAAACAAGGGACGTTTGAAAATTTTGGCTGCCTGACTGCAGCCAAAGTACTACTCAATGGAAATTAGTAATGACAGAGCCGAGCAAACTCGTCTATATGAGCGCCAAACAGGTCGCCGAATACCTGGATCTGAATGAAAAGAAGGTCTATGCGATGGCGAACGATCGCATTCTTCCCGCGACTAAGGTAACCGGTAAGTGGCTCTTCCCTAAGATCTTAATCGATCGCTGGGTGATGGATTCATGCCATAGCGGTATGCTGTCGGACAGAATGCACATCACAGGCAGTGATGATCCCCTATTGTCTATGCTGGTCGCTCGATTGATGACTCAGATAGGCAAGAGCGATCTCATCAGCTACAGCTCCACCGGCTCACGCCTCGGCCTGGACCTACTCTCCCGCGGCTACGCCGATGTGTGCACCTTACATTGGGGAAGCGTAGATGAACGCAATATCCGTCACCCGGCGCTGCTAAAGGGCTACCCTAACCACCAGCAGTGGGTGATGGTCCACGGCTACACACGCCAACAAGGCCTGATGATGCGTACCGAGATGCATCATAGATGTCAGCAAGAAGACCAGATAATCTCCCTCCCTTGGCGCTGGGTAGACAGACAAGCCGGTGCTGGCAGCCAGCAACATCTGGAACATTGGCTCATGAAGCAAGGCGCCGCCCTGACTCATATCAATGCCAACGTCACCGCCTACAGCGAGCGTGAACTCGCCGGTTTCATTGCCCGCGGCGATGCCGACATAGGCTTCGGCTGTCAATCGGTCGCCATGGAAAGCGGCCTAAGCTTCGTGCCGCTGATCACTGAATCATTCGACTTCGTCATGCCACAGGGGATCTACTTCAGACGCCAGTTGCAGCATCTGTTCGACATGATTTCCAGCTCGCAAACGAGACAGTTGGCCGCCTCTCTGGGTGGGTATGATTTGACTGACTGTGGCAAGTTGTTGTGGAACCCATCATAACGGAGGGTTCGAGGTTTTAGATTCTAGGAACGAGGAATAGGCAGGTAAAGCTAAGATGACGCTTCGCTAATGGTTCCGAGTTCTAGGTATTTGGGCGCTAGAGCCTAGGCTGGTAAAGCTAAGACGACGCTTCGCTGGTAGACGGCCTTCGGCCTATTCGACGCTAACGCTAATTGAGATTGTCAGTTATCAATTGCTTGCAGCAGGCTCATGTGTAGATACTTCTACGAGACACCACAATCACTTCTGACTGCCATGGATTGCGGGAATGCCAAAAAGTGTAAGGAACATTTTGGCATTGTGGGCTCTGATATTTGGGTATTTAGGTCTATTTTGAACCCCAAATGACTTAGAACTAAGGGTTTGACACCATAGTCACTCGTTAGCTGAAAAATTCAAATAACTCATGAACTATGCCTGATGGATCTTTAAAAGCTGAGTACCGCCCCCAATCATTTTGATTTGGGGCATCATGAATAAACTCAACACCATGATTCTTTAGCTCGTTAATTTTTTCATCTAAATTTTTAATCGTGAACACTAATGTAGAGCTGGAATTGTAACCATGCCGATAATTTATGGCAGGTAAAGTCCCCTGAAACATGAGCACTTCATGACTGCCCGCCAAGAGTTTTATACAAGAATCACTTTCTGAAACTAGATCCAATCCAAGAACCATTACATAAAACCATTTAGATTCTTGAAGATCTTGAACAACTAATAATGTTGATGGATTTTCCATACAGGATTACAACTCCTTCTATAAGATCATGATGATCCTAGTCGCCCATTGTTAATCAACAACATATCAACCATATCTCTGGTTATCAATACTCAACTTAGCGACAAGCCAACTGATAGATCACGACTATGACCATCAATAAAACACTTGGGTAAAAGGTTAAGGCAAAACCAAATGCTCTGGCTGGGGCACCTTTGGCGTAGCCTTTGAAGAAAGCGATGCGGCCGATGGCAAACAGTAACGAACATAGTGGAAGCACTGATAACCAGACCGTCGGCATGGTGAATGCCCAGATACTGTAAACCATTGCAGTCATCAATAGCTGTTCAAGAGTATTTTGTATCAGGCTCTGCAACACACTAGCCTCATGGCTCGTATTAGATAAGGCGCTACCATCGATATCTTCGGGACTAAAGAAGCGAAATTTTGCCAAGCGGCCAATAGAAGCAATAAGAAAAACCACAGGCAAGATCAATGATCGACCCAACACAGTAAACTTACTACCTAAGTCCTCTATCTGCGCATAAGAGAAAGGGTCAAACATCATCCCCATAGAAATTACTACCACAGCCAATCCCATAGCCGCAGCCATCCCCTTCAACACCCCAACTTGCTTAACAGACAACCCCATACTTATGTCCTTGTTTTCTTCAATTAAAAATGAATAAATCCAACATAACAACAAGTCTTATTCGAAGATGCGAGAAGGTGTGCGTTCTCAATAAAGCAAGCTGTCGTTATAGATATTTTCCAATGATAGATGAAAGGTCTTCGACATTTGTGGCGATGTGATCGGGTTGAACCGCCCAGCCTGAAGGCTCTGATTGACTGTAGGCTGCAGCCACTGAGATAACTTTCGCTTGTCCGCCGAGGGCTGACTGTAGATTGCGCGCAAATTGAGTATCAGCCTCGTGATCACCGATATACATCAATAATTGGCTATTGGTGTGGCCAAATATGCTCTCTAGACACTTTATCCCACCATCTGGATGTGGCTTTTGGTTACCGTTTGACACATCATCATAGCCAACAACGGCCTTAAATGGCTCATTAATGCCATGAAGCTCAAGTACATTGCGGATGTTTTTTTGCGAGTTTTGCGAACAGATCCCATGATGAATGTCAGAAAATCTGTCTATAATCTTTGTAATTCCATTAAAAAGAGAAACCTGTGTTTGGTTCTTTTCTTGATGCTCTGCCCACATACTGCCCGCTAGAATCATCTCTTCATCGGACATACCATAATATCTAACATACAGCTCTTGCCAGTTTTTAGCAGCATGATTTGCCTCGTGATAAAGGTCTTCGTTATGCAAATATTTAGGTAAATTTTCACCCGTTAAATGTGGCGCTACGATAGATAAAATTGTCTTAGTAATATCCATATTCTTCGGCACTGAATTAACCAGAGTTCCATCGTAATCCCACAATACTGCATCTAGCTTCATACTCTTATCCCATCAATAAATTATCTAAAAGAAGTCATCCATACTGCAACTTTTTATGCACTGAATTCAGTTGAATTTAAGCTAGCTAACCCATTTTGACAAGACGTCAATACGGCTAGAATGGTGAATAGTGTGTAATACACAAACAAAGATTGATCTTGCTCATTTTGTGGGGAGAGCTGTTTCAACGATCTTAAAATGGGATGTAGGGCTAGCTTTCAGACTCTTACTTAGTGAGTTGCATATACCATCGGAAGCGCTAGGAATTATTGAATCAGCATGAGGCCCGTACTTAATGCATGTAACTTCGCCGGAAGCTATTTGTAGCTATATTAAGACACCAATGACATGTGAGATAAGAGTAAACTTATCGCCTCCACGACGCCCACTCCTTTAAAATGAGTCAGCGAAGCTTGATTAGTAATTTACTCGGAAGATAAGTTGGTTCCTTGGTCACTTTGCTTCAGCTAAATGCTAATCTAGCTAACTTGCCTGAAAATATTGGCAGCAGTATTATGAATAAACTTGAATGAAAGAATGAGCAGATAGGAGCTGAATTAGTCATTCAAAGTTAAAAAGGAAATGTAATAAATGTCTGTGATCCAACGTATTAATGTCATCATGCTCTTAGTCGCTATTCTCACAGGCTGCTCGTCACTTCCAGAGGGAATACAACACACTAGCGAGCCATTTGTCACCAAAACAAGCAGTACATTGTCCGAATTAACTGACACTTATCGGCCTGAACAGCCTGAACAAAGACAGAGTGCTGTTCTGTTGCAAGATACCGGCTGGGATGCATTGGCTCAACGGTTGGCACTCATAGAAACAGCTGAACACAGCATAGATATTCAGTATTACATTTGGAACTCAGATGCTTCAGGACACTACTTGGCAAGTCGCTTATTGGCTGCTGCTGAACGTGGTGTTCAAGTTCGTGTAATGCTTGATGATATCAATCTAAATGAACGAGAGAAACTACTGTCAGCACTTGATCTTCATCCTCAAATAGAGATCCGCATATTTAACCCTATCCCAAGTCGCCGCGGGTTTGTAAAGTGGCTAAACCTACTGAGTGATTTTTCTCGTTTAAACCGCCGTATGCACAATAAGTCATTTACCGTCGACGGTGTCCTGTCTATTGTTGGAGGCCGTAATATCGGCGATGAATATTTTGATCTTTCTGATGACGTCAATTTTCGTGACCGCGATGTACTGGTAATGGGCACTGTAGTAACCGATATCCAAGCTAGCTTTGGACAGTATTGGAACAGTCGCTGGTCTTACCCTGTTAGCTTGTTGACCGATAAAGTCTCAGCAGATCTGCCTGTGTCAGATAAAGTGGCCGCTCCCCATTACAAAAACTATCCCCCTTTGCCAGAAGGAAATAAGATAGCACATCGCTTCTTAAAGGATTTGCTGGCAGAGATGAGCTGGGTTCAAGCATATTTTGTTGCTGACCGACCTGTACCTATCGATGAGGATAATACCAGCAAGCCCAAGGCTACAGCTAGATTATTGGCCGAGTTGGCTGACCAGTCGAACCAAGAAATCTTATTGGAATCAGCCTATCTTATATTTGATGATCGCCAACTCGAAGCGCTGCAGAGATTAACCAGCAATGGCATTGAGGTTAAAGCATTGACCAACTCTATGGCCTCTAATGACCTAGTCACTAATCATTCTGGCTACGCAGGTCGACGTCAGGATATGCTCAACCACGGCATACAATTGTTCGAGTTAAAACCTGATACAAAGCTGTGTGAAGAGTCAACTCGAGACCTGTCCAAATGTGCACCGACAACTGCCTACGGTCTTCATGCAAAGTCAGTTGTTTTTGACCGGCAAGTGGCAGTGGTCGGCTCTTTTAATTTCAACTTACGTTCAACCTACCTCAATACCGAGTCCCTGCTAGTTATTGAAAATAGGCATATTGCTGAAAGCCTTGCTGATGATATGGATCAGGCGATGAACGAAGATAATAGCTGGCGTCTGAACTTATATGAAGACAAACTCCGCTGGCATTCCGGCTCAAAAAGCTGGGAAATAGAGCCCGAAACCGACCTATCGGAACGAATCAAATCACATTTGTTACAATTATTACCGATAGAGAAATACTTGTGATATGAGTTATAAGGGTTAAAGGTTAAGAACCACCTCCCGATACTCTTAGCTACGATACTTCGCCCATAACGCCTGCTGCTTTGGAGTCAAAAAACTCCAGGCGAGTACGCGAGTGAGTTTGTTACCTTGGGCCATATCTATGGTTTTTATGCTGACGGCGCCCGCCTTTTTGAGGGCGGCATAACTAGGTTTCAGGTTTTCTTGCTTCGATACTAGGCTAGTAAACCACAGGCATTGGGTCTTAAAGTCGACGCTCTCGCGGATCATATTAAGCAGGAACTGCTTCTCGCCACCTTCACACCAAAGCTCGGCCTTCTGGCCGCCGAAGTTGAGATCTGCATTTGCGCCTTTAACCTTAGCAGGTTCACTCTTATGCCCTTTTGCCGCGCGGTTAGCCGCGAGGTTCTTTAGCTTACGCTGACTCCCCTCACTCGCCTCGGCCAACGACGAATGAAACGGTGGATTACATAAGGTCACATCGAACCTGTCATCGACATTGATGATGCCATGAAATACTTTTTGATGATCGGTTTGTAACCGAGTTTTAAATTTACCTTGCAGGCAAAGGTTAGCCTGAATAATCGATTCCACATTAGCGATAGAAAGCGGGTCGACATCGCTGGCGGTAAACTGCCAACCATAAGATTGAATGCCTAAGATGGGATAGACACCGTTGGCTCCGGTGCCTATATCCAACGCCTTTATCTTAGAGCCAGTCGGGATTCTATTGGTTTTAGTGGCAGCTTGAGCTAAGCCATTTGTTAAAGCGGGGACATTTTGTCCATCAGCACTTCTCGTTGATGGATCTTGGCTTACTTGTTGTGGAATATTTCCAGCCAGTAGATCTGCAATATAGTGTAAGTAATCAACCCGCCCCGGAATTGGCGGGCACAGAAACCCCTGGGGGATGTCCCAAGACTCAATTCGATAATGAGCTTTCAACAGGGCTAGGTTAAGTGCCTTTACAGCCTGAGGGTCGGAAAAATCAATTGAAAGGTTGCCGTAAGGGTTTGGCCTAACGAATGGCTTTAGTTCTGGACTCGCCTCGGTAAGCGTTTCAAAGTCATAGCCATCCTTATGTAGATTCCTCTCGTGGAGCCCCTTTTTCTCGGCAGCTTGTACCGACTTAGGCTTACGAGCTACTGGCTTGCTCTTTTGCTTATTAGACTTTTGCTTATGAAAAGTAGATTTGGCCTGAGATTGGTTTTGCTTGCCCTTAACCGAACCATTGCTTAATTTCGATTTAGATGTCTGTTTGGGAGCTGATTTTGTCATAGGGTCTCAGCCGCTGTTCGATAAACAACGGCTCATAAATAAAAGCTGAATTTTATATGGCTTAACTAATCGTAAAGATATTTAGTGAACAACAAATTAACCACAATAGGCCGGCCGACTTCTTGTGCGATGAGTCGATTGACAGTGTCAAAACACTCACGGCGGATCTCCTCACGCCCCGTTAAGGACTTAACCTTATCGGCAGTTTGGCTACCCATGATCTCCAATATTGCCGCTCGTAGGAGAGGATCGTGATGCTCCAGGGCAATAAGATCTTCCGGGTCTTTCACCATCAACTCGATACTTATGCGTACGAAGCCGAGTTTTTTACCGCTGGAGATATAGTTAGTGATGAGATCGGGCTCGAACCCGTAGTAGGCATAGTTATCTATTATCTCGTCTTCCGCATAAACACCTACACTAAAGATGCTAACGGCAAAAATAACCAAGAGGGATGCGAGTTTTCTAAGATAACCTGATCTCATATCGTACCTTTCCATATTAAATTGTATCTCCTTTGTGCTCATGAATCTTTCTGACTAACCTATTACGGCATGATAGACTGCTGCTGTTTCCAAGCCCTATTGTACCGAGAAATAGATGAGTGTGACTAGGTTAAGCTTTCCCTATGGTGAATCAATTCAATGGTTTTCGCCAGAACAAATCTCTGAACTCCCAGATTCCCCGCTAAGTGAATGGTTACTTTCATCAGGAAGTCTAACCCAAAAATTACGTTCTCACTGTATCAAGTTCGAAGTAAAAGTACTCGGAGAGGGAACTATAACCCCTTTCAGTGGCGAGTTTCCCGCGCAGAGACTCGCTTGGGTACGTGAAGTATTACTCTGTCTCGACGGTGTGCCTTGGATATTTGCCCGCACCTTGATCCCGGCAAACTTACTCGATAAGAAGGAAACCGAATTCCTCACTCTTGGCACACGCCCCTTAGGGGAACTACTTTTTTCCAACAATGAATTCACTCCTGGCAAGATAGAAATAGCTCACTTTACTCCCTGCCATCGGCTAGCCCAATTGACCGAATCGATTAAGCAGCCAGTCACTCAGGAGCTATGGGGACGTCGCCGTTACTTTTCCTATGATGATGAGCAGCTTATCGTCAGTGAAACCTTTTTACCCGCGGCCCGAAAAATCATAGAGCAAATGTAACCTTTTCTTTTTTAAGGAAAAAAGTCTAGAAAACAAAAACGCCCAAACGGGCGTTTTTTCGTTTAGTCATCTAATCGGACTAGCACTCGCTTAATGACGACTTCTTCTGAATCCCATCAGAGCCAGTAAACCTAAGCTTAACCAACCGAGACTACCACCGCCAGAATCACCAGAAGAGGTGGTAACGGGTAGTGTAACCACTGCTGCAGTCACGGTAACAGAAGCACTTCTGTTACTCACCACACCTAAACTATCAGTCACTGTCATCATCACAGTATAAATTCCGGCTGAAGCATAAGTATGACTGGGCGATTGCGCCGTACTTGTCTGACTATCACCGAAGTCCCACGAATAGGTCATAGCACCTTCACCACCAGTAGTCGTATCGGTGAAAGTTACGCTGAGATCACTGCTCGAAAAGGTAAATCCTGCAACAGGAGGCACAGGTAAAACAACGGTAACGGCTTGAGTGCTCTCTACACTAGTCCCTTGGCCATCGGTCACTGTTAAGTTAACAGTGTAGTTTCCTGACGATTGATAGACATAAGTCGGCATCTTCTCGGCGCTCGTGGCTCCGGTGACACCAAAGCTCCACAAGTAAGAGTAGTTTCCATCACCGCCTGTCACTGCGGCACTAAACACGACGGTCCCTGCCACTTCCTGACTTGCACTGAAGTTCAATGCCAGATCTGATGTTGGAGGAGGTGTTGTGCCGCCGTCATAGTTAAATCTAACCGTCGCAGTGGATGAATCAGCAGTCTGTGCCACGACTTCCATGGTCAAGCCAAGCTCAGGCAAGATAATGCCAGACTGAGGCTGGGTCGGTGCGCTGTAGTCTTGGCTATCATCAAACATAGAGACAGACGACAGATGATTATCGCCAAAGTAGTTAGACTGAACAAACATGCTAAAGGTCGCATCTCTAACCTGAGTATCAGAACCATTAGTACCAATTAAATTCTGATCCGCATCGACAACACCAATCAAGCCAGCGCCGGGGTGAGTGCTAGAGTTATTATCGGCATAACTAAAGTTTTCCAACCAAATAAGCACTCCAGGCTCGTAAGAATGACTATCGAGTCCGACATCGACGCCATTGTGGCTTCGAAGTTGAACAATATAACGACGAGCAGCACCTGGACGCTCATCATCGATCCGTGAGAAGCCATTTAGCATCATGGTATTTGGCGTCTCGGCATCATCACTATAAACGAGAGTTGCACCACTGGTGATCTGCAGGCTATCGAAAACGAAACCATAATCCCCTACCGCCTCATCGGTCTTATAAATGATACTGATCTGTTTAGACATGCCTGCAAAACTGCTTAGGTCATATTCAAGATCGACCCAATTGTTAGCACCTTCGGCACCTACTATATCGCCAGAATTTCCGGTGATAATGTCTCGAGCCGTGTTAATCGTGTTGCTGGCCTTGGTATGATTACCTGCAATCACCACACCGTCGACCATGACCTGAGCATAATCATAGTCCACTTCGATATTCCAATGGGCTTTCATTGTCAGCGAGAGTGGCGTCGAGCTTGGCAAGTCAATTTCGAAGGACAGAGCATTGTTAATCAGATGCCCCTGACCAGAGTAGTATTGGTAGCTACCGTCATAAGGCTGCTTGAAAGGAATCGTCGCCGCTGGCAGCGGAATAGAGATCTGATTCACCAAAGAGTGATTTATCGCCTCATTAATCACCACATCCAATCCCGATGTGCCTATGCTACTAAGCAAGACTTCCTGCTCGTTGATCCAACGTCCCTTATATCTGTCCTGCAGGTAAGAGCGTGCATAGGGGCTAAAACCTATTGGCTCAGTTCCCGCAATACTACCTGTCCAGCTGCCTCCTGACATCACAGACCAAGAGCCGACCGGAGAGCCATCGCCTGTATTGGTAGTGTCATACTCATCAGGCAGACCAAGGTCGTGGCCAAACTCGTGTACCACCACACCCGCTGCGGCATCAATCGGCTGCACCGTATAACCAAACACCTTCTTACCCGTACCAGGAATGGTGTATCCCGGCGTATTACCGGTATAAACAAAGAACCTATGTGACCAGATGGCGTCATCGCCGAGCACGCCACCACCGGCTTCTTCACCTATGCTGGAATGAAACAGCATCACATGATCGATATCGCCATCAGGCTCATCGAAGTTGCCATCGCCATCGACATCGAATGGATCTTCCACATCATAGCTGGCTAAGTCTGAAGCTGACATACTCGCCACAGCCAGAGTCACGGCTTCCTTTACCAGTTCAGGCACAGCCTTATCATCATCGTTGTTATCGGCATCATTACCACCATAGAAGGCGGCATTATTTGCAGCGGTGACCCAGCCTTTAACATTACCGGTAAATTCGAAACGCTCACCGGATTCTGCCTGATAGTATTGATACCCAGTCATCAAGTTCTGCCCTTGAGGACCGGTAAATCCTGTGGTGGAAAACATCATGCTCTGATAATGAGACACTGGATAATTAGGATAAAACATCGAGGTATCGCTGGCTGACAATCGATTATCATCGAATGGCAGATCCGGGAAATCGATTAAAATGCTTAAGACTTTTACTGTCTTAGTGATGTCGGCATCGGCTAAGGTGCCGACCATATTATCCATCTTGGCAATCGAGTTGCGCTTAAGCTGCTTACTCTGAGCCAATGACTTGAGTCTGGCCTTCTCAAACTGAGCCTCAACCAAGCGCCCCTTACTCTGAAAGCTGGTAGCTCTATGAGTAAATTTATCGACGGCGGCACGCTTGTCAGCTTCGCTGGCGTCGGCAGAAACCTCTCCCCGCTTGATGAGCCAATATAATATCTGCTCTTTGTTGATCATCCCTGCATCGGCCAATGTAGCCGAAGCTAATTCAGCAGAAGAAAGTGCTAACTTAGTATCTAACTCTTTCGCAAATAGAGATGTCGAGGCCGTAACACCCAACACCAGGGATAATGACAAGCTGATTAATGAACGTCTGCTTATACTATTGGTTATCTTTTTCATTTTGGCTTATTTCCTTCAGGCCTGAACTTACTACAATTCTTAAACGCTTGTTGTTTCTTACTGATAAATTCGGCGACTTTCTCATCGGCCTGTTCCTGACTCATCTCAGGTGTAATGACACCACTCTTAATCAAATTCGATTTAAGTTTAGACCTGTCCTGAATAGGTGGCATGGCACCACAGGTAATTATCCGTTTTTTCTCATTAGCCAGTTCTACAGCATCAGGGCTTATGGTGTCACTCGATTCAATATTTTGCTGAACTTGAGTCTTGTCAGACTCTTCAGGAATTGAGCTACAGGAAGCAAGAATAGCCAAGGAGAAAATGCCCACTACAGTGGGCATAAATGAGATAAAACGGGTTAAGGAGAGAGGTCTTCTCATAAATCACCAAAACAACATAAACAGCACAAAACCTTAACAGTACTTTCGTCTGAATTACAGTGAAAATACAATATTTACTCTGTTTACCTAGCTTGTTCTGACGTAAACCACAGAAAACTATGACATTATCAATCATCGCAAGCTAAACAATGACTTACGCGCGCTCAATGATAATAAAAAATCATTTTTACAGATTATTTATTCAACCACTGCTGATAAATCAACAGCAGAACTGACGCCGACCAGCTAAAGTTAGTGCAATGCAGACCATCTCCTGTCAGTGGGTCGTAGTTTTCCCTGATTGGTGCCTGAGAAAGAATACCATCACCTTGCTCTACCAAGCGTTTAGCCAATGTTTCAGCCTCGCTATGGTAACCATATTTTTCGAGCCCAAGCAGGCCAAACAGGGCTTGGTCTAACCACACGGGTCCACGCCAATACTTAGTCG
Organism: Shewanella benthica; assembly: GCA_023284085.1. Taxonomy (GTDB): domain Bacteria; phylum Pseudomonadota; class Gammaproteobacteria; order Enterobacterales; family Shewanellaceae; genus Shewanella; species Shewanella benthica. The sequence goes on from JAKVHY010000023.1 coordinate 82,817, forward strand.
CGGAAAAATTAGGGCTATCGGCACTCACGGTAGGAAATGGGATTTTAGTCGCAAACTGCTTATCGGTGAGCTGACGTTTAACCATGATTTTCGCTTGTTCCTCAGTCGCCGCACCGGCCCATAGGGGCAGCCAGCCTTCGACTCCCTTACCTGCACCGATCAATAAATGACTCTCCTTACCATCGAAGCGAATATCGTAGAAGAAGCCAGTTTCCTCATCGAACATCTGCGTTTGGATCTGAGTTTTAAGCTTATCGGCCTGTGCCGCCCATTCACTGGACTGCTTATCTAAATGTTGCAGTTTTGCCATCTTCGCCAAGATCATCTTCTCTGCAAACAGATAAGCATTGAGATCGACTGACTCCTGAGACAAGGAGTAGCCAATCACCTCACCCTGTTTATTACGATTCTCCAATACCTGCACGCTGCCATCGTCATCGAATCTAGGGGCGTTATCCATTCCCGACTCCCAAGCAGCCGCCTCAATAATAGCCTCGCGGTTTAGCTGACCATTCTTGAGGTGGGCCGGATGCAGATTGGCGCCATATTCCGCCAAACCATTACCATTATGATCTCGGTTGCGATACCACCATGAATGATAAGCCACCAGCTTGGGATACATCAGCTTCACGAAGCTAAGATCTTGGCTTTGCTGATATATTTCCCACACGGCCCAAGCGGCAAGCGGTGGCTTACCGTTGCGCTCATTCCAGTTGCCGCCTTCACCATCCCTTGCGGGATCTCGGTTATAAAAAATGGCATCGGGTAAGTTACCCGCGTCTTGGGGTCGCACCTTATCTTGAGCGGTAAACTGATAGTCAAACATAGACAGCACATTCGATTTAGCCAACTCAGGATCGAAATAAGACAGGGCTACCGCCTGCTTCCAACTGTCCCAGGCCCAGACACCATTAAACCATTTGTAAGTGATCGAAGGCGTGACCGCATCATGTTTGATTGCCCCAGCCGGACTGCGCCAGTTATGCAACAAGGTCACTATGCTCTTAGCGGCTAGCTTACGAAACTCAGGTTTACCCTGATCTATACCCTTACTTAGCCTTTGCTGCCATAGCAGTCGGTTCTCTGCCAGTAATTGCTTTTGCTTAGCCCAGTCAATGTCGCCATGAGCCAGTCGCTCCTGCTGAGTATGGAAGTAACGCTGTACACTCAAAACCTCGAGACTCTGGCCCGCCTTTACAGATAACGCCTCAGTTTTGGCGCTATAGCCATTGTGCTCGCCTAGCGTGATTTCAGTCTTAGGGCTAAACCAAAGCTCAAAACTAGCGTCGGCAAGCTGTATGTTCCAAGTATCCATTATAGGATTAAGCTGCCAGGCGACGCCGTTGCTCCAGCTATCGACTCGTTTAATTAACTTGTACTGGTCTAATTTAGGATGGGATTGGAACGGGGTACCGGACCAGGTTAGTCGCCATTGCTGATCTTCTCCTGAGTGGTTAACCAGTGTAGTCGTCACCACAGATGTGCGGTTATCACTATAGTTAAGAGACAATGACACTGAGATGTTAGGCCAATCAAACTCCTGATACAGACCATCGGGCTTACTATAAATACGGCTCTGCTCCGCCTGGCTAAAATCAAGCACTTTCCCTGTGATCAGATCCTCCAAGGTCAATTTCTGCATACTATCACTCAAGTGCAAGCTGTACTCTTGGGCGATAAACAGTGGACCGGTGAAACTGCCGTAATAGCCTGGGGTATCGGGCAAATGAAAGCCATGCCAAGCACCTTTATCTACATAGGTTGAAGCAATCTTTAGATTACCTTGCTCATCTCGCTCCTCCATGGAGATTGGCGTACCTTGATAAGGTAGAAGATCACGATATTCGACCGAGTCGAGCGCCGCGAGACTGGATACACATAAGAGAAGACAAGAAAGCATGAAAACCTATCCCAAATTAAACAGCTTCATAAAGCCATTAACAATCGAATACAATATACGGAGTATGTGACTAACAAGGTCTTGATGCAAGTTCAAAAGATAGGAAGCTATATAACCGTCGAGGAACGTCTGCAATCATCACCAGTACCTAGGTTCGACCTCAGTCAGGCCTGACGAAAACTTTAATAGAATTTGTACTTTGAAGCGTGCAAAAATCAGCTTCAGTCTGAAAGATGGTCACACTCGATGTAAATAATGCTGGCTTGTCTGCTTATTTTCCAGAAACTGGTATACTATCTCGTCGTTTTCTCAGGTCCTAGCTAAACAAATCATGCTCTATCTAATAGCCAGCTGTATCGCACTACTACTAGGTCCTATCTTCTATCGGTTCTTTTCGACAGAACACGGACTACAAAAAGGCCTGGACGGATTTATATTCGTTTCCCTGGGCGGACTTGTGCTGCTACATATTTTACCTGAGCTACTGGAGCACGGCGGCTTCCTGGCGATAATCTTCGTCATCATAGGAATGTGGGGACCGACAGCCAGTGAGAAGCTATTTCATCGTTACTCTGAGGTTACCCATAACCTCACCCTAATCTTAGGTGTAGGCGGATTACTGCTGCACACCATTACAGACGGCGGTGCCATGGTGCTTGCCCAGCAGGACGATGTCTCTATTTTACTCGCCTTGGGCATCATATTACATCGCCTGCCTGTGGGCCTTGCCATCTGGTGGCTGGTAAAACCTCAAATAGGCAGTCGTTGGGCCATGGTAGTTTTAGCCGGTATGATGCTGCTAACTGGCGTAGGTTATTTCGCCGGAGAACAGATGCTGACTCAACTCAGCCTGGATAATACCGTATATCTACAGGCCTTCGTGACAGGCTCTATTCTGCACGTGGTTTTACATCAGCCTCATGGCCATCATTCACAAGATGAAGCCAGTAACGGCAATCAGGAAAAATATGAGTATCATGCGGGTATAGGTAGCTTACTCGGCATAGGATTACTGTTTCTACTCTTGATGATTGACTCCGGTGGACACGAGCACCACCAACATGACCATAGTACCGAACAACTCGTCGACTGGATGATGACTCTGGGACCTGTGCTCTTACTCAGTTATGCAGTCGCAGGACTCAGGTTTAAGCTAGGTTTGTCGCCTCAGAGTAGCCATTTGGGCAAACGTTGGTTACAACGACTCGCGGGGCCCGAGGCCCTGATCATCACGGCTTTCCTGCTTGGCCCCCTGATCGCATTATTCCAGTTAATCAGCTTATTGCTTATCGGAGCCTTGCTTACGTTTAGCCGGGTAGAACCGACGGATCCCCATCTTTCGATCCCCGAATCTCCTCTGCGTTTTGGCTTCGCCCATATAGTAGACAGAAGCGCGCCTTGGGTCTTACTCAGCTTAGTCTTAGCTAACCTGATTGGTCATCCTTCGGTGCCATTAGAGAACCCGATTATTCAGGTGGCAGTGCTTATGGTGCTCTTCCTGCCGATGCGATTCTGTAACTTAGGCGGTGCGGTTTTAGCACTGTCTTTGGCATACAGTGGCTGGAGTATCCCAGCCGTTATGTTGGCCTTGGTGGCTGCACCTATCTTCAACTTGGCCCAACTCAAGTTGATGAGCTGGACACAGAGATCTGCGGTCATAGTACTCATCATAGTCATCTTAGCCATAACGTCACTGATCCAGCCTCAATGGGGCATGATAATGACGATGCCAGAGCCGTTAAGCATGATATCTCTGATAGTGCTAGCCTGCTTATTTGCCGCGAGCCTGCTACGTTTGGGTCCGAGAAAGTTTATGGCCCGCATAATGCTGCTCAAGCCCAAAGCCCATGACCATGGCTCACATGATCACGGACATAAGCATTAAATAAGAGAGCCTAGGTCCTAGGATCTAGGCTAATCCTCGTGACTCGTCACTTTCTTTGCTCTTCCCTCGCCAAAATCTGCAAATAAATGGCAATCAATGCAAATCAGGTTTAAATTCAAGCAGAGTCCTCCCAATGTGAGTTTCTATGTGCATCCTGTTTATTGCTTTAAATAAGCATTCAAAATACCCACTGATTGTCTGTGCTTCTCTTGAAATGAATGTGTTTCATCATCTTTCAAGCAGATAACTTCTATCATCTGATATAGATGTATTCACTGCTACCTAGAGTCGAAACCTATGTGTATATTGTTTATAGCGCTGAATAAGCACCCTAAGTATCCGCTGATTGTCTGTGCTAATCGCGATGAATTTCATCACAGACCCACAGAGCAGGCACACTTCTGGCCGCCAGAAAATAAGATCTTGGCCGGCAAAGATCTGGAGGCAGGAGGCACTTGGCTTGGCATCAATAAACGAGGCGGATTCGCGGCATTAACCAACTTAAGAGACCCCTTGAGACAACAGAGTGAGATGAGAAGCCGCGGCGAGTTAGTACTCAAGGCTCTGGGATCTCAAGGTCCCATCACCAGTTGGTTGCGTGATCACAGTAGTCACTACAACCCTTTCAATCTGATTTTTGGCGATGTCAGCGAACTCTACTGCTTTAACAGCAGAGCTAATTCTCTCACCCAACTAGATTCGGGATTCCACTCTATAAGCAATGGAGCATTAGATGACATCTGGCCCAAGATGGCTCGCGGGACACTCGCACTACAAGAGTCGATTTCAAGTGGTGAAGAACCCGATATAGACGCTTTGCTAACAATAATGAAGGATGAAACTCGTGCCCAAGATTCTGAGCTCCCAGAGACAGGCATAGGCTTGGAGTGGGAAAGACTACTCTCATCTATCTATATTAAGCATGAGGAATACGGCACACGCTCGACCAGTATTCTGCTGCAGGATAACTCGGGAAATACTCGCTTCATCGAAGTGAGGTATGACGGCAAAGGCCGCAACTTAGGACGGCAGCAGTTTGAAGTGAAGGGTTTAGAATAAAGTTTGAGTTGCGGCTTCTAACCTTAACAGGGCTGCAACTCTTTATTTCATACCTCTGTGGCGCTAATCTGAAGTGTGGTCGTGGGTGATAACCCAGCGGTCATCTATCTTCTCAACCAGCAGAGTGAACACACCGTTAGGTTTATCTTTAGCTCGGGTTAGCTCCCAACGTCCCACCACTATGGCGGCATAGTTACTCAACATCTTGGTATCAATGATGCTGAACTTCAGTTGGCCTAAGGTCGCTTTATCAGGATAATTCTTCTTATAAGCCGCCAATGTTTCAACCCAGCCATAGCGAAACTTCTTGCCGGAAACGAAACGCATCTTGTCGTTATTCCAATAGCCTTGCATGTAGCCATCGAGATCACCTCGGTTCCATGCAGCCTCCTGCTCAGACAATATATGCGCAATATCATCAGTTGGCACGGCTGAGGCACTAAATGCCAATAGCATTAATAGAGTGGTAAGTCCTTTTTTAAACATGGTTTTCTCCATAAATACGAGATAGGCTATAGTATATATGAACTCAATGAGTTAAGTCTTAAAGTCAGTGGCTAATTTGTTGAGGGCTTCGATAGATTACAAGGATTATTTGTCTTTAGTTATGTTTCAGTATTTTTGTAAGTTCATCTTAAAATTATCGGGCTGGAAAATTTCTGGCTCACTGCCTATGGACCACCAATTTATAGCTATCCTTGGTCCTCACACCAGTAATTGGGACTTCATCGTCGGCTTATTAGCCCGCGGAGCATTGGGTGCTAAGGTTAATTTCCTCGGAAAAAATCAGCTTTTTATTCCTCCATGGGGCTGGTTCTTTAAGGCTATGGGCGGGACACCGGTAGATAGAAGTAAATCCAATAACTTGGTAGATGCAGTGGTCCAGCTCTACCAATCAAATCCTAATTTCTCACTGGCATTGGCGCCGGAAGGGACTCGCAGCCCGGTAAAACGCTGGAAGACAGGGTTTTACCATATTGCCAGTAAAGCCGGCGTTCCCATAGTTACCATAGGATTAGACTTCGGCACTAAGACTGTGATTATCCCAGAGGGTGTACCGACCACGGATGATATGCAACAGGACATGGATAAAATTATCAGCTTCTACCGTTCCATCAATGGACGCCACCCTAAGGTGATTCCGAATTTCACTCGCTAGATAAACACTAGTGAAACCTTAATCGCTTGTCGTTTGACCAAGTGACGGCTATAGTGCCGCCACTTGGTTTCTATCAGAGTTATTTCAATGAGTTTTGATACCTGGTTACTCTATTTTTTCGCCGTACTACTCATCGCCATATCTCCAGGCACCATGGCCGTACTGTCCATGAGCCATGGCATGCATTATGGTAAGACTCGTAGCTTGGCAACCGCCTTTGGTAGTGTCACCTCTGCACTGATCTTGATGATGGCTTCTGCGGCAGGCCTGGGCGCACTGCTGAGTGCCACCGAGTATGGCTTTAGCATATTAAAATACTGTGGTGCCGCTTATCTGATATTTTTGGGGATAAAGCTACTGCTTACCAAAGCCAGTGGCCAAGGCCTCGACCTGCAACATATCAAGAGCAAGGGCACGCCTAAGCAGATGTTCAAACAGGCCTTTATGGTGGGCATAAGCAACCCCAAAGATCTGCTATTTTTCGCAGCCCTGTTCCCGCAGTTCATCGACATATCGGCGCCACAAGGGCCTCAATTGGCGATTTTAGCCACAACTTGGGCCCTGGTAGATTTCAGCTTTGTGATGCTCTACGCCAGCTTGGCCAATGTACTGGCTCCAACGCTCAGAACCAGTAATAAGCTACATTGGTTCGACAGAACCAGCGGCGGTGTGTTTATCACACTCGCAGCGATATTAGTTACCAGAGAAAACTAGTTCCTAGGTTCTAGGGACTAGGATCTCGAACCTTCTTTCAAACTTCTTATATCCGATCCTGTGGGAGCCTGGAATGCTCGTAGGCCGAATTCAGGCAAGATGGCTAACACATGGTCGAAGATGTCTCCCTGAATGTCTTCATAAACCGTCCAACGAGTGTCATTAGTGAAGATATAGATCTCGATGGGCACCCCCTCTTTTGTCGAGGCTAACTGACGAACCAGCAAGGTCATGTCTTGGCGTATTCTATCGTGATTAGCGACGAACTCCTTCAAATAGGCCCTAAAAGTACCGATATTGGTCAATTTACGGCTGTTGACTGGCATATCCGCATCTTGGACATGACCATTAAACTCATTGAGTTCCTGACCTTTTTCCGTCAGGTAATTTTTCAATAGATTAATCTTACCGAGTCTCGTTTGCTCCTCCTCGGTGAGGAAGTGAATCGAATGAATATCTATGAGTATCGAGCGCTTGATCCTGCGCCCACCAGACTCAGACATGCCGCGCCAGTTCTTGAAGGCATCGGAAACCAGTGCATAGGCGGGGATCATGGTTATGGTCTGGTCCCAGTTTCGTACCTTAACCGTAGTCAAAGAAACCTCTTCCACCGAGCCGTCGGCGCCATACTTATCCATCTGGATCCAATCACCCGGACTGACCATACGGTTAGCGGCCAACTGAATTCCGGCTACGAAACCAAGAATGGTGTCCCTGAAAACCAACATGACCAAACCCGTCATCACGCCTAAGCCACTGAGGAAGTAGACTGGAGACTGATCGGCCAGTATCGATATAGACACTATGATCGCGACAAAGAAGAGGAACAGCTTAAACAGTTGAACGAAGCTCTTTATGGGAAGGCGGCGACTCACCAGGTTAACATCTGCAATTTCATTAGCGGCATCTAATGAGCTATATACTGCACGTATCAAGAGAACCAGTATCGTCACACTCAAGATGCGATGAATCATGCTGCTCATGAGTGCATGTTGAGTCAATGCCAAAGGGATTAGGATGCTGAGTACTAGAGCAGGAATTATAATAGCAAACTTCTCCAGTACCTTATGGCGCATGAAGATATCGTCCCAACTCACTTTTGACCTCTGTATGACAATATTCATCGCCCGTACTACGCCACGCTTAACGAACAGATAAGCCAGCATAGAGACAATGAGACTGGCGATGACCATCACAGAGGTAGATACGCCGTCGGATGGCGTAGTATTAATGCCCCAGTTAGATAACCACTGAGTGATCTGTAACCTGATTTCTTGATCCACTATTCACTTCCCTTAGAAATACTGATTTCGACAAACTCTCTCTTACATTTAACAAACACAAATATGGTTTTCGATATAAAAAAACAACAATAAAACCACAAATATTTCTTTTATATGAATTTTTCAAACCCAACATTGACTGTTGTACAAAGTTTAACAACAATCGACAGCTAAAGTCAGAGATAGGATGATGTAGATGACAAAATATTTAATCATGCTGGTTCTTTTAACTGCCAGCATACAGGCTCATGCCAATATTCCTGCGGAAGATCTTAACCTTGGGTTTAAGCCTAAGATAGGCATAACAGTCGATTACATTCCTGCAGTGAATAATATGTACGGTATCACCCTATCGCCTTATCACTACGACAGAGATTATGCTCAATGGGGATACTATATTGGCTATGCTAAAAGCAGCGAAGAAGATATGCATCTGACGTCACCGTCAGAAGGTTATACCCAAGATACCCTGTGGCGTTTTGGACTAAGTTACAGCCTCACCCACAATTTTAGCATCTATGGTGGCGCGACAGCTTATAGTAATGAGAGCCGCCACACCGATGGAAAAACGCCTAAGATAGTCGACGGAGAACCTATATGGATCGAGGAATCTGACACGACTTGGGGGGGAGAGATAGGCCTGAGATATATGATGGATTTCGGCCTGATGATCAGCACTGGATACGACACGGCTTCAGAGTCGGCTGTGATTAGTGTCGGTTGGACCATGTAGCCAGCCCTCACAGACTTATCTTCTTAAGCGTCAGCCACCAATAAAAAGCTAAGCGGCTCTTCGGAGCCGCATCAGCATTCACTTCAACCCTGATTGTAAATTCCTTAGACTCATGGCGATTAAGCGCGAGAATTGACCTATCCCATGTAAAACTGGCTCACATGTGTATAGACTAGAGCTATCCACTTTATTAGGTTCATTCCCATGCATAAACGTCTAAGACTCTTAAGCTCACTCGCCCTGCTAGTATTTCTATTCCCCGGCTTAGCTGTAGCAGCTACCGAGACACTAGCCACTGTCACCTTAGAGAATGGTGCCAAGGTCCGCCTTAACGACGACTTCACCTGGGAATACGTGATCCTCGAAACCCTTCCGGCCACTACCAGCGAAACAAGCACCCTAGCTGCCACCGCTGTGACAAGTATTGCGCTAAATACAACAAGCACTATCAATATGGCTAGCACATCCGGGAGCAAAGCCACTCAAGCGGCCAGTCAAACAATGACTGCCAGCGCTATGTCTCAGGCCGAGTTACTTAAATCGACAGCCAAAGCAGGCGTAAAAGTGACCTTTGCTAACAGCGAGTGGGACGACGATGGTCGCCTAGGCCTCACCTTCGACTTAGCCAGCACCAGCTCTGAACACTATGTGATGGTAGAGATGGATATCACCTTCTACGATGACTCAGGCAGGAAACTTAAGACAGAAACCATCAAGGTGTGGAAAGCCATCTTCAGATCACCAGATACTTACCTACGTAAAGGCGAGCAGCGACAGAGCAGAACCTTCTGGATCGAGGGCATAGATGCCAGTCAATGGACTAAACAACTAATGAGCCTCAAGATAGGCGAAATGAATTCGAGAATGTGATCTTAGAGAAGGTGCGAGGAACGAGGAAAGGCAGTTCCTAGGCCTCTAATAAAAGATGCAGAAAAATAAAAAGCCGGAGCATAAATGCGCCGGCTTTTTGTTTTCTAGGACCTAGGAACTAGAACCTAGGAACCTAGGAACCTAGGAACCCAATTTAATTAGAAACTGGGTAAAACACCTGCTGGTAAGTAACTGTTAAAGCTAGCAGTCATTAGCAGGTCAATCGATGCTTCGATATCCGGGGCGAAGAACCTGTCCTTATCGTAATAAGAAACCAGTTCACGTATTTCTGCTTTCGCCTTAGCCACTGCAGCACTAGGCTGTAGCGGTGCACGAAAATCCAGCCCCTGCGCCGAAGCCAGAAGTTCGATGGCGAGTACACCACGTGTATTCTCAGACATATCACGCAGACGACGCGCCGCGAAAGTCGCCATAGAGACGTGATCTTCCTGGTTCGCCGATGTCGGTAAGCTGTCTACCGACGCAGGGTGGGCATAGGTTTTGTTCTCTGAGGCCAATGCAGCTGCAGTCACCTGAGCAATCATAAAGCCCGAGTTAACCCCGCCATTTTCCACTAAGAAAGGCGGCAGCTTAGACAAGTTAGGATCGATAAGCAGAGCGATACGACGCTCGGCGATAGAACCTAGCTCCGCAAGTGCAATCGCCAGATTATCCGCCGCCATGGCAACGGGCTCGGCGTGGAAGTTACCACCCGAGATGATCTCACCCGTGTCCTGGAATACTAACGGATTATCAGTCACGCCGTTTGCTTCGACTTCAAGCACACCCGCCGCATGACGAATTTGAGTCAGACAAGCGCCCAGCACCTGAGGCTGACAACGAAGTGAGTAAGGGTCTTGTACTTTTTCACAGTTGGCATGATCTAAGCTAATCTCAGACTCTTCACCTAACAGATGACGGAACAAACTGGCAGAATCTATCTGGCCCAGTTGACCACGAGCCGCATGAATGCGAGAGTCGAACGGACTACGGCTACCCATAGCCGCTTCGACGCTCATGGCACCGATAACTGAACTTGCCGCGAACAGGTCTTCGGCATTGAACAGGCCTTCCAGCGCCATAGCCGTCGATGCCTGAGTACCGTTAAGCAGGGCCAGGCCCTCTTTAGCAGCGAGTTCGATTGGCTTGAGACCAGCAATCTCCAGACCTTCTTTAGCCGTGATGATCTCCCCTTTATGGCTCATCTCACCTTCACCGAGTATCGACAGACTCATATGTGATAGCGGCGCCAAATCACCCGATGCCCCCACGGAACCTTTCTCCGGTACACATGGGTAAACTTCGGCGTTAACCAGGGCGATAAGGAAGTTGATCACCTCGAGTCGAATGCCAGAGAAGCCACGACTTAGGGAGTTAATCTTAAGCACCATCATCAGGCGCACAGTGGCGTCCTGCATGTACTGGCCCACACCCGCGGCGTGTGACAATACGATAGAACGTTGCAGTAACTGCAGGTCTTCGGCGGCAATTTTGGTATTAGCCAACAGGCCAAAACCTGTGTTGATACCGTAAACGGTGCGATCTTCATCTAAGATCTGCTGCACTATGCCTGAGCTGATATTGATACCAGCAATGGCGCTCTGTGCAAGCTCGAGAGTGACCTTGCCACGACTGATGTCACGAATTTGAGCAAGGGTCAGGGTTCCTGGGGTTAATACTAAATGGCTCATTTCTACTTACCTTCTTCAGTTTCTAGCATTGGCAAGTCAAGACCTTGCTCTTTTGCACAATTCTTAGCGAGATCATATCCGGCATCGGCATGACGCATAACGCCAGTCGCAGGATCATTCCATAATACGCGTTCAAGACGCACCGCAGCATCATCACTGCCGTCGGCAACGATAACCACACCCGAGTGTTGGCTGAAGCCCATGCCCACACCACCACCGTGATGCAGAGAGACCCAAGTCGCGCCGCTTGCCGTGTTCAATAACGCATTCATCAAGGGCCAATCGGAAACCGCATCCGAGCCATCGAGCATAGATTCAGTTTCACGGTTAGGACTGGCGACTGAGCCGGAATCTAAGTGATCACGTCCGATAACGATTGGAGCAGACAGCTCACCACTCTTAACCATTTCGTTGAAGGCAACCGCCAGACGGGCACGATCTTTCAGACCCACCCAACAGATACGCGCAGGCAAGCCCTGAAACGCGATACGCTCGCGGGCCATGTCTAACCAGTTATGCAGTTGCGGATTATCCGGAATCAACTCCTTCACCTTGGCATCTGTCTTATAGATGTCTTCTGGATCGCCGGAGAGTGCCACCCAGCGGAAAGGACCTATGCCTTCACAGAACAGAGGACGTACATAAGCTGGTACGAAGCCCGGGAAGTCGAATGCGTTCTCAACACCTTCTTCGAATGCCATCTGACGTATGTTGTTACCGTAGTCGGTCGTCGCGGCACCAGCCGCCTGCAGAGCAAGCATGGCTCGAACCTGAACGGCCATAGACTGCTTAGCCGCCTTAACCACAGCCGCTTCATCTTTCTTGCGCATATCGGCAGCTTGCTCCAGAGTCCAGCCCTGTGGCAAATAACCGTTTAATGGATCGTGTGCAGAAGTTTGGTCGGTAACCACATCCGGGGTAACACCACGTTCCACCAGCTCGGCAAATACATCCGCCGCATTACCGAGAAGACCAACCGAGACAGGCTTACCGCTCGCATTGGCCGCATCGATCATGGCTAACGCTTCATCGAGAGATGTGGCTTTCTTATCGACATATTTAGTACGCATACGGAAATCGATACGGGTCTCGTCGACTTCACAGATCAATACCGAATAACCTGCCATAGTGCCGGCTAGCGGTTGAGCGCCGCCCATACCCCCTAGGCCACCAGTCAAGATCCACTTACCCACCGATGAACCACCGAAATGTTGCTTAGCCATGGCGACGAACGTCTCGTAGGTGCCCTGAACTATGCCCTGAGAGCCGATATAGATCCAAGAACCCGCCGTCATCTGGCCGTACATCGCCAAGCCTTTCTTATCCAGCTCGTTGAAATGTTCCCAGTTTGCCCAGTGTGGTACCAGGTTAGAGTTAGCAATGATCACCCGCGGTGCATTGCTGTGAGTCTTGAACACGCCAACTGGCTTGCCCGACTGCACCATCAGGGTCTCGTCCTCTTCCAGACGCTGTAATACTTCGATGATCTTGTCATAGCACTGCCAATCACGGGCAGCTCGGCCGATACCGCCGTAGACCACGAGATCTTCCGGGCGCTCGGCAACATCCGGGTGCAGGTTGTTCATCAACATGCGCATAGGCGCTTCTGTCATCCAGCTCTTACAACTTAGTTTGCTGCCGTGTGGTGCGATTATGCGACGGCTTGGATCGTGTCTCTTATCCATTTCGAAAAACCTCTTTTCAATTTGCTTTATGTTGATCTAATTATGTTTGTACTTGTTCTTTGTTTTACTTAAAAAATTCTGCTTTAACAGCCGCTAAGCGGCACCAATCGAAATGCGCAGCAGATCGATTTAGAAGGTCAGATGACCACCTAATCTAAATCTAGTGCCCGGGTGAATTAATCTGGCGTAACTCACCACACCTTTGCGTGACCAGGTACGACGCAAGATCTGCAAGCAAGGTTCACTCGCCTCAATCTGCAGCTGTTGTTGATTATGCTTATTGGCCACGACGGCCTCTAATATGTGTCTCGCCTCGGTGAGCGGCGCCACCAAGGACAGGTATTCGTGGGGTGTCTGCACAGAAAAGTCCTGCAGCAAATAATCGGGAATCAGCTTAGGATTAACGAAACGCTCCTCAAGCTGTAGGGGAATACCCTGCTCGCAATGCACTAATACCGAGTAGTAGACCGGACTGCCGGTCTCTAATCCCAGGGCAATGGCAATAGGCGCTATGGCTTCAATCTCGGAGAGCTCAAGCTGCTTGACGCTATAACCATGGCCCCTGTCTTTGATCTCATCGGCAATGTTACGAATCGCCATCATGGAAGACTGGGACTTGAGCTCGGCAACAAAGGTGCCTAAGCCCTGAGAGCGCTCGAGTACGCCATCGTCGGTGAGTTCAGTCAATGCACGGCGGGCCGTCATGCGGCTGCATTCAAACAGCTCAGCCATCTGGTTCTCCGAAGGAACACGGCTATGCTCCTCCCACTCACCAGATTCGATACGGGCTAAAATATACTGCTTAATTTCTGCAAACTTGGGCGTCGCCATACCTATCCTTAAATCTGAATTTTGCGATATTAGCGCCTAGGTTCTAGAATCTAGGAACTTGTCTTCGATCAATAACGCTTTTCAAACGGTGAAAATTACCGCTATAATCCTAGCTTGTATATACAAGTAAATACAAGTTGGATCACAACTTTATTTCTGCAAGAATAACAACACTGCAAAAGTGAGGAAAAAATATGTCTTGGGATCAGGTCTGGATTGACGTCAATGTAGCGACTATGTCTCCTTCTGTTTCAGCGCCTTATGGAGCTATAACAGATGCAGCCATAGCAGTAAAAGAGGGCAAGATCGCCTGGGTTGGGCCACGTTCTGAGCTGCCTGAGTTTGATGTTCTGTCAACGCCGGTTTACAGAGGCAAGGGCGGCTGGATAACTCCGGGTCTTATCGACGCCCACACTCATCTAGTATTTGCCGGTAGCCGAGCCAACGAATTTGAGCTCCGTCTCCAGGGTGCCAGCTATGAAGAGATAGCCCGTAGCGGCGGTGGTATCATCTCGACAGTTAAAGCCTGCCGCGAAGCCAGTGAGGCCGAGTTGTTCGAGCTAGCCCGCAAGCGCCTCAACGCCCTAGCCAAAGAGGGTGTCACCACGGTCGAAATAAAATCTGGCTATGGCCTGGATACCGAAACAGAACTCAAACTACTGCGTGTGGCCCGTGAACTCGGCAAGCATCATCACGTAGACGTGAAAACCACTTTCCTCGGCGCACACGCTATTCCGCCTGAATATAAAGATGATGTTGAAGGCTATGTGGATCTGGTCATCAATGAGATGTTACCTGCGGTCATCGAAGAAGGATTGGCCGACGCCGCCGATGTTTTCTGCGAGAATATTGCCTTCAGCGTCGAACAGACTGAGCGGGTGCTGAGCGCCGCCAAAAAAGCGGGCCTGGATATCAAGCTCCACGCCGAGCAGCGATCAAACTTAGGCGGCTCAGCCATGGCGGCCAAGCTGGGCGCCAAGTCGGTGGATCATATCGAGTATCTGGACGAAGATGGCATTATCGCCCTGAGTAAGAGCGGCACCTGTGCCACCTTGCTACCCGGCGCCTTCTACTTCCTCCGTGAAACCCAGATGCCACCAATCGAACTGCTGCGCAAACATAAAGTCCCTATGGTATTGGCCAGCGATTACAACCCAGGGTCATCTCCACTTTGCTCTAGCCTGTTGATGCTCAACATGGGTTGTACATTGTTCCGCTTAACACCGGAAGAAGCGCTTGCGGGTATGACGCGCAATGCAGCCAAGGCCTTAGGTATTGAGCATAAGGTCGGTGTATTGGAAGCAGGCATGCAGGCAGATTTCTGTCTATGGGATATTACGACACCGGCAGAGCTGTCCTATACCTATGGAGCTGCTGCTTGCCTTGAGGTAGTGAAGGCAGGACACTTGGTACATCAGTAGACTGTCAGCCTGAGCGATGAGGCCGATTCATCGTTTGGGTTGGTTTCATCTGGCGATGTGGGTACTTGGTAGTTTTATGGTGCCCATAGCTTTATTTTTGTAAATCACCTGCCGTGGGCTTATGTGCAAGTACTTCCTCGGTACGCTGTAAACCCATCCATGGGCGCTCTGCGATTTCATCCCTGAAATCGAAGTCCTCGGCCGTACTTGCACCTAGTTATCTATCTCTTCGATTTAGCCTGTTATAAGGCTTTACACAATGACTGGAATAAATTCCAATAGGCCTTCTTGCTAACCAGCACATTTTATCGATTCTATAAGTCCCAGAAGGAGAGTTCATGTACAAAAAGCATGAACGATCTAATTCACCTGCCCTATAGTGAGAGTTACTTATTATTTAGTAAACTGTTTAACTAAAACAGTTTTACTTTTGGGGAAAGCTTCAAGGTATCCCCATGCTTCCAGTTTCTTATAAACAGATTCAGTTTTTGGTCTTGAATCAACGTCCAATAATCCAATAAACTCCCTAGTTGATGGCACATTCCCACCAACTTCAACCTCATTCGATATATGATCAACAACAGCTGAAAAGTGAGCGTTAGACGCCATAGCCTCCTTTAACCGTTTAATATTTCCCGCTCCATGAATAAGAACCTCAAACAGCTTAGGCATGGTCTGGGCTAACAGTTCTAAATCTTCCACCGACTCACCTACCACTTCTGATAAGTGCTGCAGATCTCTAAGCCCATCTAACTTCTCAATAGAAATATTCATATAGTCCTCTCACACTCCCCACTTAAGTTTCTTAGCTTTTGCATCAAGAATTAAACCACCAACTTTCCACCTAAAAACTGTAACACAACTTACCACGGGCTGAGTTCACAGCGCTAGCCATAATAAAACATCGATTTAAATCCAAACTGTTACATAGATATGATTTAAACATAAGTAATCGAATCATCGTGTAGATACGATGAGTCCCTGTTAGAAGTTGCCAAAATATGAAGATGACTCTTTATCACAAGAGTGCTGTGGAAACATCATGGATGATGGTTCAATCTCGGGGAAATGGGCGAATGAAACATAGTTTTCCGCTTATGAACGAGAGGCAGGGATAGCCGAACTGGATGGAATTATAAGGACATAATTCGGAGTACCTGAGCCGTTTTAGGCAATTTTTATTGGAATATGAGGGCCGTGCTGAATGCATGTAACTTAGCCGGGGCGTTATAGGTACTTTGGTTTAAAAAGATGCAAGGGAGAAAGTCATGATAATGGCCTCTCTGAGCGAGATGTATGGTGAATATGGCAAAGGATATGTCGCTTCCATAGCCGACATCTAAAGCAACTTTGAGTTGCGATATCCAGCGATAAGCGCTCGGCTCATTATCTAAAAAGATACTATTCACAATGAAAGAAGCCTCTTCCAGCATCAGCTTATTTAGCCAATATGCATCCACCTAAGAGTGACATAGCGCACAGTTTGTTCTGTTATTTTATATAATAATCTTTAGTTATTGGCGTAGACCAATAACTAATTGGTTTTTTTACTCTCAAATCAAGAGACGATTCATCATGCCCAGACCCAGAAAGTGTCGCCGTATATCGGCCTGTGTGCCCTGTAGCATGTTTAAGCCCAATGGGATCCCTGCGGTTGAGTTAACCAAGATTCAGCTAGAAGCCGATGAATTTGAAGCGCTGAACTTAGGCGATGTAGAGAAGATGAGTCAGCTCGATGCCGCCGCCAAGATGGGGATCTCCAGACAAACATTCGGCAACCTGCTGGCCAGCGCACGAAAGAAAGTCGCTACCGCTATCACCCGCGGACATGCGCTTGTGCTTCCTCAACAGAGCCAAATCGATACTAATCCAACATAAGCCATTAATAATGGCTCAGGAGTCACTATGATTATTGCAATGCCAATGAGCCGAGACAGGCTCGCAAGCCACTTTACCAAAGCCCAACAGATCGGTTTCTTCAACGAACAGCATCAGTTAATCGCCAGCTTCGCCAACCCGGCACTAGAGGCTGAAGGGTGCAGCGCCAAGAAGGCGATGTTAGAGCTGATAATCAAGAACAAGACCAAGATCATAATCGTGCAGCACATAGGCGAGCGTATGCTCGGCAAGCTGCTCGATGCAGGGATCAGCGTCAGCAAGGGCGATAGCTCCCTTTGTCTCGAAGAGCTGCTAAAAACCACTCTAAACCTGAATTTGCGCCTTCTCGATGCCTCACAAGGCAGAGTCTCACTCAACCATGAGAAGAAAGGTGGTTGTTGTGGTGGCAATGCAGAAGATGGAAAGTCTGGCGGCTGCGGTTGTGGCTCTCATTCACATAGCGGTGATGCGGATGTTCACTGCGATGCTAAAGGCTCTGCAGAAAAGAGGTCCGGTGGATGCTGCGGTGGCCACGCTGCTCATGAACACTCTGGTAATAAAAAGTCCGGTGGATGTGGTTGTGGTGGTAAAACCAAGGGCAGAACTGAGTCGGTCATGAGCCACTTAACAAAGCGGGAAAATAAAGCATCAGTGCAAGAGAGAGAGGTGAGTTACGCAGGATTTCGGAAACAGTAAGCTCTTTCTCTTACTGCCCTTAGCCTGATTAACGCTAGCAGGTAAACTAACTTACCCTCGCATCAAATGGGGACTCAGCCACGGTTGAGACTGAGTCCGACACCGGCAGAACAAGCCTACACATACGGGGTCGGGGTTTTCCTGAAGTAGTGAAAGCCGGACACTTGGTGATTTTATGGTGCCAATGGCTTTGCTGATATTAATAACCTGCAGTGGTACTGCATATGGTCAAATGTAAATAAGATTACCGAAGCATATTGTTGCCACAGGCTACCTGAGTAGAGCACTCTGGTATTGAAAATAAACACTGCGTATAAGCTGTACAGCCTGCCCCACCGCTGATGCTAACTTGATTATGTATTTATGACTTCTTGAGCCACCGCGAACAATGGATTACCTTCAGGTACATACCTAACCAGCGATCCTGCAACTTTGTCTTCACCAATAAAATAGAGCGGAAGAAACCAATTCATTCCTTTTATTCTTTTTAAGCGAATATATTTTAGTCCAAAGATACTAAAGGATTCCGCTTCCGTTATTTCAGGCCACACTAACTTATTTACTCGATATAGTATTATCCCATCGTTCGATATAGACATAACACTTATGTACCAAATACCAATGAGGGGAACTGCAGCATTAATAAAAATCATGGCTAATACTCCAGCAGTAATCTCGTAGGTCAAGAATAGCTGGAGCAAAACAACGCATAAAAAGAGCGCTGACCACAGAAAACGTCGTGGCAAATAAAACTTTACTGATTTACCACTCATAGTCACCTCTAGGTAATTCTAGATAGATTAGAATCGATAATGCAAACCGATTCCATATTGAACAAGGCTAATGTCGGCAAAGTAATCATCACGTTCATCGGATTCAGGATCTGTTTCACTGATTTCATAAAACACTCGCAACGCCAGAGACTGAGTTAAAGTCACATCCACACCAGCACCAAATAACCAACCTGTACCTTGATAACTCTCATCAATATCGTCATCGTCGCTATAAGTCCTATTAACCACCAGTCCAGCCTTCAGATAAGCCGTGACACTGTCAGTAAAAGCATGTCGCACCACAGGCGAGATTGTCATCGCCGCCATCCTAAAATCCATTTCATCGACAAAGCTATCGGTCGCAAAAATGCTCGCTTCAATACCAAAGCTGTCATTAAAGTTATAACCACCATAAACACCGAAGCCAATGGCTGACTCATCAAACGTACCAATATTGTCTTCTATGGCCGTGTTATTAACTTGGCCACCCAGGTAAAAACCCAGATCTTTAGCGGCAAAAGCAGGTGTTGTCGCCGCAGCCAGTAATATGCCAGCGGTTAACAGAGAGTGGAGTTTCATTGCTATCCCTATATTTGTCTGTTTACCGCATCCAATGTACCAATTACATTTACATAACAGTAAGCACCCTTAAAAACGGTTGTATATTAACTTCTTGCAAACATAAAAACAAAACTTCTTCTCCAGAAGTTGACACAAAACCACTGGTTAGCTTTCAAGGGGGGGATGGGAAGTGGTGAAGGCCATAACTCTGTAGGGAACATAGATGGCCATGCGTGAATCCTTTCACATCAGGCGCACACCTCCTTGTCCTACTCTTAGCGAAGCAATGTTAACGCCGATTTTTTGCCTCAAAAGCCGCCAGACTCTTGGAATACTTGTTGGTCCAAAATGGATGTTCGGTATTTTTCAGCGCTAATTGCTCATGCTTGATGGCCAATTCAAACTCTCCTAGCTCTGCATAGGCAACCGCTAACGCATCTTGGGCTGTATGTGAGTTGGGGTAAGCTTTCACTGCAATTTTAAAGATGGCTAAGGCTTGCTTGGTTCCCTGCTCAGAGCCTTTTGCAATCTCGGCCTCGGCTAAGGCTATTAAGGAATCTGTTGCTGGCACTTCGAAACCATACTTCTCTTCTGAGAGATATTGGTAATGATCGAGTATCGCCTGGGGGCCTTGACGTGAGATCTCTGAATCCGCTTTTAGCACTTGGTGATAATCATTGAATAACAACTCGATACCGTAGGCGGTCGCCAAAATCGGCTGGGTCATGTAATAAGTGCCGTCGAAACGTTTAATGTGGAAATCCAAGGTTGGCTTGGCATTGGCTTTGATGATGGCTTCCATCTCGGCAAAGCTGGCTAACTGTCTCTTCTCGAAGCTACTATCGCTGGTACTCATAAACAAGAATCTTGGCTTGCCTTTCATCGCGGCCAGTTTCTTAGGCGCATCCTTGATGACATAAGCGAAGTCTTTGCTCAACACCGGGCTCGCGACAAAGTAGGCATTAAACAGCTCGGGACGGTTAATTAGCGTATATAAGCCGAGTCCGGCATTACCGGTGAAACCATTCAAAATACGAAAGCCATTAGTCCTATATTGCTTGTCGATAGCGGGCAGAAGCGCTTGCTGCATAAAATCCAGCAGCTTGGTATCGCCCCGTTCATCTATGGCTAACTCTTTCCAGTCACCCAAAGTTTTATCGCCATCGGGCGCGGTCACAATAATCGTCTCTAACCAGGGCCAGTCGCCATTATGGCTCATCCAGTCATGCATGCCGTTGAGGTAAGCTTGGCTACGGGGATGGAAGTCAAACATGACCACATAACGTTTATCTGTGTTTTTGAAGTAACTCGGCGGCAAGGTCACAGTGAAATGAATAGGTTTGTCAGAGAGTGAAGTGATGACATCCAGAGACGTGATCAGTGGCTGCTTATCCATACTATTGGCGTTATCGGCCAGACACTGTCCGCTGGTGAGTACCAAGCCAATGAATAGAGGAAGAGCTAATACCAGCTGTTTTATCATTATTGTCATCCCTGTGATTGTTGATAAACAGCCAAGCTAGCACTATTGTTTAGCTTTGACTAATTCTTGTCCAATCCATGCCGAATCAAATCCCAGTTCAACCCTGCTTGGTAAAGAGCAAGGTAACTTATAGATCACTATCTAGCTTCATATGAGCATTTATGTGGCATATTCGGTAAATTTAATACATTTTGAACACAGATTAGGCTAGTAATAGCGGAGATTTCAGCTTAGGATCGACATTGAAGTTAACATTATCAGTAACTGGAACATCGATTCCGGTCACATTGTGGAGTAATCATGGGTATCAGAGCCATAGTTGTAGATACAGCAGGTACAACAACCGAACTTAGCTTTATTAAGGACACGCTTTTTGCTTACTCGGCCAAGGCACTACCCGATTTTCTTAAAGAAAATGAACACAATGTATTAGTGGAAAACTGCATCTGTGATGTGAGAGATATCGCCCTAGAGCCAGATGCCTCACTCGAGCGTGTTACCGAGATCCTGCAGCTGTGGGTAGCCGAAGACAGAAAAGCCACGCCTCTTAAGACATTACAAGGCTTAATCTGGAAGCAAGGTTACTCCAAAGGTGAGTTCACTGGCCATATCTTCCCTGACTTTATCGAGAGCATTGAAGGGATTAAGCAGCACAATATGCGTTTATATAGCTTTTCATCAGGCTCAGCAGAAGCGCAAAAACTCTTGTTTGCCCACAGTGATGGCGGTGACTTAACCCCACATTTCGATGGCCATTTCGATACTCGTACCGGTAACAAGCTATTCAAACAAGCTTACTGCAACATCATCAACACCATCAGCTTAGCGCCTAAGCAAGTGTTATATATCTCTGATGTAGTAGAAGAGCTTAAAGCAGCCGAAGAAGCGGGTATGCGTACCTTGCAGATGGTTCGCTCAGACGATCAGCGCACAGGCAGCCATAAGCAGATCACTAGCTTTACCGAACTGACGTTCTAAAGTCCAAAACGTGTAAACACATACCAGAAAAAGGGTACTCAGTATTGAGTGCCCTTTTTTACATCTGTTGTTCACTCTTTGACATGCTGCTATGCTGACCCTCAAGTTAAACAAGCGTTTTAATAACGAGAGGCATCATGTTAGAACAGTTTATCGCACAAAACCCAGTCCACACAGAGATCACCGTAGCCTGGGGAGAGATGGATGCCCTGCAGCACGTAAATAACGTGGTCTATTTCAAATATTTCGAGACGGCTCGGATCGATTTCTTTAGCCAGGTAAACCTGCTCGGCGATCTAAAAATCACCCAGGTTGGCCCAGTACTGAGTGATAATCATGCCCGCTATAAGCGCCCGGTCACCTTTCCCGACACCTTATTGGTAAGTGTGAAGATTAGCGATATCAAAGCCGACCGTTTCATGATGAATTATACGGTTTTCAGTAAGGCTCAAAAAGCTGTCACTACCTTAGGTAGTTCACAAGTGGTGATGTTTAACTTCAAGACAGGCAAGAAAGCAACACTGACCCCAGAGCTACTCGATGCCCTCAGGACCTATGAAGAAGTGATAAGCCAGTAAATGATAAGCCAGTGGTTCAGCATTTAAATAAAGAGCACAAATTCGTTATCAATTTAGACACAGAGCTGGCCGTACTTGTTTATGAACTTTTTGATGACCGGGTTAATTTCACCAATACCTTTGTTCCCAATGAACTAAGGGGCAAAGGACTGGCAGAGAAGTTGGTACGCCATGGATTAAGCTGGGCTGAATCGGCTAACCTCGAAGTAGAGGCTAGCTGTTGGTATGTGCAGAAGTTTTTATAATCAGACTTTTATTGCCAACAAAAGCTCATTATTCACCTGTTAGCTTTACAAGCTGAGATTTAACCTCGGCTGAAATCGGCTGACTCTTATCTATGCCGTAATCGTAATGCACCAGGGTCGTCTTAGCTTCTGCAGTCATCTTACCCTCTTGCCAGCTCTGCTGGGCCACCTCGAAGCTGGAATTACCCACTCGGCTGATCCAGGTTTTAACGCTGACTGGCTTGCCATAATTAGTCGGCGAAGTATACGCAATGGTAAACCCCGCCACTATCAGGTTCCACTGACTTAGGTCCAGACTAGGATTGAAGATCTCGAATACTGGCTCACGTGCAGCCTCAAACCACACAGGAAGCACTGTGTTATTGATATGGCCCAGACCATCTGTCTCGTTAAATCTTGGCTGAATCTCTAAGCTAAAAAAGGTCTCTGACACGATAAACATCCTCTTATTATTCTTGTTGCTCTTATTGCTCTTATTGCTCTTATTGCTCTTATTGCTCTTATTGCTCTTATTGCTCTTATTGCTCTTATTGCTCTTATTGCTCTTATTGCTCTTATTGCTCTTATTGCTCTTATTG
>JAKVHY010000024.1 GCA_023284085.1 Shewanella benthica
AAGCTTGAGAAACTTGCATAAAAAATCCGAGACCTAGAGATAGGACTCGGATTCTGAAGCATCTAGAAGATCAGTCAACCGATCGATAAATCACTAAATGATCGGCATTAGAGCTTAGGCTCCTTTTTTATTTTTGGATTAAAGATAAAACTTATAACTTGATGAACATCAAGTCACAGGGCATATTGCGCAAAACTGGCTCAGTGGGTGAAAGCAGAAACTGAGTGATAAAGTTCACTTTATGGTGACCCATGATCAGTAGATCTATGTCATATTTGTCGATATTGTCGAGGATCTCACTGTCGAGATCGCCTGAGTGTATGATGTGCCGGTGGATTGGGTAGTGATGTTTTATATCCATGTCGAGAGAGTCGATAAGCTTAGCTATTGAAGTCATAGATTCTTCTCTGACGATACTCTCCTGCTCTTTATAATCGCTTCCTAGCATCCCCTCATAGGTGTGGGGAATGTCCAGGTCGATATGCAGCAGACTCAGCAACGCTTGATTCTTTCTGGCAATATTAGCCGCTTTTGCTAAGATTTTTCCACTGTCTTTATTCAGTGCGACACACAAGAGTATATGTTTGTAATTCATTCTCAACCTGTCTATTTATACCCAGAGGTATTATTTGCTAGCGCTTAACGTCCGTTAAGCTTGATGAAGCAAGCTTAAACCTCTGTTGAAATAATAATATTGAGAATTACTTAGGCTGAGGATAAATAAATCTTACTGCTTGAGTGTGTATCTAAAAGAGCTTACAACAGCTCTTCGACGATGAGCTTGAGCAGGTAGGTCTCTCGTTCGATAGACATGCCTTTCTTGGGGCTGCTCGCTATGGTGTGCTCGTTGTGTTTTATTGCCTGATGAATATTGATCCAAACTGGTGTCATACCGTTTTGTATCTCATGGGCTTCAAGTTTTGTTTCACCGAGTTCTGGGTGAATATTGCATACATAGCAGTATGACTTCATGTGCATTATGTCAAAATCTGACTTGTACCAAGGTCTGAACTCTTCGTATAGACCAAACTCGCCGATGATGTCGATATGTTGAGCGCCTGTTTCCTCTTCGAGTTCTCTTAGCAGGCCAGTTTCGATGGCTTCTCCTGCATCAATCCCCCCGCCTGGGATACTGTAATCATGATATCGCTCCGTATAGAGCATGAGAATGTTCTCACCATCTAGAATGATGCCGCGGGCGGCTTTACGATGGAAAATATTCCCTTCGAGTGAACTCAGTTCTGGGTGAGTCGTGGTTCTTAAATGGCGCATGATGTTCTCGCGAAATGATATCTTCTAGAAATGACATCTTCTAGAAATGAAAGATTTAGAGAAGGTAAGCATAGGGTTGAGTGAGCTTTCTGCCTTAACGCCTTCTTTAAGAAGGCCTTAGCAAGAGGATTTGGGAGGGCTTAAAGCACCACCTCCAGTTCTAACTCAATGTCGGTACAGCCTTTTTTACAGAAAACACCATACTTCCCGGTCTGTTGCTTGACTGTCGGCACGATGAGCTTGAGAGGTTGCTTACAGGTTTCACACAAGACTGTGTTGCCTTTGAAGAGGCGCTTAATCAGGTTTTTCTGTGCGTTAAACGATTTTGTAGTGGTCTTATTAATTGCTGAAAAATCGAGTTTCTGTGTCTTGCCTGGGCTAGTTTCGCTCATTATCTGCCATCTAAGTTAGTTATCTTGGTTATCTATTGTCGAGTATATCTTTGCTGGAGCAAACACTAAAGACTTAATCGCCGGGATAATGCCTCTCAATGGCGAGATAGAAGCCGATTCATCACCGGAAAAGACACCGTTTCCCCATTAGTTGCCCATTAAACAGCCAGAGATAATGAGTCTTGCAAGCTTGTGGCTAAGATAAGAAATATCTACAATGTCAGTCAATCAATATCCGATAGGTCCCAGATGACAAGATGTCCAAGCTAAACAAACCTGAATCAGAGAAAGCCCCTACAAACACTACCGCGGCAGCTTCTTCTCTGGATGACGCTGCAGATGAAATTAAACTGGCTGTGGACCTTATCTACCTCTTCGAAAGTAACAAGATAGAAGTCGAAGTCGCGTTAGCGGCCATCGAGATAGTCAAAGCCGATCTTATGTCTAAACTGGATAAACTCGCAGGCTAATCCCCATGGGTATGGACTCTTTAACGACTTCTTTTGCCTCAGTTGAGTGATTCTAGAACTGATAGCGAACTCCCGCTATGGCTTCTAACTCGACTTTTACATCATCAATAATATAAAGAATAGGTTGAGCCTCAACGAAGAAAGTGAATTTCTCTACTGATGTTTGTGCGCCAAATATGGCTCTGGCACCCAATTTAACATCATGATGACTGGAATTGATATCGTCAATCTTGCCACCAAAGCCATAGTAAAAATACGGTGTGTTATTAAAATTAATCATCTTGTCTACTGTGATTGAAAAATTATCTAACCCTACTCCTATCTTAATATCACCAAATTTAGCATTGATCCCTGAATCGCTGCCAAGCATGACGCCGACTTGAGGCGCGGCCACTGCCGTTGAGCTGGTTATTATCACAAACGCGAGCAGACTGAAGATATATCGGATTGATTTCATGTTTCACCTTTAACTGGAATGGTCATATACCTAATGGTATTGTCGCCATCGATGGGGCAAGGTTATTGAAATAGACTCTCTATTTCAATCGAATTCAGGCTTAAATCATTATAGTTACCATTAATGATCATTTATTGAAAAATTATGATAATAAATACTGCGCTGCCTTATCTACAATGAAGGGGAATTGTGAGTTTTTTGCTTCTAATCTGACTGAAAAATGGCAAAATATGGCGAGAAAATGATTGAGGAATTTTATCGCCAGTATGACACTTGCTCAGCGTAAACGTTTCGCTGAAGTCGCTAATCGTGCCCAACAACGCCGAGCTAGTCGAGAGTAATATCGGCAGGAGGGATCCAGCCAACATAATAGTGTATTTAGCCATAGAACTAAGGGACAAACTCAAGAAATTGTGCGCATAAACAGTGAACTTAATGGGGTGAAAAGTTAGATTTTAGCAGGATGCTAAGATCTAGAGACGCGCCCCTTGGATCTATTTTTGACCTAAAACGCTTCGGCAACTGATACATATATCGCATCATTATCCTCTGAACGGGCGTAATCGAGTCGCAAATTAATCCTCTGAGAGTCGAGTACCATATAGCGAATGCCTATTCCGTAGCTAGGGATCATCTCGTTATCCCATAGCTCAGACAGTTCTTTTGAATCATAGCCCCCACCGACAAATCCAACCACTCCAAAGTCACCAAATATATTCCAACGTGCTTCTATTTGCCCCGATGAGGAGGCTTTATTAAGGTATTTAGTGGCCGAGAAGCCACGCAGCCCTAGTGTACAATAATCCCAAAGTGGGGCATTGCCGTATTTCGCACAGCCTCTGGCTTCGAAAGCCAACACTAGAGGGGGGAGTAAGTGGTAATAATAGCGATAGCGAGCCTGATACGATTGATAGGTATTACTACTGCCAAAGAGCTCATCGTTAAACATGGCATCGAATTCGAAACGCTGTCCTGAATAAGCATTGGTTTGATTATCTCTGGTGTCGTACTGTGCTAAAATTCCCGCGCCGTTGGCTTTTGCCTTACCGAATTCATCTTCAGTATTACCTTCGATATCTGGGCCCTCGCCGCTGCTTGAAAATGTTTGCTCGTTATTAATCAGTCGTATCTGTCCACCGACGAACCAACTCTCGCCGACGCTTCTAAGTAACTGTCCCTTGAGTAAGGTGCCCTCAATATTCCAATCTAAGCCTTTGCCACTCTGGGTGTATTTACTGTCTAACAGGGTCAATTTTAGCGCTATATAAGCGGCCGTCCCGGTGAATCGCCAGTTATCTTCGTCCCAGTAGTTTTGCTGCATTAACCCATAGGCATAGCTGTCATTATCGGTATAGGCCGCTACCGCCTGTGTGGTCGATGCGGGTTGAACGGTTTGCTCTGTCGTCGTCTGGCTATAATAATAGGCGCCAGCGATGACTAGCCCAGTACCAATAGTCGGATCGGCGATGGGAATTGGGACGGCGACGAAATCGCCTTTCTGGGCCTTCAGCCTAGTATCTTCTTCACGTAGGTCTGGGGTCCATTCTGGAATAATATTGTTAACACCATAAGAGCCTGTGCTGGTACTTTGATGAGCTTCGCTAGCGGTTTGAAGGTTTGGGTTAATGCTTTGAGTGGGGATGTTCTCATCCGGGAGGGGGTCATTATTATCTTGAGCTAGACTTGGCACAGAAGCTGTAAAACAGTAAAAAACTAAACTGCTCAGGGATAGTATCTTGATTCTCCTTTTTAGCGATGTGCTAAATGCTTCAGCTATCGGCATTATAATCTTCCTGATCCACCGAGATAAATTATAAGGTTAGCAGCTTGTTGTGTTTAGGTGACGGTTTGTTTTATAAAAAGGCGCTTGTAGAAAGCGCCCTTGTAGTGTGTGTTCACCCACTATTTAGTGGCTGAGAACTTATTTCCCCTTAAGCCTTCTGGCACCGTCTTGTACCGAGCGGTGGAACTTGCTTAGGTTGCGATCTTTGGCGCGCTTCTGGGCCAAACTCGCCGTGTTCAATGCCTGCTCCCGGAGTAACTTCTGATAGCTAATTAAACGTCTGGATTCTAGCTCTCGATTGGTTAACGCCATTTGCACCGCACATCCTGGCTCAGCTTGGTGATGACAATCACCAAACCTGCATTGCCGCGCTAACGAGATGATCTCTTCGAAGGTGTCAGCGACGCCTTGCTCACAATCGGCGAGTTGTAATTCCCGCATACCCGGTGTATCTAAGAGTAAACCGCCAGAGCTCAGTTGATGTAAAGTCCGCCCCGTTGTGGTGTGACGTCCCTTGCTATCATCTTGCCGAATATCTGAGGTTAACTGTGTCTCAGTGCCTATCAAGCTATTGATGAGTGTTGATTTTCCGACACCGGATGAGCCCATTACCGCCACTGTCTGCCCAGCAGTGCAATAAGTGTGCAGAGATTGTACGCTCTCTTGTGCCAGCGCATTAACTGTCTCTATCATAGCCAATGGTGAAATACTCAATATCTGCTTAATGAAGACTTGAGTATCATCGCAAATATCGGCTTTAGTGAGTACGAATACCGGGGTGACCCTGGCTTCATTGGCTAAGGCGAGGTAGCGTTCTATACGGCTTAAATTAAAGTCCTTGTTCAAGGATGAAACGATAAATACCGTGTCGACATTGGCCGCAATGAGCTGAGTCTGCACCTTGCTTCCCGGGGCTTTACGGCTAAATAGTGAGGTACGTTGCAGACGATGACGAAAGCTGTCATCACCATTAAGTACCAGCCAGTCACCTACTGTAATATCAGGCATCTGCTTTGTGATAGAGAGCGTTAAAACCTTGGTACTTGTTTCTAGATCGAACTGATTTCGGTGACAGGCCATCACTTTGGCGAACTGAATCTCGGTGATATTCTCCTCTGCCATTTGTTGTGCAAAAAAGGGACGCCAACCTAATCGAATGAGTGAGTTGTTTGATTTCTCTTGATGTGTAACAGCACAGCTATCAATAGAGAGCGAGTTAGCATTTGAGCTAGAAGTTGAACTTGAGATTGTTTTAGATTTGATTATTGAGAATCGATTGTGTTTATTCATTTTTATCCCAGCGCAAAGCGCCTGAACTGATTGGATCAGGGGATCGTCGACTAACCTGAGGTATATCTGAGATCCCGGTGTTATGCGTTACTTGCGCCTAGGACGAGTCGTCGCTAGTGGTAACGATAAATACAACCGGGCAGTGGGACCTTATCTACATGAACAGCTACTGAAAAGAGCTAAGCAAGACTTGCTTAGTGATCTATAACTGCTTAAGTTAAAGCGCCAGTTGCCCAGTTAAAACCTGTAACAATCATCAATTAATCTCCTATCTGTATCTGTTTAAATTTGGTATTAGTATGCAAGTCAGTCGAACTTCCAGCTTGGTCATTCGACTTCAAAGTGAGCTAAACAATAGCAAAATCCGCTAGGCCTAGCTACTCGTGGCTGCTTTTTCTCTTATTTTTTAAATAGGCAGATGTCCCACCTTAACTAAAATAACCGTCTCCTGTTTCACAAAGGGATGATGTTCACTCTGATGTGGGCTGCGTATCCAGGTGTTTGCCGGATATCTGCCATGCTCATCTTCAAACAGCCCCGATAATACCAGCACCTCTTCGCCGCCAAAGTGTCTATGGGGTTGAAACATTTCATCGGCAGGCCATTTCACCAGTGCCGTGTGCTGGCCCTCAAAATCATGCAGTGACATGACCTTGAGTCCTCCAATACCTTGTTGCCATGCCTGTCTCTTGGTATCGACTCGCACTTGCTGAGTATCTTGAATATTAAACTGGTTAAGTTTGACAAAAAGGGTGCAGCCATTCGTGCTAAATGGACTATGACTGCTGCCTGGCGGATTACGAATGTAGGTCCCCGCCGGGTAGTTACCTGTCTCATCGGAAAAGGTGCCTTCTAACACCAATATCTCTTCACCCTTTGGGTGACTGTGAGCGCTGAAATGTGAACCAGCCTGATAACGCACTATGCTGGTGGCATGGCCGCTCTCTTGGTTTTCCCTTGCAAGAGGCTTGCGGGTGACTCCCTCAAGGGGGCTAGGAAGCCAGTCCATATCATTACTGTCGATAACGACTCGCTCTGAAAAATCCATATGCAGATTTATATTTAATAAAGGATTCATATCCTGGCCCTTGTTGATTCCAAAGTACTAATGATTGCTCTACTTAAAACTGACTTAATTACGCCCAGCCATCACGCCGCCATCGATATCCCAGATGGCACCTGTGACCCAACTGGATGCATCTGAAAGTAAAAAACTAATGGCATTGGCAACATCTGATGGAGTGCCTATCCTACCGATTGGATGGAAGCCATTAAAGCCAGCTAAGGCTTCATCCATCTGCTCAGGTTCAATAAAGGCTTGGTAGATGGGCGTCTTGACCACGGCAGGAGAGACGGTGTTGACTCTGATATTTGTGTCAGCCAGCTCCATGGCCATATGTTGCGTCAAGGCATGTAATCCGGCTTTAGCCATAGAGTAAGCAGAAGAGGGGGTAGCCTTAACCGCTTGTTTTGCCCACATGGAGCCAATGTTGACTATGTTGCCACCGCCATTTTGCATCATATTCCTGGCTACAGCTTGAGAAATGATAAAGGTAGACTTGTTTAAGCCCATATAGATTTCATAATCACTCTCGCTGTGCTCAATGAATGGCTTAGGGTTAAAGTATCCTGCGGCATTGACCAGATAGCTTACCTTGTTTGCAGGTAACTCAATAAAGTCGATGATGCGTTGAACATGGCTAGCTTGATAAAGATCGGCTTGTAAGCCTGATACCTTACCAAATTCACTCAGCTCGGCAACCGCCTTCTCTAGCTTAGCGGCAT
This sequence comes from Shewanella benthica, assembly GCA_023284085.1. Lineage (GTDB taxonomy): Bacteria > Pseudomonadota > Gammaproteobacteria > Enterobacterales > Shewanellaceae > Shewanella > Shewanella benthica. Next base: position 7,450 of record JAKVHY010000024.1, read on the forward strand.
TATTACCGACAATAACTACTTGAATATTGGCTTTTACGAGTTGTTTGGCCGATTCAAAGCCCATACCACTCGAGCCGCCAACAATCAGTGCGACGCCAGAATGTGAAAAAGCCAGATTTGAAGTATTAGTGTCTATATCAGTCATAATTAATCCTTGTAGATTATTCGTAAATTACTTATTTCGTCGGCATTTTTAGCCGTTTGATGTGATAATCTTATGCTTCATCGACAGATTAAAAAAGTAAGTACAAATAGGTTAGCTAGGTACTTTTTGGTACATCTTTATGACTTTAAAAGAAAAAGAAATTTCAACTTTGCAGATACGAGTAGCAAGCCCGAGTGAAAGCACACGCATGGTCGAAACCATAGTGGGCTGTAAATGGTCTCTGACCGTTTTTCAGCTATTGGCTCAAGATATCAATCGCCCCGGTGAGATGGTGCGACATGTTGAGGGGTTAACCACTAAGGTGCTCAATCAATGCCTGAAGCGTAATGTTGAATTTGGGATCTTAAAAAAAATCAGCTATCCGGAGATCCCGCCGCGTGTGGAGTATCATGTGACGCCTTTCGGAAATAAGTTTATGACGATATTGGATGCGCTTAAAGAGCTGCAACAAGAGATAGAGGCGCAATAATGATTATGGCATGCCAGTATCAGGCGAAACCAGTTACCCAACATCACTAATATTTTTATTGATATCGCTAGCTTATTATCAGCGTGACAGGCCATGCTTTATTACAGCACGCTATTCCGTTAAGCTCAGCTGTAGGACCTTAAGAAAATAATATGTCAGGGATGCAAGGGAGATGTGCGCAGATAAAACCATCAGGCAATTGCAAGAGCAGATAAAGGCGCTGCAAGACAAGAATGTTGAGCTGAAACGACAGAAGCTAAATGCCGAGGAGAAGTTGACCGCTGCCTTAGATGGCACAGGTTTATGTCTTTGGCAGCAGCATATACCGAGCGGCAAGCTCACGATCTTTAATCGTGAGTGGGGACACCTGCTGGGTTATACGGAGCAAGAGCTGTCGGCTCATGTGGATAGCTGGAAAGAAAAGCTTCATCCGGAAGACAGAGATTGGGTCATAGCCGCTTTTGAAGACCATGTATCCGGTAAAGTTGATTCTTATCAGGCAGTTCACAGAATGCTGCATAAAGACGGCAGCGTGAGTTGGGTTTCTGACAGAGGCCGTATCGTCGAATATGACGCTGAAGGTCGGCCCGTTCGTATGATGGGAACTCATATCGATATTACCCAAAAGAAGTGCTACGAACTTGATTTAGCCAGGCTAGCTCACTGTGATCCTCTCACCCATCTGCTCAATCGTAAGGCGCTAGAGCAGGCATTTTATACTCAACAACAAACTCAGCCACGCATTGGTGGTGCACTCTTCTTCATCGATCTCGACAGTTTCAAGCAACTTAACGATAAGTATGGTCATAGATTCGGGGACCAAGTGTTGATGGATGTGGCACAGACTCTCAAAAATAAGGCGGGAGACTTAGCAAAGCTGGCTCGCTTTGGTGGTGATGAATTCGTGATTTTGCATACCGCTATCAATAAAGAGGTGATTGTTAAGTTAGCTCAAAGCATCTTGGAACATTATCGCACACCCGTTCAGATTGATTGCTGTGAAATCAAATTAGGATTAAGTATCGGTATCAGTCTATTTGATTGCTCAGATCCATTTATCGCGACGTGTGAACATGCAGATAGGGCTATGTATCGGGTGAAGCAGAGGGGTAAACATAATTATGCCTTTTGGCAAAACCATGATCCTCAAGCACTTAAACTAACTAAACTGGTTGGCTAAAGGCTTAAATAGCCCATAGCTTGTTTAGCCTTTACCAACACATTGATACTTCTTGATGACGATATAGACATCACATCTTGAGCCCACCTTATCCCGGCAGCTGGTTTGTTCACCGCTGAATGGATCCGCTTTTTTGAAGCCCCAGGCTTTACATCTTTTCGATGCGGTCTTTAGTGCATCTTGTTCATCGAATATGGATGTTTCACTTGGAGTACGGGTGTAGGAGAGTTCAATGATCCCATCGGCCAGACTACCGCCTGTGGCTTCCATGGTTTTCATTGAAGTACACCCAGAAAGTGTGGCGGCTATGACTGAAATGAATATCAGGCGTTTGATACGAGTCTGCATCGTCAATTTCCTTGGGAAGCAGGCCTATTATACCGATTGATATTAAAGGCAATTGAAAGGGGGGATTCTCTGGTGCGGCATCATAATGGAAGCATGCTGAAAATGACAATTAAAGTTTATCAATAAAGAGTTTTACCTTCTAATACCAATAACATAATGGCAACAGGCTTTCTTTAAGGGAGGCCATAAAAAATGCAGCCACTGGGCTGCATCTCTTCTTGGTATAGTGAAAACTGAACTTAGTTAGCTATCTTTAGCTCTGCTTTATCACCGATTAAGTTCATATCAAAATCGAACTCATCGACGCGGATTGCACGCTCACGCTTGAGGTTGTAACTGAGCAATTGCTTGTGCTCAGTGGCGTTGATGACTTTAGCGGCATGGGCATTATCGAGTGTGATAGGGAAGCGAGTGCCTGATTTGAACGCACGCGCCTTAAGCCCCTTTTTCACCTTAGCTAGTAACTCGAGGCAATCCATCTTAGCCAAATAGGCTTGCTCGTTAATGTAGTTACCATCACCGACAACAGGCTTAATCAAGTGAGTCAGGTTCTTCTTGAACTCGGTATTGAGCTGGGCCTGCTCGGCAAGCTCTCTGACTAAGTTATCATTCACTTTCGGCATTTTAGCTGAGTAAGTGACAGTTAATGCACGCATTAGCTTACGTACTGGCGACGACGGGAAGTTCTCCAGGAAGGCAAGCAGTGCTTCTTCTGCCTTACACAGAGACCAACGGGTCGCATAGTGAAAGTAAGGCGCCGCTTGTGCTCTTTGCTCGCTTGGCAGTTTTTGCTCGTAATAACGAATCGACGCCATGGCAGCGTACAAGTAACTCATCACATCACCCAGGCGCGCCGATAGCATCTCTGCTTGCTTGAGTTTTCCGCCAAGTACCAGCAAAGAGAAGTCGGCGTATACCGCGAGCTTCGAAGCCAGCTTGTTGACCGATTTCTCGTATGTCGCGACCTCAGGCAGTTTAGAGCTTGAAGAGGCTGTAAATGGCAGCAGGCCCAAACGGAATGCGCGCAAACTGTTGTTGACGCTGTAAGCTATGGTTTTACGGAATATACTGTTAAACACCTTATCGGCATTCTTATGATCGCTGTGAATCGCCTCAACCATGCTCTGCATGTGAGGATGACAGCGCATCACGCCTTGTCCGAAGATCATCAGGTTACGAGTAAGAATGTTAGCGCCTTCGACTGTGATAGCGATAGGCTGGGCAACATAAGCCGAGGCTAAGGTATTTTGTGGACCACGTTGAATGGCCTTACCGGCTTGAATGTCCATGGCGGAGTTGAGTATGTCTCGGCCAAGTTCGGTCATATGATATTTTGCGATAGCAGTCACCACCGAAGGCTTAAGGCCTATGCCTAGACCTTCTGTGGTCAGCACTCGCATGGATTCTTGCAGATACGTCTTACCGGCAATGTCTGCAAGTTTCTCTTGGATGCCTTCAAACTTGCCGATAGATAATCCAAATTGCTCACGGACGGCGGCATATTCTGCCGAAGACTTAAATGAGCACTGGCTCACCGCAGCGCCAAGGGCAGGTAAAGAGATACCACGACCCGCGCCAAGACAGGCAACTAGCATAGCCCAGCCACGGCCAATCTTAGCCTGGCCACCTATGATGAAATCCATAGGGATAAATACGTTTTCGCCGCGCGTGGTGCCGTTATAGAAGTTAACGCCCATAGGATCGTGACGATTGCCAAGTTGCACCCCAGGGTGAGACTTAGGGATCAGCGCACAAGTAATGCCAAGGTTTTCCTTGCCACCAAGCAGACCCTTTGGATCTTGAACCTTGAACGCCAGTCCAAGTACTGTGGCGATAGGGGCTAAGGTGATGTAACGTTTATCCCAGGTGATCGAGAGGCCGAGTACCTGCTTACCTTCAAATTCACCCATAGTCACTATGCCAACATCTGGGATACCACCGGCATCAGAGCCAGCTTCCGGGCTGGTCAGCGCAAAACAAGGGATCTCCTGACCTTTGGCCAGGCGCGGTAGCCAGTAGTCTCTTTGCTCACTGGTACCATAATGCATCAATAGCTCGCCTGGACCTAAAGAGTTAGGCACCATGACAGTAACGGCAACGGCTGAGCTCTTGGCCGATATGGTGGCGACTATGGTTGAGTTAGCGTAAGGGCTAAATTCGAGTCCACCGTAGGATTTTGGAATGATCAGAGAGAAGAATTTGTTCTTTTTAAGGTAGCTAAGAATGTGATCCGGTATATGTTTATCACCCTGAATAGCAAAGTCATCGATCATCTCTATCAAGGTGGTCACAGGACCATCGAGGAAGGCCTGTTCATCGGCGCTTAACTTAGCGACCGGAATATCTCTCAGTGCAGCGAAGTCAGGTTTGCCTTGGAAGATCGATCCCTCTAACCATACATCGCCGGCATCGAGTGCCTCTTGCTCTGTGGTAGAAATACTCGGCATTATCTTTTTTAATTGGGTTCTTATGCTCATCTTCTTCGCTCATCCGACCAGAAATTCAGATCACATTACTACATAAAATCAGGCTTAGATCAATAACTCCAAACAAGTAATTTAAACGATTGTTTGAATTGTGCGATCGCTGTGAAAGTTATATTCAGATTTTTCATTGGCTTACATGTGTGCGCTGAGATATTAATTATTTATATTTAGGGTTAACTTTTACTGGGTAGAATGAGTAAAAGGATTGGTTTGCTTGGTTTTAATGTATCGGTAAGCCATATCACAGATTTTCAATGACATAGAGTTCAGCATCTTTGATTAAACTTTGCATCTCTCCACTTAGTTTCATCGAATGACTAGGGGAATAAACTCGTGACTGAAGTTCTGGCCATGGAATAAAAATGAGCAGCCCATGCTGCTCATTTAGCTTACCTAAGTCTAATCATTAAACTGACTCGTTCTTGTTAGAACTGCGCCTCAACTCTTAGAGTCAATTGTCTTGGATCACCTAAGGTGTGAACTCGATAGCCTGTGTCAGCTGAAGCGACATATTCAGCGTCCAACAGGTTGGTGCCTAAAGCGTAGACTGAGAAGTTATCCCATTCATAACCGATACGCGCATTGACCAAGGTTTTTGCATCGTTCTCAGGTTCGTAATCAAGCCCGGCGGCTTCAGGGTTATTTAGGGCTGATGATGCGCCTGCATAGCTGATGTTTAAGTTAGCGAAAAACCCTGAGTCACTGCGATAGGTGGAGCCTATGTTTGCCGTCCACTCGGGGGCATCTTCGAAGCCGCGACCGGATAGGTCGTAAGTCACGGTTGGCAGTACGACCAAAAACTCTTCAAACTCAGTTTTGGCATAACCCACACCGCCGTAGAGACTCCAATCACTGTCAATCTGGTAAAATAGCTCAGCTTCGAAACCTTGGACCGTTGAGCTACCCGCATTACGGGTCTCACTGTCATATTTGTTACCCGAGAACTGTACATCCACCTGTTGATCTTGCCAGTCGACATAGAAGAAGTTGGCATTGGCACTTAAGCTACCCGCTAACCAGACCGAGCGAAACGCCAGTTCATAGTTCCAGGTGTATTCGGGATCGAAGGTATGTGTGGTGTTTTGGGCCGTGTTAGTGCCTACACCACCGGAGCGATAACCTTGTTGTACGGTAAAGCTGGTGGTGATATCACTGCTCCAGTGATAGCTGGCACCGAGCTTTGGCAGGAAGGCATTGAATGAGGCATCAACCAAGGGCTCCGCCCCAGAGGCGCTGTCCGCCATGCTTAGTAGTTTTGCATTGATCCCAGTGATCAGGGCGCTTGTCATAGGGTCAAATGCTGGGTTACTTGGGTCTGGCATCAGATGAGCGTTGGTGATATCGATATACCCATCGGATTCATTTTCCTGTTTTTCGCGATCGAAACGGAAACCGGCAAAAATGTCCCAATTGTCATTGATTTCATAAACGGCATCGGCAAACATGGCTAAGTTAGTGACACTTTGTTTGGTTATTGCTTCATTGTAAATTCGTACTGGATCAACATCGGCATATAGGCCTAAAACCATATCAGCTAAAGGTTGCGGTAGCCCTAACCCGCCATATTCCGGGGGCGTGACTAAGAGAGTCGGAACCCCTAGACGCTGGAAGCTCAGGTATCTCTGGCCATAGGATTTAGTATTAATATCTTGTTTAGAATAGAAGGCACCGATAACACCTGAAATCTTGTCTGTGTCGAATACCAGTTTAAGCTCTTGACTGAAGGTATCTTCCTGAGTGTCCCAAAATCTCGCTGCTGTAGGCTCTGGGGTTCTATCATCGTCCCAGCTAAATCCTCCATCGACTGTGGAGTAGGCGCTGACAGCAGAGGCTGTCCAATCATCATTGATATCGTAGTTGAGCTCTAAGGTGTAGATATCGACATCGGTGAAGGTAAAGCTGTCTTGATCGATTGATACTTCTCTTTGTCCAAAAGGATCGTTTAGCGGACTGCCATCTTCAGCTATGGTTTTAGTGCTCTGCATGCCCACTGAACTTTTCGCTTTGGTATAGCCTACTTGAGCGTAAAACTCTTGCAAGCTTGAAGGCTGATATTTCAGCTTAAAGCGATAGGTTTCATTGTTATTATATCCGGCAGGCTTGCCCGTCACTGTATTGTCGATATAACCGTCGAAGTCATTTTTATCGGCGCTGGCTCTAAAGGCGACTTCATCTTCGATAACCTCACCGCCTATGGCTGCAGCGTACTCCTTCTGACCATTTTCGCCCACACCTAGCCTGGCTTTTCCTTGCCATTCGAAACTCGGGTCGACCGTGCGCATTATGATGGCGCCGGCCAGGGAATTACGTCCCTGCAGGGTCGATTGAGGACCACGTAAGATTTCTATCTGGCTGACATCCCATGCTGAGAATCCACCTTGACGTACAACACCATAAGGCATCACAGCGCCATCGATGTACATAGAAGCTAAGTTGCTGGTACCGCCACCTGAGACGTTATAGGCATCGATGCCACGTATGCTAAAGCCAGTACGGAGATCACCGTTAACGTTTGGGGTACGCTCGAGTGCATCATAAAGGTCGTTAATGTTTTGATCTTCGATCTGCTTGCTGGTGATCACAGCGACGCTAGCCGTGGTTTCTTGTAGTGTTCTGTCTATCTTCTGGCCTGTGACCATGATCCTTTCTATGGTTTGCTCATCGGCATTAGCCATGGTTGGCAGCAAGAGTGAGCAGAGTATGCTGGTGCGAATAGCGAGTGTTATTGGGTTATGTTTCATCATAGGTCCTGTTAGCATTCATTTCTTGATAAGAGAAATACGAATGATAACCGTTATAATTATCGTTACATTTGTGCGGAGGATGTTACCAGAAGGTGTGGGGGGCAAGGCAAGAGCATTTACACTAATATGCCTCGTATCCATTGCCAGGCCGCAGATGTGCAGGCTGCAATGTAAATTTTAATGTAAAGTTTGTGAAAGCTGGTAGGCTCGCCTGTTATATGAATGATAACTATTTGCATGTATTAAGATGAGTGTAACGATTGTCGTACTCTGGATTGGATGCTTAACCGCATTTCTGTCTAGTCAGCATCAAAGTTTATTGGCTAAACCTATGATGAAGTTCTTTTCCATCTCTGTTTTTATCGTCTGCTTTATGGCCAGCACTTGGTTGTTAACATATATCTATAACCCGATTGCTGCGGCGCTGATGGTATTAGTGTTTACCATGTTTATCTGGCTGAGCTTAGTGCTACAGCTTGGGCATGTTAAGGCTAAGTTGGCTCCCTTGTGCTGTGTCAACTTGGTTTTTTGGCTCGCTGTGGTTCAGCTAGGAGGTCAACATGTGGCCTAAAACCTTCGCCGCCATATTCGGTGGTTGTTTTATTTCGATTTCGGTCATGTTGAATCTCAATTATATACTGCCATTAGACGTTGATACTCGGCTATTTGTCGGATTATTGATGGCCTTTCCACTCTGGGTGAGTGCCATGATCTGGTGTTATGCCAGTGATTCAGGCTGGCATGCTTGGCGACGTTGTGGCGGCTTACTGCTGGTATCGGTTGGCTTCAATACTCTGTTTTTTTTCAGTTAAATTGAGAGCTATCTGAACTGAGGTTAAGTAAACAACAGCTCATTAAACATTTAAGTCATTAAACCTAACTTATTAAAACTAACTCATTATGAATAAACAATTTTTAAAGCATTTAACCCAGGCTCACAGTTGGCTGGGATTGACCATCTCTGGCTTGCTGTTCATCGTGTTTTTCATGGGCTCAATAAGCTTATTTCGCAGTGAAATATACCTCTGGTCTGTGTTGCCACATCATACACCTGCCCAAGGCGAGGTATTGTCTCCCAGTGAGATCATGAAGTTGGCAATTAAAGATCGTCCCTTCAATGCCAAGGAGCATTTGACACTAGTGTCTCCCACTGCCGAGATGCCATTTTATAAAGTCTATGTGGATATCATACTCCCCGAAGATGCGACGACGGACATCGATTATGTGTCACTCTTGATGGATCCTGTGTCTGGTGAAATCGTGGCACATGTCGATGACTTCTATCTGGCCGATTTTATCTACCAGCTGCATTACAATCTTAATATTCCCAATGGCGGTTATATCATAGGTTTTGTGACCCTATTTTTCTTTTTCGCACTGGTGTCGGGGATCTTTATCCATGCGCGTAAGTTATTCAGGCAGTTCTTCCTTTATCGCACTAACGAGGGCAAGCGGGATCAGCTGCTGACCATGCATAATGTCATCGGTGTGATGACCCTGCCTTTTACCTTGATGTATGCCATCACAGGTTTGATATTTAACTTGGTTATCATCTATCAAATCGCGTTCGCCTTAGTGCTTTATAAGGGAGATCAACAGGCGCTGTTGGTTGATGCCGGCTATACCCAACAGATGCCAGAATGGTTGGACAAGCCGCTGGATACCAGTGCAGAAGTTGATACCTTAGTGGCTCAGTATGTTGAATCCTTTGGTCAGCCACCTAGAGTCTTACGCGCCTATAACTATGGTGACACCAGTGCACTGCTGCACATGATTGGTAACGAGTCAGGAAAATTTGTCAGCCCTGTCGAGCAAGTGTTTGCTCTCGATGACGGTGAAACCTTATTTTCAACAACACCTGAGTCGCCTAATTCTATGACAACCGGGAGAATTGTACTCTCGACGCTACATTTTGGTGACTATGCCGGCATGGATCTTAGGCTGATCTATTTATTACTTGGCATGGGCGTGTGTGTGCTTATCGTCAGTGGCAATCTAGTTTGGGTCGAGAAACGGATGCAGCAAAGAAAATCTTCGCCTAAGAGTATCGCATTGGTTAATAGCATGACTTTGGGCTCGACCATGGGAGTCATATTAGCCACAGCCATGGCATTCTTGTTCGAACGAATACTGCCCCTAGGAGTGGCTGGGCGAGATGAGTCGATGATGGCCAGTTTCGTGGCGAGTCTTGGACTCTATCTGGTGTTGGCTTGGTTCGTGTCAGATAAGCGCAAGTTGTTGTTTATCTCGCTCATTGCTACGGCATGTATCTTATTAACCACCATTTTAGCCGATTGGGTGCTTTTCCACGAACAGATAGTGATGGCGTTAAATGCGGGCTTCCTGGCTGTTGCCGGGGTGCAGATAGGCTTGGCCATCACTGTGATACTGTTTGTCACGGTCGCTTTCTCTCTGTTTAACAAGCACAAAGCTGATGTACATGATTCGGGTTTCAGCTCTGAACGGAATAAGAGCCTGACCGATGAGGCGCTAACTGAAAGTTAACAGAGCGGATTAATTTATCCTTAACATCTGCTGCTCAAGCCCGGTGTCATATTGCCAAACTTGGAATTGTGGCTCGCTGGCATCATAAAACCACAGCACGGCAATCAACTTATCCTGATGATTCGCTATCTTGATTTTGGTGGTGAGTTTCCCCTCATCGAGTGGGCCGCGGAATTGACAGGAATCAAAGTTCACCGAGTAAGTGTTATTACTGCCATTAAATTCATCACACAGTGAGAAATAGGCGCGTTTGTTTGAGTCGATATTGATATCGATGGCAAGTTGAAACACACTCTGCATGACATTATTCGGGTCAATAATAAGATCATCTAATGAGGTCGGCTCGGGAGTGGATGTGGGTGGTGGAGTGACCGGAGGTGTGACTGGAGGCGGGGTGCTTGTTTCTGTTGTTGAGCCTTCATCTCCTCCGCCTCCACAAGCAGACAGGATGCTGAAAATAAACAGCAATAAATAGCATTTTATATTCGTCATAGTTGTTAAGTTTTTCATATTCATCTCCTCTTTCCGTGCTCAGATCTATGGTGATAATTTAGGTTGCACTAATCTTGGAATATGAGCGTCGTAATAGGGTTGAGATACCAGTCGAGATTAGTGTTACCGCTGTTATCTGCCGCGAAGTTGATAAACTCTGGATAGCAAGCATCTAAACGTTGTCTTTCTAATGGGTGCTTCCAGCTGGTAGGCACCTCTAGTGCCCAACTCATACCATCTTCATTGAGAAAATAGAGTCCTTGATTGGGGTCGGACCTATCTTCCTTTGCACCAAAATAGGCAGTATCAAATTTATCAGTAGGGGCTTTATTCTTTAGGTGGATCTCAAGTTTACGTCCGGGATGTTCACCAACAACCTCCTTTGCTGCCCGGCCATGGTCACTTCCCGGCGTGGCAAAGATAAAAGGATCATAGGGAAAGTCAGGCATCTGTGATTCAGGTACCGCATTAACGAAGGGGATAACCATCTGCCAAGTGGTGCGATAGCTGGTTCCGCAACCCGACTCTGAGCGAAGAAACTCACAGCCTGTCGAGAGGGTAATATAATCCCATAGGTCTTGGGCAAGAATGAATACCCCATAGGTTTGGTCGCTCTCCAGGGGCGAAGCACTCTGTGCAACCCCATCAATACTCCATTCGATGGTATTTTCTTGGATGTTGCTCATCGCGATCCCCGGCAGTTGAATGCCAAAGCCGTTGTGATAAAAGGCGCCAGCCGCGGCTAACTTAGCTAAAAACTCTACCCGTCTAACTTGACCATATTTGACGTACTCGATGAGCCTTAGATGGAAAATGACATCATTCATGTCGTAATCTTCTTGAGTGGGGTAAAGATCTTCAAACACTATTGAGGTAAAAGTAGAAGAGGATGGGTAGTAGTTAATGGTAACGCCGCTTTCAGTCATGGTGATTTGGTGGTCTTCGACCTCCCCATCTCCGGCTCCTCCGGTTGGCCCTATATCGGCCAGGCTACTGAAGCGAAATCTAGCCCATGTTTGGCCGGTTTTCCCCCATGTAGGCACATCTAAATTGACACTGTTATTGCCAGGGGAAAGGGCGTGGCCTGTGATAGCTTGCTCGTCACTGTCAAAAACACCATCTTTATTCCAGTCAAACCAAGCGTTGAGAAAACCGCCACTCCCCGTCGCGGTGGCCAGAATGACGGCGGATTCACCTACTTCAAAACCGGTAGGGAAACTGATGCCGTCTTCATCATCTATGCCGTCACTATAATCGTCTGACAGTGGCGTCGGGTAGCCATTGGCCTCACCGTCGACAGTGGAACCTAGATAGAAGTCATCGATGATGGAGTGCCTGGCACCATTGGACTCCATATACGTGCCATAGGTATCAGGCGCATCACCAAAATCAACATTTTCCCCCACAGGGACCTCTGCCAAGGCGCAGCGGGCACCGTCATTACTCGATGATGAAGGGCCGTAAGCAAATATATCGGCGATGGGGTTTGAATCATTCACATTCAGGCGATATATTTTACCGTTGCTATTATTGCTCAGGTAAAGCGTGCCGTCGGGATCGAAGAACTGCGCGCCAAAGGTGAACTTAGCACCCGATGAGACGACCACAACACCAAGGTTGGTGGCGGATGCGTCAAATGGGTCGATGCGAAGCAGGCTGCCATTATAGCCATTGGTGACGGCGTAGATATAACCATCGCTAGGGTGGAAGGCAAAATCGGTAATGTTATAGGTTGCGTTAACTGTACTTCCGGCAACGAGCGTCATTGAATAATTGCTTGAGTCATCTAAGGGGATTTTAAACAGACCCTTATTTTTTCTATATCCATACCAGGCATTTTCATTGATGGCGATGTCACCGACAAAGAAGTTTCCCGCAGCAGCGGCATCGGCATCTTTAATCATGGTGAGTGGGGTGATCACATAGTCATCACCGGTTTTACCTAAGGTGCTGGCTTCATAGTCCCAGCCATAGATATAGTTATCGTGATAATTAAATCCCACACCGTTATAGGAAGCGAGGCGATTCATGTCGTCTGAGAGTATCACATAGCTACCCGTTGCCAATTCGACACCGTATGCAATGGGAACAGAAGAAGGCGTTTGTATGATGAATGCCTGAGTCGGACATGACTCAAACTCAGCTGCAATGCCATCATTGGCAAAGCTAGATAAGACAGCAAAAAGAAAGAGAGTAGAGAGATATTTCATAGTTAGTCCCTATATGAAACGGGTTTTACTATGAAATGCATGAGCTGTGCCACATGGTAATAATTTGATTTTTATGGTGTTTGTGTTTTTTGTTGTTTCATCTCGCAATTTGCGATTCAAATTGCATAAGTTAAAACGTGGTCTTCAGAGGTGAGATGCGTTTTGTATGGAGGATAATCTCAAAATGCGACTATCCAGTATCTAAATAGAGGAATTATTCAGAGGTTTGGCCGACATACTCATTCCACTCATTGATCTCTCTCGGATCTTCATGGGTTTTAAGCCAGCGGATAAAGCTTTGAGGGCAGCGGGTGTGGAGATTCAGTTGGCACCAAGCATCCAGAGCAGCCTGAGTCGTGTATCCCTCTTCAAAAGCATCGAATGCCCTGTCAGCGTGGCGCCAAAATGTATGATCGATTCTGCCACGTTCGGCCAAGAAAGGATGATCGGCTTTCGGCTGGACTTGTTTTCTCACCTGGGTACTGAGTTCCAGTAAAATTCTTTGTAAGACATCTGCACCTATCTCATTAATCTCAAGATCATCGATTCTATCTATTTCTGAGCCTACGATTAACATGACTCGCTCGATGAGGTAGTCAGTGTTCATGGCTAATGCCATCTCATAGGCAAAGATATCCAGCCGGGCAAAGATTCGGTCGCGATACTCTTCCTTGGTAAAGCGCTTCTCTTTTAATGCTTTGTTGTAGCCTTTGACTTTAGGATGTTTACTGACAATCTCTTTTTGTAATAGAGGGTATTCACTCAAATGTTCTTTCGGCAGTAGTGACAAGAGATCGATCAATTCAGTCGTGTTAACCATCAAGCTGCCTAGTTCGGCTTTAGCTTTCTCTGAAAGTGTTGTTGTCATAGTGATCTCTTGTCATTTTTCAATGGTTATATAGTACCTTCAATAATGTTCACTAGTCATCACTAGGTGTCGGTGCATTTATTAGTAATGGGTAATGAGGCAGCCTTTTACCAAAGACTTTGATGGTTAAGGCTGAAGAGCATCATAAATTTAAAGATGAAAGCATTCAGCAGGTAATGCAACAGAATAGAGAAGCAAAGTTTATGGACTCTCTGACGCCAAGGATGGCTCCATTCTCGTGTTTACTCATCATTAATCAAATATCGTACCTACTTTAGTCATTTTTATCGCTCGTCTTCTGATATTCCGTAACATGACTCCTCACTGTCATAGCCATGAACCGATTAAATGCGGTTTTTTGTGCCTCGCATTTTTCAACGCTACCGATCTTCTTTATGGTTTACCAATTCTCTTAATGAAGTCTGGTTTTTTGGCTGTCGATATTATGTCAGCAACTTAATCGATACGGGATTCACTCATAGAATTTGTAATGGAGGTTACATGTGAGTGAGCAAGTGGAATGGAAGCGGTATTGGTTTTTCGAAAAACAACACTCAGTCAGAGAGAAATAAGAGAGATTTATCCATGAACAAACGAGTCGTAGCATGCGCTTTAACATCAATGCTTGCCCTTTCAGCATCGGCAAATTCCAGCGAGTTCACTATCAACCCTATGGTAGGGGCATCATATAATAAAGCATTTGGTACTAAAGCTGCCGTTGGGTTAGAGGCTGGTTACGGTAGCTTTCTTATGGGTTACACCTATTCCGGTGCCGAAAAAGGAAAAGGGTTTAACGAAAGATTTGAGGAGTTTTTCCCTAATGGTTATGACTCTCTTGGTGTTGATGGAAGTTCAAGACATGATTACAAAGCTCACACCCTTTACCTAGGTTATCAGTTTAATTTAGGAACAGGCCAATTAGCGCTAAAAGCTGGTGCAGAGTTTTCGAAATTAAAGTCAAAAGGTAGCTATTTATTAGATACTTCATTCCCAGGCTATGAAGGTGACTATACGGAATTCAGTTATACAGCCGATAGTGGAACTCTTGTAAAGCCTATGGTTGGTGTGGGTTACTACATGAACAACGGGCTGAATTTTAACCTTCATTATACTTATCATAATGGTGATAGAAGGATGAAAGGTTCAGGAACTGCATTAGATGCTCAAGGTGCAGATACTCGCTCAGGTTCATACTCTTTTTCAGGCAAAGATCTTAGTACAGTTATGTTTACTGTCGGCTATCGTTTCTAAGTCAAGCTATCTTAAATTAGAAGGTCGCCTTAATCGGTGGCCTTTTTTGTGGTTGTTAATGTTTATGCATTGCATGCTGGAATATACAGGTGTAAATGAAGCCGGCGGCCGTCCCATGTTTACTATTATCGATAGCGGTTGTTAGTTAACTCGACGTTTACGCCGCATGCTCTGCATATATTTCAGCCAACTCTTACTCATCGATAACTTATTTATAAGTGAGTTCCCAAGCAAGTTCACAAACAGCATTACCTTACTTAATGTAAGGACTTATCTTAAGCTTCATTATGTGTTTTTTTCTCTTCCTTAGTGAAAAACTGGCGATGCTCTACTAAGCTCTGTGAGTACTGCTATGCAGTCGCTTATCATCACGGGTCAGGGAGAGACACATGTCAGCCAGTGTTCGTTCGCCACACCGATTAATCACCTATTTAGCGTTTATTATTACACTCTTTTTTGTCTTGGCTGTGTCGGCCAGTGCTCATGCCGCCGATAAAAAAGTCATCAAGGCACTGTATATTCCTCTTGCAGATCATTATGCATCGATCGTGGCCTATGAGCGCTACCGCAAAGAGATGAAGTACGCCGATTATCAGCTAGAGCAGATGAAAAACTGGGATCTCTTGCGGGCATATTTCCAATCCGGTGAAGTGGATATGGCCTATGTGATGAGTCCTTTGGCGATGGATATGTTTAGCGAAAAACCGCATTTCAGGTGGATAGGCTTGATGCACAGAGATGGAAACGCATTGGCTATCAACGACCTGCTAAATGAGCAGGTCAAGCTTCCTGCGGTGAGACATGAAAGAAAGCCCGATGACAAGGTTGCCAAGGCATTGAAGCAAGTATTTGAGTCCACAGGTCGCGCAACCGAAATCGGTATGCCTCATCTTTTGGCGACTCATACTGTGGTGTTATATCGCTATCTTAAAGAGCATGGACTCACCATGAGTTTAACGCCTAATTCAGGTACAGATGTGCTGGCGATTGCCGTCGCGCCGCCTAAATCACCAAGCTTCATAAAGAGTAAGAGTAATAGATCTCAAGCTGCCGCTTTCGAGCAGTCCTTACCTTGGGCCGATGTGGTTGAGACTGGAGGCTTTGGCCATGTGGCTTGGTATTCAAAAGATGTGATGCCTTGGGAGCATGGTCATGTGGAATGTATTGCCCTGGCAACTGATGCTGCAATTAAGAATAAGCGTCAGGCCATTCATGAAGTGATGAATTATATTCATAAGGCGGGAGAGGATATTGAGGTTGCTCGTGCTCAAGGGGGAGAAGCGTTAGAGCAGATAGTCAAATTAGTGCGTAAGCATATACCAGCTCATACCCGTGAAGCCATTATCGCGAGTCTTGATCCCGATCTGAGAGTGATTAATTATCAAAACCTGAATGTGGATAAGCCGGGTCTTAAATTGATCATGGATCTGGCGGTAGAGGGGGGCATCATCAAAAATGCTATCGATATCGAAGATTTTGCCGATGAGAATTTTAGCCGCCATGACTTAGCCGCAATGAGCCAGGCCCAACTGAATCGCTAAAGTGAGAGAACCAATGGAACATGAGTTCACACAAGCGCCGATGAAAGAGGTAAACAAGTTAAGCTCTTTAAGCTTTAACCTGACTATCTGGTTCTTGATCTTATCCCTACTGCCACTAACCATTGTTGCTTGGTTCAGTTATCAGCAGGCTAAGCAGAGTCTGGTCGATGCCGCCGAAGAAGAGTTAACTCAGTCTTCACTGCTGAGTGTACAGTCCATCGAGAGCTGGTTTAATTATCGTATGGTAGATCTTAATGTCGAAGCCGAATCTATCAATGCGGGGCTTATCTTGAGTTCGCTCACCCAGGGGAAGGAATCCAGCAGTAAACCTGTTAGCGAATATGTGACGAGTTACGACTGGACCAAGCGAGTCGATGGCCTGCAGAACGATCTTATTGTATTAAGTCGTCAATATGATTATATCAGCGATATATTTTTGATCGATCTCGATGGTGACATTCTTTACTCGGTGATCAGTAATGATGCTAAAGGCAAAAATATTTTTTCGGCCAATTTAGTCGACTCGCAGTTTACTCAAAGTTTAACTGTGACTATGGATTCAGGCTTGGCTAACTTTTCTGGCTTGGAGAGGAGCCCGTTGAGCCAAGGTCAAATCACAGGCTTTATCTCTGCCCCCGTTCTCGATGAGTTTGGTGGTCCTATCGGAGTCTATGTCATCGAACTAAAGTTCGACAAAATATTGAATATGTTGCACTCGACCATATCGGACTCTAGCTCTTTAACTCATTACATTATTGGTCAAGATGGCATTCTCAGGACGCCAATAAAAGATAATTGGCAGCAGGTATTACAGAGACAAATTAATACTCGTCCCTTTATCGCCTGGCAGGGGAGAGGGACTAATGCTGGCACAGCTAGCACAGGAGGTAAAAGGAGCATAGCTTATGAATATATCGGACCTTCCGGCAAAGAGGTGATTGGGCTATATCATACGGTTAAACTTGCCAACATAGAATGGCTATTGATCAGTGAGATCGATAGCGAAGAGACGTTACAAGCCAGTAACTGGCTAAGAAAAATCACCCTCTTATTAGTGTTGCTAACCGCGATGGGCGTGTTACTTGCCTCGGTTTTTATTGCTCGAAAGATCACCCGGCCGATTATTAAGCTTGCCGATGCCAGTCGTAAAGTCGCCGCAGGAGAAGACCTGACTCTGGTCGATGTTAAAGGTAAGAATGAAATTGGCCTGTTAGCCAATGCGTTTAACCATATGCTTGAAGCCAAAGCGCGTCATGAAGAGGCTCTTTTAGAGGCTAATAGCCAGATCATGGAGGCGCTGGACTCTCTGGAAGAGCATAAATTTGCCTTAGATCAGCATGCGATCGTTGCTGTGACAGATTTGAAAGGGACCATCACCTACGCCAATGATAAATTTGCCGAGATCAGCGGCTACCAAGTCAATGAATTAGTTGGCCAGAATCATCGTATCCTTAACTCGGGCTTCCATCCGACTGAATTCTTTTCTGAAATGTATCGGACTGTGTCTACAGGCAAGGTGTGGCATGGCGAGATCTGTAATCGCAATAAACATGGTGAAATTTACTGGGTCGATACCACCATCATGGCCCTGAAAGATGCGAGTAATTTACCTAAGAGCTATATTGCCATTCGAGCCGATATCACCGAGAGAAAGCGTAAGGAGTCAGAGGTTAAAGAGGCGTTGACTCTGATGAATGCCACACTGGAGTCGACCGATAATGGTATTTTGGTGACCAGTAGTGATGGTGAGATTTTAAGGACTAATAGTCAGTTTTCACATCTCTGGGGAGTAGCCAAAGAGTTACTCGATAAAGGGGTTAACGATAGAGTCATATTAAAGCAAATTAGGGTGTTGTTAAAAGAGCCGGAAATCTTCCTTAAACGCATCGAAGAAATTTATCAGGATCGGGATTTAGAGGCATTCGATATCATAGCGTTTATCGATGGCCGGGTCTTCGAGCGTGTATCGTCCCCCATGGAGATCGATGGTGAGTATTTTGGCCGAGTCTGGAGCTTTAGGGACATTACCGAGCGAACTGAAAACCAAAATGCCCTGTTACAGGCGAAAGAGGAGGCCGAGCAAGCCACTAAGGCTAAGAGTGAGTTTCTCGCCAGTATGAGCCACGAGATCCGCACCCCCATGAATGGCGTCATCGGCATGTTAGGTCTGTTATCTAACTCTAAGTTAACCGAGTATCAAACTCGTCGTGTCAACATAGCTCAGTCCAGTGCACAATCCTTACTTTCGCTGATTAACGACATATTAGATTATTCAAAAATCGATGCCGGCAAGTTAGAGCTGGAACAGATAGATTTCAACTTGAGGGGAATGTTAGGCGACTTCGCAGAAGGTATCGCTCACCAGGCTCAAGATAAAAACCTGGAGCTGATTTTAGATCTTAAAGGGGTCGAACAATCTATGGTTACCGGAGATCCGGGTCGGCTGCGTCAGGCGATAACTAACTTAACGGGTAATGCGATTAAGTTTACTCAGCAAGGTGAGGTGGTGGTGAGAGCCGAGCTCACACCTGCTGATGAGGGGCAATGGTGGTTAACCTGCTCTGTGTCAGATACGGGGATAGGTATTGCCGCGGATAAAATTGATAGCTTATTTAAATCATTTAGTCAGGTGGACGCATCAACCACCAGAAAGTATGGCGGTACAGGCTTGGGACTCGCCATTGTGCAGAAAATATCGCGTCTGATGGGCGGGGATGTGTCAGTGAGCAGTGTTTATGGCGTAGGGAGCTGTTTTGAATTTAAGGTTTTGCTAGGCAGGAGTCATAAGTCGACTCTAGTGATCCCTAAGGTCGATATTACCCAACTAAGTCTGTTGGTGGTCGATGACAATGCGACTAATCGTGAAGTGATCCGCGAGCAACTTGAACTGTGGGGGGCGACTGTGGTTGAGGCCTGCAGCGGCCAAGAAGCCCTGGATATATGCGCTCAAAGATATGAAGAGCCTGGCAGTCCTAAATTTGATGTCGCCTTCTTAGACATGCAGATGGCAGACATGGATGGCGCCGAGCTTGGACAGAAATTAAAAGCCGATGCCAGGTTTGCTCAAATCAAGCTGGTAATGATGACCTCTATGTCTCAGATGGGGGATGCCAGCTTCTTTGCGAAACTCGGGTTCAGTGGCTACTTTCCTAAACCAACCACCACCTCAGATATTTTAGATGCACTCAACGTCGTCGCCGATGGCGGTGAGGCACTGCAAAATGCTCGGCCTCTGGTGACCCATCATTATCTTCAGGCGTTACACCATCAAGCTGACGAACCCAAGATACCGACATGGTCTCATGATGCCCGTGTCCTCCTGGTTGAGGATAATTATGTTAATCAATTGGTGGCCATGGGTATTTTAGAAGACTTTAACTTAGAGGTGGTCGTCGCCGAAAATGGTTTGCAAGCATTAAATAAGCTGAAAAATGTCGTCGGTGCCCCCTTCTCTCTCATCTTGATGGATTGCCTGATGCCTGAGATGGATGGATATCAAGCAACGAGTGAGATCCGTGCCGGCAATGGGGGAGAAGCAAATAAAGACATCATCATAGTTGCCATGACGGCGAATGCCATGATGGGAGATAGAGAGAAGTGCATAGATTCGGGGATGAATGATTATCTGCCCAAACCCATAGATCCAGATAAGCTGCTCGACAGACTCATACATTGGCTTCCCCAAGCTGAGTCTGACGATGCGGTTCTCAATCTAGACGACGGCAATGAAGATGTATCTGCTACAACATCTGCTTCTGCAATCAGCGCAATAAGGGCCACTCCAACCAAGCAAGTCAGTGTTGAGCTGGATAAGACAATATGGGATAAGGAGGCGTTATTAAAGCGTTCCATGGGTAAAGAATCTCTGTTTAATGCCATAGTGAAACTGTTTTTAGAGGATATGCCTAAGCGTATCGAGTCCCTGATGGAGGCCCATGAAGCTGGGAATATCGATCAACTGCGTCAAATATCCCATACTATAAAAGGCGTAGCGGCAAACCTTAGTGGCATTAAACTTCAAGCTTGTGCAGCGACGATAGAGAAAGCAGCACAAGAGAAAAAGTTAGAGAAAATCCGCGTCGAACTCCCCGAGTTACAGATCCGATATGATGAATTAATTTCAGTGGTTAAACAGCATGATAAGCCTCTAGGAGAAGAGGTTCCGCTAACCCGTGCAAGTGAGCAGTTAATTTCAGAAAGCTTAGCGGATATCTCAGAAAAACTCAGTGAAGGCAGCTACATAGATGTAGAGGATTATGCTCATCTAAAGAGATCCAGTGAACTCCCCGAGCTGCAGCATAAGTTTGATCTCTTACTGCAATTGCTGGCCGATTTTGAGCATGAGCAAGCCAGTACCTGTTTGAGTGAACTCTCCATCTATCTTATTGAAAGTGACTCGAGTCCATCTAAGGGGATAGTCAATGGCTGAAAAAGCAACGATTCTATTGGTCGATGACACTCGAACCAACATTCAACTGTTGGCCGGATGCTTAAAGCATCAGTATCGATTGAAAATCGCCATGAATGGCCAACGTTGTCTCGAACTCGCCCAAAACCCACCCTTTCCAGATCTGATTTTGCTCGATGTGATCATGCCTGAGATGGATGGTTATGAAGTTTGCCGTCAGCTTAAAGAGAATCCTAATACAAAAAATATTCCGATTATTTTTGTCACAGGTCGAGACTCAGATGAAGATGAGGAGTTTGGTTTGCAACTCGGTGCGGTGGATTACATCGCTAAACCGATACGCCCCGCGATAGTGACGGCTAGGGTCTCAACTCAGATAAAGCTTAAGCATCAAAGTGATGAACTTCGTAACATGGCGCTCCATGACCAACTGACCCAACTGTATAACCGTCACTTCTTAATCGAATCAGCGGCGAATAAATTGGCTTATGTCGATAGACATGGTAACGAGCTATCACTGCTGATGATAGATATCGATTTTTTCAAGCATATCAATGATCAATTCGGCCATCATGCTGGCGATCAGGTACTCAAGGCTATCGCCGAAATACTCAAGGCTGGCAATCGAAAAGAAGATGTGGTGGCCCGTTTCGGCGGCGAGGAGTTTGTGGTGTTACTGGAACATTGCTCCCTCAATTCCGCTGTCGAGAAGGCCGAGTTATTAAGAGCAAAAATTGAAGCGTTAGCACCTATGGGGATAAGCGTGACTGCGAGTTTTGGCGTCGCTCAGTTAATGAAACACGAGCAAACATTTGTCGAGCTACTTACCCGTGCTGACGCCGCTGTCTATCGGGCTAAAGCGCTGGGGCGCAATCGAGTCGTTGCTGCCGAAGATGTGTATGTGGAGTTAGATAAAAAATAGTCTGATTCATTCATTTATTTGATGGGATTAATCATGAGCGATAATGTAAATATACTGATAGTGGATGATACTGCTGATTGTCGTTTGATGCTCAGCGCTATGCTTGAAGATAACTACTGTGTGGCTGAGGTTGCTTCCGGCGATATGTGCCTTATTGAAGTGGCTAAGGCCATGCCCGACCTTATCTTACTCGATGTCGACATGCCCGGGATTTCTGGATATGAGGTCTGTGTCCAATTAAGGAAGCAGTATCTGTCCGAGTGTTTGCCTATTATTTTTGTGTCGGGTCTGGATTCATACGAAGAGCGTCTCGCCGGCTATGAAGCTGGCGCCGATGACTACATTGTTAAGCCTGTCGAGCCTGAGATCTTGTTTGCTAAGGTGGCCAATTGTTTAGAGCAGCGTCAGAAAATGACAGCAGCTAAGACGAATGCGACCGAGGCTGTTGGCATTGCTATGGAGGCAATGACAGTCAGCAGTGAACTCGGACAAGTGGTGCAATTTATTAAAGATGTTCAATCAATAAAGTGTGCTGAGGAAGTGGGCCATGCCATGATCAATATTCTCTCTAGTTTTGGCATGAGCTCGGTGGCTCGAGTCGATACAGGTTCTGTCGCATACATTGGCTGTGATGAAGGGAGTATAGAGGCCGAAGTCTTGTCTCGGTTCGTGGTCCATCATGAGCGGATTTTAAGTGTCGGTATTCGCACCGTAATACGAGACCCACACATAGTCCTGCTGATCAAAGATATGCCCCTGGATGATGAGAAGCGCTGCGGCCGTTTTAGGGACCATTTAGCAGTATTGATGGATATAGCAGATGCACAGCTGGCTAACATCAAGACTCGCAATCTGATGCTTGAGCAGCGCCAGCAGATCTTTACTCAAGTCATCTCGGTAGCGGAAGAGCAGATAAAAAGAACCACGGTTCGGCTGTTCGAACACGATAAAAATTCCCAGGGGATCATGCATGGCATGGTTTCAGAGTTAGAAGGCATGTTGTTTGGCCTGGGGTTAGAGGAAGATCAAGAGAAAAAGTTGATGGCCTTGGCGGATCAGACATCCTTGCAACTGCAGGAAACTCAAGGTCAGACACAAGTGGTGAGCAGTGAGCTCGGCGCCATTCTCGAAAGCTTGTATGATTTCTTTAATACACTCAACGAACCTTCTAAAAGCGATCTATCTTAAGCTATCCCATTTAATTCTCTCGTTAGCCTTATTGAATATTCTCTAAGGCCAACTTCTTCCAAGCAAGACGGTTTATCATCATTGGCAAATATCTGCTGGCTCATTCCTTATAAATTCCAACTGACTACTAAAGAACCATAGCCATGCCACTTGTCTGTGTCGCTCTGATATTCCTTGGTATAGGAATTAAACGTCCAGGCAATAGACCAATCTGGATGGGCCCAGATAATGCCGGTATTGATGCCTGCTTGTCTGCTTTCCAGTTCGACTTGTGAATCATAGGGGAGAGAACCATCGAGGGTAAGATCGTTAAAGCGATAACCTAGATAGGCTCGGCTATAGACCATGAAGCTGCTGCTTTTGCTGGTGGCGGACAGATTGCCATACTGGCCAGCATGTTGACTCAGTCGACCGAATGAATTGGCCAGTTCGTTTCCCCATCTCAAGGTTAAGCCCAGATCTGCTTGGCTGCGAAAGTTACCTAATTGTGTATGACTAAAGCCTGCAATATCCCATTGGGTCTCTCCGAGAAAGTCATTATTAAATGCCGCTCCACGCATGAACAAGCTGTCGATTTCATAGGCGGCTTGGATCGTCAGTTGGTTTTCGACTTGGTATTGCCAACCTTGAGGAGCGGAGGAACCCGTGACCTTATGCACAAAGGATTGAACTTGCTCATTGGCAGATGCTGGACCAATAACGCCCAATGAGAGCCAGTTTTTTTGCGCTAATTTAGCTGAATAGGTTGCCGTATGACCTTCAAATGCCAGATAGCCAGCATAAGGCCTATCTTCAGCTTGTGGTGCATCGACTTCGATCATGCCAGGTGTCCACATCTGTTGGCTGACCTTCCAGCCCCAAGCGTGCTCAGCATCGGCTTGTGAGAAGGTGAGCACCCCAAGCCATTGAGCCGGCATCGGAGCAAAAGACAAATCAGCCTCAGTTTGGCTTTCCCAGCCCAGAATGATGGCATTGGTATAGTTGCCATCATCACCAAAGATGATGTCATTATCGAGTTGGATATGCCATTGGCCTGCATGGGCGACTGGACTAGCCAGTGCTAAACTTGCAGCTAAACCAGAAGCGAATACATTGGAACGAGAATATAGATAGGACAAATTATACTCCTGATTGAAAGATGTTCATTCGCCAATAGCCTCCTTAAAAGACACAAAACTAGAGTGTCAGCTTAAGTGTGCACTCACTTCACATGTCAGTGAAGCGGGATTGAACATGGCTAGAGAAAGAATAAACAAAGCCAGTCACATATCACCAGCAAATAAATGTGACGCTTTGTATTAGCCAATGTTTGTCTTGTCTGCATCAGCCGCGATGGTGATTATAAGGATTTAGTCTATGACCTTCTTTACCGCGCTTTCAAACCCCTTTAATGAGTAGCTTTGTTGATGAAAAAGCACCCTTTGCGCATCATGCATCATTGCAATTAACTGTATGCTTTCCGTATCTTCTATCTGGGCGAAAGATATGCCTTCATCACAACCAATTAAGGCGGGGAGCGCTATGGTTGTCAGCTGACTGTCTATCTCTAGTTCGATATTGATATTGGCATTAATGGGGCTGAAGAAGGCGTCTTGGCCAGCACAGTATTCACGGTCGTTAACATGGGTAAAAACGACTGAAGCCTTGCCTTGACCTGAATCTATTACCTTCATTTTCTGATAACCATAAGTCGCAATGATAGCGGCATTGTCAGAGTCCTTCTGATGAGTCCAGTCCCCCCTGCCGATCTCACCGGCAAGGATACCGGCAGATAACACTAATAAGCCTAAACCTAAGAAGCCTAAGATAGGTTTGATCATAATTATCTCCAGAAATGAAACGAATACCTGAACATATTAGCGTCTGCTTGCTTAACTATTGCTGAATCAATTCGCTTAATAAAACATCATGCCGTTACTTTTAATTAGGGAGTTAGCTTAAGTGTAATTTAAATTGCGCGCAATTTAGTTGTGTGAGCAGCCTAATGCTGATAGAGTTGTTTAAGTTGAGTTGTGCGCAATCTAATTTGACGCGTGAACTGAAATTTTAATCCAGAGCACTCATATAAGAGCACTTGTATCAGAGAATTAATAGAGGAAGAAAGGCTAATTATGAAAGCAATCTATCAAACAAAAGCAACCGCGAGCGCTGGTCGTAACGGTAATGTGGCCACAGACGATGGCAAGTTAATGGTATCACTCAGTTATCCCAAAGAGATGGGGGGCAGCGGAGAATTTACCAATCCTGAGCAACTGTTTGCGGCCGGTTACAGTGCTTGTTTCTCCAATGCTATTTTGCACGTCGCACGGGAAAAAAAGCTAACATTAAGCCTAGCTCCCGTTACGGCGACGGTCACGATTGGTGTACGAGAAGAGGGCGGTTTTGGATTAACCGCATCATTATCTGTGACGCTTGATCTACCCCAAGAGCAGGCAGAGCAATTAGTCAAGACTGCACATCAGGTATGCCCTTACTCGAATGCAGTCAGAGGTAATATCGATGTGGCTCTGACGGTCAATGGTCGCTTGATATAACCCCTGCTAAGGGACTAGGCTAATCTGTGAGTGTCAGTTAGCAGACTCGCTTATTATATTAACAGCAGAGGGAAATCGTTATGAATTTAGCATTAATCATTAGTGGTAGAGTGCTGTTAGCCCTTTATTTCTTGTTACCCGGGATCATGAAATTTGTTAGCTGGGACATGCATCTGGCCTTGATGGCTGAGCATAATATGGTGATGATCCCTGTATTACTGGCAGCGGCCGGGGCGTTCGAGATACTCGCCGCGCTGGCATTAATGGCTAATAAATACACAGCGCTCGTGTCACTCATGCTTGCTGGACTCGTGGTTCTCATTAATTTCAGCTTACACGACTTCTGGAACTATAGCGGTATTGAGGGGGCACATGAGATGCAGAATTTCATCAAAAATCTAGCTATTCTTGCCGGTTTGTTGGTGTTAGCCGGTCACTCATCACCCAAGGAAAGCGGACTTAAGGCTAACTAGATCCTGGTGTTAAAGGAGATGTTAGCCCTATAGCAATATTAGATCGCGGTCTTGAAAATATGCATAAATGAAGGTGGCTGCTCAATATCAATGGGAACTCTGAGCTTTCGTGCCACATCATTGGCTGATATCAGCCCTCTGATGTGATGCTGATTATGGTCCACCACCAAAATATGGTGTAAACCATTCTGCTGCAAGGCTCTGACGACATCACTGACATTGGCGGTGGTGATCTGCTCATAATCCAGAGCCATTAACTTATCCCTTGGGATCATCATCTCGGTAACTAGAAGTTCTTCCAGACTCGAGCCAAACTTATTCGCTAACTTGACCATTTTTCTGTGAAGCAGTCTGTGCTTGGTGATGACGCCTAAGAAGTTATTGTTCTTATCCACAACCAGACGCATAAAACCATGGGTCTTATTCATGATTTCCAAAGCCTCGAGTGCATGGGTCGATGAGTCGATGACCATAGGCTGAGAGTGATCGAAGTCGGTGAAGATAGACAGGGCTGGTGAGCTTAACTTAGTAATATCTTCATCTGATGACCAGAGAAGATGATCGATTGAGGCGGTACTGAATAGTTCTAAATTTCTCATTTTTATGCTTCCTTAAACTGCTAAGGTTTAGGTTTAGGCTTAGGTCTGTAGGGGAGACCGGGGCTTCTGCATGCGTGCGGATGGCTACATGATTATCGAGATGATCAGCAGTTAGGCGAAAGGGCCATCGAACACTGAGTTTACAGAAGTAAGTCTTTCGCCTACCAAGTTAATTTAGATAGCGCAAGCGGGTCAATCACATTAATCACAATTAATTTATGTAACTTATTGATGGTTAATGTTAAATTTTGTAACCTTTTTTGGTTTGATCGTTTGAAGGGCCAAAATTCTTCATCGCTAAAATGCACTTGTAGCTCAGTGTTAATTGGCCAGACTCATAGGGAGGCATAGTTGATGCTGCGGGGATTGTCACGAGGGCAACCAGGGAAAGTGGCACCAGTGTAGCGAGTCTTTTCTATCACGCAATAAGTGAAATTTTTAGTCTGTTAAACACAAGAGTGGCTAAATATTGACTATACTAAACAGTGAAGAGCGTATCGTAGGTAGTGATTGGTTTCGTAAGTTTTGATGTCACGTCTATGAGTAGCAACCGTGTTAGTTTCTGGGCTTACAGCGCGGTTAGCGAGGGATGTAGCACAACCCTGTTTGTGTGTGATTACATATGTGATTATGTGGATATGTAAGTATGAGCTAGCCCCCGACGCGCTTTTCACCTATTTCACCTGTGACAAAAATCCTGCTAGCTAGCAGGATTTTTTTTTGCTTTATTCCGCAACTATCCACGAATCCTCAATCGAGCTAGGCGCTTAGCTTAAGACAGTTGGTACTTCTTAATCTTGCGATAGAGAGTGGCAACCCCTATTCCTAGCTCCTTCGCCACGAGTTTACGGTTGCCTAGTCTGGAGATGCACTCCTCTATGTTTATCTTCTCTATCTCTTCAAGATTTAAATGGTCATCTTTGACTCTGGTCTTGGTATCACTCACTTCGACCCGATTATCAAAGTAGGGTGGCAGCAGGTCGACATCGATCTGATCGCCAACCGGCACGATATTGACCAGGTACTCGATAAGATTACTCAGTTCACGAATATTTCCCGGCCAGTGGTAGGCATTCAGGCTGTTAATCACCGTCTCAGTGATCCCCGGATAATAGGCACCTATGGCGTGAGAGTGACGCTCTAGGAAGTGATAGACTAAGTGTTCGATATCGCCTTTTCGCTCTCTCAATGCAGGCAGATGCATAGGGATCACATTGAGGCGATAGTAGAGATCTTCACGGAAGTCATTCTGGGCTATCATCTCTTTGAAATTGCGATTTGTCGCAGAAATAATACGAATATTTACCGGCACCGGGCTGTTGGAACCTATGGGCATCACTTCGCGCTCTTCCAGCACTCGCAGCAGCTTAGATTGAAGTGTCATCGACATATCGCCGATCTCATCGAGGAACAGGGTGCCATTATTCGCCGCCTGAATTAACCCTACTCGACCTTTCGTCAGGGCACCGGTAAAGGCGCCTTTGACATAGCCAAATAGCTCACTCTCAAGCAGTTGCTCCGGGATGGCGGCACAGTTAATAGCAATAAAGCTTTGTTTATTACGATCACTATGAGCGTGGATAGCCTTAGCAAAGACCTCTTTACCCGTGCCACTCTCGCCATCGATCAAAATACTCGATGGGCTCTTGGCGATGCGGGCTATTAAGGTTTTTAACTGAAGCATTTGGCTGGATTCACCTATGATATCTTTAAATAGGTTCACCGAAGTATCATCTTGGGAGATCGAGTTGTGGGGCTGGTAATAAGACATTAAAAACAGCTGCTGACTCTTGATGACATGAAACTGACCTACCACGAGCTCCTGACGCTTGCCCAAGGTAATAATGTGTTGCTCAGGTCCTTTTAATTTATTGTCATGCACCAGCAAAGGCTGAATATTGATCTCGATATTCGTCAGCTCGGTTTGGGTGATATTCAGGTTGGCTAAGGCTGGGGCGTTGCCATGTAAAACCCGATTGCAGTCATCGAGAACCAGTACCCCTTGATCCATATTGTTTATTAAACTGGAAAAAACATCGTCTAGCCCGGAATTGCTCTTCTTAGATTCAGACACCTTGATAACAAAAATCTGTGAAATATGCTGAATATAATCGAGAAATAACTGAGTATTATTCCTAATTAATTCCCGTGATTTCTGATTAAATGCCACTAAACTGATCACACCGATACAGGATTCATTGAGTATGATCGGCACACCAAGAAAAGCGGTTTCCTCACAGCTGTCCCGAGTTGTGCAGCCTTCACATATAGGATCGGTGCGAGTCTTTACGACCACCTTGTTATTTTTGGTTTCTATAATATATCTGAAAATTCTCGAGCTGGTATTGAGTTTCTTGCCGATGAATTTATTGTAAGGCCCAGTACCTGCGATACGCACTAAATTGGCATCAACCACTTCCGCGTCGAGTTGCAACACGGCGGATAACTTCTGGGTGAATTCTAATATTGTGGGCTGAAGTTTCATCAGCTCAGAGGTATATGCAGTATTCAATTGTGTGATCTTATGGTTTTTGTCATCAATCGATATTAGATGTCTGGCATTCTTTTGTCTTGATATGGAATAATTTTTTTTAAAAAAGTTACGCGTTTGTGTAGAAATGTAACCCACATCACGTTGTGGGGTATCAGAATGATAATTCTCCCGTGAGAACTATCATTTTAATCACTCTCAATGATAGTGCCTCTCACTTAAAACTCCATAATTTACTAGCTTAAATTATAAGTAGCATTAAAAACAATTACTTATGGTTAATTTGTTGTTTTGGCATCTATCTTGCTTTTAGTCTGTATATCCAATGTGACCTCTGCAAAAATTCCAGTAAGCGCCTCTTATTTTTAATAAGTAGGTATCAACCAAATCATAAAAGAAGTAGGAATAATGATGAAAAGCATCAATACACTTATCAAGGACATTAATGAACTTGAATCTAAATTAGATCAAAAAGATTTTCTACTCACATGGGAGCAGACTCCTGCCGAGTTAGAGCGTGTACTTAAGACTGCGAAAGTACTTAAAACCATGCGCAATGAAAACATTGCCACTAACGTATTCAACAATGGCCTAGGTATCTCACTATTTAGAGATAACTCTACTCGTACTCGTTTCTCATACGCATCGGCAATCAACATGTTAGGCCTGGCTCAACAAGACCTAGATGAAGGCAAGTCTCAGATTGCTCACGGCGAAACCGTGCGTGAAACTGCCAACATGATCTCATTCTGTGCCGACGCTATCGGTATTCGTGATGATATGTACCTAGGTGCGGGTAACGCTTACATGCGTGAAGTCGGTGCAGCACTCGATGAAGGTGTAGAAAAAGGCGTGTTACCAAGCCGCCCAGCACTGATCAATCTTCAGTGTGATATCGATCACCCAACACAGTCTATGGCCGATCTTGCATGGCTTGAAGAGCACTTCGGTGACCTTAAAGAGCTTAAAGGCAAGAAGATTGCTATGACTTGGGCCTATTCTCCAAGCTACGGCAAGCCTCTTTCTGTGCCTCAGGGCATCATAGGCTTGATGACTCGTTTCGGTATGGACGTGACTCTAGCTCACCCAGAAGGTTACGATTTAATTCCTGAAGTAGTTGAGCAAGCAAAGAAAAATGCTAAAGCATCAGGCGGAAGCTTCACTCAGGTAGACACAATGGCAGCAGCGTTCGAAGGTGCTGACATCGTTTATCCTAAGTCATGGGCTCCTTACAAGGTGATGGAGCGTCGTACCGTTATGTTACGCGCCAATGACCAAGAAGGTCTTAAGTCACTAGAGCAAGAGTGTCTAGCACAAAATGCAAAGCATAAAGATTGGCATTGTACCGAAGAGATGATGACTAAGACTAAAGATGGCGAAGCATTATACATGCACTGTCTACCTGCCGATATCTCTGGGGTTTCTTGCAAAGAAGGTGAAGTTGAAGAGTCAGTATTTGAAAAGTACCGTATCGCGACTTACAAAGAAGCAAGTTGGAAGCCGTATATCATAGCATCAATGATCCTAAACCGTAAGTTTGCCGAGCCTGGAAAAGTACTAGAAGAGTTATTGAAAGATGCTAAAAAGCGCGTTAAATAAATAATTAAATTTACTTATTTTTTACAGATTCTAGGGGCAGGCTCCTGCCCCTCTATCGGTTTCAATCATGAGGTATGCCCGTGTCTACATTTTCACTCAATATGGATATAGCTGATAACCGTCATTACAATGGTCAACTGTCTCCTCTTTTTACCGTTGAAGAAGCTCAAAAAGCTCTCGCTTTTCACAGCGGGATAGAAGGCTATAAGCCCACACCACTTTTGTCTCTCGATTGTCTCGCCAAAGAGTTTGGTATAGGCAAGATCTTAGTTAAAGATGAATCACATCGTTTCGGCCTTAACGCATTCAAAATGCTCGGTGGCGCCTACGCTATCGCTCTTTTGCTTTGTGAAAAATTCAATCTTGATATCAAGGCATTTGATTTCGATAAGTTAAAAAATGATATCACCGAGAAGATGACTTTCGCTACAGCGACCGATGGAAACCATGGTCGTGGTGTGGCGTGGGCTGCTAACAAGCTAGGTCAAAACGCCGTTGTTTATATGCCAAAAGGTTCAGCAGCTGAGCGTGTCAATAACATTAAGGCGCTAGGCGCCGAGTGTATCGTTACCGATTTAAACTATGACGATACGGTACGTTTAGTACTAAAAAAAGCCAATGAAAATGGCTGGAAAGTGATTCAAGATACTGCTTGGGAAGGCTATGAAGCGATCCCTACTTGGATCTCTCAAGGTTACACAGCGATGTTAATTGAAGCGGTTAATCAGCTGGCAGAGCATAACGTTAAAGCGCCAACCCATGTGCTACTTCAGGCGGGTGTTGGAGCGCTAGCGAGTGGTGCCTTAGGTTACCTTACCAATGTTTACGGTGCCGATAATTTGCATTCAATCATAGTAGAGCCGGCCAAAGCAGATTGCATGTACCGTTCAAGCCTCACAGAAAAGGGTGAGATTGTAAATGTTGATGGCGATCTCGATACCATCATGGCAGGTCTTGCCTGTGGTGAGCCAACAACTATCGGTTGGCCTGTAATGCGTGATTGCACCACCCAATTTGCTTCTTGCCATGATGACGTTGCCGCCTTAGGTATGCGTGTACTGGGTAACCCACTTGGTACGGACCCTCGTATCATCTCGGGTGAATCAGGCGCGGTGGGTTTAGGCATGTTAGCCGCCATCCACTTCCATAAAGACAAAGAAGCCTTGATGAAGAAAGTCGGTCTAAATGAAGACTCTGTAGTGCTACTTCTCAGTACTGAGGGTGATACCGACGCAGTGAATTATAGAGAAGTTGTTTGGGAAGGAAAATACCCAACAACGGCTAAATAACCCAATGTGAACCCCTAAGCAATCTTGTCTCGATCCCCCAGCTTAGGGGATTCACAAATTACTATTCCCAGCACTAAAAGTGCTGTTAAAGGAGAAACATAATGGCAATTCCATTTAATGAAGTACTAGCAAAAGCAGAAGAATACAAAGCTGATATGACTAAGTTCCTACGTGACATGATCGCTATTCCTAGTGAGAGCTGTGACGAAGAGAAAGTTGTTTTACGTATTAAAGAAGAGATGGAAAAAGTTGGTTTTGACAAAGTTGAAATCGATCCTATGGGTAACATTCTGGGTTACATAGGTCATGGTCCACATTTAATCGCTATGGATGCACACATAGATACTGTGGGTGTGGGTAACCTTGATAACTGGACTTTCGATCCTTACATCGGCATGGAAGATGACGAAATTATCGGTGGTCGTGGTACTTCAGACCAGGAAGGCGGCATGGCTTCTATGGTTTACGCGGGTAAGATCATCAAAGACCTCGGTCTTGAAGGTGAGTACACGCTACTCGTTACCGGTACCGTTCAGGAAGAAGATTGTGACGGCCTGTGCTGGCAGTACATTATCGAACAGAGCAAGATCCGTCCTGAGTTTGTCGTCTCTACTGAGCCTACAGATTGTCAAATCTACCGCGGTCAACGTGGTCGTATGGAAATCCGTATCGACGTTCCTGGAGTCAGCTGTCACGGCTCTGCTCCAGAGCGTGGCGACAACGCAATCTTCAAGATGGGTCACATCTTAGGTGAAGTGGAAGCGCTAGCGCAAAACCTAGGCGATGATGACTTCCTAGGTAAAGGCACGTTAACGGTATCAGAGATCTTCTACACATCTCCTAGCCGCTGCGCTGTTGCCGATAGCTGTGCTGTTTCTATCGACCGTCGCTTAACTTGGGGTGAGACTTGGGAAGGCGCACTAGAAGAAATTCGTGCTCTACCTGCAGTTCAGAAGGCTAAAGGCGTTGTCTCTATGTACGAGTACGACCGTCCTTCTTACACGGGTCTTGTTTACCCAACTGAGTGTTACTTCCCAACTTGGAAGATCGATAGCGAGCATGTTGCTACTAAGGCTCTCGAGTCTTCATTCGAGTTGTTATTTGATAAGAAGCCAGTCGTTGATAAGTGGACCTTCTCAACTAACGGTGTCTCTATCATGGGTCGTCATGGTATTCCCGTTATCGGTTTCGGTCCGGGTAAAGAGCCTGAAGCTCATGCACCAAACGAGAAGACTTGGAAAGCTCATCTTGTGACGTGTGCGGCTATGTACGCCGTGATCCCAATGATGTACCTAGATCAGCTTAAGAAGTAATTAGGCAAGACACCTTAAGGGCGGCTGCATCGTCCTTAAGGCGTCATTTACGATAAATACTTTTTCTTTTTTTTCTTTTTGGTTTTATTTTTTATTTTCTTTTTTTATCTCTATCTTGGGAGCGGGTTCAATGTCATCAACTGCGACGCTGATCATCAATGGTACTCTAGTCGATGCCCATGGCCAGTCAAAAAAACAGCTGCTACTTATCGATGGTAAGATAGCCAAAGTGAGTGAGACAATCACTGACACCCCTGCTGACACCAAGATTATCGATGCACAAGGCCTCTACGTTATGCCTGGTGGAATCGATGTTCATACCCACTTCAACATAGATGTAGGCATTAGCCGCAGCATAGATGACTTCTACACTGGTACCCGTTCAGCGGCCTGTGGTGGCACCACTATGATCATAGATCATATGGGTTTTGGCCCAAGAGGTTGTTCATTAGGGCACCAGCTCGCCGTGTATAAAGAGTACGCTAAAGATAAGGCGGTGATCGATTATAGCTTTCATGGCGTTATCCAGCATGTAGATGATCAAGTGCTGGCTGATATGCAAACCATGGTTGAAAAAGAGGGCATCTCTAGCTTCAAGCTCTACCTCACCTATGGTTATAAGCTTGATGACGACAGTACCCTTAAAGCCATGGCGCGTCTCAATGAGTTAAATGCACTCACAACGGTTCATCCAGAAAATGATGCCGCCATAGCACAGCGTCGTGCTCAGTTAATTAAAGAGGGCAAAATTGCCCCCAAATACCATGCCGTCAGTCGTCCACTGGAGTGTGAAGCGGAAGCGATTGCACGCACGATCAACCTAGCTAGCCTCTCTGGTAATGCGCCCCTGTATATTGTCCATCTTTCTAACGGCCTAGGCCTGGATTATATCCGCTTAGCCAGAAAGAACCAGCAAGCTGTTTGGGCCGAAACTTGCCCACAGTACCTATTGCTGGACGATAGCCTCTATGAAAATGAAGATGCCGTTAAATATGTGATGAGTCCTCCTCTTAGACCTAAAGCGGAACTTGAAAAGCTTTGGCTGGGGCTCGAGGATGGCAGCATAGACACGGTCGCTACCGATCACTGTTCATTTACTTACCACGACCAGAAGCACAAGGGAGTCGATGACTTCACCGCTTGTCCTAATGGTATGCCGGGTGTAGAGACCCGTATGCCGCTCCTCTTCTCAGAAGGGGTGTCTAAGGGCAGGATGTCTCCTGAAAAATTTGTCGAGGTAACGAGTTTTAAACCTGCAAAACTGTTCGGCCTTTACCCACAAAAAGGCTGCCTTCTGGAAGGTTCGGATGCGGATCTTGTGTTATTCGATCCTGAACTTAAGGTCACTATCAGTCATGACAGATTACATGACAATACTGACTACACCCCTTATGAATCACATGCTGTTACTGGATGGCCAGTCATGACCATCAGTCGTGGAGAAGTCGTTGCAAATCATGGTGAGTTTCTAGGGAAAGCCGGTGCAGGGCATTTCGTGCACCGCAAGCCGTTCGATAAAAACAACATCTAATTCATCATTTTATCCACAATTAACTCGCGATGGCTTCACAGTCATCTCTTTCAGAACCGCGGGTTAATGAGTCGGAGAGTCAAGGAATATTTATGAAACCTATCGCTGTAGTTGCCCTGGGCGGCAACGCATTACTACGCCGTGGTGATGCACCAAGTTATGCTAACCAATTAGCCAATATAAAGATTGCTGCCGCAGCCATCGCCGAAATCGCTAAAGATTATCGCGTCGCTATCGTACACGGTAACGGCCCGCAAGTTGGCCTGTTAGCGCTACAGAACTTAGCTTATACCAAGGTATCTCCCTATCCTTTAGATGTGTTGGGCGCCGAGACTGAAGGCATGATCGGCTATATGTTGGCTCAAGAAGTTCAAAATCTAATGCCTGGCCGTGAAGTGTCTACTCTGCTGACTCGCATCGAAGTGGATGCTAATGATAAGAGCATGCTAGATCCGACTAAGTTTGTTGGCCCGGTATATAACGAAGATGAAGCCGGTATTTTAGCTGAAGCGAATAACTGGATCATGAAGCGTGATGGTGAATTTGTTCGTCGCGTGGTGCCTTCACCTAAGCCAGTCAATATTCTGGATAAGCATGCCATCGTTACTCTGCTTGATGCTGACGAAGTGGTTATCTGCTGTGGTGGCGGCGGTATTCCAGTGTGTAAGTCTGATCTCGGTTATGTGGGTGTAGAAGGTGTTATCGATAAAGACTTATCGGCGACACTACTTGCTAAGCAGTTGAACGCAGAGAAGTTACTTATTCTTACCGATGCCGATGCTGTCTATCTCGACTGGGGTACTGAAAACCAGCGTGCCCTGCGCCATGCAACGCCTGCTGAATTAAGCCAGTATGACTTCCCAGCCGGTTCCATGGGACCTAAGGTTGAAGCCGTAAGTGACTTCGCCGCATTTGGCGGCAAGGCTTATATCGGTGCCTTGGAGCATGGACTCGATGTACTAGCTGAACGTTCAGGAACCTGTGTGAGTAACTAATCGGTTTAGCGCACTGGGCTGAGTTTCCTTGCGCTAGCACACGTGTAAACATCGAATGAGCCTACGCATACATCCAGCTTAGGCGCATCATATGATCCATATTAAGGCAGTAAAAATATGAGACATACTTCCAAAGATATGACGCTACCACCAGATCTGACGGCAAAGAAAGGCTCTGGCCCGGTGCGCAGTAAGTTCCCAATCTATTCCAATTCTCTTCCCCCTTGTAATCATGCCTGCCCAACTGGCAGTAATATCCAAGAGTGGCTAGCGCTAGCTCAAGAAGAAGAATATGAAGCCGCATTCCAGGCGTTGATCAAGAATAATCCCATGCCAGCCATTCATGGCCGCGTTTGCTATCACCCTTGTGAGAGTGTGTGTAATCGTAATGATGTCGACCAATCTGTGAGTATTCATGCGGTAGAGCGTTATTTGGGCGATCAAGCCATAGAGCATAAATGGCCTGTGCGTTTCGAGGCCAAACCGAGTGGTAAGCGAGTACTTATTATCGGTGCCGGCCCAAGTGGTTTGGCCACGGCTTATCACCTGAAGCGCAAGGGCCATGATGTCGAGATCCGTGATAGTGCCCCCATGGCTGGTGGCATGATGCATTTTGGTATTCCCGCCTATCGTTTACCGCGCAAAGTATTAGATCAAGAGATCCAACGTATCGAAGATATGGGCATTAAGATTGTGCTCAATACTAAGGTCGAGTCTATCTTAGCCGAGAAGGTGAGTGGCCAGTTCGATGCAGTATTCCTCGCCATCGGTGCTCACATTGGCCGCGGTGTAGACATCCCCAATGCCGATCCTGAAAAAGTGACCGATGCGGTCTCATACTTAAGAGATGTCGAGCTAGGCAAGGCGCCCAAGCTGGGTAACGTGGTGGTGGTTTATGGCGGTGGTAATACGGCCATGGATGCGGCGCGTACCGCTAAACGTTTCGGTGCCCAGGTTAAAGTGGTCTACCGTCGAGACCGGGCTAATATGCCTGCCCATGATTTTGAATGTGTCGAAGCCATGGAAGAGGGTGTCGAGTTTCATTGGCAGCGCACCATCAATCAGATAGATGGTCAGCAATTTACCTTAGAGAAGATGGTGATCAACGCAGAGGGTAAGCCTCAGCCAACAGGTGAGTTCGAGACGCTGCAAGCCGACTCATTAATTCTGGCTCTAGGTCAGAATATCGATACCAAGCTCACTAAGGCAATTCCGGACGTTGAGCATAAGTGGGATGGCAGTGTTGTGGTTAACGACAACATGATGACAGGCTATAAAGGCTTGTTCGCCGGTGGTGACATGGTGCCTTGTGACCGCACGGTCACCATCGCGGTCGGCCATGGTAAGAAAGCGGCAGCCAATATCGATGCTTTTCTCAAGGGACGCATCTTTACTAAGGTCGAGAAAACGCCACTCATCAAGCTAGATAAGTTACACCTTTGGTATAAAACCGATGCAGAGCAAAGCGAGCAACCCGCGACAGATCCTGTCGAGCGCCGCAAGAACTTTGACGAAGTGCTCGGCGGATTAACCGAGCAAGAGGCCCTTTATGAGGCCCAGCGTTGTTACTCCTGTGGTAACTGTTTCGAGTGTAATGGCTGCTTAGCTGCCTGTCCTCATGGAGCGATCACTTACTTAGGCAAAGGTAAAGGCTATAAGGTTGATTATGACAAGTGTACCGGTTGTAACGCTTGCTATTCCCAATGTCCATGTCATGCCATCGAGATGGTAGCGGCCGAGCAGGCTTAGGAGCAGATATGAAAACAACAGAATTAAACTCAGTCACGGCTTCGATGCACACCTGTGATGGTAATGAGGCCGCGGCCCATATCGCCTATCGTGTCAGCGAAGTATGTGCCATCTATCCTATTACGCCGTCTTCGACCATGGCGGAGCTCGCCGAGGAGTGGGCGGCTAAAGATATTCGTAATATCTGGCAAGGGATCCCACTTATCGCCTCGATGCAGAGCGAAGGTGGCGCGGCTGGTACCGTGCATGGCTCATTGCAAAGTGGCGCCCTGACTACCACATTTACGGCTTCCCAAGGCTTGCTGCTGATGTTGCCGAACATGTATAAAATTGCCGGTGAGCTAACCGCGACGGTATTCCATGTTGCCGCGCGTTCATTGGCGGCCCAAGGGTTATCTATCTTTGGTGATCATCAGGATGTGATGGCGGCCAGAGGCACTGGCTTCGCGCTATTAGCATCATCTTCGGTGCAAGAGTCCCATGATATGGCGATGGTGGCTCACGCCGCCACGTTAGATGCGCGGATCCCTTTTATGCACTTCTTCGATGGTTTCAGAACCTCCCACGAAGTGAATAAAATTGCGCTTATTAGTGATACCGATATTCGCGCTATGATCGATGACAAACTTGTCAGAGCCCATAGAGAGCGAGGTCTGAGCCCAAATAAACCCTTTATCCGCGGTACTGCGCAAAATCCAGATGTCTATTTCCAGGGCCGCGAAACGGTGACAGCGTTTTACAATAAGACGCCTGAGATCGTGCAGGCTTGCATGGATAAACTCGGTGATATCACCGGCCGTTACTATAAACTGATAGAGTTTTATGGTGATGAAGCCGCAGAGCGGGTGATCATCGCCATGGGCTCAGGTATCGAAACCGTTAGAGAGACAGTCGACGCCTTAAACCGGGCGGGTGAAAAAGTGGGTCTGTTACAGGTAAGATTGTACCGTCCATTGAGTGCTGAGCATCTGCTTGCGGCCCTGCCTAAGACGGTTAAGAAGATAGCTGTGCTTGATAGAACCAAGGAGCCAGGTGCTAATGGCGATCCTCTCTATCAAGATATCTTAACCTCTCTGGTCGATAGTTATAGTGAGCAAGATAATCTGTCGCAGATGCCTATGCTAGTGGCGGGACGTTATGGCCTGTCTAGCAAAGAATTTACCCCGGCTATGGTTAAAGGTGTGTTTGAAAACTTGTCTAAGGACAAGCCCAAGAAACATTTCACCTTAGGTATTATTGATGATGTTTGCCACTCTCACCTCGAGTTCGATGCCAGTTATGACATAGAATCGAAGGATGTTGTGCGGGCTATCTTCTATGGTCTCGGTGCCGACGGTACCGTAGGTGCGAATAAAAATACCATCAAGATCATAGGTGAAGATCCTGATTATTTCGCTCAGGGCTATTTCGTCTATGATTCGAAAAAGTCAGGCTCACAAACCGAGTCTCACCTACGCTTTGGTAAGGAGGCCATTAACAGCCCTTACCTTATCCAATCGGCCAACTTCGTTGCCTGTCATCAGGCGACCTTCGTCGATACTACCGATATGTTAGCTAAGGCGACAGAAAACGCCGTGTTCCTGCTTAATACCCAGGCCAGTGCCGACAAGGTGTGGGATACGCTACCCGCCAAGATGCAGTCTCAATTGATTGAGAAAAAAATGAGCATGCACGTGATCGATGCCTACAAGGTGGGTGAAGATACGGGCATGGGCAAGCGCATTAACACCATAATGCAGACGTGTTTCTTTGCCCTTTCGGGTGTGTTAGAAAAAGACGTCGCCATCGAAAAGATCAAAAAATCCATCGTTAAAACCTATACCCATAAAGGGCCTAAGGTCATTGAGAAAAACTTCGCCGCAGTGGATCACACCTTAGCTCACCTCGAAGAGGTGAAGATACCCGCATCAGTCACCGCCAAGGTGATTGATAGACCCGTGGTTGATGATAAAGCGCCTGATTTTGTCAAACAGGTTACCGCTAAGATGATGGCAGGTAAGGGCGATCTCATCCCTGTCTCTATGCTACCTGTCGATGGTACTTACCCATCGGGCACGACCCAGTGGGAGAAGCGCGATATCGCATTGCAGATCCCGGTGTGGGAAGAGACAGCCTGTATCCAATGTGGTAACTGCTCAATCGTCTGTCCCCATGCGGCGATCCGCGCCAAGTTCTTTGACAAGTCTTTACTCGATACGGCGCCGGATGGCTTCAAGTCTCATACCATTACCGCTCGCGGTTTCCCCGATACCCGTTACACCTTGCAGGTCTATGCACAAGATTGTACCGGTTGTACCTTGTGTGTCGATGCCTGTCCTATGGTGATACAAGAGGCAACAGACACGAGTCCTGAGATCAAAGCCATCAATATGCAGCCTAAAGGGCCGTATATGGAGCAAGCTAAGAAAGATCTCGATTTCTTTATCTCAATCCCTTACAACGACAGATCACGAGTGGATTTCTCACATGTTCGTGGTGCTCAGTTCTTGCAGCCTCTGTTCGAGTTCTCGGGGGCCTGTTCTGGCTGTGGTGAAACACCTTACCTTAAGCTAGTGTCTCAGCTCTTTGGTGACCGCTTAATGATCGCCAATGCGACAGGTTGCTCATCTATCTATGGCGGTAACTTACCCACCACACCTTGGGCTAAGAATGATGCCGGCCGTGGACCTGCTTGGGCTAACTCACTGTTTGAAGATAACGCCGAGTTTGGCTTTGGTTTCCGTTTAGCGGCCATTAAGCAACAAGAGATGGCTAAGCAGTTATTGGTTAATATCAGTCAAGACCCGCAAGGGGATCTCAGGCCCGAACTGGTCGATAAGATACTCAATGGCGAGCAAGAGTCTGAGTCTGAGATACAGGCGCAGATTAAACGCGTCGACGAGCTGAAAATTGAGCTGGAGAAGCATGGAACGGAAGATGCGCTTAACCTTATCTCGGTTGCCGATCAGCTGATCCGTCGTTCAATCTGGATAATAGGCGGTGATGGCTGGGCTTATGATATTGGCTCTAGTGGCTTAGATCATGTGTTAGCCAGTGGTGCCGATGTCAATGTGTTGGTGATGGATACCGAAGTGTACTCTAACACCGGCGGTCAAATGTCTAAATCGACGCCTCTGGGCGCAGTGGCTAAATTTGCTGCCGCGGGTAAGCAGACCACCAAGAAAGATGTGGCAATGCAAGCTATCTCCTATAACAACGTCTACGTTGCTCGTATCGCCTTAGGCGGCGATCCACAGCAGTCGCTGTTGGCAATGCGAGAAGCGGAAGCCTATAAGGGACCCTCGCTCATTATAGCTTACAGTCACTGTATTGCTCATGGTATTGACATGGAAAAAGGGTTACGTCAGCAGCAGCTAGCAGTTAAGTCGGGTCACTGGCCTTTGTTTAGGTACAACCCGGGTCTGCGTGAGGTAGGAGAGAATCCATTCTCACTCGATTCACTGAGACCTAGCATCTCCTTGAAGGAGTATCGCTCTCATGAGGCTAGATTCACTATGCTGACACGCAGTGATCCTGAGTTAGCCGAATCACTAACAAACCGGGCGCAGCAAGTCTTGGAGCGTCGATGGAAACTCTATGAGGAGATAGCGTCGCGCGCTGGAGGTGAGGTGGCGGCTCATGTAGAAGTTGATCTTGAGGATATCCATTAATCTTTAGAGTGGACTTAATCCTATGGAGGCGATGACCGCGCCTCCAGTTTTTTATTCTTAGGTGTCATCGACAAGCGATGACACCTTTATCATCCCACTCTTATACTCATCCCTATTCTATACCCATGGCTATTGAGTCGCCTCAAGCTAGTTCATCACACTATTCACTATTCAATCAAGAGAACACCCAGCAGGTTTGCCGCTGGCTTGTTCAATACTCGCGTATCAGACCCATCTAATCAGTGCTATACCCATGACACTGTTCAGTTTCATGTTGATACTTATAGGCTTGATAATAAGCTTTGGTCTTGGTCTTGGTCTTGGTTATTTCAGTACCTCTAGCTTGTACCCTAGATAATCCACCGTGGGTTCATTTATACCTATGGAAATTAGACACAAAAAAGGGAGCCTGCTGGCTCCCTAAGGTTGAATCTCTTGTGCTTAACGCTTGCCTGTTGCTCAAGGCCAACCATGGTTGGTTAAATCTTTGGCTCGAGTCGTTATATGCTGCGCATATCTAAGTGTAGTAATGCCTCTAGCACACTACCGCCGATGGCACGGGCTTTATCAGATACGCTCAGGTGGTCGGCTTTATCTCCCCTTGGGTCGATATCGCCAATTTTAAAGCCTTGATGAACCTCTAGCCCTTCATTAAGCAGGCCCCTGACCTTGCCGGACATGGGCGCTATGATAGGGGTGTCGTTCACCTGGGCGATAAGCTCGCCCTCTTTGACTATGTCGCCTAAGCTGACATGGCAGCGCATGGTGCCGGCTTCGGGGGCTCTTAACACCCTTTGGTGAGTGTAGCCGCCGATGTTGCCCGGAATACCGGTATTAGGGGCTGTCTCACCTTGATATATGATGCGGCCTAAGTGATGGCCGCGATTGGTTTCGATAACGGCATCGCAGTCCACTCCAGCCATAAAGCCGGGACCGAGAGCCACTGTGTGTGGCGCCAGTGCTTTTGTGGTGCCTAAGTTGCGCTTAGCCAGGATGGCATCGACCACAAAGTTTGGCTGTAATTTTGCCGCGGTTTTGCAGTCTTCATCGACCAATACAGGGATCATGCCCTTATCGATGAGCTTAAAGATCGAATTATAAGAGTTGGCCTTTTTGGCGGTGATCCCCTCGACTGTGGCTGTATCATCGAATAGGCACTGGGCAAAGGAGACGGAGCGACGGATAATCGTTGGTTTAGCGATATCTGTCATTACGACCTTAAAGCCGACATTGTGCAGACGTACGGCAACCCCGGTGGCGATATCGCCGGCGCCGCGGATCAGTACTAAACGTTTGCGGTTGATGCGCGGGTCGTCTTTCATCAGGCCGCCAGCGGCACCATTCTTGACCTTCAATATCTCGCCCATGATGCTGACAGCGAGCTCTTCCGGCGTCTCGGCCCCTATGCTAAAGCCGATGGGAGAGTAGACGGCTTGGACTCTCTCATCACTTATGCCAATATTTTTCAGGTGACTAAAGAGGGTCTGTAATTTACGTTTACTGGCTAACAGGCCGATATATTTGGTTTCTTGATTGATAATTTTAGTGATCGCGTCTTTATCTTCATGATTTGAGGCGATAACCAGGTAACTTTGCTCTGTGATAGTGAGCTTATCGATGGCCTGCACCATGGTGTCAGCAAAGATAAGTTTACTGCCCTGTGGAAAGTTCTCCTTGGCTAAGCTGTCGGCATAGGTATCGACGACAGTAATGTCGAAACCTAAGACATGGGCGGCCTGAGCCACGGCTTGGTTGACATGGCCCGCACCGATAAGAATTAACGGCGCCTTTAAACCAAATACATCGATATGTATCGACATAGTGCCGCCACAATCCATGTCCATGGAATCGGGGCCGGTGCGGGTCATGCGGCCTTTCACCACTCTGGGATCTCTCTGTTGGATAGCCTCGATGGCTTGTTCGATAACATAGCGCTCAATCATGCCGCCACCTATGGTACCTAGTGTGGTGCCGTCGGCTTTAATTATCATCTGTCCTTGATGTCTGGGAGCCGATCCTGATGTTTCGAGGATATTAGCCAGGGCGAAAGGGATGTTGAGTTCTTCTAATTCAGCAGCACGAGCAAAAATATTCATAAATTTGACCTTGTACGAAAGGAGGCGGCTAATTCATCCGTCCTCGTCACTCATAGTGATTGACCTGTTAGTCATCACCTCTTTTATGGGTATAGAGGCTTGCATGTTCGCTAAGCAGATGACGTCGAGCTGCATCTCCTGCCTGAGTAGAGCCATTGCGAGTGCTTTCACTGCGATATAGTTAGGTGAAAGTTCGACCTTATTAATGATCCAGACTCGCTTTGCTCTGTTGGGAGCGTGTTTAAACATGCCGTCTTCGTGGGCTATTAGCCTACCCAAAACCTGTTGATCCAGCATCTCGCCAGCCTTGCATCGGGTGATATGTTGAAAATCGGTCCAACGATGGATCTGTTTAGGATCGATTTTCTGGTTAATCACTTCGCAACCGGTGACCGCAATCACAGTATCAACAAAGGAAGGAATGCAAGGCTCATGCCCAGAAGGGGCTTTAATGGGTAAGTGTTTTGCGCCGTCGGCTTCTATGATGATTAGATCGAATAATGCCGCGGATTTTAGCTTGTCCAGCATGGCGAATGACAAACCCGTCACTTTATTTTTTTCTTTACTTTCAGTGCTTTCAATTATGTCTTGATAGCAAAAACAGATGTTTGCCGTCGGCCATGGTGAGGGAGTATAGTGCCTTGCCCGTAAAGGCGCTGACTCGGTCGTATCGCCGCTGCCTGGAGCGACTGTAGAAAAAATAAACGCTCGACGGTCGGCTTGGCTAGCTGAGCTATCATGGCTATCAATTTGATAGCTTAGATTCTCAGCGTCTATGATAGTATCGAACTGGT
This sequence comes from Shewanella benthica, assembly GCA_023284085.1. Classification (GTDB taxonomy): domain Bacteria; phylum Pseudomonadota; class Gammaproteobacteria; order Enterobacterales; family Shewanellaceae; genus Shewanella; species Shewanella benthica. The sequence goes on from JAKVHY010000024.1 coordinate 51,341, forward strand.
CCGAGCTGGGCTGGTACATCTTAGTGGTGGTAGTGATTAATACCTTTAACCCTCGGGCTTTAGCCTGGCGGGCAAGCACAAAGGCTGTTGTGCTTTTACCGCCGCCGCCGACGAGGGCCAGCAGTTGGGTCGAGGCTTGAGCTTGATCATAAACAGCGTCGAGTAACATCATAAATTTATCCAGGAGAATACCAGCATGTCATTGATTCCAGTGCCTGTTTATCAGGACATCGATTGCGTGATGCCAGCCGCGGGTTTGTCATCGCGTATGGGAGACTGGAAGATGATGCTAGCATATCGTCATCATACAATTCTTGATCAAAGTATTGAAAATGCGCTGAGTTTTTGCTCCCGAGTCATCTTAGTTGCAGGCTATAGGGGACAGGAACTGCTTGAGCGATATCGTGGTCGTGCCAATGTCTTGGTGGTGCTCAATGAGCAGTTTACCCAAGGCATGTTTGCCTCTATTCAGGTTGGAGTGGCTCAGGTTAACAGCGAACACTTCTTTATTGCCCACGGTGATATGCCCAACATAGGCGCAGATGTGTTTCGCGCTATGTGGCAACTAAGAGGCGAATCTAGCCTGTTTCCGGGAGATACTGAACACAGTGGTCATCCTGTGTTGCTGCCTTCCTCCTTAGCTTTGGCAATCATAGCGGCGCCGGCTGGCAGTAAAATGAAGTCCATCCTCAACAGGAAAACCGTGACTTATATGGGGCTGACTACGCCAGTGATCCATCAGGATGTCGATACCCCAGAGGCTTATCAGGCCTTGATAAATGCCCTATAACATATTCACCCTCGATGACTTATCAGGTCTTGATAAATGTCCTATGACGTTAAAATAAATGCTCTGATGTGACCCTGAACTTAAATAACTTATCAAATTGATAGAGAAGATCACTCGGTGGAGATCATCTCCTATCTCGCTGAGCTACAAAGCTCTGTTTCTGCTTGTTTTATCACCTTGTTAGCTTGCCATCTCAGATAAAAAAGTCATATTCGTCGCTTAATCTTGACCAAGATCACGATTTTTTTTGCTTATTTGTAAAAAATGTCACCTTGGCGTGGTAGTTGCTCTTGTCTGCTTAACAAAAGGTCATTCCTAACTTAAGAGTCCTTATCATTGCTTGATGAAATGTAGCGGCTTTGTAGATAACAACAGCACAGAAATCAGGAGATTTACCATGGGAGACATCATGCGTCCCGTCCCGTTTGACGAACTACTTCATCGTATGTTCAGTGAATTCAAACAGAGTCAATCGATATTCGGGATCCCCGCCAAGCAGTTTTATCGTAAAAATGATGCTAATAAGCTCGCGGTTTGGGGTGAGAATTGCCAAACACCCGTAGGCCCAGCAGCGGGTCCTCATACCCAGCTAGCGCAGAACATCATCTGTTCATGGTTAGCCGGCGGCCGTTTTATGGAGCTCAAAACGGTTCAAAAGCTCGACAAATTAGAGATTGCTAAGCCTTGTATTGATGCGGAAGATGAGTGTTTCAATACCGAGTGGTCAAGTGAATTCACCTTACCTAAGGCCTATGATGAGTATATTAAAGCTTGGGTTGCGCTTTACTTGTTAGAAGAGGTGTTCCAGCCTCTTGCTGACGGTGAAGAGAAGTCATTTATATTTAATATGAGTGTTGGCTACGATCTGGACGGCATCAAGACTGCACCTATGCAGGGCTTTATCGATAATATGATCGACTCCAGCAAGCACCCCTTGTTTTTACAGCATATTGAACAGCTCAAGTCTTTCGTTACAGCAGCTGACTTCGAGCAGAAATACGGGGTTAAAGTTGCGGCTAATCGAATCGACGGTCTGCTTAACGCTATCTCTCCACAGATCTCTAAGGGCGTCACCCTCTCAACCATGCATGGTTGCCCGCCAGCTGAGATTGAAGCCATCTGTCAGTACATGCTTGAAGAGAAGAAGTTAAACACCTTCGTTAAACTCAATCCAACCTTATTAGGTTTTAAGCGTGTACGCTCAATCTTAGATAATGCAGGTTTTACCCATGTGGTACTGAGCGAAGAGTCGTTTGGTCATGATCTACAGATCGATGGGGCTAAAGCCATGCTGCATCGTTTGGTCGATCTCGGTAAAACGCTCAATATCGGCTTTGGCGTTAAGCTGACCAACACCTTAGGCACGATCAACAAGAAAGGCCGTCTACCCGATAAAGAGATGTATATGTCGGGTCGCGCCTTGTTCCCCCTCTCTATCAATGTGGCGCTTGAACTCTCTAATGAGTTCGATGGTGAATTGCCGATCTCCTATTCAGGTGGCGCGAGCAAGTTCAACATTAAAGAGATCTTCGAAGCGGGTATCCGTCCCATCACAATGGCGACAGACTTACTTAAGCCCGGTGGATACATGCGCCTAACCGATTGCGTTAACGAGCTTGCCGATAGCAGCGAGTGGGGCATGACTAAGGTCAATATGGTTAAGCTAGCCGAGCTGGCGAAGAAGTCTCTGACGGTCGACTACACCCAAAAAGAGTGGCGTGGCCCCGAAGATATCACAGTCAATAAGGCTTTGCCTTTAACTGACTGCTCGGTTGCACCTTGTGTTACCGCCTGTCCTATCAGTCAAGATATTCCAGAATATTTACGCCTAATGGGCGAGAAAAAGTATGCCGAGGCCCTCGAGGTCATCTATTCACGTAATGCGCTGCCTGCCATCACGGGTCAGATCTGTGATCATCAATGTCAGTACAACTGTACTCGTCGTGACTATGAAGGCGCGTTAAATATTCGTGAGATGAAGAAGATCGCCCTGGAGAAAGGTTGGGACGAATATAAGGCGAAGTGGCATCAGCCGAGTCTGACAGACAAGGCGCCTGCCGCCGTATTGGGTGCGGGTCCTGCGGGTCTGTCAGCGGCTTACTTCTTAGCGCGTGCGGGTCACCCTGTTACTATTTTTGAAAAAGAAGCCAATGCCGGTGGTGTGGTCAAGAACATTATTCCTCACTTTCGAATTCCTGCCGAAGCGATTGAGCACGATATCGAGTTTGTCACTAACCATGGCGTGAACATAGAGTATGGCTGTAAGACAGATTTAACTGTCGATGCACTGCGTGCGAGTGGCTTCAAGTATATCTGTGTAGGCATAGGCGCCGACAAAGGCAACCCAATCTCACTCGAAGGTGGTAACACTAACGTATTCAAGTCACTTGAATTCTTGGCCCAGTACAATAATGGCGTCTTCGATAGCGGTGATAACAAGCTAGGTAAGCATGTGGCCGTCGTTGGTGCGGGTAACACGGCAATGGACAGTGCTCGCGCTGCACTTAAAGTGGATGGCGTTGAGCAAGTCACGGTACTTTACCGTCGTACAGCCGCCGAGATGCCAGCCTATAAAGATGAGTATGATGAAGCATTAGCCGCTGGCGTGCAGTTCATGTTCCTCACTAACCCTGAGTCATTAAGCCAAGATGGCAAGCTTGTCGCTCGCGTGATGGAGCTAGGTGAGAAAGATGCTAAGGGACGTCGCCGCCCTGTGGCTACCGATAGGACTATTGAGCTCAATGTCGATGCGTTAATCACCGCGGTCGGTGAGCAGAGTAACTGCGATGTGCTTAGCAAGATCGGTATCCCTATGGGTCAAGATGGCTGGCCAATCGTCTCTGCCGATACCGCCGAGACAGGCCTCGAGAATGTGTACCTTATAGGTGATGCGAACACGGGTCCTTCATCTATCGTTGCGGCTATCTCAGGTGGTCGCAAAGCGGCTACATCAATTCTTGCTAAAGAGGCTGTTACTGAGTGTCAGTATCACGTTAAGTCAGATTTTGATGTTGAGGATATCTACCAACGAAAAGCCGAGATCCAAGTTAAGTTGGTCGGCTCCGACGATCAGGAAGCCTTCATTGAGCAAGAAGCAAAGCGCTGCCTGGAATGTTCATATGTCTGCTCTAAGTGTGTGGATGTCTGTCCTAACCGCGCCAATATCTCACTGGCAGTCCCAGGTTTTAAAGATAAGTTCCAGGTACTGCATATCGATGCCTACTGTAACGAGTGTGGTAACTGTGCTCAGTTCTGTCCGTGGAACGGTCGTCCTTACCATGACAAGTTGACCATCTTTAACTCGCTAGCTGACATGAACGCCAGTCAAAATAGCGGCTTCCTCGTCGAAGACACACGTCTTACGGTTCGCGCCAATGAAGAGATCTACACCTGTGAGCTAAATGATGGCAAGCATTTTACACTACCTGACAGCTTAAGTGATATTTCACGCATCATCAAATTCGTGGTTACCAAGCATGATTACTTACTTGGTCAACTGGGTGAATAAGGGATAGTCTTATGATTTTATTACAAAATGCAACAGCTGTTCAATTTGAGCCATGTTTCGTTAAAGAAGGTGTCGATATCCTTATTGATGGCACTACGATTAAAGAGGTGGGGTCAAACCTACGCAGTAAATATCCGCAAGCAGCAGTGACGGATATGAAAGGTAAACTCGTTATGCCTGGGATAGTGTGCTCCCATAATCACTTCTATTCTGGCCTAGCGAGAGGGGTGATGGCTGATATTAAGCCTAGCCCCGACTTTATCTCAATCTTGAAGAACCTTTGGTGGCGTCTGGATCTCGCCCTCGATGAGGAAGCGGTCTACTACAGTGGCCTAATCTGTTCACTCGAAGCGATTAAGAATGGTTGTTCGAGTGTGATCGATCACCACGCATCGCCTAACTATATCGCGGGCTCACTTAAGACCTTACGTAGCGGTTTCATTAAGGCCGGTCTTCGTGGCATGACCTGTTACGAAGTCACTGACAGAAACGGTGGCATGAAAGAGATGCAAGCCGGCGTCGAGGAAAATATCGCCTTCGCTCAGCTGATCGATGCGGCTAAGAAGAAGGGCGATGAACCTTATCTGGTTGAGGCCCATATCGGAGCCCATGCGCCGTTTACCGTGACCAATGAAGGCTTGTCTATGATGGCCGAAGCCGTCAAGGTCACAGGCCGTGGTATCCATATGCATGTCGCCGAAGATCGTTATGATGTGGCCCACAGTCATCATCATTATGGCCAAGACATAGTTGCGCGTTTGGATAGCTTCGGTTTGATCAATGATAAGACCTTACTTGCTCACGGCCTGTTCTTATCGGATAGAGATATTGATATCTTGAACGCTCGTGGCGGCTTCCTGGCACACAATGCACGTTCGAACATGAACAACAATGTGGGTTACAACCATCAGCTGGCTAAGTTCGATAATCTAGTGCTAGGCACTGACGGTATCGGCGCCGATATGTTTGAAGAACTTAAGTTCTCATTCTTCAAGCACAGAGACAGCGGCGGGCCACTATGGCCCGACAGCTTCCTGCGTAACTTATGGCTGGGTAACGATATCTTAGCGAAGAATTTCGGTGCTAAGTTCGGCCGACTCGAAGCGGGTAATAAGGCTGATCTCACTATCTTAGATTACATGAGTCCTACACCTTTATTGGCAGATAACTTACCCGGTCATATCGCCTTCGGTATCAATGCCGGTAACGTTAACTCTGTGATGGTTGAGGGACGCTTCGTCTACCAAGATCGCCAGTTCCCATTCGATGTTGCGCCAATCTACGCCGAGGCAAGGAAAGTCGCCCAGCGTATCTGGACCAATATGGATAAGATCAGTTAACAATTAAGCGTTTGAAATAGGGAAGAAGTATTGCTCACAGAGGCATTGAGTCTCTCGATATTAAGAGCCGGTACTTTTTCCCTTTTTCATTATTGTGTTTCATTTGGTATCGCCCATAGGTGCACAAATTAGCAATACGTATCTGGTGCAATACCACAAATACAGCTAAGAAGAGAAACGTTATGAAAAGGGATAAAACGCAATTCAAATGGCAAGAAGCTACAGGAGATGCGAAGTTTATTGCCGATCGTCATTTCGATAATCTTTTGGAAGGGCGCTTGTTCCGCTCTTCATGCGCAAGAGGTAAGATCGAAAGTATTAGGTTACCGGACTTACCCGAAGGCTACTTTGTCTTTGGCGCTAAAGACGTGCCTGGGCGCAACGTGCTGCAGATGGTGGAGGCGGATTGGCCCGTTTTTGCCGATGATGAAGTGCGTTATCTAGGCCAAATTATCTTACTTGTGGTAGGACCTGAAATTAAGGTTCTCGAGCAGATCTTAGACAAAATACACGTAGAATATCAGCCACTCACCCCTGCCTTCACCCTCCCAGATTCACAAAAACTCACCGATGGTGCCATCCATGGCCAAGACAATAAATTTGATAGCCACAGGATCAATAAAGGTGATGTGAAGATGGGCTTTGCCCAGGCTGAGCATATCTTCGAAGAGACTCTGTCTACCAGCTATCAGGAGCATATATATCTGGAGCCACAAGGCATGGTCGGTTATCCACTGGATGGCAAGATTGTTATCGAAGGCTCGATGCAGTGCCCCTGGTATGTGCATCATTGTATCTCAGTGGTGCTGGGTCACGATAGGGTGCGAGCGATTCAGGCCACCACTGGCGGTGCCTTCGGTGGCAAAGAGGACTATCCCGATGTGCTTGCCGGTGCCTTATGTGTCGCGGTTGAGCGTGTGGGACAACCCATAAGGCTGGTTCTGCCTCGTAGTGAAGATATTGCCTTCACCTCGAAGCGTCATCCTATCGATTTTCATTACCGCACCGGAGTCGATAAACAGGGCAAGATAGTCGCCATGGAAGTTAAGATAGACATTAACTCGGGGGCTTACCTGAGTCTATCTGGCATAGTGCTACAGAGGGCGATCACCAGTTGTATCAATGTCTACGAGATTGACAATGTGCGAGTCGATGCAACAGCTTGGGCGACAAACACCTCACCTAACGGTGCCTTTAGAGGCTTTGGCTCTCCTCAAACGTGCTTCGGCATAGAGACCCACCTCAGTCATGTTGCTAAGCAACTTGGCTTGGAGCCGGCGGACTTTAAACATGATCATCTGTTAAACACAGACTCGACGACGTTAACCGGGGCTAGCATCTTTGGTGACTTAGTGCTCGAGCAGATGTATGAGCAGATCTGTGAGGCCAGTGATTATCATGAGAAGGCCAAAGCCTACCGCCAGCAATCAAACAAGAGTGACAAGCTAAAAGGGATCGGCTTGGCGATGTTTCAGCATGGCTGCGGTTTCGCCGGGGATCTCGAGGATACCTTAGTCAAGGCCAAAGTGCGTCTGGTGAAGGGGGCCGATAATGATGTTGAGATCCAGGTATCTAGCACAGATATGGGCCAAGGACTCAGCCTTACTTTTTGTCAAATAGTCGCCGATGCGCTGAAAGTGCCATTAACCTCAGTCAGGCTCGCAGCCGCCGATACCGGTGTGGTGCCTGATTCTGGACCCACAGTCGCATCGCGTTCAATTGTCATTGTGGGCTACCTTATCGAGGTCGCCGCAAAGAAATTGGCCGGTATCTGGATAAATGGTACCGAGCAATGTGTCGAAGAAGATTATAAAAAACCCAGTTACCATAAATGGGATCAAGAGAAGTTTGAGGGTAATGCCTATCAGGTAACCAGTTATGGCATGAATGTCGTTGAGATCGAGTTGGACTCAGCCACGGGGGAAACTGAAATAACCGGTCTGTGGGCCGTCTATGATGTGGGTCACGTGATAGATGAGGAAGTATTTAAGGGCCAGATAGACGGTGGCATGGTACAGGCGCTGGGCTACGGCAGTATAGAGCGGATGACCTTAGACAGTGAGGGGAAATTCCAACAAATCACCATGGCCGATTATGTGATACCTACGTCGATGGACGTGCCCGCGATCAGCAGCGCATTAGTCGATAATCCTTACAAATATGGGCCTAAGGGCGCTAAAGGGGGAGGCGAGTTGACCCATAATGGCGGCGCTGCGGCTTATTGTGCCGCGGTTGAGAGTGCTATCGGCTTGCCTATTTCATCGATCCCTGTTACGCCAGAGGTGGTGTGTGATCTCCTCTATGGGGCGAAGAAGCAATGTCTCGGCAATATAACGGTTACATGGGGCAAGACTCAAGGAGTAGCGCGATGAAGATTTGTTTTAAGCTTAATGGCCAGGCAGTCAAGGTGGATGTCGATCCACTGCAGCCTCTACTGCATACCTTAAGAGAACAACTAGGGACGACCTCACCGAAGCAGGGCTGCGGTGAAGGAGAGTGTGGTTCATGCTCGATTATCATGGATAACCAGCTGGTCAATACCTGTTTAATCCCCACCATTCAAGCGAAAGGAACGGCGCTGGTGACCTTAGAAGGCTTAAGGAATACGCCTAAGGGCCTGTGCGTTATCGATGCCCTGTTAGAGGCGAAGGGGGTACAGTGTGGCTTCTGTTCGCCAGGCATGGTGTTAGCCCTCTATCATCTGCTGGATAATCGTGTTTGTGCGGATATTACGCCAACGGATATGCAGATAAGAGAAGCGTTAGCCGGCAATCTGTGTCGCTGTACTGGCTACGCCATGATAGTCGAAGCGGCTAAAATTGCGGCGAGAAAGGGAGAAGGTATATGGTAAACGTCTATCGTCCGACTAAGTTAGAGAAGGCGCTTGAGTTGAATGCAATACATTGTGCTACGTTATTTGCTGGTGGCACAGATCTTATGGTGCAAGGAATGACTCAGTATGATGACTGCGATAATACTGTGGTGTTTCTCGATGATATTGCCGAGATCAAGGGGATTGAACTCAATAATCAAACCAGTGAACCTAGGTTAGTGATAGGTGCTGGGGTGACATTGTACGAGTTGATTTCCCACGAGTCTGTTCCCTTGATGATTAAAGATGCGGCTAAGCGAATCGCGGCGCCGGCCCTGCGTAATCGGGCAACCTTAGTGGGTAATATCTGCAATGCATCGCCCGCGGCCGACATGTTGCCCGCCCTGTATCTGCTCGATGCACGCATCGAACTCAGCAGTCCTGGTGGTAAAAGGGAGTTAGCCATAGAGGAGTTTATCTCGGGTCCCGGTCAGACATTGAAGTTAGCCGATGAGATAGTGACCAGTGTAAGCCTGACCCTGCCTATGTTTGATGACTATTTATATCATAAGGTAGGGACCCGCAAAGCCAATGCGCTGACTAAGTTGTCGATATTAGCCGGGGTGCGAATAGAATCGGGCATCATCAAAGATTGGCGACTGACATTCGGCGCCATAGGGCCAACTGTGGTCCGCAATGTCGAGTTTGAGCAGGGCTTGATTGGGCAGAGTGCGGCCGTGTTACAGCAAACGGAAACCGTCGATAAGATCATCGATTTTTATAGTCAGAAGATATCCCCTATCGATGATCACCGTTCAACCGCCGAGTATCGCCGCTGTGCGGCACTCAACCTCTTGCGACGATGGCTGGAAAATATAGGCTAATACCAAGTTCACTTAAAACATCATAGGTCAATGAGTGTATATCACTATACTCATTGACCTAAAAGATGTACAATTCCCCTCCGATTTCATCGTCGGAAAAGGACACTGCAATAATGAGTAACCCCTTATATAATAAACATATAATCTCCATCTCTGATCTCTCTCGTTCTGAATTAGAACTTATCGTCTCTACCGCCAATAAACTGAAAAAAAACCCTAATCCTGATCTGTTGAAAAACAGCGTTATCGCCAGCTGTTTCTTTGAAGCCTCGACGCGAACTCGCCTGTCTTTCGAGACCGCGGTACATAGGCTAGGGGGGAGTATCATAGGTTTCCCCGATAGTGGTAATACTTCTTTGGGCAAGAAAGGTGAAACTTTGGCCGATTCGGTAAAAGTGATCTCCTCCTATTGCGACGCGTTTTTTATGCGCCACAATCAAGAGGGGGCCGCCCGTCTTGCCAGTGAGTTCTCCTCGGTTCCGGTGATCAATGGCGGTGATGGCTCGAATCAGCATCCGACGCAAACCTTACTCGATCTGTTCAGCATCTATGAGACCCAAGGCACCTTAGATAAGTTGCAGGTGGCCTTCGTGGGTGATTTGAAATATGGTCGTACTGTGCATTCGCTGACCCAGGCATTATCCCTGTTTGATTGTGAGTTCCACTTCATTGCCCCCTCTGCACTGTCGATGCCCGATTACATTATCGATGATCTTAATGCCAAAGGGTGTAAGTTTACCTTGCATGACACCTTAGACGGCGTGGTCGATAACTTAGATATCTTGTATATGACCCGGGTGCAGAAGGAACGTTTCGATGAAACTGAATATCAGCATTTGAAATCCAGTTTTATCTTGAGCGCTAAGATGCTGGAGGGAGTGAAAGACAATCTTAGGGTATTACACCCATTGCCCAGGGTCGATGAGATCACCACAGATGTAGACCACACACCTTATGCTTATTACTTTCAGCAGGCTGAAAATGGCGTATATGCCCGCCAAGCGCTGCTTGCCTTAGTGCTGACCAATGAATATGGAGATAAGTAATGAAGAAGCATCTAAAAGTCGAAGCCATTGAAAATGGGACTGTTATCGACCATATCGCACCCGGGCAAGGCATTAAAATCCTGAAGTTTTTTGAACTATCCAAGGGGCAACAGCGTCTCACCATAGGGTTTAATTTGCCGACAAGTAGCGGCGACTTTAAAGATTTGATCAAGATTGAGCATACGGTATTCGATCAAAATCAGGCTAACCAGTTAGCCCTGTTCGCGCCTAAGGCGACCATCAATGTGATCGAAAATTTTGAAGTGGTAGACAAGTTTAAAGTGGCTATCCCCGAGCGCATCTCTGGGGTGTTGACCTGCCCTAACAGCAACTGTATCAGCCATAATGAACCCGTCGACAGTCGCTTCAATATCAAGCAAGAGAGCATCGGAGTTAAGCTTAAGTGCCATTATTGTGAGAAGTCATTTATTTCCGGAGTGTTCCGCGAGTTTCATTAGTCGCACCAGGGCTTTGCTGAGGTGAAATGATTTCACTTGTGGCCAAACTTATCCAGCTAGGGCTATCACTATCAAAGTGATAGCCCTTTTTATTATTTTGATAGCCTTTGATATTAATCGTTCACTTTAGTCCCATTCCCCCCGCTATTTCGTGCTTTATCAGGCCAACTTCTGCTGCAGAGATTTGGATCTGAGTCGCTATGCTGCCGTAAACCGTCAAGAGTCTCATTGGCGACGGCATAAACTTGACGCGAATCACAAAAAAAAACAATAACCCACTCAATCATGATTCTGGCGTAAATGTTGCCACTAGTTAACTCAATTGCATCACTTATTTTAAAACCATGTAAGTAGTGGTTGAGAAATAAGCTCATTTGAGAAGGGAAGTACTATGATTGAACACTTTTTTAAGCCCAGCAACACAGACCAAGCTCTGAATTTAATGAAGGAGCATGCAGCCAATGCAACCTGGTTTGCAGGTGGCTCAAAACTCAATGCCAGACCCAGTCTTACGAAAAAAACCGTCGCGATTTCTCTGCATAACTTAGCCCTGGAAACCATTGAGTTGCGTGGTAACTCCCTGTATATCGGTGCCATGTGTCGGGTTCAGTCTGTGCTGGAAAATGAATTAACTCCCTATGGTCTAAAGCAGGCAGCTCAATTCATTTATTCAAAACATGTACGTAATCAAGCCACTATTGGCGGAGAGATCGCCGCCTTTCAAGAAGAAGCCTTATTGTTGCCCGTCTTGATAGCCCTTAAGACGCGCATCGTGACGGCCGAAGCCGGAGAGATGGGGATTGAAGATTACCTGGAAAGTGACAGCCGTGGCTTGATCCTTCAGGTGGTGATCCCGGATGTCAACTTGGTTTGTCTGGCCTACAACATGACTCGCTCAGCGGCGGGCCTTTCTATTATCAATGTGGCCGTATCTTTAGACCAGGCTGGTGAAAGTGTGATCGCCATCGATGGTGTCTCACCACGCAGAGCCGGTTACAGCATTCCTGTTCGATTGAGAGACATCGAGGCTCAAAAGTTAACTGAAGAGCAACTGGAAAAAGCGGTGGCTAACTCAGTATTTCCTGAGGCCGATATTCGCGGCAGCGTCGATTATAAGCAATATATTTCAGGCATCTTAGTGACTGATTTGCTTGCCGAATGTAAACGTCTAGTGAAGGAGGCTTAGTGATGAGCATTAACCTAACAATAAATGATCGCCAGCAAGAACTTGTTTGTCGTCTTGGTGATAATGTCCAAACCTTATTGCACAAGGCTGGTTTTCACTCGGTACGAAACAGTGATGATGGTTTTGGTTTTGCCGGTTCCGACGTGATATTAGTCGATGGTCGCCTACTGAACGCGTCCTTGTTGATCGCGGCTCAGCTTGAGGGTACCAAGATCTATACGGCCGAATCATTGGGTAAGTGGAATCAGCTGAACCATGTCCAGCAAGCGATGATCGACGTGGGTGTGGTGCAATCGGGATATAACGATCCCGCCATGGCGCTGATTTTAACTGAGCTGTTAAAGCATAATCCGAATCCAAATCGTGACGAGATAGACGATGCTCTGACCGGCATATTTAGTCGTGATGCTGGCTATCAGCAATACTATGAGGTGATTGAGTTAGCGGTTAATCGCCTGAAAAATCCAGAGCATGATAAGCAGTACGCACCAGAATTCAGGGACGATCTCACCTTTATCGGTAAGAACACGCCCAAGTTAGACTCGGCTAAAATGGTGCAGGCGAAACCTTGTTATGTAGAAGATAGGATCCCTGCAGATGCCTGCGTGATAAAGATGCTCCGCAGTCCGCATCCTCACGCCTGGCTCACTCACTTAGATGTCACCAAAGCCGAAGCTTTGGAGGGGGTGGTGACTGTCATCACCTATAAAAATTGCCCGGATATTGCTTACACTCCAGGTGGTCAGACTGCCCCAGAGCCTTCGCCATTAGATAGACGCATGTTTTGTCAGAAGCTACGTCATGTGGGTGATAGAGTCGCCGCTGTGGTGGCCGAATCCGTCGAGATAGCCGAGCAAGCACTCAAGCTGATTGAGGTTAAATATGACGTCCTCAAGCCGGTTATCAGCATCGATGATGCCCGCGCCGCCGATGCGCCCATTATCCACAATGGTCCCATCGAGTATATTGTTGGCGCACCTGATGATTTAGATGAACAAAATAAAAATGCCGATATCAGAGACGGTAAGGTGATCCTTAACTTCCCCATTGGCTGTTTCCCGAGGAAAAATATTGCGGCGAGCATTCGTGGCCATATCGGCGATATTAACAAAGGTTTTAACGAGGCCGATCACGTCATAGAGCGTACCTATGAGTCTAAGCAGGTACAGCAACTACCGACGGAAACCCATATTTGTTACAGCTATATGGATGGCGATCGTCTGGTGATGCACGACTCGACTCAGGTGCCTTGGCATGTGCGTCGCCAGGTCGCTAACATTATCGGTATTAAGCAGAATAAGGTGCATATCGTCAAGGAGCGTGTCGGCGGTGGTTTTGGTTCTAAGCAAGATATCTTATTGCAAGATGTCTGTGGTTGGGCGACTTGGATCACAGGCAGAGGCGTGTATTTTCACTACACACGTGAAGAGGAGTTTATCGCTAACTCTACCCGTCACGTGGCTAAGGTGCATGTGAAAATTGGTGCCAAGAAAGATGGTACTTTGACCGCGATCGATATGGATTTTCTTGCAAACACAGGTCCTTACGGTAACCACGCTCTGACGGTACCTTGTAATGGCCCCGCCTTGTCATTGCCTCTATACCCCTGTGATAACGTCGATTTTCGTGTGACGACTTACTACTCCAATATCTGCCCCACCGGTGCTTACCAAGGTTACGGTGCGCCTAAGGGTAACTTCGCCTTGACTATGGCGATGGCTGAGATGGCTGAAGTTCTGGGTATCGATCATCTGGAGATGGTTGAGATCAACCGAGTTCGTGAAGGTCAGGAACTTAAGATCTTGGGCGCTATCGGCGAAGGTAAGATGCCGGCAACGGCTCCAAGAGCAATGAGTTGTGCCCTAGAGCCAATCCTTAAGCAGGGACGTGAGCTGATTAACTGGGATGGTGAAAAGAAAGCGGATGGCGACTGGCGCATTGGTCGCGGAGTGGCGATTATTCAGCAAAAATCGGGCATTCCAGATATCGATCAGGCTAACTGCTCGATTAAGATGGCATCCGATGGCACCTTCATCGTTCACTCCGGTGGTGCCGATATTGGTACCGGACTCGATACTGTGGTAGCCAAACTCACCGCCGAGGTGCTGCGCTGTCCCATCGATGAGATCACCATTCACTCAGGTGATACGGATCATACCCCATTCGATAAGGGCGCTTACGCCTCTTCGGGTACCTGTTTCTCCGGCAATGCCGCCAAAATAGCTGCCGAAGCCATGCGCACTAAGATCTTAACCTGTGGCGCCGAGATGCTGGAGGAGGCCGTCGAAGATGTGGTTCTTGCGGCTCCTGGCGTAGTTAAAGGTAAGCAAGGTGAAGTCAGCTACTTTGATATTGCTCGTCGCGCCGAGAGCGGCACAGGTTGGGGGCAGTTAATGGCCAACGGTTGTTACACGACCTCACTGTTCGCCTTCCCCTATGGTGCCAACTTTACCGAAGTGGCAGTCAATGTCCGCACCGGTGAAATCAAGCTGGAGAAGTTCCATGCCTTGCTTGACTGCGGTACGCCTATCAATCCAAACCTTGCCCTGGGCCAGATCTATGGTGCCAGTTTACGTGCTATCGGTCACAGCTTAACCGAAGAGCTTATCTATGACGAAAATGGTATCCCGCTAACCCGTGACCTTAAGAGCTATGGTGCGCCTATGATTGGCGATATTCCTAAGGAATTTAAGGCTGTACTGGTTCCGAGTGATGACAAGGTTGGTCCTTACGGGGCTAAGTCTATCTCTGAAATCGGCGTCAACGGCGCAGCGCCCGCAATTGCATCGGCTATTCATGATGCTTGTGGCGTATGGATCCGTGACTGGCATTTCACTCCCGAAAAGGTCCTCGAAGGACTGAACAAATTATAAATATTTAAGGAGAGCTAAGGGCGCGCGCGACGTTTGTCGCGTTCGTTCTCGATTTCACATGTTAATTGTTCCTGTTTGATCTGAAGTTTACTTAAAAACCACCAAGTTTGTTGATGTATTAGAGCATGACTTGCCACCAAGTTTAGATAAGGATTCGAGATGAAACTGTTATATAAGATTGAAGATAAACCGCCTATGGGTGTCAGTATTGTGTTGGCACTGCAGCATATGTTAGCCGCTATGGGGGCGATTGTTGCTGTCCCTCTAGTCGTTGGTTCCGCCATAGGTATGAGCACAGAAGATATGGTTATTCTGGTTAATGCCGCATTAATGGTCTCGGGCCTAGTGACCATTATTCAGTGTAAAGGTGCAGGCCCGGTTGGAATACGTTTACCCGTGGTGATGGGCACCAGTTTTACCTTCGTTGCCATTTCTATCTCCATAGGCCTGGAATCCGGGGCCTCGGCGATTTTTGGCTCCGCGTTAATAGGCTCCCTAGTGATGATTATTGGCAGTCGTTTTATGCCACAGATCAGAAAGTTATTTCCGCCCGTAGTCTCAGGCACAGTAGTCTTGCTTATTGGCTTAACGATTTTACCTGTGGCAGTAGATTGGTTCGCCGGTGGTTTTGTCGGCCAAGAGGGCTATGGCTCTTATAATAACCTGCTGCTCGGCTTGCTGGTGTTGGTGGTGGTCATTGTCCTATCACAGCTAGGCAAGGGCATAGTATCTGCCGCCGCCATCGTTATCGGTATGTTTGTCGGTTATGTGGTCGCGATCATGTTAGGTATTGTCGACTTCTCCCCGGTTGGTGCCGCTCCGGTATTTGCCCTACCTAGTCTACTTCCCTTCGGTCTCAGCTTTACCATCAGCGGCATAATAGGCATGTCTATCGCCTACCTAGTCACTATCATGGAGTCCACCGGAGACTTCTTAGCCCTGAGTGATGCGACCAATACTAAGTTAACCGGTGATAAACTTTCCAAGGGCATCTTATGTGATGGTCTGGGCAGCGCCTTGGCATCGACCTTAGGGACTACGCCATTCTCATCTTTTAGCCAAAATGTAGGTATCGTCTCGATAACTGGGGTCGCCAGCCGACATGTGGTGGCATTAACCGGTCTTATCATGGTGTTCGCCGGACTATTCCCCAAAATTGGTGCTCTGGTTGTCACCATACCTTCTCCTGTGCTCGGCGGTGCTGGCCTGGTGATGTTCGCCATGATCATCTCAGCGGGTATCGGTATCTTAGCTCGTATCAACTTCACTAAGCGCAACATGATGATCATAGCCGTGGGCGTCGCCTTTGGTATGGCGGTAACCTTCCGCCCCGAGATCCTCAACAGTTTTCCCGACTCAGTTAGGGTTATCTTCGGCTCAGGTATCACTGCAGGCTCATTAGTTGCGTTGCTGCTTAACCTAGTGCTTAGGGTCAGTCGCTCAGATGAAGTCCAGTGTACGGCAGAGAAACGCGAGTCGTTGCAAGAGCAGATTGCAGAGAGTGAATCTGAAAATCTGTCTGAAGCTGACAAATCTGATGAAAAATCAGTCATAACAATCAAATAGCGAATTTATTCCAGTAAAAATGTGTAGATCACCACAAGTGGTTAATAACAGGTATTGCCACTTTTGGGATGTTAATAATATAGCTAGGCTACTAGGTCTGGTCTGCACTTTAATGCAATTGATTGATAATAAGAGATAAATTGAGGTTTATGATGGAATATAATCATACAATAAAAGTCATTAGAGCATCGTTCCTGGATATCTTAAGCGTGGTAGATGATCCAGCTGATATCGAGAAGAATCTAAGATTTATTGAAGATGGTCTGATGTTTGTTGCCAATGGACGCATAGAGTGGATCGGCACCTGGGAAGAGGGAAAAGACAAGATCCCCGCAGATGTCAGAGTGCGCAGCTATCCGGGAAAAATAGTCATGCCCGGGTTTATCGATACCCATATTCACTACCCACAATCTGAGATGGTGGGTGCCTATGGTGAGCAGTTGCTCGAATGGCTAGATAACTATGTTTTCCCCACCGAGGCGCGTTACAAAGACAAAGACTATGCCAAAGAGATGTCTGAGTTCTTTGTAAAACAACTGCTGCGCAACGGCACAACCACGGCATTGGTATTTGGTACCGTGCATCCTGAGTCAGTCGACGCACTGTTTGAAGTGGCTGAAAACATCAATATGCGCATGATAGCCGGTAAGGTGATGATGGACAGGAATGCACCTGATTATCTACTGGATACGCCTGAGATTAGCTACAACCAGACCAAGGAACTCATTGAGAGGTGGCATAAACGCGGACGTCTGCTCTATGCCATTACTCCACGCTTTGCCCCGACTTCATCCCCAGAGCAACTCGATGTCGCCGGCAGACTCAAGAAAGAATTCCCCGACACTTATATACACACTCATCTGTGTGAAAATAAGGATGAAATCAAGTGGGTTAAAGAGCTGTTTCCTGAGCGTGCCAGCTACTTAGATGTTTATCATCACCACGGACTGACGGGGCCTAAGAGTATATTTGCCCACAGTATTCACCTTGAAGATTGTGAGTGGGATTGTCTTCATGAGACAGATTCTGCGATTTCTTTCTGCCCTACATCAAACCTGTATCTTGGCAGCGGCCTGTTTAAGTTACAAGAAGCCTGGAAGCGTAAGGTCAAGGTAGGCGTCGGCACAGATATTGGTGCTGGAACGACCTTCAGCATGATGCAGACCCTGAATGAAGCCTACAAGGTGATGCAACTGCAGGAGTATCGTTTATCTGCATACGAGGCCTTCTATCTGGCGACATTAGGCGGCGCTAAGTCTCTGTCTTTAGATCACCTGATCGGTAACTTTGAGATAGGTAAGGAAGCCGACTTTGTGGTTATCGATCCCTGCGCGACCCCTCTACAGCAATTGAGATATGACAACTCAAAGTCTCTTGCCGATGAGCTGTTTGTGCTCATTACCTTAAGTGATGATCGCAGCATCTATCGTACCTATGTCGATGGACAATTAGTTTACGCACGCAATTAATCGCGAGTCAAAAATTGGAATACTCGGCTGTTTCAGCCGAGTATATGTGGAAGTATGGGCTGAAAATAGAAGCTCAATAGTCATATTGAACTTTAATTTTAACATCGAGCCAAGGTGTAAATCTCTGTTGATTTATGCCCTGGTACCATTGCTTGAAGTCTGAGTAGACACTCGCATGATGTTATCCAGGCACATACTTTGTGGCAAAAAGGAAGCAATGATATGACCGATAGCAATACAGTTGGAAATGAATCATTAGAACAAAATAAGTTAGCTTCAAAGAGTCCGATAGACAATTACTTCGAGATAACCGAGCGAGGGAGCACGGTCCGGCAAGAGGTAATTGCCGGGGTGACCACTTTCATGGCCATGGTTTATTCGGTCATAGTGGTGCCCAGTATGTTGGGAATCGCAGGGTTTGATCCCGGAGCCGTATTTATCGCTACCTGTTTGATTGCAGCCTTTGGTTCGCTGCTGATGGGCTTATGGGCAAAACTGCCAATGGCTATTGGTTGTGCTATCTCACTCACGGCATTTCTGGCATTCAGCCTAGTCTTGGGTCAAGGGGTCAGTATTCCTGTTGCCTTAGGCGCGGTCTTCCTTATGGGAGTCGTGTTTACCGGCATTACCGTGACGGGCATTCGTCAATGGATCTTAACTAATCTTCCATTCGGTATTGCTCACGGTACCGGCATCGGCATTGGCCTGTTTTTACTGCTCATCGCCGCCAATGGTGTAGGACTGGTGATAAAAAATCCCCACGAAGGTTTACCTATTGCATTAGGTGAATTTACTTCATTGTCGGTGTTGATGTCCGTGATAGGTCTTGCGGCCATCTTGGGGCTGGAGAAACTCCGCGTTCCAGGCGGTATCTTACTTGTGATCGTGGCAATCTCGGTATTTGGCCTGATCTTCGATCCGAATGTGGTGTATCAAGGCTTATTTGCCATGCCAGACTTTGGTGGTGAGAACTCCCTGATTGGTACTATGGATGTCATGGGCGCGTTGAACCCTATGATTTTGCCCACGGTATTTGCTTTGGTGATGACCGCTATCTTTGATGCTACGGGTACCATTCGTGCGGTAGCCGGTCAGGCTAACCTGTTGGATAAGGATGGACAGATCATCAATGGTGGTAAGGCGCTGACTTCTGACTCTGTGAGTAGTATTTTTGCCGGCATGGTCGGTGGTGCACCAGCTGCGGTTTATATCGAATCAGCCGCGGGTACTGCCGCAGGCGGCAAAACAGGCTTAACGGCCACTGTAGTTGGTGGATTGTTTCTCTGTATGTTGTTTTTGGCACCGCTTAGTTATCTGGTTCCGGCTTATGCCACAGCGCCAGCCTTGATGTATGTCGGACTCTTGATGATGTCTAATGTCAGCAAGTTAGATCTCAATGATTCGGTGGATGCATTGTCTGGTTTGATGTGTGCCGTGTTTATTGTGTTGACCAGTAATATTGTTACCGGCATTATGCTGGGCTTTTTAGTGCTGGTTATCGGACGATTGACCTCGGGTGATTGGAAGAAGCTCAACTTAGGTACGGTTATTATTACCATTACTCTCGTTGCTTTTTATGTTGGTGGTTGGGCAATTTAATCTTGCTCAGTTTGAAAACGAATCATTATAAAAGAGTCGCGCTAAGCTCGTTTAACGACTTAAAAAAATAAAAGTTTGTCAATTACAGGTGAAGAATATGAACAATAAATGGATATTGGTTGCATTACTAGCAAGCCCGACAGCATTTGCAGAGAGTTTAATTCATTGGTCTGATTTCAGTGTGACAGCCCTTTACGGTGATAGCTTTGAGGTCGATCCTGCGGAGCAAACCACCATTACGCTAGAAACTGCCGGTGGTTGGAAATACGGAGATTGGTTCGCGTTCCAAGACTTTGTTTACTTCAATGATGCACCAAGTGATAGTAATCACGCTAACTATGGTGAGATTGGTACTCGCTTTAGTGCCAGTAAGATTTTTGATAGCAAAGTTGGTTTTGGCCCCTTAACCGATCTGTCTCTTGCACTGCAATATGAACAAGGGAATGCAGCGGCAAGTACTATTCTCTATGGTATCGGTTCAGATTGGGCTGTGCCTGGTTTTAGCTACCTGAATGTGAACGTCTATTACCGTAGCGAATTGAGTAATCCTGCTGGAGAACCTGGTGCCAGTGATGGTTGGCAGCTAGCCCCATCATGGAGGATTGATTTTGGTGACACAGGTATAGTGTTCGATGGCTATATTGACTGGGTATTTAGTCCGTCTGAAGACTCTTATGAGCCTATGTTGCACATTAATCCACAACTTAAGTATGACTTAGGTGCCGTGCTCAATGGTAAGAGTGGCAAATTTTATGTCGGTGTCGAATATGATTACTGGAAGAACAAGTACGGCATACCCAATGGTATTCCCGGTCTTGACGTTGACCAAAGTGTCTTCTCGCTCTTGATTAAGTATCACCTATAAGTGTTAACTTAACGCAGAACGGAATACAGCAATAGTTAAAGCCTCGACACGAAAGTGTCGGGGCTTTTTTATTGATTGGTGGAGGCAATAAGGCTCGACTTCGCTTGGTAATCGATTGTTTTTAAATAGTTTGGTTAGATTAGTTCAATGCGGGTATTACAATAATTTGTAGCTGGTACCATTTCGTAAACATTTTTAATACGATTGATAATACCTGCAAATTAATTTATCGATTACAAGCTAACACTAGCAAACGCGCGCCAATAAACTATTACCAACAATCAGACCATCTTCATTACCATAGTAATGGACGAGGTGGACATCTCACCTATGCTATATAAAGTCTAACTTTATATACTTTATGGTTTGTAATTACACTCTCTGAGTCAAAGTCTAAAAACATAGCATTTATTGCAACTTGGCTTTAATCTGTACTATAAGTCTATTTAAGTAGACTTTTACTTTTACTTTTACGTTTTCGCTTGTAGTTTGGTTTAGCCAAGCACTGCTAAAATTAACCTTATATTCAGGAGTTCTCTAGTGGCCAAATCTATAAAAGCCTTAGCAAACCCAGAGCTAACTCGACCCTTTTCGGTCGCGTTACTAGGAGGCGCAATAAAAGCCAAACCTACTCAAAGTGGCATCACCCAGACTGATGCGGCAGCATTGTGTGGTATAGCCAAGTAGACCATCGAGCAAGGTCGAGACGATATTCGCCTGTGTGCGGTCATGGATGTGATGCAAGGTTTGGGGATTCAGCTTTCAATTCAGTCATAGGAGCAACAAGTGGCTAGCTTAGAAAATGAGGCTAATGATGGCTGGGTCTAATGCATACCGTTTAAATGTACTTTTTAACAAGCAGGTTATTGCTGAATTAAGCTTTTATCCAGGTACGAATAACTTACATTTTGTTTAACAAAATCAATGAATAGAATGGCCACCCACAATTATTGATGTTTTAGTTTGGTCCCTTATTCAAAGTAGAAGTGCACCATTCATTTCACCACTCATTTCAGTAGCCATCTTCCTTAGAACAAGAATTGATGTCTTGGTTATAGTCTCGAGAGCCCTCACTACGCAGAAACCTCTGCAGCGGTCATATTTTGAGGGGACAATAACTTTTTCAAGAAAGCATCTTTACGTTTCTGGCAATATTTAGCCATTTAGTTATCTATTTACCGCCCTATATTAAGTTAATGGATGATTTGGGGGGCTACAATCCTGGCACATGGGTAAGTGTCCAAGTTTACTATGCCACTACAACTATTGTTTGACGAACTTAAGATTCCACAAAACATAAATAGTCAGCCAATAGCAGAAGTGGATAATAACGATTTAATTAATTTATAAAGTATATCTTATTCAAGATCCATATTTAATTGTATTGACAGAGGGTTGGTGTACCTCACCGCAGTTATAGGGCTTATCGATAGTATTAAACAACTTAAAAAACTAACTGAAGTAAATTAAATGAACTCCAAACCGATCGTTGATTTGTTTTGTATATTTTGCATTTTCATTTGTTAAATAACCACTTGAAATAAACGGAAACAATTAATTGTCTGTTTCTAATTGGCTTAGTATTTACTGATACATGTTTCGGCATTGATCTTTTCCTATTTGTTTATTAAGTTCAATAATCATTTAAGTGCTTTGCTAAATGATTTGTAATTTTAAACATATAAAAGGGAATGATTTTATGTTGAAATATTTAAGCCCAGTATTAATTCTCTCCGCTATTCCATATGGAGCGCTGGCGAATATTTACCCGGATCAGATCGTTCATGATTCATTGGGTGAAGACGTATGTCGATTTGGTTATCGCCCTATTGACCGATATGAAGCCGCGGCTAATCGCAGCTACTTAGTTGATAAAATGGGAGCGTGGCAAATTACCGGACTCAAAGATAATTGGGTCATAATGGGTAGCGGCTACAATGGAGAGATTAAGCAGGATCATCCAAACTCTGCTACCTGGTGCCACCCTACATCTGATCAAACTTCTATCCCTAATTACGCCCCGAAATCGATAGCTGAGGGTACCGAAGTCGCTATTCAACACGCTTTAATAAATGACCATTCAAAGTTTATCAGACCTTTAAGCTACCTAGCTCACTATCTTGGGTATGCTTGGGTATCTGGGAACCGCAGTAACTATGTCGGCGAGGATATGAAAGTAAGCCGTACTTCTGGTGATAAATGGACTATACAAGGAGATAATAGCGGTTCATGCAGCGGCTACCGATGTGATGAAAAAACCAAAATTACGGTTGATAACTTTGCATATACGCTAAATGATGGTGATTTCTGGCATGGCACCGTCGTTGAGTCCGAAAGAGAGCTGATCAACACGGTTATGGTTACAGCCATTAACAACACTAATATACCTCAGCAGGTTGTGGTCAATCTTAGTGTTGATGAATCAACGAATTGGTCAAAGACAAATTCTTATGGATTCTCACAAAAGGTTGAAACCGAAAATACGTTTAAATGGCCGTTAGTTGGATCGACTAAAATTTCAATTTCCATTGAAGCGAACCAAAACTTTTCAAACACCAACGGCGGTTCGTCTAGTCAGACAGTCGCGTTGCAGGCTCGCCCCATGGTTCCTGCAAACTCTTCGATCCCTATAAAAGTTCAATTGTATCGTTCTACTATTTCATACCCTTATCGTTTCGGGGCTGATATTAGCTACGATGTTAACTTTAACGGTTTCTTACGTTGGGGCGGTAATGCGTGGAATACACACCCTGATAATCGCCCATACAAGAGCCATACCTTTACCCTTGGTCGTAGTAGCCCACCGGCAAACGATATCCGCTACCAGTGGAATCACCGCTATATTCCTAGCGAAGTTAGATGGTGGGATTGGAGCTGGGCTATTAGCAATAACGGGTTGAGCAACATGCATTATGCAACGGCTGCAAGTCTTAGGCCCTTTAATTCCTATGTGTCTGGAGACTTTAATGCTGAATCTCAGTTTGCTGGCAATATCGAAATTGGCGAGCCTGGGCTGGTAGGGGGGATACCTAGTGACTCTTCAACTGGCGTTGACTTCATTTCGAACTTTGACGCCGATGGGTTAGAAGCGCTTGGTTTTAGTAATGCGAAATTAACCATGAGAATGGCTAACTAAATCCCTGTAGTGGCATAGTGAATTTGGACACTTAACTGTAACCCCTCTAAATTTAAAAGAGAAGAACATGGCCATCCACAACTCTTGATGCCATCTTCCTCTGAGTAATAATGGGTGTCTTGGTTATAGTTTTTCATTCAATAAAATCAAGCATAAAAAAAGGGTCATCATTACTGATGACCCTTTTTTCTGAATTGGTGGAGGCGGCGGGGCTCGAACCCGCGTCCAAAAAGCCTACATCCAAGGCGCTACATGCTTAGTCTCTCTTTTAATTAACCAAGTACACTCCGAAAGACAGGATTGCAATTGGCGAGTTCAGTACTATTTCGCGGTTCACCCCTGAACGTGGTTCCCTCGCTATCAAATGTAAGATGACCATCTATAAACCAAACCCATTTGAGAAGTTTCGGCAAGATGGCTAGCTAGCCTAAGCTGCTAGAGAGTAGTTAGAGTCGTTAGCAACTATAACAGTGAGGCTTTTTACGAGGCCAACCTCCCCTCGGCATGCTCCCAGGGTTTCGAGAATCTTGTCGAATCCAGAATCGCCCCCAAGTACAATTCGATTGTAACGCGTTACCACTCTATTACCAAGCGTGTTTTGCAACTCGTTATATCGTTTGTTCGTTATCCGTACGTTTTGCGTGTTTTTTATTGTTTTTCAGTAAATGATTGGTTATTCATTGTTCGCACCAAGCATTTTATCATTTAAAGCTTCGTTTCATGACCCGACTCCGGCTTAAAAGCATTGCCGGAGAGACTGGGGTGCTTAAAAGCATTGCCGGAGAGACGGGAGTGCTATTCACCACGTACGGCTTTTTTCATTGTTCGAGCTTTTTCAATCTGCCATTCACGATCTTTAGTATCGTCACGCTTATCGTGTTCTTTCTTACCTTTACCTAGACCAATCTCAATTTTGACCCAGGCACCTTTCTGCCAGTACATAGAGATAGGTACGATAGAGTAGCCCTTACGATCGACGAGCCCTTGTAACTTATCTAGCTCTTTTCGCTTGAGCAGAAGTTTACGCGAGCGCATAGGATCACAGACGACATGGGTTGATGCGGTATTCAATGGCGCTATGGTACAACCGAAGAGAAAGGCTTCGCCCTCTCTCATAAACACATAGCTTTCAGACAAGTTAACCTTGCCCATTCGAATAGACTTAACTTCCCATCCCATTAGGGATAGACCTGCTTCCATCTTCTCTTCGAATTTATAGTCGAAGGTTGCGCGTTTATTACGGGCAATCGATGCGGAGGAGTTTTTTGATTTTTTTGCATTTTTCTTAGCCATAGGCTGGCTATTATACGCAGGGACAAGTTTTTTGGAATTGCTGCCGACGAATTATTCAAACATTTCTGCACAATAACGAGGGTTTGCCTGATTTTTGAACAAATAAAGTCAGCTTTGAGGGGGCAATTAGGCAAGCGCTGCTTTTAGGTGTCTCACTTTAGGAAGAGGTGAATATGCGTTTTTCTATGATCGTGTTAAAATCCTGCCATTAGTGATCATCTTTAGCGTTCGTTTAGGTGATTGTCTTCGGCAACTGGTTTAATCACATTGTTGAGATAAACTGTTTCAGGTAAAGAGTAGAATGCCCCAAATATCCCGCAGTGTGTTAGTGCGCTTTAGTGCAATGCAGATGTATGAAATCGTCAATGATGTTGAATCCTATAAAGAGTTTTTGCCCGGCTGTGTCGGTGGCAAGGTGCTCGAATTTGACGGCGAGACTATGCTCGCATCTGTAGATGTGTCTAAAGCTGGTATTAGTAAAACCTTCACGACCCGTAATCAAGTCATACCGGGTAAGAGTATTCAGCTTTCTTTAGAAAATGGCCCTTTCAAGCATCTGCTCGGCGAGTGGCGCTTCACTGAATTAACCGAAGATGCCTGCAAGATAGATTTCGAGTTGAGCTTCGAGTTCTCTAGCTCTCTCGTTGAACTGGCTTTCGGCAAGGTGTTTAAAGACTTGATGTCATCTATGGTGACGGCGTTTACCGGCAGAGCGAAAGTGATTTATCGATAGTCGCCAGCTACTCGCTATGAGTTTAGAGCTATAAGCTACGAGCTAAGTGCTTTTAGCTTGATTCATATTGAAAGAGATAAATTGATGAACATAGAGCAGGAACATTTTGCGGTAGAGGTCATCTATGCTTTACCCACACAGCAAAAACGTATCCAGATAAACGTGGCCCCGGGGACTAGCTGTATTGAAGCGGTGGAACTGAGTGGCATGACGACCTATTTTCCTGAAATCGACCTTGAAACGGTCAAGCTAGGGATTTTTAGCCGTGCAGTTAAGCATAATGAAGTCTTAGTACCGGGCCAAAGGGTAGAGATTTATCGGCCCTTGATCGCCGATCCGAAAGATGTGCGACGACGACGTGCCGAAAAAGCCAAAGAGGAAGGCCGGATAAATAAGATAACGGGCGGAAAGATATAGAATATAATTGCATGAGTTCCTAACGTCAGACGCCAGGAACTCATCGACTTATTCATTTATTATTCAATTAAGCTTCTGCTATTCAAACTTCTTTTCTGCTTGATATTCAGAAGTTTCTTCTTCTACTAATGGCACAGGCTCAGGACGCTGCTCTGGGAGCAAGGGCTCTTCCATCTTTTCAGCATCAGCTTCTAGCATAGGCGCATCAGGAAGACGACTCTGGTCTAGTGGTGTGTCAAAATCTTCCGCAAGATCGTAATCTCCCACAACTTTAGTCAGCATGTCATTTTCAAAGTGAATGATCAGCTCTTTGTGTATGATACTGGCATCACGTCCACTCTTAAAGTGATACACGTAATACCAAGTATCGTCGGAAAAACTGTCCCGTAATACGGGTCTACCGAGTATGTATTCAACTTGCTCCTTGGTCATCTCAATACGCAGTTTTTCTACCTGCTGAGTTTCCATATAGTTACCTTGTGGAATATCTGGCTTATAGATCAGCCAGTCAAATACACTACATCCTGTTACTGATAACGAGAGCGCAGCGGCGCCCAAAAGGGTAAGACTCTTCTTTTTAATTGTCATTGAATACGCTACTTCATAAAAATCTATCGGTCATCATACCCAAGCACAAGCTACTGTGACAAGGGTTGATGGAACATTATTCCGTTAATTTGAGTCGAGCCAATCTCTTGGTAAGACCGCTTGATTCGACCATCATCTTTTCGATTGGTTCAGAATCGTTAGTATTATTGATTTATCGGTCTACTTTGTGTGTAAAAAGTCAGGTGTAAAACCCAGCTATAAGTCAGATATAAAGAGTGTGTTGCATGTCGAAAATGCCGTCCCCTGTTAGGGGGGCTGTAGGCTACATAAGATAGTTTAGGTTGAAGTCGTTACAAGGTTGTAACAAGTGTGCCGAGTTTGTTTTTTTAAACTGTCAACTTGAACTGCAACATATTAATTTATTTAACTTTGTTATTCTTAGCAATAAGCACTTGCAAAGTAACCGAAAAGTTATGAGAATATGTTTTTGATGATGAGTCTATTTTAGGGGCCTAAAGTAATGCCGACGCTACACAATAGTACATGTCACCAAGGTAGCCTAGTTTGTGTCGGTACCGGCTTAAATCTAGCCGGTCAGATAAGTGTCCTCAGCAAGAGTTACATAGAAAATGCCGATGTGGTGTTTTCCTTAGTGCCAGATGGGTTTGCACAGCGTTGGCTGGAAACCCTCAATAGTGATGTTCGTAGCCTGCAGCCTTATTACGCTCAAGGTAATGAAATTAAGAGCCGTCGTGATACTTATGACCAGATGGTGCAAGCCATTCTAAATGCGGTTCGCAATGGTAAGAAAGTGGTTTGTGCACTCTACGGTCATCCAGGGGTATTTGCCTGTGTCTCTCACTTTGCTATCGAACTGGCGAGGGAAGAGGGATATAGCGCTAAGATGGAGCCGGGTATTTCGGCGGAGGCCTGTCTATGGGCCGACTTAGGTATCGATCCTGGTCATTCTGGTCATCAGAGCTTTGAAGCCAGTCAGTTTATGTTTTACACACACACACCGGACCCAACGACACACCTGTTATTGTGGCAGATAGGCATCGCAGGTGAGCACACCTTAACTGAGTTTCATACTTCATCTGATCGTTTGCAAGTCTTGGTGGAACAGCTTAACGAATGGTATCCACTCGATCATGAAATCATCGTCTATGAAGCGCCCAATTTGCCGATACAGCAACCTAGAATCGACAAGTTCCCCTTGAAAGATCTGCCTTTCGCTCGCTTGACTGATATCAGTACCTTGCTTATTCCACCGTCGAGAAAGCTTGAGGTCAATCATGAGATCTTGGCCAAGTTAGGCATCACCGCAGCGGATTTAGGTTAAGTGATTTTATGACTTCAGTCGTAACCTTTAGCTTTAAAGTAAGGGTTATAGGTTAAATAAAAAGCTAGGTAGCATTGCAGTATCGCTATAAATAATAAACAGTACCCTATATAACATAAAAGGATTGAGTTAATGTCAAAGTTAAATGACCTGTTAGAAAACCTAAGTTCAGATGCAAAGTTAAAGGCTAAATATCTTGAAAACCCTGAGCTGGTGATGGAAGAGGCCGAGCTAAATGATGAAGAGAAGAAAGCGATGCTTTCAGGTGACGAGAAAAGCTTGACTGATTTAACTGGTGATAAATCAGTCTATAAGAAGCACATCAGAAACCCAGATTAATCTTAATTTCTTTATGATTTTATATGATTCTTGTTGTATTTCAGAATGTTGCAGAGAGTATTTTTGTATTCTATTAATGGCTTAGTGGTTTGTAGAGTGACCTTTATAAGACTGATGATGTTATCGGTCTTTTTCGTGTTGCTTCCCTTTCTTATAAGTGCATCTGCAGCCCAGAAAGTCGATAGTGATAGTGATATTGATACTATATTGCTATCTCTTGAGTCGGTTAGGACTCAATCGCCACAGTTCGTTTCTGATTCTTTGTCATCATTATCTCAAAACTTTGTTAAATTTAATCAAGAGCAAAAATATCGATTTATACTGCTCCGCGCTCACTCATATGCTTTGTCTGGTAAGTCTGACGAAGCAATTAATTTGCTAACAAGTGAATTATCTAAAAAATTCCACGAAAGTAATTTCAAATATAAAACTAGGATTCTATATTTGTTGGCAAATACTTATTCCCATTTTAATCAATACGCGGAAGCATTACAGACTCTACATCAGTTATTGCCTCTTTTAAGTGATGTAAATGACATTGAAAGTGAAGTGTATGGTTATACTTTGGCAACAGAGCTATTTGATCAGATAAAACTCAATGATGAAGCTTTGAAGTATGCAGAGTATCTTTTGCTAAAGTTTGATACGATAATTCTACCTAGGCATAAGTGTTTCGCCTCGTTCAACTATGCAGAAAGTTATAGTGGAGTATACGGAGATAAAAAAGAAAGTTGGTATGAAATACAACATTTATATCAAGTAGCATATGACTATTGTGATGAGGCTAGTGAAAAAATGATTATGGCTGTTTCACTTCTAGGTAGAGCTAGTATATTTGTCAAACTACATGATTTGAACAAAGCTAGAGAGACTGTGGATCTAGCTATTAAACTATCGATGTCTGTTCCGTATGAGTTAGATATAGCTGAGGCTCATATACTTTATTCACAAATTGAGCAGTTAGTACATCAGCCCTCTAAAGCATTAAAGCATGTATTAATAGCCATGAATATTGCTGAAGAACAGGAAGAAGTACAATTGCTCGCGAGAACAAATAAGTTAGCTTCAGAGCTGTCTGAAGAATTAGGTCAGACTGATAAAGCACTAGAATATTTGAAACTCTATCAAAAGCATCATGCAGAAATTTTAGATGAAATTCAAAGTAAGATCATTGCCTTTGAGACTACTAAACTAGACTATCTTGAGAAAGAACGCCAAATTCGTTATCTCAATAAAGATCGTGAACTCTATACGGCTAAAGCAGCTTTGACTGAATCGCAACGAAGAAATGAGCGGATGATGAATACGCTCATTTTCGGTGGCCTCATTTTATTGGCTATCTTCGCTTTGGTGATGACGGTGCAGAAGCGTAAATATAAACAGTTGGCCCAGCACGATGCTCTGACGGGTATCTTTAATCGTGGCACGGCCCAGAACATTGCCGAAAATAGTTTTATCAAGACTGCATCGAAGAGAGGTATTTCTAGTGTCATCATGTTCGATCTCGATTACTTTAAGCGCATCAATGATAACTATGGCCATGGTACCGGAGATTGGGTTTTAAAGAAGGTGGCGGAAGTGATCAATAAAGCCAGTCGAAGCGATGATGTTTTTGCACGCTTCGGTGGTGAGGAATTTGCCCTATTTCTACCTAATACGGATGAAGCTAAAGCGAAAGCCATGGCGGAAGAGTATCGCGGCCTTATTCAATCAATAGAGACCAGATTTTCTGGCCACAATTTTGATATTACGGCAAGCTTTGGCGTATCGACCAGTAGTGAGGATGACTTGAGTTTAGATCCCTTGCTGCACAGAGCAGATATCGCCATGTATCACTCTAAAGCGCAGGGGCGTAACTGTGTCACGCTTTATAAGCCTGAGATAGAGCTGAGTCGCTCTGGTTATCAAAAGAGTAAGATGGCTCTAGGATAGTGGTTTAGGTTAACGGATTAAGTTAGATAGAAAACTATTTTTAGACAATCGATATGAAGGTGATAGGGCATCGAGACTCTATCGCCTTTAATCTCTTCAGCCAGCTTGAAGGCTGCATTCCAAAATTCCAGATCACAAATGCGCCTGCATTATTCTACCTTTACCTGTCCATGGGCTCGTACCTCCTGAACCTGACCTACAGGGATAATGAAATGCCAAGATGATACCGGGAGTATCATTGCTCCTTGGAGGTCTCATTCCAACATGCTAGCTTTCCTATCACCCTTAGTATCACCTATTTCAGTTCGAAGCAGAGATCCATTGAGCTAATACTTCTAGTGAGCAATCCAATAGTTTGTGATTTTTTTCTAAGTTTTTTTCGATTTAACCAATGTTTTTTTCCATGTTGATCGACAAACATACCTTGGTGGTTGTTAGCGTGTTGTTGCGCGCCACCTCCCTTATGTTAACGTTTTCGTAAACGTAAGATTAAAACGGTTGTTTAAATATTGCGTTTTGGCTTGGCTATGTAAGTCATTGAAATATCGTGATGTTATGGTCTTACCTATGGGGAACTAGCAAACAGAAGGGCTTGTGCACATTTTCTGGCTGGTGTGTAGCGGCTGTATAGATATTGTTACTTGATGGAATATTATTACGTAATATATTACCGGCTAAGGTCTCTGGTCAATTTATCTGACAACTTACTAATTTTAATTTTACCCTTCTTCTTTCATGGTTGTTATTTTGTTTATTTTCATGTGCTTAAGTTGTTTTTTATTGGCGAGTGAATTCGTTGCCTCTCTTCATTTCTATCGAATAAGTGACTTCAGCTTGTACTGACTTGCCATTGCAAATGATCGCTTTTGTTAGTAGGTTTTGTTCAAATTACTGCTATAGCATTCAGCTAATGAGTCATTGCAGCGAGTCGAGAGTCTCAGCAGTTACTCAAGTGTGAACATGCAAATAGATTCGAGATTGAAGTAGACGAAGCACAGCGAATGCATCGTTAAATAGCACTGAAGAGGAAGGGTAAAATGACACAAGATGTATTGAGTATGGCCCAGCGTGAACCTCAATTTAGAAGTGTAGAAGTGGGTGAGCCTGTGCAAGCCTTGTCGGCGATAACACCTGATATGAAGGCAAGTACGAGAGCAGTCTCTTTTTCTGCTTCTGCTGCCAATAGTGTTAGCTCAGATCACAGCAAACGAGATGTCGAATCTAACCATGAACTTAACATCATAGGCGAACATGTCGATGGCCAAGATACGATTTTTAGTCAAGGTGCACTGAGCTTATTAAATGTGTTATGTCAGCAATTTTCTGCAGAGGTTCCTCAATTACTGCAGCAGCGTTCACATAGACAGAAGGAATTTGCTGCAGGTAAGCTGCCTGACTTCTTAGCTCAAACAGAGTCGGTTAGAAAGGCTCGTTGGCAGATCCGTGGGATCCCCGCAGATCTACAAGACAGAAGGGTGGAGATAACGGGTCCGGTCGAACGTAGGATGGTGATCAATGCGCTTAATGGCAATGCGAAAGTATTTATGGCTGATTTCGAAGATTCTTTAGCTCCCACTTGGACTAAAGTCGTCGAAGGACAGATTAATTTGCGTGATGCCGTGGCAGGTGACATAGAATATACCGATCCTACCAGCGCAAAACACTATCGGCTAAATGATGATCCCGCCGTTTTGATATGCCGCGTCCGTGGTCTGCACTTAACAGAGAAGCATGTTGAGTTTGATGGGCTAGGTATTCCTGCTGCACTATTTGATTTCGCCCTCTATTTTTACAATAACTATCGCCAGCTACTGAATAAAGGTAGTGGCCCTTATTTCTATATCCCAAAACTGGAAAGTCATCTTGAAGCGCGTTGGTGGGCAAAGGTCTTCGCCTATGTTGAGGAACGTTTCTGTCTTTTACCTGGCACGATTAAGTGTACTTGTCTGATAGAGACCTTACCTGCGGTATTTGAGATGGAAGAGATCTTATTCGAATTACGTTCGAATATAGTGGCACTCAATTGTGGCCGTTGGGATTATATTTTAAGTGATATGAAGACCCTTAAGCATCATGCCGAACATGTGTTGCATGATAGACAGAACTTAACCATGGATAAGGCATTTTTAAGCGCCTATTCCCGCTTGTTGGTTAAGGTATGCCATAAACGTGGCGCACTTGCTATAGGGGGTATGGCGGCGTTTATTCCGGCGAAAGATGCAGAGTTAAATCAAAGCGTATTACAACAGCTGCGCACAGATAAGGAGTTCGAGGCCCGCAACGGACATGACGGCACTTGGGTGGCACATCCCGGGCTTGCCGATACGGCTATGGCGACCTTTAATCAATATCTAGGTGCCGGGCAGAAGAATCAGCTACACATCACCCGAGATGTCGATGGCCCTATAGGTGCCAAAGAGTTACTGCATCTCTGTGAGGGAGTTTAACTATTTCAGTTTGCTGCTTTGCAGCCGTTGTCCCCCGTGCAGTATTCCTACGTGCTGCATGGGTTTTTCATTCTAGGTTAATGTAAGCGGAGTATGATTAAAGAATAACATTGCTACGACAATGTTTGCTTGTGTTTGCGGCTCGATTGGGCCGCATTTTTTTGTCTGTTACTCTCATATCTCTATTTACTTCGTCAGTTATTCTGACAATCCATCATTACGCAGTCACCATCTCAATAAGCACACGATGTGTTTAATAAGCAGCCAGTCCATGTCGGTAACCATGTCCAAATCAAACTGTTTCGGTATTTTACTTAAGCTAGGCTATGTTTATTGGTACTATTTGTATTAACTATGTTATAAATTTTTATGCCTATACTTTAGCTGTAGGTAAAAGCTTATTTCAATTTTTTATAAGCATTTATGAGAAGAGAACGATTTGAATTCCCAAACACAGAGTCAATCTCAGGTTAAATCGAAGGGAGTCGATTACTGGACTAAGCGCATCAGCGATCAGGAGATGCCGGCATTATGCTCTACGGTTAAAACACTGGAGAAGCTGGCTAAAGACGACGTATCTTCCCTTGGATTACTCGGGAAGAGCGTGATGCACGATAATGCATTGACCTCTCGAATATTAAGAGTGGCAAATAGCGCCACTTACAGTAAAGGCCAGAACCAGGTGACGACCGTGAGTCGTGCCACTGTGGTGTTAGGTTTCGATACCATACGTAATATCTGTATTACCGCTAAATTACTCAGTAGCTTACTCGAATCAAAAGGCTTGTCCCAGCCAGTATATCAAAGACTTATCAAGCTGATGGCCCGTGCTTTTCAGGCGGCCATGTTAGCCAAGATGATGCTTAGAGATCATGATGAAGAGCTGCAAGAGGAGGTGTTTATTGCATCCTTATTGTATCACTTAGGTGAAAGTGCTTTTTGGAGTACCGGTTGTGATGAGGCGGTTGTGCTCGATGTGGCTATGGAGCAGTGTAGCGATAACAAAGAAGAGAAAGGGGTTATTCGTGAGATATTAGGTACCTCTTTCAATAAATTATCTTTGGGTATCGCACGAAGCTGGGGGCTGGGAGATGTGTTACTTAAATCTCTGAGTAATCCCGATGAGCGCACCCCAGAGATCCGCAGTATTTATCTAGCCAATCAAATCAGTGAACTCTTGGCACAAGAAAATCCGGAGCCTGAGGAACTACAGCTTAGGTTAAAGCAAGCTGCCAGCATGCTAGGTATCGAGGTCGATGAACTGAAACTTCGCATGATCCGCTGTAGTAATGCCACAAAAAAATTAGCCGAAGCCTATGGTGCTAAGGTGCTTATAGAGCATCTGCCCAACCCCATGCATCTTGAGAAAGATCTGCTTGCTGAGATTGATGCCCCCTTGGTTCGTATGCCGAACATGACCTTACAGTTGAAGAAGTTACGCGAGCTCACGGATTGTGCCATAAATAAAGCCGATTTTAATCGGGTGATCACCACCACGTTAGAGGGATTGTTAGATGGAGTGGGTGTGGATCGCTGCGGTGTTTTATTGTTATCGCCTAATCGTAAGCGATTGCAGCCGCGTATCGCATTAGGCGAGGGGGCCGAGAAGATGAAGAGCGAATTTATTATTACCCTAGAACAGCCTCAATGTCTCTTTTGTGACAGTATCGAGCTCAAACAAGCCATGTTTGTTGATGATCCAAGCTCACCAAAATGGCGTTTGTATATGGATCCAGATCTGAAAAGCAAAGTATCAGCCACGGGCTTCATGATCTCCCCCTTGGTGATAGATCAAAAAGTGATAGGTATGCTCTATGCTGACCGCGCGAGTTCGGAGCGTAATTTGACTCGGGCCGAGTTTGATAATTTTACTCACTTCGCACAACTTGCCAACGTGTGTCTCACTGTATCTATGGGGCATTAAGCTGCGAGCAACGAGTTCCTAGGCTCTAGTTCCTAGGAACTGTTATTTATCTACTTCTCTGACTTAATCCTTGCCGTTATCTCTTTAGCTATCTCATTGGGTATGGGGAAGCTGAGGTGATACTGGGCAATTTTCCAGCCGCTATCTGTCTTGATGAGAGTGCCTGTGCCACGGCTAAGGCCGTAGGAGGCACTGTCGAGTAGCTCATCGAACATCAACACTCGGTCATTTTTTTGGGTTTTTACCGACACAAACACCCGATTTTTAACTGTGTACTCCCAGCCATCCGTCGGGCGTGCGTAGCCTTCAAATTCTGACATGCTCCAATGCTCAGTGGCATCGGTGCCGATAAATACCGCTTCTGGTAAGTACAGGCTGAAATAGGTGTCCCAATCGGCTCGCGTCGCCGCTTGATGTAATTGGTCTAATACAGCTGCCGCTTTAGGGAAAGGTTTACTGGGCTTGCCTGTTGTTAACTGAGGAGCTGTTACTTGAGCTGCATAGGCTTGTACTGTGACTAAGCTAGCACTGGTGATAACGGTTAATGCTATAACCCATGTCTTAAATAATGCGTTAGCTGACGATACCGAAATAAATCTATTGTAATTTTTAGCTTGGTCGAGTGTGTTTGCTAGTCTTGCCATGGTGACCTCTTCGTTATTATTTTAGCTTTTATTATTCAAGTTTTATCACACGTACTTCTGTTTTAGCCAAATTTGAGCCTTACCACTTAAAGCTGGATTCCGGCCAAAACCTTGCCGGAATGACGGGGTCATATCAAACTTACCACTTACCACTTACCACTTACCACTTACCACTTATCGCTTACCACTTATCGCTTATCGCTTACCGCTTACCGCTTACCGCTTACCGCTTACCGCTTACCGCTTACCGTCAGGGCTCAATGCCAGTTTACCGGATCTAATTTAAAAAATAGGCTCAGCTCTTGATAGAGTTCTCTGTGATCTTGATAGAAGTCATCGGGTCGCTCGAAGAACACCTCAGTGATCACCGCAAAAAATTCGGCCGGGTTGGTGGCACCATAA
The DNA here is from genome assembly GCA_023284085.1 of Shewanella benthica. Classification (GTDB taxonomy): domain Bacteria; phylum Pseudomonadota; class Gammaproteobacteria; order Enterobacterales; family Shewanellaceae; genus Shewanella; species Shewanella benthica. The sequence goes on from JAKVHY010000024.1 coordinate 86,895, forward strand.
TAGCTAAAGAGTGAAGGGATATCTTGCTGGGCGTTGCGTTGCAGGACATCAAACTCCAGGTTGAGTATTTTTGACCAGGCAGAGTAATCACTCATTCTGTCTAAAATTGGCGCACCGTTGGCATTGCCATCTTCTTGATCCAGCTGATGAGCAAACTCATGTATGACCACATTACTGCCATCTACCGGGTTAGCAGCATCGGCCTGAGCCGTCTGCCAAGACAAGACAACCTTGCCATTTTGCCAGGACTCACCGGACAGGATCCGTTGGCGATCACTCACTACGCCGCCGCTTCTGTGCTCCTGGTTATTGACAAAAAAGACCGAAGGGTAGACTAAGATCTGTTTAAGATTTGGATAGAAGTCGGTAGGCCTGTTCAGTAACAGTAGGCAGGCCTGGGCCGCAATGGTGACTCGTATCTCATCATCGATAATGATGCCATCGCAACCGACAAACTCTTTTTCAGAGAGGAAGACTTGGATATGCTTCTTGAGCTGTAACTGAAGGTCTGCCGGGAGAGAGCGAAAGTAGGGCATGCGTCTCTTAAGGATCTCCCGCCATGGTTTTGGAAAGGGCACCTGAGTGATGCGCATGCGACGGTGAGCAACACGCCAGTTGCGCGATACTATCCAGCCTATGGCGGCCGATGCGATTAAGCTAACGAGAAAGATGGCGAGCATAATTACCTTATATTTATCTGTTCCTAATATATAAATAAGGGTGAAGAGGCTGATTTTCAATCATAGATTGAATTTAAAGAGAATTAATAGGTGAGATAAACAAAGAGAAAAAAATGCTGACAGCCCGGAAAGTACTCTTTGGGATAAGAAAGCTGTCAGCTAAGGTTGGGAGAAACAGGTAGAGATTGTCACTAATCGACTATGATGGAATCTTCCTTTTGTTTACGTTCTTCGTCGTTGAGTGAGTAGTGATGTTCAATGAGAAAACGTATGAGTTTAGACTTAGCGACGTCGCAGCTACTGGCTATTTCAGCAAGATGAGAGATAGCCGATTCACTCAAGGTAAAAGTGGCTTTCCTGTACGGTTCATCGCCTTTACTTATCTTGAGTACTGCTTGGTTGCGATTCTTTTGCCCCTTTAGCTGTGGCGGTTTGAACTCTTTAGCTTCAGACCGTACAGATTTTGACTGCATAGGAACCGAGTCGGGTACCGCAAATCTAGCTGCCAAATCCATGATATCTTCCATGGTCGGGTCATTGCTATTGTGACCCGCCGCATACAAGCTGGCATCATCGATAAAGTCATCAATCAAGGCATCGAGAGACATCTGCATGGGTCTCTCTTTATTGATGCCTAACGAGTTAGACTGCGTAGAGTTTTTCTTGAGATCGGCTAGACCCATATTCACCTCTCATAGAATTCATTTTGTTCATATGTAATGTAGCGATACGATTTCTAATTTCGGTCGCATTTTTGGCTTGCAGCATCTCACAGGCGATACCCCGCATTTCATCTGCAGCCTTACCCTTGGGATCTATCTCAATCACAGACAGGCCAGACTCTTCACTGTCATCATAGATGTTTCGGCTATAGGTAATAGCATCTAATACGTTGATATCATATGTGCGGCACACGTCTTTGGCTTCAAGGATTCGGTTCGCCTGATTTGGCAGGCTAGGACATTGAGTGATAACGAAAGAAGCTTGCATCTTGGGGTTAATCATCATACAAGTCGCGACTATGTCATCCATATGGCTCACGGTTTTCAAATCCCGGCGCTTGGGCCTAAGTGGCATAAGCACATGTGAGGCAACTGACATGGTGGCACGCAGAGCTAAATTATCTTGTCCGCCGCAGTCTACTATCACGAAATCATAGTGTTGCTCCAGACTGAGCAAGTCATTGCGTATCTTGCCATAGAGTTGCACACAGTTGATGCTGGGGAGATCCGGGTTATTGTTTCTTGCATGGATCCAATCAGACGTGGTGCGTTGTGGATCGCAGTCAACCATGATGATGGATGCACCACACTCGGCAGTTAAAAACACAGCGATATTTTGGGCTAAACAGCTTTTGCCACTGCCGCCTTTTTCGCCTCCGACTAATATGATCATTTGATTCCCCTTATTACTTTAGTTACCTAGTGCCTGTCTTACGCCGGCTATTTATTTTGTTTTTAAGTTGAAGTCATAGATAGCGTTCAACTGACTGGGTACTGCTAGCGTTAATGTTAATCTAGTGACTAATTAAAACGTCGTCAACATCATGATTTTTTGACGTTTTATGGTTTTTACCTAAAATAGATGTTGCGACATCTATTTGACAGAATAGTGAGTTCGACTGAATTTTGACAGTCTGACGAGTGACTAGTTATGCGTGGATATAGCACTTTGTTATCAGCAGGTTAAAGTAAAAGTCTGGGTTTCAGAGAGCTATGATGTGTGTTCTCTGTTAATACTTGCATGTTTATGCAGTGATTGGAGACGCTGTATATTCCAATAATGAAGGTAGAGTAATCTTGTTATTCGAATTTGTTATGATTAATTAGTACATCTAGGGGGTGATAATTTCGGCATAAGTGTCCCTGACTGGCACATTAATGGCAAAGGTGTGATATTTCCTTGTGATTTACAACCTGTTCGTTATCCTGCAGAGCTATTTTCTTAGATGAGTCGGGCTCAAAAAGATGAATGAACAGGTACTACTCGATGCAATTAACCAGAAAATGCCCTTCGGTAAGTATGCCGGAAGGAAGCTGCTTGAATTGCCTGAGCCCTATTTGGTGTGGTTTCACTCCAAAGGTTTTCCCGAAGGTAAGTTAGGTGAGCAATTAGCCCTAATGTATGAAATTAAACTTAACGGCTTAGAAGGCATGTTAGAACCTCTATTAAATAAATCGCGGCGGTGATTTAAGTTCCGTAAAAAACGTGAGATTTTTCGATTGTGAGATCTTGCTCTAAAACTTGAACTTTGGCAGTGGGTTTCATGCTTTTCATTAGAGATTTATTATTTGCTCCATGTTCTAATGACACCATAACGTTGAAAATAAGGAACCAGCAATGATAGCTAAATTAATAAAGTTGGCAGCAGTTGCCACTCTCGCATTAGGCATTTCAAGCGCATGGGCTGCAGGCGTAGTACATGAAGGCACAGTATTAGATACCATGAATGGTGGTGGCTACACTTATGTGCAAATTAAAGAGTCCGATAAGACTTTTTGGGCGGCAGGTCCTCAAGTTGAAGTTAACAAGGGCGACACTGTCGTTGTTCAAGAGCAGATGTGGATGAATGATTTTACCAGTAAGTCATTGGATCGCACCTTCGAAGAGCTGCTTTTCGTCGGACGTATCGATAAGAAGTAACCTTTGCTCAATTTAGTCGAGTATTATTGAACGTAATAAATGGTGGTTTGATTACTTAGGTAACAGCCACCATTTTTGTGTTTATCTCATGTCATTTCTCATGCAAAATAGCGTTATCTTTTCTTTTTAGCGCTTCATTAATGTATTCAGTGATCCCTTATCGGGCGGCCTACGCTCAAAGTGTCAGTCAGCTTTTCCATGATGCCATTCATGCCATAGATGAGGCGCAATATTCTCTGGCAGATAAATCTGCCTGGTCGGCTAAACCAAGATCAGCCTACCATTGGCATAAACGCATGACTCGCTCGAAAGCCTGGCTGGTTATCGATACTCGCGCTGTGCATGATGGTCTTCCACTCTGCTGCGGCTTTATCAATATAGAAATGGGATTTCATAGTCGTGGCTATATCGATAGCTTATATGTTCACCCCGAATATCAAGGCAAAGGTGTGGCTAAGATTTTATATCAAGCGCTGGAGCTTTGGTCACGGGAGCAAGGATATAAAGAGCTCAGTGTCGATGCATCCCGTCTGTCAAAACCGCTGTTTCTTGCCTATGGATTTAACGTTAACCATAGAAGCTATCAGGAAAAGTTAGGCCAGGTGATCATGGGGTATTTGATGAGCAAGTCGTTAGGCTAAATCAAATATTAAGCCGATAACCTCCTCATCGCCTCTAGCCGCTAAGTGCAAGTGACTCAAGTCTTATGTCTGTCATATTCGCTCTCTGCTTTACGGCCGCTTAAGGTTTGATTACTTTAGCTAAGTGTTCATCGACAGATAAGCTGCCAGCTCCAGATATCGCCAAGGAAACTGATGCCGCTAATAGTGCTAGTCCGAATTCATAGCCATTGTTCGATAAAAATAAGCCGTTACTGAAGTGCACGGAAAAGATGGCAACTAGCATGGTGAAAGCCAATACTGCTGCTGTGGGTCTGACCGCCAAACCGATTAAGATCAGTAGCCCGCCAAAAAATTCACTACTGCCTGCGAGTAGGGCCATAAGGAAACCAGGCCCTAGGCCTATTGAGTCCATCCACTGGCCTGTACCTTCTAATCCATAGCCGCCAAACCAGCCAAAGAGTTTTTGTGCACCATGGGCCATAAAGATAATGCCGATGGGGAGTCTTAATGCCAATGCCGCGAAGCTAGGCTGTGAGTTAATGATTTTATAGATACTTGATTTCATCTGTTTGTCCTCGTGAGTCTTAATTAAATGCTAAGGCTGCGCTGTTACTATTTGAGTACAGCATAACCTTGACTTTTAGGCAGGAACATCGGAATATTTTGGATGAATCACTTGGTGGTGGCTGGGATGCGCTGCACAGTGGCAGGGCTGATATTGCAGTCGGGGTGAGCAAAGATCTGCCTAAAGGGGAGTATCAGCTTACTAAAATTGGTGAGATTGAATTTGTATTTGCCATCGCTGCCGGGCATCCCTTAGCTAATTTATCCACCGCTGGCAGTATCATCAGCAATGAAACCTTATTGGAATACCCATCTATCGTGGTCGCCGATACGTCTTATCTGAGTCTAATTAATCCATCCCTAGTGAGTGTCATCTGTTTAATTTACAGCTTCTCTGTGGCTGGTATACATCAACTGAGGCGATAATTCCTGCTCCAGAGTTTGCTCACGTTTCATGAAGCGAATAAAAGCGTTGGGAAGGGTTAGCTCCTCGAGAGGACGTTGCCACTGGGCCTTGAGCAGTGGATGATAGCCCTCTCTCCCTGAGGCCGTATAGGCCGAAGAAACCCCAACATAATGTTGCGCTTTATCTACCGCTAGCCACTTTTCCAGTGTGCTGTTCGGGCACAGTATCTCCAGTGTTAGGATGCGTTCGCCTTGTGGCTTTCTGCCGTCGTAACAATACTTGAGTCCATAGGTATAGGGAAAACTGCCTGCACCTGTGCCGGTAACGCTGTTATTCGTCGCCGAGTTGATCGCTGATTCTAGGGCCTCGAACATGTATAGGCCTAAAATTTTATATTTGACTAAGGGGAGATCGAAGGGCAGCAAGCGACCAATAACATCGGCTAAGGTTAATTCACCCTTGCTCAAGGATTGGCGCACACCACCGGCATTATGCAGGGCAAAATCGACACTTGGGTGTATGCGTTTCACTTCATGATAGATGCTTTTACACACCCAAGGGGCGATTTCACTGCCGTGGGGCAGGGCCTTACTGGGTAGACGGGTGTGAATGAGATCTCTGGGGAGAAAACCTAATACCTGTTTGTCCATCGCGGCGATAGCCGGGCGATATTCTGAGGCAATTATGCGGATGATTTGTGACTCTTCCTGTTGCCAGAGGATCCCCGGATGTTGCTCAAGCTGGCTACGGATAGCGGTATAATCTTCAGGCGCGACTCCTTCAGCCGACTCGAGAATAAATTGCTGATCCAGCATGAAATAGTTGTGGCCTTCGAGGCGAGTGACTCGACCATTAGCGTCAAACTCTATGTCGGCCAGACCTAAGGTTTCTGCATGCTTACCCGCATGCAGTATAGGTGTGTTGTTGACTTGTTCACCGTAAGTCGTTGCACTCAAGCCTAGTGGTCTGAAATCACCCTGCAGGGTATGGCTATGGCCGCCGACGATAAGGCTGATGCCATCCACAGTGTCGGCAAGTACCCTGTCTTGATCGAGTCCAAGGTGACTCAGCACTATGATATGGTCGACGCCTTGAGACTTAAGGTGTTCAACTGTTTTTCTTGTGGTCTCGATGGCATTAATAAAATAGGTGTCTGGATCAGGCCGTGCAATCTCCGTCATCTGATCTAACGTGATACCGACAATAGCCAAAGGCTTATCATGGATCTGTTTGATGAGTACTTTAGCCCTGCCTGTCTGGCTATCATAGTCGAGTAAGCGAGGATGGCCGCTCATAGGACTCTCCTTATTCGCATCTTCTCGGCTCAAGTCCATATTACCGGCTAGCAGTGGGAATTCGATATTATTGAGAAAGGCTAATACCGGGCCGTTACCCGCGTCTATTTCATGATTACCAAGCACCATGGCATCGGGCTTGAGTTGGTTTAACAGATGAGCATTGGCAACACCCTGGAACTGACGAAAATACAGGGTTCCCTGAAAGCTGTCACCGCCATGGAGGAAGATAAACGCTTGTTTATCTTGTTCCGCCTGGATTCTTGCTTGATTTATTTGATGGCCAATACGCGCGTAACCGCCAGTGTGACTGTACACATCGAACTGCTTACCGGCATGAGTTAAGGAGAATTTTATGCGGCTGGCATCGAAGTGAGAGTGAGTGTCATTGATGTGGGCAAGTTTAAGCGTGTATTTGTGGGGCATTGCGTCTGTTCTGTGTTCCATTCGGGGAAGGATAGTATCACCGAACGTGCGAGAGCAAAAAGGGAAACTTGCGTTTCCCTTTTTGATTTTGTAACTAAGCGTTAAGCACTCAGCTTGGTTTTAGCTGGTTAATGCTTTGCCGAGTCACTCTTTGGGGTTTGTAGATAAGACTCGAACTCACCGTCATCTGACAGGCGTATACCTTTGTCTATCATGCGTTTCTGCCACTGCTTACGTGCGAGTTGCTGCATGTCAGTGACCGGGTCATTACTGTCAACTATCTCGAGTCCCAACAGAGATTCAATAATATCTTCCAGAGTCACAATACCTTCGGCGGTACCGTACTCGTTGACGACCATAGCGATCTTGGTATTGCGCTTAATTAACAGTTGAAACAGGGGTAAAATTTTAGCTGTCTCAGGCACGATCACTAAATTCTGCTTCAAATTACCGATAGGCGCTTGAGGAGAATTACGTTCTGCCAGCAAGATATCGTTTCGATTGATAAAACCTATGACATCATCGGGATCTTTATCATAGATAGGAATTCGGCTAAATGGTGTGGCCTTGTGACGTGATGCAAACTCCCCTTTCGACAGCGAGGCTGGCAAACTAAACATGACGGTTCTCGGTGTCATAATCGCGGTCACTGGCATCTCTTTCACCGATAGCATCTGAGTCAAAATCTTAGATTCTTGTTCGTCAAGTTCACCGGATTCATGACCTATCTTAGCCATGGCACTCATCTCTTGACGGATATACTGACCGTCATCACCTTTACCTAACAGGTGGGTGACCTGACTGGACATCCAAATAAGCGGTTTAGTGACACGCTCCATCCACAACAGGGCGACCGAAACATTTGGCGCCAGCTTACGCCAATGATTTGCGCCAAGAGTCTTAGGTATAATCTCAGATAAAAACAGGATCAAGAAAGTCAGCACAGCAGAAAACACACCGAGCATATCATCACCAAATACTTTAGCCGCCTGAGCACCAGCGACTGCGGCACCAACCGTATGTGCTATGGTGTTGAGGGTCAGGATTGAAACCAGTGGTGACTCTACATTTTTTTTCTGACGTCCGAGTCGTTCGGCGGCTTCTGGGTTGGACTGAGTTAAATTTGCAATATAGCTAGGCGTTACTGAAAGCAGAACGGCTTCGAAGACACTACAAAGGAAGGAGACTCCGATAGCGACAGCTACAATAGTAATGAGGGTGATCATTTAGGGATTTACATTGACGGACCGATATTAGCCCAAGTGAATTCTATCATAACCCGCAACCACTTCAAGACTCACAAAGGGTCTTTAAAGGGGAAATTTTCGTGATGTATTTTGTCGCGGCCTGCACAGTGAACTCGGGTCGAGTCGATAACTTAATAATGGTGTTGCTAGGCTAAACTGAAAGAAGCGTGGATGACTAGCTAATATACGCACAAATCTGTATAATTCGCCGCCCTGTGGCAGGTATTAGAACAGTTAAGTGTTGAGGTTAGTCAAAATGAGTGAAAAGAAAATCAATTTATTGGATCTGGATCGTAAAGGACTGAGAGCCTTATTCACCGATATGGGTGAAAAGCCGTTCCGTGCGGATCAGCTGATGAAGTGGATTTATCATTTTGGCGTCAGTGACTTCGAAGTTATGACTAATATTAATAAGGTATTGCGGGCTAAACTCGCCGCGCGTTGTGAAATTAAAGCACCTGAAATTTCCAGTTATCAGAAGTCAGAAGATGGCACGATTAAATTTGCCATTAATGTGGGTGATGGTCAGGAAGTTGAGACCGTGTACATCCCCGAAGGCGATAGAGCCACACTTTGTGTGTCTTCCCAGGTAGGCTGTGCGCTCGAGTGCACCTTCTGCTCGACAGCCCAACAAGGTTTCAACCGTAATCTGACTGTCTCCGAAATCATCGGTCAAGTGTGGCGTGTCGCCGATTTTATCGGCTTCATCAAAGATACCGGCGAACGTCCGATCACTAACGTTGTCATGATGGGCATGGGCGAACCCCTGTTAAATCTTAAAAACGTGATCCCGGCTATGGATATCATGTTAGATGATTTCGGCTTCAGCTTGTCAAAGCGGCGCGTGACCCTGTCGACTTCGGGTGTTGTTCCAGCCCTGGATAAGCTTGGTGATGCCATTGATGTAGCCTTAGCCGTGAGTATTCATGCTGCCAATGATGAATTACGTGATGTCTTAGTCCCGGTCAACAAGAAGTATCCTCTTGAGGAGTTCTTAGCCGGCATTCGTCGCTATATTGCCAAGTCTAATGCTAACCGAGGTCGTGTGACTGTTGAGTATGTGATGTTAGATCACATCAATGACAGCACAGATCAGGCTCATGAATTGGCTAAACTGATGAAAGACACCCCGTGTAAGATTAATTTAATTCCATTTAATCCTTATCCTGGTTCTCCCTACGGTCGCTCTTCTAATTCACGTATCGATCGCTTCTCTAAAGTCTTGATGGAATATGGCTTCACCGTCATAGTGAGAAAGACCCGTGGAGAGGATATCGATGCAGCTTGTGGCCAGTTAGCTGGCGATATTAGAGATCGAACCAAGCGTTTAGCGAAAAAACGCATGCAAGAGAATCAAATATCAGTCACAATAAACTAATTCTCTGAATATTTAGGTAGATATCATTGCAATGATACAAGGATTGCTAAGACTAACCCCATTACTTATCTTGTCTTCAAGTTTGTTGACTGGGTGCGTAACTGAGCGAGTCTATACCGGTACTGATATCCCTGTGGCCGAGAGAACCTTTGATAATATTTCGGCCGCCAAACAGCGGGCACAACTCGGACTCACGTATCTACAGAGAGGCGACAGTGCCCAAGCTAAGTTTAATTTAAATAAAGCGGTTAAATTTGCGCCGAATATAGAAGCCGTCAATGTCTCTATGGCGTATTACTATCAGACGGTAGGCGAGCCAGATATTGCCGAGACTTATTACCGCAAGTCCATCAATAGTATTGATGCGACAGGTGATGGCATGAATAACTTCGGCGTGTTTCTCTGTCAGCAGAAAAAATATGCGGAATCAGAGAAGGTGTTTCTTAAGGCGATCAAGCTGCCTCTGTATACTCGCGCCGCGGCCAGCTATGAAAATTTAGGCATCTGTAGTCGCAAGGCGGGAAACCTAGAGAAAGCGCAAAAATATTTTTCTATGGCGCTAAAGTATGACCCCAGAAGACGAGTGTCTTTAATTGAATTAACCGAGATCGACGTTGATACCGGCGATTATACCAAAGCACGTGCTCAACTCGTTCGTTACCACAGAGTCGTTGCAGAATCAGTCGAGAGTTTAACGTTGGGAATAACCATTGAGCGAGGCTTAGACGATCCTGATGCAGTAAGAAAGTTTGGTATGCTACTTCTAGCCAAATTTCCCGCGTCGGTCGAAGCCAAACAGTATCGAGCCAGTATGCAATAATGACAAATAAACAAATCGATATGCTAAAGGATGAAGCAGATACTCACCAAGACAAACCCGATAGCGAAACGATAGGGTCACTGTTAAGACAATCCCGTGAAAAGATGGGAGCCAGTGTCGCCGATATCGCCGGGCAGTTACATTTGAGGCCCTGTATCGTCGAGGATATTGAAGCTGATAATTTTGACCAGATAGCCTCTCCCACCTATGTGAAAGGTTATGTAAAGAATTTTGCTCGTATCGTCCAAGCCGATGAAAAGGCTATTCAGCGCTGCTTAGCCAAACAAGTCCCCCAAGCTCCAGATCCACAGATGCAGAGCTTTTCCCGTAAGACGACTCGCCAGGCACGTGATGGCAGATTGACGTTTGTCACTTACTTGATAGCCTTCATTCTACTGGCTTTGTTAGTGCTTTGGTGGGTGCAGAAATCGGATACGCTGTCATCCATCGACTTTTCTCAGCCTACCGCAGAAGAGGTTGCCGCCTCACTGAACGAGCCCGGTAGCATTTCCAGTGATTATGATGCGGCTAGCAATTTTGACTCGGGTAGCAGTAACGCCAATACAGGCATCGAAAATTTAACTCATGACGTGGCTTCATTAGCAGCACCGGGTTTGCAGAGCAGTGAGCGCAATTCTGCACCCGCTTCTGAGCCGAATGACGAATCGGACTCATCAATGAATGAGACCGAAACTAAAATTAACACTCAGGCACTCGCTAAGCCAATCATTCAGTCAATCAGTCAGTCAGTCATTCAGCCAGTGAGTCAGTCAATAGGACAATCCGCACTCGCCTTGAGCTTGTCTGCCGATTGCTGGATCAACGTCACCGATGCGGCGGGTAACGTACTGATTAACGATCTTAAAAAAGCGGGCAGTCAGCTTAATGTTTCTGGTGAAGCGCCATTTAAATTAACCTTAGGCGCGCCACAGGCTGTGAGCATTGAACTTAACGGTGAAGCCGTAAGTCTTAGGGATTATCCCAGTGGGCGAGTGGCACGATTAACCGTACCTTCAGTTGGCTGAGCAGTATTCGCGTATAGACGTAATAAATTGAAACTCATCAGTCTAGTCTGATGAATTTCGCTCTAATGACTAGAGCTAAACTTGCCCTTGCATGGGGCAAACAGGATATAGAGTAAATAAGATGTACAACGAAAACCCGATCAAAAGACGTGCTTCTACCCGTATCTATGTTGGAGATGTGCCCATTGGTGATGGTGCGCCGATTGCCGTTCAATCGATGACCAATACCCGTACGACCGACGTGGCCGCCACAGTAGCCCAGATCAATGCGCTTGAAAAAGTCGGTGCCGATATTGTGCGTGTTTCTGTTCCTACCATGGATGCCGCCGAAGCGTTTAAGTTGATTAAACAGCAGACCAATATTCCTTTGATTGCCGATATTCATTTCGATTACCGCATCGCGCTTCAGGTCGCCGAATATGGTGTAGATTGTCTGCGTATTAACCCGGGCAATATCGGTAACGAAGAGCGAATTCGCAGCGTTGTCGAATGTGCACGGGACAAGAATATTCCTATCCGCATCGGTATCAATGGTGGCTCGTTAGAAAAAGACTTGATGGATAAATACAAGGAGCCGACGCCGGCTGCCTTGCTCGAATCCGCCATGCGCCATGTAGACATCTTAGATAGACTCAATTTCGATCAGTTTAAAGTCAGTGTAAAAGCCTCCGATGTATTCTTAGCCGTCGAAGCCTATCGCTTGCTCGCTAAACAAATTGTACAACCTCTGCATCTTGGGATCACCGAAGCCGGTGGCGCCAGAGCGGGTTCAGTCAAGTCAGCCGTTGGTTTGGGCATGCTGTTAGCCGAAGGCATAGGTGATACCTTACGTATCTCATTGGCCGCCGATCCTATCGAAGAGATCAAGGTCGGTTTCGATATCTTAAAATCGTTGCGAATTCGTTCCCGTGGTATTAACTTCATCGCGTGTCCATCATGCTCGCGTCAAGAGTTTGATGTGATCTCCACAGTCAATGAGCTCGAGCGACGTCTAGAAGATATGGTCACTCCTATGGATGTCTCTATCATAGGTTGTGTGGTAAACGGTCCCGGCGAAGCGCTGGTATCGCACATAGGCCTGACAGGCGGCCATCGCAAGAGTGGTTATTTCGATGATGGTGTCAGACAGAAAGAGCGTTTCGATAATGACAACATAGTCGATTCACTGGAAGCCAAGATTAGAGCCAAAGCCGCGATGATCAACGCGAGAATTCCAGCCAAAGATCTCAGCAAATAAATTCTCCCATTAGGCAGATTCAGCATGGTTTATTCATGAGTCTGCCTTTTTGTTTCGAACAGTTTGCAAATTAACAGTTTTGAGTTTGATAATACTGCCCTGCAGGATATACTGCGGGGCGTTTTTAATTTTTATAGCTAAATCGGACGAGTCTATATCGTGGCAAAACAGATCCAAGCGATTCGCGGAATGAACGACATTCTGCCTACCCAAAGCCCTCTATGGCAAAAACTAGAAACCGTACTCCGTGAAACCGTGAGTGCTTATGGTTATAGTGAGATCCGTACTCCAATCGTAGAGAGTACTGACCTTTTCAAACGTTCGATTGGTGAAGTCACCGATATTGTCGAAAAAGAGATGTATACCTTCGATGACAGGAATGGTGATAGCTTGACCCTACGCCCAGAAGGTACAGCATCTACTGTACGCGCGGGTAATCAACACGGTTTACTCTATAACCAAGAGCAACGCCTCTGGTATATGGGTCCTATGTTTAGGCATGAGCGACCACAGAAGGGACGTTACCGTCAATTTAATCAGTTTGGTGTTGAAGTTTATGGCATAGGAACTGCGGATGCCGATGCCGAAGTGCTGATGCTTTCTGCTCGCCTGTGGGAAAAGCTGGGTATCACAGATCATGTGACCCTGGAGCTTAATACCTTAGGCGACCCTGCCGAGCGCGCCGCCTACCGTGAAGCGCTTATTGCTTATCTTGAGCAATTTAAAGAGCAGCTGGATGAAGAAAGTCAGCGTCGTATGTATACCAATCCTCTGCGCGTCTTGGACACTAAGAACCCAGATGTACAGGCTCTTTTGGTCGACGCACCTGAGTTGATGGATTACCTTGGCGAAGAAACTCGTACACATTTTTCACATTTATGTGAACTCTTAGACGCGGTTGGCATCAAATACGTCATTAATCCACGTCTGGTACGTGGTTTAGATTATTATAATCGCACTGTTTTTGAGTGGGTTACTACAAGTTTGGGTTCTCAGGGCACCGTCCTTGCTGGCGGTCGTTATGATGGACTGGTCGAACAGTTAGGTGGTAAGAACACACCAGCGGTCGGTTTTGCTATGGGGCTGGAGCGTATCGTCTTGATGCTAGAGACGCTTGAGTTGACTGATGATATTCCGGCTACTGTCGATGTGTATGTCACCGCCATGGGCGATGCGAGTAAAATTGAAGCGATTAAAATTGCTCAGGCACTTCGCAGCGACTTACCTGGCTTGAGAGTGATGAGCCATTGTGGTGGCGGAAACTTTAAGAAACAGATGAAACGCGCAGATAAGAGTGGTGCACTCATTGCCTTAGTTATCGGTGAAGATGAATTGGCCAGTAACCAAGTCGCGATTAAATATCTACGTGAGAAGAAAGAACAAGCATTAGTTGCCCGTGATGGATTGGCAGCTTATATCGCAGAACTGATTTAAAGAGGAAGATTACGTGGAAATTTATAGCACAGAAGAACAACAAGTAGATGCTATCAAACAGTTCTGGAAAGATTATGGCACTTCTATCGTTGTAGGTGCCGTGGTTGGTCTGGGTGGGTTATTTGGCTGGAACTATTATTCCGAACACAAAATTGCACAAGCTGAGTTGGCATCTGAAGCTTTTCAGGCCGTGAGCGCGGGCAATATTTCTGATACTAGTATGTTAGCCGCGGCAGAAAATTTTGCCAAAGATCACAGCCAGAAAGGCTATCAATCACTGCTTGAGCTTATCGTGGCTAAAGCGGCTGTTGAAGCCGGTGATCTGGATAAAGCGGAAGCCACACTGAAAAGTGTTGTCTCTTCGGCACCCGATAAAGGTTTAGTCATGGTCGCGACCATGCGCTTAGCTCGCGTTCAAGCGGAGCAAGGCCAAATCACAACGGCTATCACGACGTTAGACCAGGTCTCTGATCCTGCCTTCACGGCACAGAGAGATGAGCTCAAAGGTGATTTCCTGGTGCGTAAAGGGGATGAAGAGCTGGCTAAAGCTGCTTATCAGGCCGCCGTTAAAAACGGTGGAACTAGTGTAAGCCCTGCGCTACAGATGAAGCTAGATAATTTGAACAAGGCATAAGGAAACGCCCATGAAGTCTTGGTGCAAAACACTAGTCGCATGTAGTCTGAGTATTGGCCTGTTATCTGCCTGTTCATCCAGCGACGTTGAAGAAGAAACGGTAAGTCCATTACCCGAAATAGAAGCAAGCGTATTTCCTGAAGTGAGTTGGAGTGCGAGTGTTGGTAGCGGTGTCGGTGACTATTATTCTCGTCTTCGTCCTGCTGCCAAATATGACAAGCTGTTCGTTGCTGATAGATATGGTCAAGTCGTTGCTTTCGATGAAGCGACAGGGGCTAAGGTTTGGAGCAGGGATTTCAGCTCGGCATTTAAAGATAATATCTTGGCCAAGAACAAGGGCGCTCAGTTAGCGGCCGGAGTCACTGCCGCGAGAGACATGGTCTTTATCGGTGGCGAGAGTGGTCTACTCGGCGCTCTTGACGCTGAAACCGGTGAAACTAAGTGGTCCAGCATTGCCAGTGGTGAGCTACTCTCAGCCCCAACGGTTGGAGAAGATGTTGTTGTCGTCAGTACCAGCGCAGGTACCCTGGAAGCATTTAAAATCGAAGATGGTGAAAAGCTGTGGACTTATGAGTCTAAGCTGCCAACCTTGACTTTGCGCGGCACAGGTTCTGCTACCTATGAAGCCGGTGGTTTCTTCATCGGTACTGCCGATGGCAAGATTGCCGTGGTGATCAAAAATAATGGTCAGGCTGCCTGGCAACAAGCTATCTACACGCCAAAAGGGGGCAACGAGTTTACCCGTATGGCCGATGTGGATATGCAGCCCTTGATCATAGGTGACAACCTATATGCAGTGAGCTTTAACGGCAACTTGGTCTCCATGGAGCTGAGAACGGGACGTGTTGTTTGGTCACGTAAGTACTCAAGTTTCCATGAATTGTCTAACTCAGGTGTGAACCTGTTTCTGGTGGACGATTTTAGTCGCATCTACTCTGTAGATAGACGAAATGGATTAGAGACTTGGAGTAATATCGAGTTAACTAACCGTAATTTAACCTCGGCAGCCGTCTTTAAAAATTATCTTGTTGTCGGTGACTTCGAAGGTTATCTGCACTTTATAGATAAGTCGACAGGGGCACTTGTTGGCCGTGTCGAAGTGGACAGTTCTGGCTTGTATAGTCAGCCCTTGGTTGTCGGCGATAGCATTTATGTTCAGACTCGTGCGGGAAAAGTTGCTAGAATAACGCTTCCGTAAGCTTTATCTGAATTGATATTTAGCCCCCGGACGTCGTTCTGGGGGCTTTTTGTGTTAAGTGATTAGTATTAAAAGGTTTGTATTAAAAACTTTATATTAAGCACCTTGTGTAAAAAACATAAGCAAGATGTAGTATCGGCTTGGGCTAGTCTTAACTAGGTCAAGATCCGAGTTATTGATATTTTATAGATTTGAAAACAGTAGATTAGAGGCAAAAAAATGATTCCAGTTGTGGCCCTTGTTGGGCGACCCAATGTCGGTAAGTCGACCCTATTTAATCGCCTTACCCGCACCAGAGATGCTTTGGTTGCCGACTTTCCAGGGCTAACTCGGGATCGTAAGTATGGTCGCGCCTCCCTGTCAGGCTATGAGTTTATCGTAGTCGATACCGGTGGTATCGATGGTACCGAAGAGGGCATAGAAGTTCATATGGCCGAACAGTCCTTAGCCGCGATTGAAGAAGCCGATGTAGTTCTGTTTCTGACCGATGCCAGAGCGGGCTTAACCGCAGCAGACCATGCGATTGCCGAGCATCTTCGTCGACGTGATAAGACCACTTTTGTGGTAGCCAATAAGATTGATGGTATCGATGCCGACTCTGCTTGTGCCGAGTTTTGGGCCTTAGGTCTGGGTGAGGTCTATCAAATGGCGGCATCACAGGGACGCGGCGTCACCAACATGATCGAATACGCTCTGGCACCCTATGCCGAGGCGCTCGGCCTGCATCGTAATGATGAAGGTGATATAGAGGTTGAAGAGAGAGAATACAGCGAAGAGGAAGCCGAAGCCGAGCAGAAGCGTCTTCAGGATCTGCCTATCAAGCTGGCTATTATTGGTAAGCCCAACGTGGGTAAGTCTACCTTGATCAACCGCATCTTAGGTGAAGAGCGTGTGGTCGTGTATGACTCGCCGGGAACCACTCGAGATAGTATTTATATTCCTATGGTGCGAGAAGGGCGTGAATACGTGCTTA
This sequence comes from Shewanella benthica, assembly GCA_023284085.1. Lineage (GTDB taxonomy): Bacteria > Pseudomonadota > Gammaproteobacteria > Enterobacterales > Shewanellaceae > Shewanella > Shewanella benthica. The sequence continues at coordinate 103,478 of JAKVHY010000024.1, forward strand.
TCGATACTGCCGGTGTTCGTCGCCGCAGTAAAGTCCATGAAACCGTCGAGAAGTTCTCTGTTATTAAGACACTTAAAGCGGTCGAAGACTGTAATGTGGTCTTATTGATCATCGATGCCCGTGAAGGCATCGCAGAGCAAGATCTTGGCTTGTTGGGCTTCGCCCTTAACGCTGGTCGCGCTTTGGTTATTGCCGTCAACAAGTGGGATGGCATCGATCAAGAAATTAAAGACAGAGTTAAGAGTGAACTGGATCGTCGCCTAGGTTTCATCGACTTTGCCCGCATTCACTTCATCTCTGCACTGCATGGTACTGGTGTTGGTCACTTGTATGAGTCGGTAGAAGAAGCCTATGACAGTGCCACGCGTCGCGTAAGCACGTCTATGCTGACACGCATCATGCAGATGGCGCAAGACGATCACCAGCCTCCTTTGGTGAATGGTCGCCGTGTTAAGCTTAAATATGCCCATGCCGGTGGTTACAACCCACCAATCGTCGTGATCCATGGTAACCAAGTTAAGAAGCTTCCTGATTCCTACAAGCGTTACATGATGAACTACTACCGTCGTTCGCTTAAAGTCATGGGCACGCCTATCCAGGTGCGCTTCCAGGACGGTGCTAACCCGTTTGAAGGCTTACACACTAAGAGGCTTACCGTGAGTCAGGAGCGCCGCCGCAAGCGCATGATGACTCACATCAGAGACAAAGATAAAGATAACAAATAGCTTTTAGGGACTAGGTTATAGTTTCTAGGATCTTGTTTTATCGATAGAAGCCAGTTAATTCATTTTAACTGGCTTTTTCTGTATAGGGACTTCTCATAGTAGAGAGCTATCCGTGATCGCCAGGGACTGTGAAGGAGGGACTTTGATGCCTTCGAATGAAGGCTTAATACATTTTCTGATTTAGCTTCTGGCTGAGTTGATATTTGGAAGTGACTGTTAACTTTTACCTTCATGGTTATCTATCGCTTCTCAGCGGGGGATGTGCACTCTTTATCTTGAGAAGGTTCTGCGAACCGCCGGCTCTTGAATTCATAAGAGTCGTCCATGGAGGCTCTACCAAAACATCCTTGTTTTGGAAGCTCGCAGCCGCATATATGGACCCATCCCGTTTGCAAGACATTTGATATCAATTTTGAGAAGAGTTCATTGCACCCATATATTCGGCCTGTTTATGAGGTTAACCTCT
>JAKVHY010000025.1 GCA_023284085.1 Shewanella benthica
AGGCATTAGAAAAAACACCTTAGTGAAAGTGATATTAATGGACTAATATCGATAGTGTAAAACGACAAAGTCCCACGGTAATTAATCCGTCAGTCTCCCTCGGTAATCACATAGTCTACGCTGACACGGTCGATTTGCCCCAAACGAGTTAGTTTAGAATGAAACTTGAGGCTATTTTACCTTATTCGCTCCGACCCCTTTATCGTTAAATTACAAAGAGCTTATCCCACCATAAACATCTATGGTTAATCCTCTTTCTTTTACATAACTGCCAGGGGTTAATCCGAGTTGACTCTTCAGATAACGAATCAAATGAGGCTGGTCGCTGAAACCAAACATCAATGCGACTTCAACCCAATTGATATCATTTGAGTTACGTAGATAAAGGTATTCAAGCATAGCTTCCAGCTTGTTCATCGATTGGCACTGTTTGAGAGAGAATCCTGTCACTCGGCTAAAGCTTCGCTCAAGTGTCCGTTGAGAACAAAATAGCTTGTCACCTAACTCGGATATCGTTGCTGTATCTAGTAGCTGAAGGGATTTACGTACAAGCTCACTATGTCGATCTTGTTTGCTCTTTTTTATCCAAGGAAAAAGTAAGTCATCTAGTTGGTTGCAGCATTGCTCGGGATCATTTTTCGCTAACTCTATAAGCCATGAAATATCGTCTACACCCAATATTATGTCTGGAGTCACTTCCTCGACCCGATCCAAGGTTGGATGTGAGTAGTTGTGTAGCTCTATCGAATAAAGCGCGCCAACACGAAACTTGATCCCTACATGGATGAAAGGTTTTGAATGATCCAACTGGAAAGTTTTGTGGTGTGGATAAATCCAGTGACAGCCATGCCCCTTGATGATATTGCCCTCAATATCAAAACTATAAGTCTGATAGCTGGGTGATAGGATTAAATGCGCTGATGGGTCAGGATTAAGTTTGGGGGAGTTATTGCTATCAAACTCAGATGTTTTTTCAATCATCCAGTAACATTCAACATATTCAGCGATGGTTGATGATTTGGGCGGCTTTAACCAGTGTATCATGGGTCTTTCGCTTCATAATATATATAGCACTAACTATATGGGGAAGTGTTCGGGGAATACAAGTTTAATAGAACTATTTAAAATCAAATTGAACAATACGATTTTTTGAGACCAATCCAGCCTTGGAAATCGCCTTTTTTGCGGCAGTATTGGCACTTTCTGTTGAGCAAATGACTGTCAAACCATCGCTATTTGCGTACTGAATTAGGAATCTAAGTATATGAGTGGCAAGCCCTTTACCACGTTCGTTGTGCGCTACGATAATACCTAAATCTGCATAGCCAGTTTGATATTCATCAAACCTGCGACATTCACCTGCAGCGACGACATAGCCGTCTTTCCTGTATGTCCAAAGTTCTTGGCGTTGAATCAAATTGCCATAATAGCCAGTTAGCCACTCTTTCGGTGCACCAATCGCCTCGGATGCAAACTCGACTAGCTCAGTAAGCTGATCTTGAGTCGCAAGTGTCATTTCGATACACGGAAATGAACTAGAGAGGGGGTGCTCATTTTGATGATACATCAGAGCGTTCACCTTGAATGACTCTGAGTTGTCCAGAGATAATGACATGTATTCAGGCTCTGCTGTACTGACAAATGCACCATTTATTTTATCGCTTACTGAGCTTTTTCCTTCAGCAATTAGGTTGAACAGTTCATCACTATTTGTTTTTGCAACAGGTGCTAGATAGTATTGCAGTAAGTAGCCGTCACCATTAATGCAGCAGTAACCAACTAACTTATCTCGTTCATAAAATCCAAAGTGATCCGACATTGAGACAAATCCAAAATGCCACATACCATCAAGAGGTGCTGTAGATTGATTAAAGTACTGTTGCTTTAGTTCGTTAAGTTCGCTTTGTCTTGATATTTTTTTGATGTCTAACATCGCTTTCATTCCTGTTAGCTTTATTCAATATAATGAGGTGTGACTTGTCATGTACTGCCTAGTTTCAATGAACAGAAGTGTAGACTTAACACTGTTTTAGAGATTGAATAAAAACGACAGTTTTTATTCAATATTTATTGTGGGTGGCCTGATTAAAGGTTTTGAAATTCATGATTATCTGATGGCTTCACTACTATCGAAGGCCCAAGTCAGGCGTGTTAAATATCACTCACTTTTTCCAGTTGGTTAATGGGGAAACGATCCTTACCTCAGGTGTCTGAACACTTGAAAAATAGAAACTAAAAGTTATATTTAATCACCCAATAGGGCTTGTATAGTTATCAAACTGTGCCATATCCGAAACATAATAAGTAATTGATTCGTAAGAAGTTAATAGAAAGTGTCGTGTATCCGTTACAACTCTCAATTTGATGTTTTTCAAGCCTTTGAAATTTAATGCTAAATTCTTGGCATTAACTATGTATTAATTACATCACAATTACGATTGTTGAGGTAATGAACTAATGAAACTCCCTCGTAAACTTAGATATTCAATCTTGGCTATGTTCACAGCGCTAGCCGCTGGCATCCCGATGGCGGCTAGCGCCTTATCGGGCGCTATTTTTACCACTACGGATGATGGTGGCATAGTCAATGAAAATGTGAGGTATACCAGTAAGCTCGAGGTCTATCTTGACGGCGGCCCGAGGATGAATGCCCCGGCTACTGCCGCGGCGCTGCCCGATGGCAACTATTATTTTCAGGTCACCGATCCTAGCGGTAAAGACTTACTGTCTCGCGATCACATCAGCTGCCGTGAAATTAAAATTGAAAACGGTGTCATTACCGAGTATCTGGGCGCTTCCGGCCTCAATTTCGTCAAGAAACAAGGTTCTTGGCAGGCCGTGTCATGCACTCAATATCCAACTAATGGCAACAAGACCATGGCTGTACACGAGTTCAATCCCGATATCGATCATGGCGGTTCTCCCCTCTACGCCATGGTGATCCAGCTCTATCCTTACGATGATACACCCAACAAGGGCGGCGTCTACAAGGCCTGGATCACGCCTGTTGATGCCTATGATCCAGTCAATGACTTCGATAATTCTGGCGGTATGGGCGCGGCTAACCAACCCAATCAGGAAGGTTATCAGGCGGGAAACTTCCATGGATTTATTCCCCGTTATGCCAAAACCGATAACTTTAAGGTGAAGGAGAAAAAGCCCCAATTCGGTATCATAGCGGTGCGTAATTACCATGACGCTAACCTAAACTGTCGTCTGGATCTGGGTGAGAAGTTTATCTGGCAATGGGAATACGGCATCGAAGACGGCTTGGGTGTGCGTAATGCAGATAGCACCAACAATGAGTCCGGCGGTGACCCATCGACTATCCTGCTTAAGGAAGCGCTGGGACAGTTGAATGATACCTGGATTTTAGATCACTTCCGTTGGACTGAAGCTAAGGATAAGAACCTCAATAGTGACTACTTCACCACGTCGGGTTATGTCCATGCTTATCAGCCGTTCACCTCTCTCAATAGCGGCCCGGAGGATCCTAATCTATGGGATGGTAACGATGTTAATGATTATATCGCGCGTTTTACCATGATCATGCCCTGTCCCGATTTGTTCGATGATGGATTAAGCCCACAAACGGCCAATGAGTTTTCCAGCTTTATCGCCGCCGACCTCGGTGTAGTGGCGAGTACCAATAGCGATCCGCAGATCACCCTCACCTTAGGTCAGGTGGGCTTCGCGGATATAGATGTGACCAAGATCTTCGATACCAATGGTAACGGCATGCAAGATCAAGGTGAAGTAGGGCTCGCCAACTGGCCTGTGAGATTAACATATGCACCTAGCCTGTTGGAGTCCAGTGGCGGCCCGATCCCAGATACCATCGGCTCGGTGGCCACCCCCGTTCTCTATCAAGAACTAGTCGACCGCTTCGGGTTAACATCCGATCCTCTGCTCGTAGCAGGTATAGCCAATAGGGTGACAGATAACGAGGGTAAACTGACCTTCCAGGTATTGCTCCCTAATGGTTACGGTGATGCGCCGCTTACTCAGTATCCAACGGATAACTATCGAATCGAGGAGGCCACAGCCGCCGGCTGGATAGCCACCTCTACCGTCATGGTTGACTTCGATGTTCGCTCCGAAGCCTCGGGCAGCGATGGCCGACTGACGCCCATCATGGGTAATGCCTATCTCGACGACAGTAATACTCCATTTAGCGGTGTCGACTTCACCAACATCTGTTTCAACGAGGTGAGCTTCGGTACTAAGGGTTATTGGCATAATAAAAACGGTCTAGGCGAGATGATGACCGACTTTATCACCAGTTATATTAATACCTTAGATCCCTATGACAGTGAGACCAGTTATTTCGGCAAGGGGGATGAGCCCTTCGATGGTATGTTCACCAATGGCGATCCTGTCGCGGCAGCCTATCAAAATGACAGCATTTCTGCCGGCGTCTCGGCCGGAGCTGGCACGCCTAAGGCTGAGGTGTCTCACTTCCTGATAGACAGCAATGGCGGTGGCGATCCCAAAGAGCAATTAGCCCAACAGTTATTGGCATTTCTGTTCAATATTGAGTATCGCCTAGGTGGCGATGCCATGGTAATGCTACCAGGTGGGGGAACCATGTCGACGGCCGACATCGTTGCCGCAGCCATCACCGCATGGCAAGGCGCTAATGCCGCCGACCAAGATCACTATAAGACCCTGCTCGACACCTTTAATAATATGAAGGTTGCAGATGGCAATGGGGTTAAATATGTCCCCAGTGATCCGGCAAATTGCCCACCGCTACCCAATGGGTTTGAGTAAGGTTTTAGGGCTGCGTCTAGGGTAATCGATGGAAAAAATGCTGAGGATTTTTGACATTACAGATTAAGTTTATATAAATCTAGGAGAGGTCATAACCATATGACCTCTCCTTATTCACTTAGGATAAAGGTGTCAGAGCGAATTAGGATTTTCGAATAAAAATAAGATACTTTTTCTCATCTAAGTCACCCGCATTAGAGCAGATAATCTAGCGCGTTTCTGTCCAGAAGCGTGTTACAGGAACTGGCCGTGCTTTTGTGATCACCAAGGGACTTTGTCGTGCTTAGGCATCCGTGCCTTCATGACGTTTGTGCATCCTTGTAGGGTACCCATCGTAGATGATTAATACAGCTCACCCTGGTTCAAAGTAGAAGTGCACTTGTGCATTGCATCCAAGTGATACCAAAACATCAAACATCAAACATCAAACATCCAAATAAATCCAAACCCAGAATAAAAAATTAACCGGAGACGTTACTCCGGCGCAATCTCAGGGAGGTTTATAGGCTTCGCGATTGGTATCTTGCTCATCATAGCGCCACTAGCACTTCAGGGATGGCAGGATAAGTTATTCCGGCGCAATTTCTGGGTGTTTATAGGCTTCGCGATATTTATCCACCCACATGGCTGTCGCGCCACAAATTGCCACTGGCATCACGATAAAGTTAACGATGGGGATCATCGAAAACAGGGTGACGGCGGCGCCGAAGCTAAAACTTGTTCCCTTGGTCTGGTTAAGGGCAAATTTCATGTCGGGGAAGGGCACCTTATGGTTATCGAAGGGATAATCACAGTATTGTATCGCCATCATCCAGGCACTAAACAGGAACCAGATGATGGGGGCAAAGGTTTGACCGACAAAGGGGACCCAGAACAAGATCAGGCAGATGATGGCTCTGGGCAGGTAATATTTAAGCTTTATCCATTCCCGGCCCAGTATCCGTGGCAGATCTTTAATTAAGTCTACCGTAGTGCCGGTATTGAGATCTTTACCTGTGAGATATTGCTCGACCTTTTCAGCGAGTAAGCCATTAAAAGGCGCGGCAATCCAGTTCATCACAGAGCTGAACAGAAAAGACAGCACCACCAGTAAGGTGATAACGGCCAGAGGCCAGAGGATAAAATTGAGCCAGCTAAGGTATTCAGGGAGTTGACCCGTTAGCCAGACGAAGGCGCTTTCTAACTGACCTATGGCAAAATAGATGACGCTGGCAAAGATGACCAGGTTAATCATCAAGGGAATAAACACAAAGCGTCTCAGCCCTTTAGTCTTGATCAGACTAAATCCATCGAGGAAGTAATTCACTCCGCTCTTGGTTGTTGGGTTTGTTTTGGGGTTCATAAATAGATTCGATCACCATTCCATGTAAACTTATCAAGATTGTGTTCCACCCGCATGATGATGACAAGTAGTAATACCAATCAATATAAGAAAGTGATCTACTCAGAGTTATTTTTGGCAAACTAATTCAAGGTGAATAGATAATGGAATGGTGCTCCCTTGTGAAGCTATTCAACGAAGAAGTAGGCGGCCAAAAACACTCCTGAAAGGCGAGTTTTAGCGCATCAGATGCTGTGTTAACGAGCTAAAACGTAGAATAACTATGTTCTTCACTCATTGCCTTGCTTCTGAAGCGCTAAACTCTCGCTGAGCGATCACATCTTTATACTGATTGGTATATAGCCTCTAGCTCAATAAAAACGTGACAAAAACATGCCCGTTTTGGTAGAGTAGCCGCAGAAAATCAACTCTAAACAAGCTCTGTTCGGTAAAATTAAATTTAGTTTATTCTTACCGGAAACGACCTAACTGGCACCATGAGACTCAAACAGATAAAACTTGCTGGATTTAAGTCGTTTGTCGATTCAACTAAGATCCCCTTTCTCAATCCCTTAAGCGCCATCATAGGCCCCAATGGTTGTGGTAAATCTAATATCATAGATGCCGTACGTTGGGTGTTGGGCGAAAGCTCGGCTAAACATCTGCGTGGCGACTCCATGGCCGATGTTATCTTCAATGGCTCCACGGCTCGTCGTCCTGTTTCTGTGGCCAGTGTCGAGCTGAACTTCGAGAACTTAGATGGCCGATTAACGGGCGAATTTTCCAGTTATCAGGAAATTGTGGTTAAACGTCAGGTCAGCCGTGACGGAGACTCCAACTACTTTTTAAATGGTCAGAAGTGTCGTCGTAAAGACATTACCGATCTCTTTATGGGCACGGGTCTTGGCCCGAGAAGCTATGCCATTATCGAGCAGGGGACCATATCAAGATTAATCGAGTCTAAGCCTCAAGAGCTGAGAGTGTTTATCGAAGAAGCGGCGGGGATATCTCGTTATAAAGAGCGTCGACGTGAAACCGAAACTCGCATCCGCCATACCAGAGAGAACTTAGAGCGTCTCGGTGATATCCGAACTGAGCTGGGTCGACAGTTAGACAAATTAGCTGAGCAAGCCACAGCGGCGAAACAATATCGTGAACTGAAGCAATCTGAGCGCCAGTTAGACTCAGAGCTGTTTGTCAGTCGCTACCTAGAGTTAACCGATCAAACCGAAAGGTTGACCCTGGACGTGAATCGTCTCGAATTAGCCAAGGCGGAAGTTGAAGCTGAGAAGGAGCGCACCGAACTCGAGTTGACCCGGCTCAATGTGCAGCTGGTGGAACTCGATGGTGAAGAGCAAAAGCGCGTCGAGTCTTTTTATCTCTCCGGTACCCAGATAGCGAAACTTGAGCAAGATCTTAAGCACCGTCAACAGCAAGACTCACATGTCGAGCAACGTATTTCGGGCATCGCCCAAAAACTCAAGCAACATAAAGATACATTATCTGCTGCTGAGACCAGTCAGCAAGCATTGAGGGAAGATTTGGCCCTCAAGCAGCCGCAACTTGAGCTGGCACACTCATCCTTGACTCGCGTCACCAGCGACTTGAGTGAACATGAGCTCAAGGCCAGTGAATCGAGAGCCAAGTTATCCGAACACAAAGAAAAAGTATCTTCTTACCGTCTGGCCCATGAAGTCTCAAGGGGCAAATTGTCACATCAAGGCGTTATGTTGGAGCAGACAAGGGCTCAGTTTACCAGCATAGAGCAAGAAGCTGCCGGGCTCCTCGAACAAGAAGCGGCCAAGATTGAGCAAGATAATCAATCTCGACTGACGCAATGGCAAAGCGATGCCATGGAGCGAGGCGAGATCAATGATGAACATGACGACAAACTCAGCGAACTTGTACAAGCCCAAATTAACCTCAAGGCTAAGCAGGAAGCCCTGGGTCAATCTCTCGCCGAAGAGCGGGGCCGTTTGGCCTTAGTCACTAAGTTACTGCCCGATGATGTGAGTCAAGAAGGCGTTAAAGCCCTATGGCAGCTTATCGATGTTCAACCTGGTTGGGAGAAAGCGGTAGAACTGATATTCGACGGCTTACTGAAAATGCCCGCGGGTGTGGATAAAGGTGAATTTGGCTTTGAGGGGCTCAAACATCAAGAGTGGCCTGGGGTGAGCAGTAATGCGAATCTCTCACCTTGGTTGAGTCAGGTTCAATGGGCCGATAGCCTGGAGCAAGCTAGAGAGCTGGTTGTCGGGATAAGTGAGCACCAACGCATAGTGACTGCGGATGGCTATCTGTTAGGCAGAGGCTTCGTGATCAAGAAAGGCACAGATTCAGGCTCCCTGGTGCAACTTAAGTGTGAACAGGAGGCGTTAGAAGTCAGCATCGATGGTAGCGAGTCCTTACTCAGTGTTCTTAATCGTCAGGGCCATGACTTAGATGCCCAGATTAAGCCGCTAAAAATAGAGCTGTCATCGGGCATTGAGACTCTACAGCAGCTCAATGTATCCATTGCTAGCTTGAGCGTGCAGATAGCAGCGGACAAACAACGAAATCAAGAGCGAAACCGTCGCCGTGAACATCTTGACTCTGAACTCGCTCGCTTAAAAGCCCTGCTTAACAAGCTGCAAGAGGGTGAGGTGAGTATTCAGGCTCACCTGAATGAGGCGCAATCTAGCCTGAAGCAAGGTGAGCAAGTGCAAACTAGCTTAGTTCAAGGCCTTGAGGAGCTAGTGGACTCGGTGCGTATTTGTAAAGATAAATACCAGCAGCTGCAACAAGACGATCGTGAGTTGAGCCAAGTATGTCAGACAGTAACCACTAAGCTGGCGCTCAACGAGCAGTCTATCGATCAGCAAAGCGTTCGTATCGAGGAGCTGACCTTAGCGCAATCAGCGCTTGAGCATCAGCTTGTAGAGCAAAGTGTGGCCAGTGAAGATGGCCGCCTGAGCACCTTAAAAGAGCAGTTAGGTCAGGCTCTGGCACAGCAACAAACTAAGCAGGCCGAATTAGCTTCACTTCGTGCGCAGCAGACTCAACTGCAAGAATCGAGTGATAGCGCAGGAATAACGAAAAAACAACAGCTTGGCAAGACAGAAAACTTGACTCAGTCTATCAGCACGTTAAAGTTACGTCGCGAAGGTTTGAAAGGTCAGGCCGATAGCCAACTGATGCAGCTCAAAGAGCAAGATATTGAGTTGGAACAAGTTAAATCTGCGCTGGATCTGAATAAAAGTGCTCAGACTCGTCAACGAGAGTTGGAAAGGATCCGAGCACAAATTATTCATCTAGGCGCGATCAACTTGGCCGCTATTGAAGAATATGAACAACAAAGTGAACGTAAGAATTATTTAGATAGCCAAGATGCGGATCTCACTTCTGCATTGGGCAGTCTGGAAGAGGCGATCCGTAAGATAGATAAGGAAACCAAGAGTCGCTTTAAAGATACCTTCGATAAGGTGAATAAAGACTTGGGTTTGTTGTTTCCTAAAGTCTTTGGCGGCGGCAGTGCCGAGCTGGCGTTGACCCATGATGATCTACTCGAGACCGGAGTGACTATTATGGCCAGACCGCCAGGGAAAAAGAATAGTACGATCCACCTTCTTTCTGGTGGAGAAAAAGCGTTAACCGCATTATCATTGGTGTTTGCGATTTTTAGGCTCAATCCAGCACCATTTTGTATGTTAGATGAGGTTGATGCCCCTCTGGATGACGCCAATGTCGATAGATTCTGTCGATTAGTGAAAGAGATGTCTCAGAGTGTGCAATTTATTTTTATTAGTCATAACAAGATCACCATGGAATTGGCCGATCAACTGATAGGAGTCACTATGCATGAACCCGGAGTTTCACGCATAGTTGCTGTAGATATTGATGAAGCGGTGGCACTGGCCGACGCTGGATAACATAGGAAAGACAGGGTACCCAATGGAAAATTTGCAACTTGTATTATTCGTTTTAGGCGCAATAGCTATTATCGCCGTACTTGTGCATGGTTTTTGGTCCATTAGAAAGCAACAACCTAAATCATTGAAAGATAGCCCCATGTCGGGCTTCAACAAAGACCAATCCGCAAACCGCGACTCACAAGGTTTCGATGTCGATGGTATTGGTGAAGTCAGGATTCGTAAAAGTGAACTGGATTTAGACGATGAAGCTCTCACCGTTCTGGTTGATTCCAATACGGTAAACAGTGAGCCACAATTTAAATCTGCAGCAGAGGCACAGAGCCTGACTGATGTGGATATAAGCATTGATAGCGAAAGTGATTTTTCATTGTCAGATCAGCCGAAACAGAAGATGAGTCGCCAGAGACAAGAGCCGGTATTATCTGCTCAAGCTCAGGATTGTGACGATCTCAATCAGATGGAACTCGGGCTTGGACAGGATGCAGCGCCGAGTCAAAGCGCTTTGTTTGAGACCGACGGCTCTCTTGCTGATGTTGATGCTGATGCTGAAGCCAAGGTAGATACAGCCGCGCCTATCTACGCCACGCCAGTGACTGAGCCTAGAGTAAAGTCGGCGCTAAAACCCAAACCTCAGGCTAAAACAAAGCCTCAAGTTGCCGAGCAAGATACCTTAGCCGAGCCCAAGGATGTATTGGTGCTGCATGTTGTTGCGGCTGAAGATGCGTCATTAAATGGCACCGACTTGTTACCTAGTTTGCTAACACTTAACTTTAAGTTCGGTGACATGAGTATTTTCCATCGTCATGAAGACAATGCCGGTACAGGTAAGATATTATTCTCGCTCGCGAATATGGTGAAACCTGGTATTTTCAATCCAGATGAAATGGAACAGTTCAGCACAGAAGGTGTGGTGTTATTTATGACGTTACCTTGTCATGGTGATCCTCTGATGAACTTCTCGATTATGCTTAATTCTGCGCATCAACTCGCTGATGACTTAGGTGGGAAAGTGCTCGATGGTGGTCGTGATGCCTGGAGCGAGACGACTAAACAAAGCTATCTGCAGCGAATTCGAACGCAATTGCCTTAAACACCCCTGCAGACTCATTGATTTCAGAAAGGCCGCAAAAGCGGCCTTTCTCATGCTTATCCGGACCTATTTATGCAAAATGATACTTCACTCAATATTCAAGCTGTCGCCCAAGAGATTGCTGAGCTTACTGATACCTTAAACGGGCATAATTATCGCTATTATGTCGATGATGCCCCTAGTATTCCTGATGCCGAGTATGACCGTCTACTTAAGCAGTTAACCGTGCTGGAAACTGAGCACCCAGAATACTGTTTTCCTGACTCACCGACTCAGAGAGTGGGTGGTGTGCCCCTGGCCAAGTTCGATCAGATAGCGCACCTTAAACCTATGCTCAGCCTGGACAATGTCTTTAGCGATGAAGAGTTTGAAGCCTTCTATAATCGAATTAATGATAAAACTGAAACCGCGCCGACATTTTGTTGTGAGCCAAAACTCGACGGTCTGGCAGTCAGCATCTTATATCGTGATGGTGTCTTTGAGCGAGCGGCGACACGAGGTGACGGTAAAACTGGCGAAGACATTACCGAGAATGTGCGTACCATTCGCTCTATCCCAATGAAGCTACGCGGCGATAACTTTCCACCGCTATTGGAAGTGCGTGGTGAAGTGATCATGCCCAAGCAAGCATTTGATTCGCTGAATGAGCGAGCCAGGGCAAAAGGTGACAAAGAGTTCGTCAATCCGCGCAACGCTGCAGCAGGCAGTTTGCGTCAATTAGACAGCAAGATCACCGCCAGTCGCTCATTGGGTTTTTATGCCTACGCCCTTGGTGTGGTTGAGCCTGAAACTTGGGAATTGGCCGATCACCATTATGGTCAGTTGATGCAACTTAAATCTTGGGGCTTCCCTGTGAGCGCCGAAGTGAAGCAATGTGGCAGCGTCAGCGAGGTTATCGCTTATTACACCGATATCATGACTCGCCGCAGTGCATTGGCCTATGAGATTGATGGTGTGGTGATCAAGGTCGATAATATTGCTCAGCAACTCAAGTTAGGATTTGTTGCCAAGGCGCCAAGATGGGCCACTGCGTTTAAGTTTCCTGCACAAGAAGAGATGACCTTACTCGAAGGGGTGGATTTTCAGGTTGGGCGCACCGGCGCCGTGACACCAGTGGCCAGACTGAAACCAATCTTCGTTGGCGGAGTCACGGTATCGAACGCGACGCTGCATAACGCCGATGAGATCGCCAGGTTGGGCGTTAAAATTAAAGATACTGTGATAGTTCGCCGCGCCGGCGATGTTATCCCACAAATTGTGGCCATCGTGGCCGATAAGCGCCCCGATGATGCCTGTGAGATTGAATTTCCTCAGACATGCCCCGTGTGTGACAGTTTAGTCGAGCGTATCGAAGGCGAAGCGGTTGCCCGTTGTACCGGTGGGCTGTTTTGTGAAGCCCAGCGAAAAGAGGCCATCAAGCATTTTGCTTCTCGTAAAGCCTTAGATATCGATGGTATGGGTGACAAGGTTGTCGAGCAACTTATCGATAAGGAGCTGGTGGAAAGCCCGGCCGATCTGTTTAAGTTATCGGCATCGGCGATCACTATGCTTGATAGAATGGGGCTAAAATCGGCAACTAACCTGGTTGCTGCCATCGAAGTCGCCAAGAAGACCACTTTTTCTCGTTTCCTCTATGCTCTGGGGATCCGGGAAGTCGGTGAAGCAACCGCAGCTAACTTAGCTAATTATTTTAAGAGTTTAGACAAGCTTAAAGCGGCGAATGCTGAGGAGTTTATCAAGGTTGATGATGTCGGCACTATCGTGGCTCAGCATTTAACCCACTTCTTCGCTCAGAGTCATAATGTAGAGGTCGTCGATAGACTTATCGAGGCTGGGGTAAACTGGCCCGTTATCGAAGAAGTAGCAGAAGAGTCGTTGTCGCTGAAGGGACAGACCTGGGTATTGACAGGCACCCTGACAAAACTTAATCGCAACGATGCCAAGGCCCAGTTACAGGCATTAGGTGCTAAGGTCGCCGGCAGTGTGTCTAAGAATACTGACTGTTTAGTTGCCGGTGAAGCGGCAGGCTCTAAACTGACTAAGGCGCAGGACTTAGGCATTAAGATATTGGACGAGGATGGCTTGCTCGCCGTGCTTGCTGGGGAATAATACCAATCGGTATTAGCTTTATCCTTAATTTTAAACGCCATCTCTGATGGCGTTTTTTATGCTTTATCAGTCGGCCATTGAAAATGGCTTATTTGGCACCATATCAGTGTTAGGATATTCTAAAATAACAATAATAGGCAAAGCGTGAACTTCAGTAATATCACCTGGCTCGATGATAAGGGTCATATCAAACCGCCACTTTATCTCTATTTCATGCTGGTATTTATTGCTCGTGGCTGGTGCATCTTTATCGCTTCATTAACACAATCCAGTGATAGAGCAGCCCTAGTCGCCATGTTTTACCCGCAAAAGTCAGATTTCATCATGGCGCTAGTGGCGGGGTTCGGTGCCTTACTCATTTATGGTGTTGTCATCGCCGAGCGTAAGCGTAAACCTCATTGCCTCAGACCAGTGTTTGCTCAACTGAAGTGGATCTTGTTCTTGTTGCTGGTCATAGATGGTGCCTTGCTATTCGAGCGAACGATTAATTCTCATTATCTCTATAGCTGGAGCACTGGGCTGGATGGCTTGCTGTTATTCTGGAGCCTGATCTATCTGTTTAAGTCTAAGCGCTTAACCTATTATTTTGCCGATTGGAACCAGGATGAAGATGAGCAGGTAAACAAGTCAGCATTAGTGGAAAAACCGTCCAATAAGTAAAATCAGTCTATTAACTACAATCAGTCTACTAAAATTTAAGCAAAAAAATGGCGCTGCAAGGGCAGCGCCTAAAGATCTTTCACTTTTACTATTAAGTAAGAGAAGAAATACAGACTACAAAATTGTATCTCGATCCAGGAATGTTAACAAAATACCTTTTCAAATCTATTATCTATCGACAGCATGACTCGATAACAGCTCTGACATTAAGGACAATTGACAGCAACACTCTTTAAGTCGATGTGATCGGGGTGTCCACATGTTCCTAAAGAACAACTCAACTATAGCATAAAGAATATTGTATACAATGTGCCGGCGACTGTTTTTGTCGCTTATTTGTTATATGTTATTACCTGTGGTTATATGCTGCTTTAGCTTCGAGATTCTTCATTTAAGGTAAAATATTGCTCTCTGTTTGAGTGTTAGCCGATTGCATTAGCTGTGGGTTACTCGGTAATAGGAGGATAAAGCTATGTCACTCGGTGTGATTAACTCATATTAATGTCAACTTTGAGGAAAAAGTTGGGTCCGGCAGTGATTTACTTCATTTTATTACAATTATTTTTCATTAATTACTTAAGGTTTTTAGTTATTGCTCTATAGTTATGTCATTAAGTTCAGTGGGTTTTTGGTAACCGAATTACACTTAACTTGTTAGTCTGGACTAAAATGGAGAATGACCATTTAGCTGGAATACTTGGTTATGAAAGGCCTTGCAAAGGAGTTTTATTGGGTGGCTAAAGCCGAACAGATACATTTACCCCTATCTAAGTTACAAATTGGGCTCACTGTTAAGTTACCTCTCTCGTGGAAGAATCATCCTTTCCTGTTTAATCGTGTCGAAATTAAACAAGAAGCCCAAATAGAGCTGATTAAAAGCCTGGGGGTTCCCTATGTGATCTTGTTATCCGGACAAGAGTTACTGCCGGAAGAAGTTGAAGAGGTTGTAGAGCAAGAAGTTAAACAAGTGGTAAAAGAGGTGGATCTTAAGGCGCTTGTACGTAAATCGCTTCGGCTCAGCCAACAAAGATTTGTTCAATGTGTGGGCGAGAGTAGGACAGCTTTCAGTAAAGTAGGCAGTGATCCAGAAGGTGCCTATCGCAGCTCGGTGACACTAGTCGAAGAGATGCTGGATCATATGCTAGAAATTGATACGCCGTTTTTAGCCTTGGTGAGTGCTGGAGAGTCGGATGCTAGCGTGACTCAACATGGGATTTCAGTCGCCGTAGTCGCCTTGATGATCGCCAAGGCGATGGATATGTCGAAATCTGATATGCGAGATATCGCCTTAGGCTGCTTGTATCACGATATTGGTAAGTTAAGAGTCCCGGATATTATTCGCCGTAAGAAAGGGCCTTTGAACGAACATGAAACTAACTTTTTGAAAAAACACCCTAATTTCGGCTATGAAATGTTGAATAAGTCTGGGTTATATAATCAAACGGTGTTGAATATTGTGCTTCATCATCATGAGTTTATTGATGGCACAGGTTATCCAGATGGTCTCAAAGGCAACAAGATACCTATGGTGACTCAAGTTGTGAGCTTAGCGAATGATTATGACAGGCAGCTCTGGACCGAAAATAATCGCTCCCCTCAAGTCGCTTTAGGCTATTTGTTTAAGAATCGCGCCGGAAAACATTCCGAGGCTTTAATTGCCGTATTGGTGAAAATATTGGGAATATATCCGCCGGGTACCCTAGTCGAGCTATCTGATCAATCTGTGGGTAAGGTGATGATGACTACCAAAGAGGTTAAGCAACCCCAGGTTTGGGCCTGTAAACCCGATGGCAGCGAAGCCTCATTACGATTTTTGACCAAGGAAAAGGTATTAGTCGAGAAAGTATTAAAGCTTGAGGAACTATCGGATGGCGCAATGAAAGCGCTGCAGGCCGACATGGGGATTAGCTTTTATTTCAGTGGCGTGCCTAGCTAACGACTAGTTAATCAAGGGCGTTCACTCTATGATGTGATGAGTCGATTTCAACTATAGGGTTACAGCTTGAAGATTAACACAGTGAGTATTGTCGGTTGCGGTTGGTTCGGTTTTCCTTTAGCTAAGCACCTTGTCAAACAGGGTTACCAAGTCAGTGGCAGTAAGAGAGAGAGAGAGGCCGCCAATAAGCTGCAAAGAGATGGTATCCAAGGTTTTAGCTTAGATCTCGATAATCATGAGTTTAATGGACAAGGTCTCGAAGCTGATAAGTTCTCTCATCACGGCGTAGAGTTAACATCTGAATTACAATCACAGTTGCAAGCGTCTCTGCATACTGATGCCCTAGTGATCAATATTCCCCCATCCATAAGAAAGCTCCCCCATGCCTATCTCAATCGACTCGAGTTTCTTAAGTCGATAATGGCCAACCATGCATACCAGCGAGTCATATTCATCAGCACCACTGGGGTTTACCCTGCTACGGGAGAGCCTATGACTGAGGGTGATGCTGCGGCTCATTCGCCATCCAGCAACATTTTACTTCAGGCCGAAAGCCTGTTTTTACAAGATTATCCTACTTGTGTATTGAGATTCTCTGGGCTGATAGGACCTGCTAGGCATCCAGGGCGTTTCCTTGCCGGAAAAAAAGACCTGCCAGGGATGGATGCGCCGGTAAACTTGGTGCACCTCGATGATTGTATCGGCGCAGTTTCTTGTCTGTTGTCTAGCGAAACGATATCACCCATCTATAATTTATGTGCACCGGGTCATCCCAGTCGATTAGATTTTTATACCCAGGCAGCCGAGCACTTGTCATTAGAGTTGCCGACTTTTGGGGAAGAGCTCCAGGTAGCAAAAATCATAGATGGTAGTAAGATAACCAAAGAGTTGGGCTTTAATTACCGCCATAACTCGCCCTTAGACATGTTGGATAAGTGCTAATCAGGTTAGCTGTATATTGTTGTGATAGACAAGCTATCAGCTATGGTTACAGTTAATTAATGATTTTATAAATAGCTTTTTTAGCTAGATTTTTTACATGAATGTTATAAAAGTAGGAGAGACAATGGGTGTTATCAAGTGGTCATTTACCGCCTTGTTTTTCGTCATGGCGAGTGTAGTTATAAGCGACAGAGTTGAAGCAAAAGATTTTGTCGAAGGCGTAGATTACGTGCAAGTGAGAGGGATACCCGAGGCCAAATCACCGATAGTGCGGGAGTTTTTCTCCTATAACTGTTCACACTGCTATCGCCAAGACCCCATTTTCGAGGAGACGGTTGAGCTTCTCGGCGATACAATTGATTTTGAGCGCACACCCATAGGTGCAGGGCGTCCAAGCTGGATCTTAAGTCAGGAAGCCTATTATCTTGCGCAGAAACTTAAGATGACCCGCCAAGTCCATGGCAATCTTTTTAAGCGTATTCATGAGAAAGAGGGGCCTTTTACTCGACCCGAACAACTCAAGGACTTTTTCGTTAAGCAAGGAGCCGATGCAAGCGCAGTGGAAAAAGCGATGAATTCGGTCGATGCAAAGTTAGCCATCTCTAACTATGATACTCAAGCCCAGTTAGCGGGGATCCGTGGGGTACCTTCACTGTTAGTGAATGGTAAATATCTCATTGGTTCTAAATCCAGGACGCCAGAGGAGTTGGCAGAGCTGGTAAAATACCTGTCAGCACTCGAAGGAGCCGATAAAAGTTAACTAGCGTTATTAGGCTACCTACCTCTTATAAAGCCCCCGTGATGACCTATCACTGCGGGCTTTTATTTTTAGTGGGGTTATAGTGTGTGATTTTTAGCTGTTAACCATCAGTTCTTCAAGGTTATAGTGGAATAATGAGGTTCAGACTTAAGGAGACATAGCATGTTAAGCAAAGGCAATACAGGTCTCATTATCACCGACATACAAGGGAAATTGGCTCGGATAGTTCATGATAGTGACACTTTGGTTTCAAATTGTGCAAAGCTGATTAAAGGCGCGCAAGTTCTTGGTTTACCGATAATATGGCTTGAACAAAATTCAGATAAACTGGGTTCGACGGTTGATGAACTGAGTGCCTTGTTAGCAGACCAAGATCCCATTGCTAAGTTTACCTTTGACGCCTGCGAAGAGCCTCAGTTTATGCAAGCTGTACGCACAGCAAATGTAGATACATGGCTGATTTGTGGTATTGAAGCACATATTTGTGTTTATCAAACGGCATCACATCTGCAACAATTAGGTTTTAAAGTGCAATTAATCTGTGATTGCATCTCTTCACGTACACTCGCCAACAAAGACTTAGCGATAACTAAGCTGGTTAATCTAGGTGTCGATGTTTCGGGTCTAGAAATGTGCTTATATGAATTAGTTAAGGATTGTCGAGCGGTAGAGTTTAAAGAAATACTCAATTTGATTAAGTAGCTAGGTAAGTTTTAAACCCGAATTTAAGGCTTTATTTAACAGTGTTGTCATCAGCGCGAGCTCGTTCTCTAGCTCGTATTGTTTTAGAGGTTGTTCTCTTCGGTCCAATCTTTAAGTTTTTCTAATATCTCTAATGCGGTACGGCCAAAATCTGTGATCTCATAAGTGACAGCAATCGGTCGAGTACAGATCACTTCTCTGCTCACTAGCCCTTGGCTTTCTAATTCTTTAAGGCGCTGATCGACCATTTTCTTACTCGCACCACCTAGAATTCGAGATAATTTATTAAAACGCACAGGTCCATCTTTCACATGCCAAAGAATCGAAGCCTTCCACTTTCCGCCTAAAATTCGCATACCTCGCTCAATCAGGCAGGGTTCTTCGCAACTTTCTAGATTTATTTTTTTAATATTGTTCTTTGTTTTTAAAGTGTTTTCCATATTTATTCTCATCTAGCTAGCCTGGTTACTAAAAGTATACTAGTTGCTTTAATTCGCCACTCTAGCAAAATGTAGCATAACAACCAATGATAACTTGTTATATGGAAGCCAATAGATGTCAATGCTCGTCTCTTACGATCCAATCAATCGAATAGCACTTGGCGAAGTGCCGATAACAACCGCTGACAACATACCTGCGGTGGTTAAACAAGCAAAGCACGCCCAGAAGGCATGGGCTGCCTTGTCCCTAAGTGAGCGTCAACAGAAAGTGACCTTGGCGTATGAACATCTAGTTAAAGCCCAAGAGGCGCTTACGCTTTTGATCAGTAAAGAGATGGGAAAAGACTATCGCAGAGCCAATTATGAGGTCGGTGGTACGATTCAAAATAGCGATTATTTTTGCCAAGAGATCGCCCGTGCACTCGCACCCGAATCTAAGGGGCATGGGGTTGAACTGCAATATCGCCCCTTAGGTGTAGTCGCGGTTATTTCACCTTGGAATTATCCGCTAGCAATGGCAAATAATTTACTGCTTCCGGCATTAATGGCGGGTAACAGTGTGGTGTTAAAACCGTCAGAAGAAACGCCATTGGTGGCCGATTTGTTTGTAAAAACACTCAATGAGGTATTACCCGAAGGGGTGTTACAAGTTGCCCATGGTGACGCCGTTATCGGCAAAGCACTCGTCAATGCCGATATCAATATGGTGGCATTTACAGGTTCGCTCGCGGCGGGAAAACACATAATGGCCAGCGCCGCATCATCGCTAAAACGGTTAGTCATGGAGCTAGGGGGTAACGATCCCATGATTGTGATGGCCAGCGCTGATATTGATGAAGCGGTGCAGTTTGCCGTAGCGAGTTCGTTCGAAAATGCAGGCCAGATGTGTACTTCAACTGAGCGGGTATATGTCGATGCACGTGTTGCAGATGAGTTTGAACAAAAGGTAGTCGCACTTGCCAGCCGTTATCGAGTCGGCGCGTGGGACCAAAACAACGTCAATATAGGGCCTATAGTTAATCAGAAACAGCATCTAAGTGTCATTAATCAGCTTAAAGATGCTGAGGCAAAAGGTGCTCGATTCCTGTTAGGTACAGCAGACTATGAGCCGCCTTTTATACAGCCAACGGTTGTAGCTGATATCACACCTGACATGTGCTTAGAGCGTGACGAAACCTTTGGCCCAATAGTCGCGATTAGCCGTTATAAGCATATATCAGAGGCGATCGAGCGTGCTAATGCTAGCCCCTATGGTTTAGGCGCGACGGTCTTTGGTGGGAGTGGTGCGGCCGCCGTTGCCGAGCAAATGGAAGCTGGCATGGTGGGAGTTAACCAAGGTGCTGGTGGGGCAGGGCCTTGGGTTGGTGCTAAGCAAAGTGGTTTTGGCTTTCATGGCACTGCCGCGGGTCATCGACAATTTGCTCAGGTACGCGTTATCAGCAAATAAGGCATTCAAGTGGACTGGCTTTACGCCGTCACGTGAGTTAAAAGAACTATCGATAAGAGATAACTATGAATCAAGATAACGACACAAACGCTAATTTTTTTGTTGCGGCGTTTGAACCCGGAGCCGAGCACCCATCATTACCTGCCTGGGGTAACAAGGGGCCTAATCCAGCTAATTTGAGTCATGATGTCGATATTAGCCAGATTGAGCGCCGCGAGTTAACCCAAGTACCCGGTGCATTTCAGTTATTTAATGTCTTGTCTAAAGAGGAATGCAAAAGACTCATAAACATCAGTGAGCAACTTGGCTACCTGCCCGATGCTGCAGTGTCCTTGCCCCGCAGTGTACGTCATAACGACAGCCTAACTTGGATCGTCGACGAGCAAACAGATGGCACTATTTGGCAGCGTATTGCTCATTTAATGGATGATAGACAGGGCATTTTTGGCGGCAGCAAAGCCTTAGGCATTAATGCCCGTTTTCGATTCTATCGTTATAGCCAAGATGACTTTTTTAAACCACACTCGGATGGTTCTTGGCCAGGTAGTCGGATCATAGATAATGAGCTTATTGCTGACGCTTTCTCCGACCGATTGAGTCAAATGACCTTGTTAATCTTGCTCAGTGAAGACTTTGAGGGCGGTGCTACCCGCTTTCTAGTGAATGCCAGCGATCCTACTCAGCCTGCAAAAGCAGGAGATCTCGTTGCAAACGTCGACGTGCGAACTCCTGCGGGTAGCATATTGTGTTTCCCTCATGGGATGCATCCATTGCACTGTATACACAGCTCAGTTGCGATTACTGAAGGGGTAAAATACATCATCCGTAGTGATGTATTGTTTGAGGTGTAAGCATAGGCGTGACTAATCGAAATAATGAGTCACGCGAGTTACCTTATGGAAATATAGACAGCCTTAGTTAATTTCAGCCACCCTTTATCAATCTTCACCACGATGAGGTACCACAAGCACATTGCTACGGATCCGAGCTAAAATGGACTCGGCGGTATTACCTATCACAGCGCCAAGCAGACCTTGGCGCTGACGTGCTCCTATGACTAAGTATTTCGCTTGTAAACGGCAACTTAATTCAAAAAGGCACATATCAGCGTCCCCAGCCAAAATATGCACATGGTCTTTATCCAGGCCTATCTCCTCAATGACTTGTCGATGTTGCTGATAGGCATCTTTAATCAAGGTGCGACTGTTCACTAGATCCATATCCCGCAATATTTTAGGTAAGCGGATCACAAAACCTAGATGTAAGTCATGACCGGTAGAGGCTGCAAGTTTATGCGCTTGTGCTATGACGGCTCGATTGAGAGCTTGCTTTGATGGCTTATTACTCCCTAGATCCACCGCCATCAAAATCGATTTTGTCTGATTGAGTGGGTTATTACTCAGTAACATGAGTGGCACCTTGGTATGGCGGATAAGTTGCCAATCCATAGGAAGAAAATGTGCCGACTCATGTATCGATTTAAGCATCATGGCATATTCATCTGGATGAACATGTTCGCAGGCATGTTCGGACAAGTTTTTACACCAGATATTGGTAAAAGTGACATCATCGGCATCGAGTTTACTCAGCAGGTGCTGCACTCGCGTTTTATTATCGGCCAAAATTTGTACGCGTGCCGCCCCTGCGATGCGGGGATTATAGTAGGCATCTCCACTAAAGGATTCATAGTTGTAGGCCATAATTTCAGGAAGTAAGTCCAACTGAATGGCTAATAAAACCCCTGCACTGATCGCATCGGTTTGCTGCTGATGACATTGTGAAATGATAAACAATTTATCCATGAGCTACTCCTTGCTTGACCCTAATTTCAACATAGCAAATGGTGCAATTTACACCTTGATCTTCATCATTAAAGCGCTCAATATTCACCACAGTTCTCGCTGTGGTTACGAGGGATGTATGGCGGTAGAGCAGTTTATTATCTCGTTATGCTTGATCTTATTTTGCGGTAAACTTTTCGGGAGTTTATTCGAACGTTTTGGGTTACCTGCAGTGGTCGGCGAAATACTAGCCGGCCTATTGCTAGGACCCACATTGCTTAATTATATTGCCCCACATCCGACCTTAGCTGTACTGGCCGAGTTAGGGGTTATCTTGCTGTTATTTTCCATTGGCTGCGAGACATCCATTAAGCGGCTATATCTAGCAGGAAGCCGCGCAGTGAGTGTTGCTGCGCTAGGGATCATTGTCCCCGTGATTGTGATCGGTTTTAGCAGTGCTTACTATCTCACTGATTCGAGTTTTACCGCGCTCTATCTTGGTTGTGCATTAACTGCCACAAGCATAGGTATTTCATTGCGCGTGCTGGCTCAAACCCAACAAGCCCAAACTCCGGTGGGCAATATTATCTTAGGCGCAGCGGTTATCGATGATATCGCGGGCGTGATTCTACTCAGTGTATTATTTAACTTTGCCAGTCAGGGAGCGCTCGATGCCGGCGGCACTATGCTGCTCATCGCCAAAGTGCTGTTGTTTTTATTGCTCACGCCACCCGTAGCACGGGCGCTGCTGTATCTTACTCGAGCACTCAAACCTGTTGATGATAACTCCGGCTATGAAGTCATCATCACCATGATTTTAATCTGCTTTTTTTCTTGGCTCGCCCATTTGTTTGGCGCTCCTGCGCTACTCGGTGGCTTCGCTGTCGGTTTAGCGCTCAGTCGGCAGTTTGTGTCGCCTTTTAACCGTTATTTAGTTAATCCCTTTGCCTTTACCCATAAAATGGAATTATCAACAAAAGCGTTAGTGGACGTGTTTGCGCCGATCTTTTTTGTTTATGTGGGTATCAGTCTAGATTTAAGCCAGTTGGATTACAGTGTTAGCGGGATCTTACTCTTATTGTGGTTATCTTTGCTGGCCATTGTCAGTAAACTGCTGGCGGGTTGGCTTGCAGGTGGGCAATGGCAGACCAAAGCGGTAGTCGGCAGTGCCATGGTACCCAGAGGGGAGGTCGGTTTAGTGTTTGCCGAGCTGGGACTGAAAATGGGTATTATCGACAGCAAACTGTTTACTGAATTAGTGGTGATCATAGCGATCACCACCCTCGTAGGCCCGCTACTGTTAAAGTGGAGTTTAAAAAAGTATGTTAATCATTAGCAAATGAGAGCAGTACGAGTCGAGTTAGTTCGGACTCACAACCTTTATGTTGCAATAAAGTAATGAGTCATTCACTGTTTGGGACTTTAGTTTATTTTCTGTTTAGCTCGAACTTGGTGGCCCATCGCCGTGACGATTTGGCACACATAGGGATCGATGTGTTTAAAAAACTTATGCCACCCTTGGCAAAGATAGTTATGGCCTAATTCACCTTCGTAAGAGCGCACGAAACGGTTCTTTGGACACTCCCCAAAACAGGCAAATTTATAGTCACAAGTTTGGCATTGTTTGGTGAGTGTTTTGCTCTTTGCAAACCCGAAAGCTTGCTGTTTGGGTGAGAGCGCCATTTGATCAAGTGGCTTTTCATGAATGTTACCGATCTTATATTCTGGATAAACATAATGATCGCAGGTATAAACATCGCCGTTAGGCTCCATCGCTAGCCCTTTTCCACATAGTGAGCCCAGTGTACATAGTGGGTTAGTGCGGCCCATCCAGGTCTCAACGCAGGCTTCAAAATATTGCACATAGACCTTACCTATATCTTGGACTATCCACTCATCAAACACGGTGCAAAGAAATGTTCCCCAGTCGTCACTGGATACGGACCAGGAAGTTACCACAGAGTTACGAGTCCCGGGTTTTGCCTGCTCACTGCCCAATAAAGGAATATCGTGTTGGTCCCAATTCTGAGGTGCTGTTTCTCTAAAGGTTTTTGGCTCTGCAATAGGAATAAACTGTATCTGAGGTGATCGAACGACATCTCGAAGGAAGCGATAAATTTCTAGAGGATTTTTACTGGTCAGGTTATTAATACACGTTAAGGTAGCAAAGTTCACCTTGTATTGGTGTAACAGCTCAACAGCTCGCATCACTTGTCTAAAAGTGCCTTTTCCTGAGCGGTTTTTTCGATAGGCATTGTGGTACATCTCAGGACCATCGATGCTTAGTCCTACTAAAAAATTGTGCTTGGCTAAGAACTGGCACCACACATCATTAAGTAAGATACCATTAGTTTGCAGATCATTTGAAATAGTCACATTTTTAGGAGCATATTTAGCTTGTAACCTGACGATTTCCCTAAAGTAATCTAAGCCCAACATCGTCGGCTCACCTCCTTGCCAAGTAAAAATAATTTCAGGGGTATTCTGTTGCTGAATATATTGTTTTATATAGGCTTCCAGTTCATCGAAAGGCATTTTAGGACTGCAGCCTGGTTTATATTCAAGTAAGTCTTGCTTGCTCAAATAATAGCAGTAAGTACAATCGATATTGCATGCAGCGCCGATAGGCTTGCTCATCACATGAAAGCGTTTACTGGCTTTTCCCTGATATTGATTAACTTTAATCGTCTGCATGAAATGCCTCTCTACTTGCTAAAACTGATTATGAACTCAGTATAAAGATTAACGAATGTATCGCCTATGAAGTGCGACACACTGCTAGTAAAACAGGAAGTTTTACCAGTCGTTGTTTCTCATTAGTATTTCATATTTTTTGAGATAAATAATAGAGTGATTGAGAGCTTATAAGGTTTTGATCAAAGCGTGTTTAATCAAAATTTAGTGCTGTGATAATCAGTTTTTAGCTGTGCGTCTAGGCGAGTTGGGATTCGAGCCACTGAGCGAACAATGACCCGAAACGCCGGGAAGATGAGTCGATTAAACACCCACAAAAATTATGTGGATGGTGATTTATGGATTAAAACTGTTGGTTGTATTCCAAACGGAAGTCACCATCTTCAAAGTCGTTTTGAGTCGTGTTGTACCACAATCGGAAGTTCTGGGTCGGAGTCATCTGCCAGCTTAGAACGAACTCATGAGTTAGTCCATCACTGCCTTTTAGGTTATCTGTGTATACCTGATCACCAAAGATTGCTTGAGTATAAACTGGGTTATAGTTTGCCCAAATCGTATCGGTTAGCTGGAATTTATTGTAAAGCGTGAAACTCGCAAAAGCAAAATCAGAGTGCAGACCAGTGGAATCGCCATCTGCAGAGCGGTATGAACCATCATTGTACTGTACACCTGCAGCGATAATAGGGAAGGCTTGCCAGAAACCCACTTTAGGTAGAGCTTGGATCATACCAATGGATGCAGTGCCTGAGTTGTTATCGAAGTTATGGATAACGTCCATAGAGATGCCACGACCATTAGTCATATCGACATCAAATTTTCTAAAACGTAACTCTGAAATACCATCGTTGGCCATATCAGGATTCATCCCGCTCGAACCGTCATCTTTGACGTGCTCACCCAACATGCTTTTGACTTCAAATAGCACCATAGACATCTTAGTCGGTGAGCCTGTGTCTAAGGTTTTACCTAGTTTAAAGTTGATACCATTAGTACCGTATGAGCCACCGACTTGAGTGTAAACAGCCAATGGGTCGGACATATCCTGAACTTCTTTCTCTTCCGCAATGGCGGATTGAGCAAGTAGAGGTAAAGTGATGGCGGCGAGATAGGAAAGTTTAAACTTCATGGTTGCACCTACATATAGAATTGAATCAAATTAAGTTGGTGCAGCTTAAGTAATGTAGCGGGTTTTCAATACTCGCAAAAATCCCGGTTTTTGGCGCATTGTGCGCCAAATGTGATCAAAGTTTTGCTTTGAGTTGTTCTATCACTTCATTGGGAACCTGAGGAGTGAGCTTAGTTAAGCACTGCTGAGCAGTATTACTCGAAGTATTGATCAAATGCTCACACAAAGCGTACAGGTACTGAGGGTTACCACTGGTTTGGTAGGCCTCATTAAGCGCCGTACTGGCTTTGTTAGGGGATGCTGGGATCAGAGCAATACCGTACACATACCAAAAACGACTATTTTCAGGTGCTAGCTCAGTCGCTTGTTGCAGGTATTTTATTGCTTGTTTATCCTGCTTACTCCTCAGTAATGCTAATGCATAACTGAAGGGGAGGTTAGCGTCACTGGGCTGAGCCTGCATCCCTTGATTAAGTATCAAGAGTGCTTGCTGTTCTTTTTTCTGCCCTCGGTATAAGTCAGCTAAGTTCACGTAAGCCCTAGCAAATATCGGCTCTATCTTAATAGACTCAAGGTAATACAGCTCTGCACGTTTGAATTGACCTAAAGATTGATAGGTATTGCCTAAGTTAGTGCGAGCAAAGCCTCTATCAGCATTAAATTCTTGTATTTTTATATATTCATCTAACGCGGGTTGGAGTTGGCTTTGTTGCTGCTTACTCAGCTCTTGCCAGTCATTTACGAGGCTGCTGGCAGCCGCTGTCCTGATAGCTAAAACTGGATCTTTTAGTGCAGGGGACAGTAAGCGCCATCTGTCTTTTATCGGATAGGGCTTTGCTGCAGTTATAGCGCCAAGGCGGATATTTTCATCATTACTGCGTGTTGCTCTGACTATGGCGACTACTCCATTTCTACCCGGATAATTTTGTAACCGCTCTAAAGCTGCGGCGCGAACGATGTTTGCCTGCTTTATATCTTGAGCGATATAGGACAGTGTATTCCCTGCATTCGGATCGCCCAGGCGTGCACCATAAAAGGCATAACTAAAGTGTTTATCTTCAGCTTCTGAATCTGCGTCGAACCACTTGTTAGTGTGTTGCAGGGCCCATTCAGCGCTTTCATCTTGATGGCATTGATTACAGGCATTTGGGCTATTGAGTTTAATCGTTTGAGATGGATTAGGAATGCTAAAGCTGTGATCCCGGCGCTCATCAACTTGCATATAGGTTGTCTGTGGCATATGGCAATTAATGCATTGAGCGCCTTCTGAACCCACTTGATGTTGATGATGAGATTTAACATCAAACTCTGTTGGTTTATGGCACTGTGCACATAGGCCATTGCCCTCAATGAGCAGTTTATTTGAATGTGGGTTGTGGCAGTTGCTACAAGTGACACCGTTTTTATGCATTTTAGATTGCAAGAAAGAGCCATAGACAAACACTTCATCATAGACTTGCCCATCATCATAATAGTGATTCTGATCGAGTAAGTTAAGCTGGTACCTGTCACCAAATGCTTGAGATACTAATGGATTATCATCACTTATCTGTGTTCTGCGGCTATGGCATTGGGCGCAAGTTTGTAGCTGGTCACTCGCATGAGGTTTATCCGCAATGGCTGTTTTGCTATGCGCAGCCCAACGCCAGTTGTTGACAGGTTTAGATAAATCCCGAGAAAAACCTATTGCTGTGGTTTGTCTATCTGTTGCTGCCCAAGCGATATGTTCACTGGCAGGTCCATGGCAAGCTTCACAAGCGACATTGATTTCAGACCACTGAGTATCATAACGATTACTTTGTGAATCGTAGTTCTTAGATAAGTTAGTTGAGTGGCAATCTGCGCACATGAAGTTCCAGTTTTGACCTGGGTTGGTCCAATAAAAATTATCTGTGACTTTCTGTTCTGGGTAGAGGTGAAACCAACGCTGCCCCCCATCTTCTTGATTGCGACTATCCCATGCAAATGGGATTAACTGCACTCGGCCATCTTCAAACTCGACCATATATTGTTGTAGCGGGTCATATCCCAAAGTGTACTTAATTTGATAATCGTTCAGCTTACCGTCATTGCCTGCAATCTTGACCCAATATTGCTCACCTTTAGTAAAAAACCGGTTCGCCAAGTCATCGTGCATAAGTGTGAAATCATTAAAATTACCCCGCACAGAATCAACATCAGCATGACGCATCGACATATCATGATCTGAGCCTTGCCAATCTTGATACTCAGTTTGATGGCAATCGATACAAGTCTCGGTGCCGACAAAGTCGGCAGCTTGTACACTGTAGGCGCAGGTTAATACACCTACGAGTGCCAGTACTGAGGAAAGTGAAAGATTCAAACAATGAAATGACATGATTGCTAGCCTGCTATATCAGTTTAAAATTGAGTGACTCTCTATAAAAAGTCAACATGGATTAGCTGACTAGCCCATGAGTTAAGGCATACTGAATTAGATCGGCCGTGGTTTTGGCATCGATCAATTTCATGATGGTGTATTTATGAAATTCAACAGTTCTTGGAGAGATAAACAACTCTTCGGCAACCTGTTTCGCCGATTTACCCTGTACAAGTAGCCTTAAAACACTCAGTTGTCTTGCCGATAACGTCGGTGCCTCCTCATCCACTTGAATCGATTTAGAAATAAATTGTTGACCAGTTAGAACACTCTCGACTGACTTAAGAAGCTCTTCAGTCGCTTCATGCTTTAACACATAACCTAACGCGCCGGCGGATATTGCACTTTCTGCATACTCCTGCTCATCATGCATAGTGAGACAGATAATCTTAAGGTCATTTTTGACTCGCTTTAACGCTGCAATAGCGGCAATACCAGTCATGCCGGGCATACTAATATCTGTGATCACCAGCTCGGGTTTGTGTTTCTTAACGAGTTCGACAAGCTCTTCACCATTTTTGGCAATGGCTAGAATTTCATGTTCAGGCTGTAATATACTTGCGATGCCTTGAGCGACAATAAGGTGGTCATCGGCTAATACTATTCTACTCATAATAGTCCTCTATCGAAGGTATAACGATATCGACGACAAAGCCGCCTTCATCTGGTGAAATAAAAGAGACTTTACCATTAAACAGCTGTGCTCTTTCTCTTATGCTGACAAGCCCGATACTTCCTCTATGTTTATTTAGATCCTCTTTACAACCAATACCGTCATCAATTATCTGAAAAATAAGCTGACCCTTATTTATTTCCAAAGAGATAAATACCGCCGAGGCTTGGGCGTGTTTGATCACATTGTTGAGGGACTCTTGTAACACACGGTAGAGATTTAAAGAGAGCTCATTACTCAGTCTTGGTAATTCGGTGAACATGGTTTGTAATTCAAGGTTACAGATTTGTGTTATACGGCGAGATTCCGCTTTAAGCGCAACATTCAAGCCAAGATCTTCGATAATGGCAGGATGTAAAGAGCGAGACAGTGATTGCATATCTTTGGCTAATTGATGAATCGTGTTGAGTAGATCTAACGCTTCAGGTTTAACACTTTCTCTTACAATCTTAGCCACTTTATCCGCTTTGATTGTTAACAAGGCTAGGCGTTGAGAGTAATTGTCATGTAACTCTCTCGATAGAAGTCGTCTTTCGGTCTCCTGACTTTCCATCAAATGCCGTGAAAGTGACTCTAATTGTTCATTCTGGGTTTCTATGGAAACCCAGAAGTGATAGCGCTCATAGGCCGCAGCTAGAATGTGACCGAGGGCCATGAGACGCTCAATTATTACTGTAGGCCAGCCGTTGTGGTCTTTATAACGGCTGCATGCTAAGGCTCCCCAAATCTGTCCGCGTACTGTGATTGGCAATACGCAATGGGCTATGATCCCTTGCATATTAATGAGTGCTATTTCATCTGCGGTGAACACCTCTGAAATAGGACCTGAATGGCAGATGATTTCACCTTGGTTAATCTTATCTAGATAAGGTGACTTTATTCCCTCTTTAGGAATTAAAGTGGGTGTATATCCAGGCGCAGCAACGGAGTAGGCACCTTCAAGTGTCTGATCATCCCTAATACGGATAATCGCCATGCGCTGCACATTGGCAATGGGCAAATATTTTGTTAGCGCCTCTTTTATCTGCTGAGGAATATTTTCGTTATTGTCTTCAAGAAGCGCATTGAGTACATCGATAAAAAAATCGTGTTCAGCGCTGGATAAAAACAATGACTCGTCAAGATGCTCTACCACATGACCTCCTATCTATCTGTGTATTTCTATTTTGTGTTCTTGTCCATGATATTACTAGTCATATCAGTACAAATGCTACAAAACTGTTGAAATTACTAGTGTGCATTTGTCTTAGTGAATATCGCCTACTGCCAGAATATTTATACTAAACTCATCGAGTAGAGTTGCTAGAAAAGGTAAAAGTAAATAGTTGCTTATTTATAGTGTCTTCCTAGTTTTTCCAGCCTCTCATGTTACATTAGCTAGTGCTAAATGTTATCTACTTTCACAGTTTTAAGCGAAAGGATCGCTAACTCGTAGAATTGCGAGGTTTATTTTGACTGAGAGCAGTGTTTAATTAAATCCGTCAATACATAACGTATTTTAGTGAGTGGTTTTTACAACGACTCATTGTTAAACATCAAAGCTCTGAATAGAGGGGAAATTATGTCTAAGATGTTATCTAAAGTGGCTATAGCAGTAGGCCTTATGGCGACTGCTGGCTCAGCTATGGCTGCAACCGATCCAGAACGTCCAAACATTCTGGTTATCTGGGGTGACGATATTGGGTACTACAATATCAGCGCCTACAACCAAGGAATGATGGGTTACCAAACCCCTAACCTTGATCGTATCGCTAACGAAGGTGCACTCTTTACCGATCATTATGCTCAGCAAAGCTGTACAGCAGGTCGTGCATCATTCATCACGGGTGAACATCCTTTCCGTACAGGTCTGCTCACTATTGGTATGCCTGGCTCAGATAGCGGAATTCCTGATTGGGCGCCTACTATTGCCGATCTTTTAAAAGATAAGGGCTACACAACGGGCCAATTTGGTAAAAACCATTTGGGTGACCAAGATAAGCACCTTCCTACCGCACACGGTTTTGATGAGTTTTTCGGTAACCTGTACCACCTCAACGCTGAAGAAGAGCCAGAGACATACTACTACCCGAAAGATCCAGAATTTAAGAAAAAGTATGGACCACGTGGTGTGATCCACTCATATGCTGATGGTCGTATCGAAGATACAGGTCCTATGACGCGTAAGCGTATGGAAACTGCCGATGAAGAATTTGTTGGCGCTTCGATTAAGTTTATGGAAAAAGCGGTTAAAGCTGATAAGCCATTTTTTGCCTGGGTAAACGCATCTCGAATGCATATACATACTCGCCTGCAAGAGAAATATGATGGTATCACTGGGATCGGTATTTACCCTGATGGCATGGTTGAACACGATGATCATGTGGGTCTGCTATTAGACAAGTTAGATGAGTGGAAGATCGCCGATAACACTATTGTTGTTTATTCAACCGATAACGGCGCAGAAAAGTTCACTTGGCCTGATGGTGGCACCTCACCATTCCACGGTGAAAAAGGCACAACCTATGAAGGGGGTATGCGTGTGCCTCAGCTTGTCCGCTGGCCTGGCGTGATTAAGCCTGGCACTAAGATTAATGCCATGATGTCTCATGAAGATTGGATGCCGACTTTGCTCGCAGCAACCGGTGATGACACCTTAGTTGAAGACCTTAAGAAAGGTAAAAACTTTAATGGTAAAGACTGGCGTGTGCATTTAGACGGTAGTAACTTCCTGCCTTACTTTAAAGGTGATGTAGAGCAAGGTCCACGTACCACTAAAATGTACTTCAGCGCCAATGGCGAGCTTAACGCGGTTCGTTGGAATGATTGGAAAGCGAGTTTCGCGATGATGGATGGTGATATGCAGTCTGCAGTACGTAATGTACCAGCATGGGCTTCATTGACTAATCTACGTGCCGACCCATTTGAAATTGCAGCAAAAGAGTCTGGTATGTATGTCCGTTGGATGATTGACAATATGTGGTTATTCGTCCCTATGTCACAAGAAGTCGGTAAGTTTCTAGGCACAATTGAAGATTACCCGTTCCAGCCTGGTTCAGGTTTCAGTGCCGCAGGTATCAACTACAACACGCTTAAGTTACAAAAAGTACTTAAAAAGCTAGAAGCGCAGCAGTAATTATTAGCCGCTGTTTAGTGTAAGTATCATAAAGCTCCAGATGGTTACCCTCTGGAGCTTTATTTTTGAAAGTTATTGATAGAGGTTAATATGAAAAAACTCTTATTAATTGTTCCACTTGTTTTTATTCAAGCTTGCAGCAGTTTGGCAAATATCGATACTCAGCTCAAAGAGTCAATTTTAGCCGATATGGTACTTGTAGAAGGTGGCAGCTTTGAAATGGGCGCGCCATGCCAAGCTGACAATAAATGCGTTCACCCACAACATACTGTAACCGTCGATGATTATTACATTGGTAAATATGAGGTGACTCAAGCGTTATTTGACTCAGTATTGGGGGGAAATAATTCCTACTTTGTCGGTAATAACTACCCAGTTAATAACCTAAGCTGGCAGCAGGCCAAATATTTTATCACCCAGCTAAATATCCAAACCGGTCTTGAATTTCGACTACCGACAGAAGCACAGTGGGAGTACGCGGCAATAGGTGGCCAGCACAGTAAAAATCATACCTTTAGTGGTTCAAACAATATCGAAGATGTTGCTTGGTATGTCAAAAACTCAAACAATAAAGCCCATGCTGTCGGTTTGAAAGCCCCCAATGAGTTAGGGCTATTTGATATGACGGGTAATGTGGGTGAGATGACAGAGGACGCGTACGATACTGAATACTACCGCTATTCAGCAGAAGTTAACCCAGTCAACTCACTCGAATCCAAACATCATCTTGCCTATAAGTCAGTACGTGGTGGCAGCTTTGCCTATGATGCTGATGAGTCAGAAAATTTCCGCCGCGACTCAGTCAGCCAAAGTGCTGTCATGCCTGATATCGGCTTAAGATTGGTTCTTTCTGAAAAGTAAATCGCTTCTTAATAGCATTGTATTCCTCCTTTATGTTAATCGAATACCGCGCTTGAAGTGATATTTGACCTTTACCTGTTTTGCTGCCGAAAACATTAAAAGATTTGTATAAAAACTGGAAGATTTTCGAGTCCTCTTAATCAAAGTTAATCGCGATAATGACGTTATGATTTTTATTTAACAACTTCTGAGATTAATTAATGAAATTTCTACTTAAACCGTTAGCGGTCAGCATTGCATTAGTATCTATGCCTAGTTTAGCTGCGGGCACGGTTTTGAGTGAGCTAGGCAGTTTAAACGCCAGTACAGCAGGTGCAGGTAGCGCAGCTATCTCTGAAGGTGCTGAAAGTGCTTATTCAAATCCAGCAGCAATGAGTTTGGTTGAAAAATCTACGCTTACGGGTAGCCTTCAAGTCTTCAATTTAAACCTTGAATATCAAGATGAGGGATCTTACGGTCGTTTTGGTGGCAGTGACAGTCACTTAGATGGTGGCAATGCGGGTAGTGCTCTGCCATTAGGCTCTGTTTATTGGGTTAATCCAGTGAGCGACAAGTGGGCGTTTGGTTTCGCGATGGCATCACAGGGCGGTTCTTCTGTAGATTATGGTAATGACTGGCGTGGTGCAAGCCTCATCAGCTCTGTTGACTTGGTTACTGTTCAAGTTAATGCCTCTGTATCGTATAAAGTCAACGATCAATGGGCTGTGGGCCTAGGTCTCGTGTCTGAATACGCCTCTATAATACAAACTCAGCAATTTGCACCCAATATCAGCTCTGAATATGAAGCAGGCTCAATGGAGTTTGGTGTTAACTTGGGCTTACACTACACCATTAACGAAGATAACATGCTGGGTTTAACCGTTCGTTCTGGGCTTGACCATACGCTTGAAGGTGACTTTAGATTAAACCGTAACGGTAATATTGAAACCTATGATGCAAGCCTTGGACTGGTTGCCCCTGCAATCATCAAAATGAGTGGTTACCACGCGTTAAACGATAAGTTTGCCTTATTGTGGTCACTCGATTGGCAAGATTGGAGCAAAAACCAGTCAAGTGTTTTGATCTTGGATGAAACAGGGCACCAGGCTAACATAGATAGAAATTGGCAGGATACATACAGTGCTTCGTTAGGCATGCATTATCAAGTCAGCCCTCAATGGCGTTTAGAGTTTGGTGTTGGCTATGAATCATCGCCGTTGAGTGATTCTGCTGATAATACTCCCAATCAATACCCTGACTTACCTGTGGATGAGATCATTCGAGTTGGAACAGGCGCAACCTATCAAGCAACTGAAAACTTTTCGATCAATTTCTTTGTTGAGTATCTTGATTTAGGCACGCCAGAAATTCACTATGAAGGATTGGCAAACAGTGCGCTCGTTGGTCAGTATAATAATGATGCAGGCATTGCCGGTATTACTATGAACTGGCAGTTTTAATCGACAAGGATTGGGAAGCCGTGGTAGAAACTCACCGAGTTTGGCTGAGAATAATTGTGGACTGATGCACATAGCTGGCTTGAGTCATACTTAAATTGGCCAATAGCCATTACAATATTTTTAGCTTGGCCGTTTTACGGCTAAGCTTTTTTGTTATCTGCAATAAACTTACGCAGAGGTAACAGATTAAAGTGAATCTATATAGGTGAATGAGTATGCGAATAGAAGATCTAAAGTTATTTACGATTGTAGTTAAGCTAGGCAGTTTTACTGCTGCGGCCAATGCGTTAGATCTGCCCCGAGCCAACGTCAGTCGTCGCATTGGCGAACTAGAGCGTGCACTCAACGCCCAGCTTTTTTTTAGAACAACTCGCCAACTTAGATTGACTCAACATGGTGAGGCATATTATCACGAGTTATTAACGGTGCTTGATGGGTTTGAACAAGCCAAAAATAAGTTGCTCGACATCGATGATAAACCGGTTGGAAAAGTCAAAGTGGGCTTTTTACCTGAAAGTGATGAGGCGCTGCAGCCCGCATTGGCGAAATTTCAACAACTCTACCCTGATATTGAACTGGATCTGCGCATCACCAATAACTATGTCACCGATATTTACACCCAGGCATTGGATTTTGTGATCCATGGGGGCAAGGTGCAAGACTCAGGCTTCATTGCAAGGCGAATACTCAGTCTCGGAAGTGGTATGTATGCCAGCCCTGAGTATATTCAGGAAAAAGGGGAACCCAAATCATTAGAGGAACTGGTCAAGCACTATGCGGTGTGTTACCGCTGGCCTGACGGCACCTTACATGATAAATGGGATCTGATCACCGACATTGTCAAAGTCAATTGTCGTTTCAGTTGTAACCATATGGGCTTTGTACGTCGAGCCATTGTTGGTGGGCAGGGCATAGGTTTTATGCCGCCGCTATTCGCTTTAGCGGCAATTGAAAGCAAGCAATTAGTGCGGATTTTACCCGAATATGAATCTAAGAAAGAAGATGTGTGGTTGATCTACCCCGATAGAAAGGGCATAAGCTTACCAACAAGGCTATTGATTGACTTTTTATTACAAGAGATCCCAGAAATGGCTGGTTTGTAATGATATTCGTGACAGTGTTGTGCGCTAGAGCCTGATTATCTTACTAATTTAAAGGATTAAACTCTCTCCCAATAATTATATTTGGAGAGAGATGATGATCTCACGTTCTAACCTGGCAAAATTTGCTATTTCCCCTGTTGCATTCTTCGTTTTAACAGCGTGTAGTCAGGCTCCCGCACAATCTGTAGCGGATCCCACCAAAGTTGAACGTCCAGTTCAAATTATGACGTTAGAAACCACTAAACAAGCCAGCATAAAACAATTTTCAGGTGTACTGGAAGCGACCCAAACTGCAAACTTAGCGTTTAAAGTGCCTGGTACTATCGAAGCCATTTTAGTGAAAACCGGCGATAGCGTCGAGAAAGGGCAGGTATTGGCGAGGCTGGAACCCCATGATTATCAAGTCAATGTTCTCGAACTACAAGCACGCTTAGCCGAAGCCAACGCCGCGCACCATCTTGCAAAAGTTGAACTGAGTCGCGTTAAACAGGCCATTGCTGATGATGCTATTTCAAAAGTAAATTTGGACAGAGCTCAAAGCGGCTTTAAGCGCAGCCTAGCCATGGTTGATGTGGTCGGCCAGAATCTACAGAAAGCCCAAGATGCGCTTGATTATACGGAACTTAAAGCACCTTTTAGCGGCATTATCGGATCAAAATATCAACAAACCTTCGAACAAACATCAGCAGGAGCAGTGCTGTTTTCCCTTCATCAGCTTAATGAGTTAAAAGCGGTTATCGATGTACCTGAAAACCTGATGGGCCAGTTAACACTGTCTCAACAGGCTGCCGTTAGCTGGCACGGTTCAAGTGCTCATTTAACTTCAACACTTAGCGCAATGGACACCTTACCTGACCCTATTAAGCAGACTTATAGTGTTGAATTTATTATTAAACAGCCTACCGATGCTCTGCCTGGTAAAGCGGTGAATGTAGCCGTAAGTTTTAACTATGATAAGGCAAGCTATTGCGTGCCATACGCTGCACTGATGCAAGATAAAGCGGGTAAAAGCGTTTATGTAATTAAAGATCAAACCATCGTTGAAACCATCGTTGACGTTCAATCGTTACAGAGTAACAGCGTATGTTTGAGCGGTGACTTACAAGCAGGTGACACCGTTGTTACCGCTGGTGTGAGCTACCTTAAACCCGCACAAACGGTCACCAACACCGTAGTTAAAGTGTTTAGCTACTAGGAGCTATTATGAATTTTGCAGAATTTGCCATTAAACAGCGGTTGTTTGTGCTGTTCTTTAGCGTGCTTTGTGTGATTGTAGGGTTAATTTCCTACTTCGAACTAGGCAAACTTGAAGATCCCTCTTTTACCGTAAAAAGCGCCGTCGTAGTCACTCTATATCCGGGTGCATCGGCAAAAGAGATCGAACTACAAGTCACAGACAAAATAGAGACCAAGCTGCAAGAGATGGGTTCTATGTGGAAGCTACGTTCTTTGTCTCGCCCTGGAAGTTCGATGATTTTTATCGATCTGAAAGAATCAACTAACTCAGCAGAATTACCACAGCAGTGGGATCTACTTAGACGCAAGGTCAATGACGTTAAGCTAACTTTGCCCGCTACCGCGCAAATTAGCATAGTGCAGGACGAGTTCTCAGAAGTGTACGGTATGTTATTCAGTGTCTACGGCGAAAATGCGCAGCCAGAAGCATTGCGTCAATATGCAAAAGAGCTGCAACGCCGAATCAAAACGGTCGATGGCATTAAAAAAATTGAGTTGCACGGAGTGCAAAGCCAAGCCGTTTATATTGATCTACCTGAAGAGCGTTTGGCGCAGTACGGTATCTCTTCTGCGCAAGTGATCAATCAGTTAGCCAGCCAAAACTTAACGTTTAACAGTGGTAGTTTTGCTGCCGATAATGAGCGTATTCGTGTTGACCAAAGCAGTGCCTTTAAATCTGTTGACGATATTAAAGCGCTGACCATTAAAGGTGGAGTCGGTAATTACAGCACAGGCTTGTTAAGACTGGGTGATATTGCAGACGTCAGTTTAGGCTACCAAAGCCCTGCAATGACGTTAAGCCGTTTCAATGGCAAGCAAGCCGTCTCACTGGCCGTTAGCCCAGTACCAGGGATTAATGTGGTTAGCTTGGGTGAAAGTTTAACTGAAATAATTGCAGATTATCAGCAAGAGTTACCGCTCGGTATTGAAATCGGCACTATCGCTTTTCAGCCCGACGAAGTTAAAAAGTCGATAGAAGATTTTGTCATCAACCTAGCTGAAAGTGTCGCGATTGTTTTTGCCGTATTGCTTATTTTTATGGGCTTTAAGAGTGCAGCGATTGTCGGTGGCAGCTTAATCTTCACCATCTTGTTAACCCTAATCTACATGTACGTGGCTGGAGTAGACCTGCAGCGTGTTTCATTAGGTACCTTTATTTTGGCATTGGGCATGCTGGTTGATAACGCAATTGTTATCACTGACTTGTTCGTGGTTAAGTTAAATAAAGGCATTGACCGTACTAAAGCCGCTATCGATGCCGTTAAAGAAACCTCAAAACCGTTATTAGCGGCGACTGTTATTGCGATTATGGGTTCAAGCCCAGTGGTCTTCTCGCAAACTGATGCTGGTGAGTTTGCCAGTTCAGTGTTCTTAATCATCTGCTCTTCGTTGCTGTTCTCTTGGTTGGTTGCGGTTACAGTAACGCCGTTGTTGTGTTGGTTGTGGATCAAACCAAGCAGTAAAAAAGTTGATGAAAACGCCAAGCCAAATCGTTACCAATTAGCAGTTCACTGGACGGTAATGAATCCGTTAAAAGCTATTTCAATGGTGATCCCACTGTTGTTAGTTACTGCGTTGGCTGTGCCATATGTGGCTATTAACTTTATTCCTAGCTCAGATAGACCTATGGTATTTCTAGATTATTGGTTACCCAATGGTTCTAAGATAGAAAGCACTTCAGCTGACATGAAAAAAGTTGAAGCATGGTTAATAGAACAACCAGAAGTAACGGTTATTTCAAGTTATGTAGGTGCCAGTGCACCCAGATTTTCGGTGACAGTAGAACCTGAACCTTTTGACACTAGTTACGGCCAAATCGTCATTAACGTAACGGATTACGAGGGAATTGAGTCGCTCACTAAACGTGGTGATATCTGGTTAGCACAAAACTTCCCTAATTCTGAGCCTCGCTTTAGAGCGCTTAAATTAGCCACTAAAGACAAATTCAGTGTGGAAGCTCGCTTTACGGGCCCAGATCCACAAGTCTTGCACCGTTTGTCGGACGAAGCACAAGTGATCATGCAAGCGAACAGCAATACTAAGTATGTACGTGATGACTGGCGTCAGCTAAGCAAGGTCATTCAGCCTGTAATTAACCAAGAGCAAGCTCGTCGTGCCGGGTTAAATCGTACTGATATTTCTCTTGCAATTAAGCGTGCTACAGAAGGCGTAACTGTGGGTA
Organism: Shewanella benthica; assembly: GCA_023284085.1. Classification (GTDB taxonomy): domain Bacteria; phylum Pseudomonadota; class Gammaproteobacteria; order Enterobacterales; family Shewanellaceae; genus Shewanella; species Shewanella benthica. The sequence continues at coordinate 38,703 of JAKVHY010000025.1, forward strand.
CTTTGAATCAGGGCGATCAACTGATCCCTATCAGTTTTAGAAGTGCCAATGCAGATCTAAGTAGCCTAGAAACCTTACCTGTTCGTTCATTGTTAGGCGTTCACAGCGTGCCGTTAGGCCAGGTGGTTGATAGCTTTGAACTTAAGAGTGAAGAGAGCATGATTTGGCGTCGTAACCGTGTGCCAACAATCACAGCGCAAGCGGATGTGTTTGATGCCACTCCTGCTCAGGTTCGTAACAAGATTAAAGATCAAATTGAAGCGATTGAGATCCCGGCTGGCTATGCCTTTGAGTGGGGCGGTGAATACTATGATGAAAACCGTGCGATTACAGATACTTTAAGTCAAATGCCGAAGGCGTTATTAATGATGATTATCATCATGGTGGCAATGTTCAATGGCTTTAAGCAGCCAGCGATAATCTTAATTACTTTGCCGTTAGCGGCTATCGGTGTGACTTGGACTCTACTCTTGCTCGATAAGCCTTTTGGTTTCATGGCGCTGATCGGTGCCATCACACTAGCAGGTATGATCATCAAAAACGGCATTGTGCTGATGGATCAAATTGAACTTGAACGCGCAAATAACAAGCCACTACAAGAAGCTGTAAAAGCCGCAACCTTGAACCGTACTATGGCGATTTCAATGGGCGCACTGACTACCGCGTTAGGTATGATCCCACTCATTAGTGATAGGTTGTTTGACCAAATGGCAGCAACAATTATTGGCGGTTTGGCCGCGGCGACAGTGTTATCACTGTTTATTATGCCGGCGTTCTACTGCCTGTTTTATCGCAATTGCGACGAGAATGACGATAAGGCTGAAGCATTAGACTCGACACCTTCTAGCCCTGCTATGGAGCAAAAATAACATGAAACTTTTTAAAATCGCACCAATAGCTATCGCGTTGTTTTTGACTGGCTGTGCGGTAGGACCTGATTATCAGGCGCCAACCACCCACTTAGACAGCGAGTACTTGTATCAAGCCACTGCAGGGACAGTTGACGGTGAGCTCAGCGAAGAGAATGCAAATGCATGGTGGACTCAATTTAACGACCCTATCCTTAACCAATTGGTGATTGATGCACAGCATCAAGCAATCCCACTGAAAGTTGCAGCGCAGCGTATTCGAATGGCACAGTCTTATCAAAGTGCCATTGAATCCTTTAAAGTACCGACGGTTAATCTGGGTGCTGGCTTTGGCAATGTGCAGATAAGTGAAAACGATCCTCTGCTGGGGGGGGCTATCACCGCAACTAACCCGATGAACGGTGAACAATTGGGCTTGGTCGATGATAACAATAGCGCATTTTTTGCCGGGGCAACGATTGCGTGGGAGATCGATATCTTTGGCCGTATAGACAGGCAAGTGAATGCAGCGAAGATCCGCAAAGAGCAGATGGTCATCATGCGTGAAGGGCTTACCACCTTAATTACCTCCGATGTGATCCATAATTACTTGCAGATGCGCGGTGCACAAGAGCGTAAGCAAATAGCACTTCACACGGTTAAAGATCAACAGCGTACGCTCGAACTTGTGCGGTTAATGGTTAAAAGTGGTTATGGTTCAAAGCTCGATGAAGCAAGGGCCAAAGCTATGTTGGCTGTTACAAAGTCGGTGGTGCCGCAGCTTGATATTGCCGAAAATGCTCACAAACAACGCTTAGCGATATTACTGGGTGAAACACCTAAACAGGGTGAGCAACGCTTTAGTAAAGTGATGCCTTTGCCCAGTTTTAATGGCGTGATCCCAACGGGACTGCCGTCAGACTTGTTAAATCGCAGACCGGATATCAGAATTGCAGAACGGGAAATGGCGGCGTTGAATGAAGAGCGTGCAGCGGCGATTGCAGCGCAATACCCGAAAGTATTCTTAACGGGGGCGCCAGGTGTTTTGGCTAAAGACTTCGATGATCTGTTTAGTAGCGACTCTATCGCATGGGCTGGTAGTATCGGCGTGAGTTGGAATCTGTTTGATGGCGGCCGAGGCGATGCGATTGTTGAAATGCAAACTGCCCGTTTTGATGCAAGCGTTTTAAGCTATCAACATGCTGTCATTGCCGCTTTTGGTGAAGTTGAAACCTTATTGCAGGGTTATGGTTATAGTCAGCAATACGTGCAGCTAGTCAGTGAAGCCGAAATTGAAACCACTCATGCCGTCGACAAAGCAAAATCACTGTATAAAGCAGGGCTCAGTGATTACTTGTCGATACTGGATGCGCAGCGCCAAGAAAATATGCTCAAGGACCGCGTCGTTGCCGCTAAATTACAAACGGCGCATATGACCATAGGTTTACATAAAGCGCTAGGCGGTAATTGGCAGGTGAACTCGGAGGACTAATACCAATATTTGGTGCTAGCAGCGCCTTTGAGTCAAAGTATAAATGCAGTGCCTAGCACTGCATTTTTTGTTTATGAACACGCCAAGGGCTAAATCCAAGGATGTTAGCGATTAGCTTATTGTTTGTCAGCACATTAAAACTGGCGAATCATCCGGGCAGACCAACTTGATGGCACCTGGGAGCACACGCATATGGTGCGTAAGGTGAGAGGTGGGTTCGCCATCTAAATTTACCGGCAGCGGCGTGTCAGAGGTTAGGGTGATTTCTGTCACTTGCATGCGGTTGACATACTCCCCGTTCACAAACGGATCTTTAAGCTCATCCACGACTTGTTTGAGTGCTGAGCTTGGAAAGTGTTTTACTAAGAACACATCGAGTAAGCCATCGTTTAATAAGGCATTGGGCGCCAGGTTTTGTCCTCCGCCCGCTAATCGGCCATTACAGATAGCGCCCAATAATCCCGCACCTTGCAGTTGGACCCGCTGTCCATCGGCTAAGGTGGCGGCAATTTTTCCTTGATAAGGTGTAAAGTTAAGGGCTTGTATCAGTCCAGAGACAAAATAGGCTTGGCCGCCTAGCAAATCTTTCAGTTCTACTGGCGTCTCTACGGTAATTTGAGCACCAAATCCGGCCGATGCGACATTAATAAAATACCGTTCATTTGCCAAAGCGAGATCAATGAGATGTGCATTACCTGAAACTGCAAACTTTAGCGCTGCCTCTATTTGTAGCGGAATAAGACACGCAGTGGCAAAATCATTGGCTGTGCCAAGGGGCAATATGGCGAGCTCCATCTCTACCTTATTAGGATGAGCAGAAGCTGTTGGCTTAGTTAAATGAGCTAACGCATCGGCAACTTCATTAACGGTTCCATCACCACCGCCGGCTATGATACGGGTGATGTTAAGTGCGACAGCTTCCTTAACATACCGAGCCACATCACCGCCTTCCCACGTACAGCGAACCTCAATGGGATGTCCTTGCTCTCGAAGTAAGTTAATTGTTTGCCTAATCAGTGGTAAACCTGCTTTCTTGCCGTTAAGAATTAACATCATCATAGTGAGTGTTCAGTCCTGAAAGTTGGCCGATTATTCAGCGTATCTACTATACCTTAGCCCAGTACAGAGGTTTGACCAAGAGTTTCATTAACGTTAAATGTTTAGGTATTTATTTTTCAGTCAGCTTAGATATTATATTTATTAGCCAAGTGTAATAATAACCTCTGATGTTTTACATGGTTATTTAAATGTTTATGTTAGATGTCTATTAATATAAATATTAGCTAATGATACTTTTTTAATGATCCCCGTGTTTTTACGAGTGTTATTATAGTCGTGGTTGTTATATATGTATGGAATTGTGTATATGATTTAATTTAAGTGTCGCTTCACTAATTGTTTTTATGATAATCATCAATAAACGCTCTCGCCTTAATATAATGCTCGCTGAGTATGAGCTAGTAAATCCTCCTGTTATCACCTTTGTGCGCTATAACACTCTGCCTGGATAATCATTTGCTGTTAAAATAAAGTTATTATTAATTCAAATGTTTTAATGTGTAAACAATATCTGCAAGCTTATAAATTGTATTACGTCATCAGTAATATAATAAATTGATCATTTCAATTAAAAGCGTGCGCAGTACTTAGGTTTTTATATTAACCAAATGTTTACTGTTATGACTCTTGGACCACTAGCTAGCGGAGTATGCATGATAATTCTATCGAAACCTTGGTTGTTCACAACATTAGTCATCACATCTTCAACCCTCTTAGGTTGCGCGGAGAAACAAATAGATCCACCAATTTCTGAAGTCATACGGCCTGTTAAGATGGCTGTTGTTGTTAGCGCACAGGGAAGCGTTCAGCGATCTTTTCCTGCTCAAGTGAGTGCCAATGCCAGTACGGATTTGGCCTTTAGAGTCTCTGGCCAAATTACCCATCACTATATCAGTGAAGGTGAACGCGTTGAAAAAGGGCAATTAATCGCTGAACTCGATTCGACTGATTTTGATATTCAGTTAGATAATGCCAAAGCTAAGTATGAACTCGCGATGGCTCAGCATGACCGTAATATCATGCTTGTTCCTAAGGGACTGGCGACACAAGCTGAATATGATACTTCACGTGCTGAAATGTTAATGGCTAAGGCGAGACTCGATAGAAGTAGTCAAAACTTAAAATACACTAAAATCTACGCCCCCTACGACGGTATCGTCGCCAAGAAGCATACTGAAAATCATGATCATATTGGTGCAACCCAACCCATTATCGAATTTCAAAACGACAGGTTAAGTGATATTCAGTTCGATCTGCCTGAAAAGTTGCTGCATCAATTTGAACCTGACAAATTGAGATCACTTTCAACCCAAGTTGTATTAGATAGTTATCCTGAAAAACCGCTGAGTGCAAAATTTAAAGAGATGCGTAAATCAACCACTACAGGCGCTTTGAGTTTCCGTGTAACGCTTTCAGTCGTTGTTCCCGATGATATGCAAGTATTTCCAGGTATGAGTGCGAATGTTCAAACCATATTAGCAGGTGAATTACTCACTAATGAACAGCGAGTGATAGTCCCCATTGCGGCTATTCTCAGCCCCGAGCGCACCAAGCTAAATGAGGGTAAGAAGTTTGTTTGGCTAGTCGATCAGGATTCGAGAACCCATTTAAGAGAGGTTGAAGTTGATCGTCTATTGTCTACTGGGGCTGTCATTGATTCAGGTTTGGACGTGGGTGATTTGGTGATCACCGCCGGCGTTCATCAAATCAGCGAAAACCAACAGGTTAAAAAGCTACAACGTGAGCGAGGCATATAATGACTACTGACAATAAAACAGTAAATGTGCCTGAAGATATAGAACACGAATGTCATGGTGGCGGGATCGCGGGCTACTCGATGCGAAACTCTGTTGTTAGCTGGCTTATTATAATGGTGTTGCTGGTAGGCGGTATTCTGGCATTTAAAGATTTAGGTCGATTGGAAGACCCTGAATTTACGCCGCGATCAGCCTTGATTGTCACCTCTTATCCGGGCGCGTCCCCTGAGCAAGTCGAGGAGGAGGTGACTTTAGTCATTGAAAATGCTCTGCAGCAGCTTCCCTCTGTTAAGTGGATTAAATCTGTTAGCACCGCCGGGTTATCCCAAGTCGATGTGATGATGGAGTCTGAATATACCAGCCTTCACCTGCCACAAATTTGGGATGAAGTGCGCCGTAAAATTGGCGACATTAGAACGTTACCACCCGGTGCGTCAAAACCGATCGTCAATGATGATTTTGGTGACGTTTATGGCATGATCTGGGGGATCACAGGTGACGGCTATGAGATCAAAGAACTCGAGCAGTTTGCCGATCAACTTAGGCGTGATGTGGTCACGTTAGAGGGGGTCAGTAAGGTCGTTATTGGCGGTATTCAGCAGCAACAGGTTTTTATTGAGCTATCTAACAGTAAGTTATCAGCCCTTAATATCCCTATCGACCATATTGCCGCCTTATTACAACATCAGAACTCGGTATCCAATGCTGGTCGCATCAGGATACAAGATGAAACGGTCAGGTTATACCCTACGGGTGAATTTCAGGACATCAGTGAACTTAGAGATCTGGTTATTAGCCCTGTAGGCTCGGATGCGAGGATTCTGTTAGGTGATGTGGCTGACATTAGACAAGGTTATGTCGACGTTCCGACTAAATTGATGTCGATGAATGGCTTGTCAGCGCTTGAGTTTGGCGTGTCATTTATGCCAGGCGTCAATGTTATCGAAGTCGGTGCAAGAGTTCAGACTCATATAGACAGTATGCTTAATAAGCAGCCTATCGGTATAGAGATGGAGAACATCTACAACCAGCCTCTGCAAGTTGAAAAGGCGGTGGATGGCTTTGTATGGAGTCTCGTTGAAGCAGTTGTTATCGTTATCGCTGTGCTATTACTTACCATGGGAATGAAGAGCGGGATTATCATAGGCATCGTGCTTATTCTGTCGGTGACAGGTACCTTTATCTTTATGGAACAGATGGGCATTAATTTGCAGCGCATCTCTTTAGGGGCGTTGATCATTGCCTTAGGTATGCTAGTTGATAACGCCATCGTGGTGGTGGAGGGGATATTGATTGGCATGCAAAGGGGTAAAAACCGTTTTCGTGCTGCCATAGACATTGTTGAACAAACTAAGTGGCCACTGCTCGGCGCGACGGTCATTGCCGTTACTGCTTTTGCCCCTATTGGTTTATCTGAAGATATCTCGGGTGAGCTGATTGGTACGCTTTTTTGGGTGGTATTAATCTCGCTCACATTAAGCTGGGTAACAGCCATAACGACCACGCCATTTTTAGCCGCAATCTTGTTTAAAAATGTAAAAGTAGCCGCCGAGGGTGAAGATAACGATCCCTATAAAGGTGTGTTTTTCACTTCATATCGCCGTTTCTTAAAGGCGTGTATTCATCATCGCAAGTTGACCATGTTACTGCTGCTAATATTGCTGTTCGGGTCGGTAAAAGGCTTTGGCATGTTGAAGAATGAGTTCTTCCCGCCGATGAATTTACCTAAGTTTATGGTGGATACTTGGCTCCCATACAGTACGGATATCCGTGCCACTTCAGATGAAATCAAGGCGATGGAACAACTGGTATTATCTCACCCAGAGGTCACGCAAGTTGCCTCTAGTGTAGGTGGGGGGCACGTGCGTTTTATGCTCGCCTATAAGCCGGAGAAGATGTACAACAACTACGGCAACTTGATGGTGACAGTCAAAGATCTGGACAAGCTTGTGGTGGTGATGAAAGAGGTAAGAACTCTTCTGCAGCAAAACTTTACTGGCGCAAACTACAACTTTAAACGCTTTGAGATGGGCCCAGCTCCTGATGGTCGAATCGAAGCTAGGTTCCAAGGTCCAGATCCCGATGTATTAAGACAGCTGTCTGCACAAGCTAAAGCGATTATGGCATCACATGAGGGTGCAACCGCGGTACGTGATGACTGGCGAGAGCGCACTAAAGTTGTCCGTCCGGTGTTTAATGTCGAAGCGGCGAGAACGCTAGGGGTCAGTAAGTCGCAGGTAGACAATGTGCTATTGGCTAACTTCTCTGGTCGCAGTGTGGGCTTATATCGAAATGGCTCAGATATGATGCCAATCATAGTCCAGCCACCAGCAGCCGAGCGCACCGATATCGGTGGCATTATGGAGCTACAGATCTGGAGCAATCAACTTAAGCGCTATGTGAGCCTATCTCAGGTGGTTCATCGTTTCGATATTGAGTTTGAAGACCCTGTCATTATGCGTCGCGATAGAGTGCGTACTGTGATGGCGATGACAGATGAAGATCAGATGGGCTCACTCACAACCGCCGCCGTGTTGCAGTCATTTAAGGCTGAGGTAGAAGCTATCGAGCTTCCTGAAGGTTATAGCATGCACTGGGGCGGTAAGCATGAAACATCGATGGATGCCCTTGTGGCTATCGGCGAGAAGTTAGGTAGTGGCTATATTGTGATGATTTTGATCACCATATTGCTGTTTAGCTCATTTAAAGATGCTGCGGTGATCTGGACAGTAGTGCCTTTCGCTATTATCGGTGTGGTGGTCGGACTTTATACCGCTAATATGCCGTTCACCTTCTTAGCCCTTCTGGGTACCATGAGCTTAACGGGCATGTTGATTAAAAATGCCATTGTTCTGGTGGAGGAAATTAGGCTACAGATCGCAGAAGGCAAAGAGGTTTACTTAGCGGTCGTCGATGCATCAGTCTCTAGGGTACGCCCGGTGAGCATGGCTGCGGTCACCACAGTACTGGGAATGATCCCACTCATTACAGACGGTTTCTTCCAGGCTATGGCGGTAGCCATGATGGCAGGGTTAACCTTTGCAACCATTCTGACGTTAATCGTTACTCCTGTTATGTACACCATGATCCACAGGGTGCGGTCTCAGTAAGTCTCGCTTTACTACGCAGCACTTATTCAGTGTTGCTCTCTAAAATAAGCCCCTTTGTAGGGGCTTATTTATATCTCTTATTTCATTGTTACATGCGGTGAAGCTGCGTTAAATCAAGTTTTGAATTGTAAGCTGCAGATTCCCGTATTGTTACGAGTATTCCTTTTTAGCCACATAAATATACTGACCTCATATTAATTAGTTGAATCATTAACTTCATACTTACTTGAAGTTAATTTGTTGGGTCAAAGGTATATGATGAAAACATTTTACTCTCTATCACTCGTGGCTATTCTCGTGAGTTCAGCCACTTTGTCTGGCTGCTCAGAATCAAACGCGCAAGTCGCGCATAAAGCTAATTTGCCTACGGTCGAAACGTTGACAATGTCAACATCGCCTATTACACCATACTTTGAATTTATCGGCAGAACTTCAGCAATCAATGACGTGGATATTATCCCTCGAGTGGGCGGTGAGATTGTCTCTATGCACTTCAAAGATGGCGATATGGTTGATAAAGGAGATCTACTGTATCAGTTAGACCCTAGACCATTCCAGGCCGAGCTTAAGTCTGCACAAGCCAGTTTGATCATGGCTGAGTCGGAAGTCATTATTGCCAGAAATAATAAGCTGCGAGCGCAAGAGCTGATCAAAGATAACAGTATTAGTCAGGCCACTTATGATGAAGCTTTTTCACAATATGCGACGGCAGTTGCTTCGGTTTCTGTCGCGGAGGCGGCTGTCACGTCTGCTGAATTAAAATTGGGCTTTTGCAGTATCACAGCTCCGTTTTCAGGGCGTACAGGATTTAGCAACTACAAGGTTGGCGATCGTGTCACCATCGCAATCAAAAACCGCTTGGTCTCAATTGTTCAGGTAGACCCGATCCAATTCAATTTTGAAATTAATGAAAAGTTATATCGCCAGATCCGCAGTGGCGTCGATATCGCAATAGCAAACAACGAAACTATTGCACCTGATATTCGCTTAAAGCTTTCCGATAATCAGCTTTATTCTGAGATGGGTCAGATTTATGCTGTTGGCAATAAAATTAACCCTGAAACGGGTTCAATTAATATTCAGGCATCATTTGCAAACCCGACTTACTCCTTGCTTCCTGGAGAGCATGGAATACTGAATGTAGAATTCATTAATCAAACTGTCGATGGCATGTTAGTGCCTCTTGCAGCTCTGCAGCAAAATCAAGCAGGTGACTTTGTCATGGTGGTAGATAAGGACATGGTGGTGACACCTCGCTATGTCGAGTTAGGCCAAAAGTATGGTGTGCAGCGCCATGTACGTTCCGGTCTACATAACAATGAGCGCATTGTGACGAAAGGCTTACAAAAGATCCGCGCTGGCATATCAGTTCAAACAGTCACTCCTGCTAAATAATAAGCTTGCAGATAGGAAACACCATGTTAAGTAAATTTTTATCTATCGACTCGATTGCAATCAAAGCCAAGTGTTTATCATTTGGCTTTTGTTTTCAATGTCTACTCATGTCAAATCTAAAAAAGCACTAGTAATCTTGCGAGTTGTTAATTAACTTGAAGATACATACTATAAAAAATCTACTTAGAGTCAGCAGGTGATAATTTGAACCAGTCTCAGCAAGCCGTTTCTCAACTATTTCATTCCGTTTCACAGTCTGTTATTGGCCAAGAGCATGTGGTTAAATCTCTGCTTATTGCGATGCTGACCCGTGGTCATATCTTGTTAGAGGGATTACCGGGTACCGCTAAGACGCGCTCAATTAAATCGTTAGCCAGTGCCATGAATGCCAGTTTTAGCCGTATTCAATTTACCCCAGATCTGCTGCCATCGGATGTGACTGGCAGTGACGCCTATAAAGAGATCGACGGCAAGCCGAGCTTGGTGTATCAGCCTGGACCTATTTTCAATAATCTAGTGTTAGCCGATGAGATTAACCGCGCCCCCGCTAAGGTACAAGCGGCTTTGTTAGAGGCCATGGGGGAGAACACAGTGACATCGGCAGGCATCACCCGCGAATTGCCCGAGTTATTTCTAGTGATGGCGACACAAAATCCCATAGAGCAAGAGGGTACCTATCCGCTACCTGAAGCACAGATGGATAGATTCACCCTCAAGGTTGATATTCACTATCCTGACGCAGAAGCCGAGCGGGCTATCATTCGCCTAGTGAGGGGAGAAGAGCCTGGCGCCCAAACCAAAGAACGAGGCATTGACGCAGAGCATGCCATTACAGTCACCCCTGAACATATTATCAATGGCCAAAAAGCGCTTAACCAAGTCCATGTCTCTGAGGTGGCTGAAAACTACATTGTCAATCTGGTCATGGCAACGCGAGACGGTACTGACTATAAGCATGCACAGTTCCCGCAATGGCTTGAGGTTGGCGTAAGCCCACGAGCGAGTATTGCACTCGATCGATGTGCCAGAGCGCATGCTTGGTTAGCTGGGCGTGATTATGTCGACCCAGATGATATTAGGGGCGTGATCCATCAAGTTATGGGTCATCGTTTAGTGCTCAGCTATGAGGCGATTGCGGAGCAAGTTACACCAAAACAGATCGTTGACAATATCTTAAAGTACGTGCCTATAGGGTAAGGATATGAACTGGAAAACTTTTGTATCAAACTCACTTCCAAAACCAAAGTCAGCTCCTCAACAGGGTGAGTTAGATGCAAGAGTTTATGTTGAAAAATCGAGTTTGATAGCGCTTAAAAACTCAACCAAAGGCTTTAGTTTTTTACCGAGTAATAGCCGCACAACAATCTTGTCTGGCAGACATTATTCCAAGGTCCGTGGCAGGGGATTGAATTTTGAGGAACTGCGTCATTACCAAGAGGGTGATGAGGTAAAAAGTATCGATTGGAATGTGACTCTGAGAACGGGTAAACCCCATGTTCGCGTTTTTAGTGAAGAGAAAGAGCGCCAAGTGCTGGTATGTGTCGATCAACGTCAATCTATGTTTTTTGGCTCGCAAGCGGTGATGAAATCGGTGGTTGCTGCTCAAGTTGCGGCCTTATGTATCTGGCGGGTACTTCAGGACGGCGATAGAATCGGTGGTATGGTCTTTTCTGAGCATCATAGAGAGGTCTTTAAGGCGCGAAGAGATGCCCGTTCTGCGATCCACTTTATCGACAAGATTTGTGAAGCAAACCACGCATTAAAAAGTGGCCAAGCGACGAGTGAAGACAATACCTTAGTGGCAGCTCTCGAAGAGATGACACGGTTAAAGTTACATAACTCCACCCTGATTTTAATCAGTGACTGGTTAGGCTTCGATCAAAAAACTGAACAGTTGATCCGCTATCTGCAACGCAAAAACGAGCTAATTTTAGTACATATTAGTGATCCTTTAGAACGTGATCTACAGGATATTGATAACTTGGTTGCCAGTGACGGTGAATATCAACTTCATATAAAAAAACAATCAATGAGCCATTCACATAAGGCATTTATCCATGCCTTCAGCCAAGAGCATCTGGAGATGAAAGAACAGTTAGCTCAAACGGTGAGAACTCAAACCACGCCAGTCATTAACTTGGCAACCTCTGGTGATGAAATCACACATTTTAAATCAGCGTTTAATCTAAGGGCAAACTCATGAATGCCTTACCTGTGCTTCAAGCTGCCATTGAGGTCGATAGCAGTTTTGGTAATCCCATGATGAAAATGGCTCAGTTTGAGGAACTAAGCTTACCGACAGAGGTTAGCTTGCTGCCACAAACTTGGGGTTGGGCTCTATTGCTACTGTTTATTGTCTTTGGCTTGACTGTTTTCGCGGTTAAAAAAGGCCGACATTGGTGGAAAAACCGCTACCGCAAACAGCTCATTGAACAGCTCAACAGCATTGACTCGTCTGGCGGTCATGTTAACTGTGATGTGCTGACGATTTTACATCTAGGTGTGGGTGCAGCCTACGGCGTTCAGGGCAGTCAAGCCCGTAGTTTGACGGGTAACAGATGGCTAGAATTTCTAGATTTGTGCAGCGGGGGAAACACCCTGTTTAACTCTCAATGGGGCCTTGATTGGCAGCGTGCTTGTTGGATGAAGCCTGAAGAGGTACCTAAGACTCAACATCAAAATGCCAGATTAATTGCTGAGACAAGGCAATGGTTATTGTCACACTCAGAGCAGCTTCCAAGCCAAGCTATAAATGGCAGTGATCCAGTGGGCCAGCAAGCCAATGATATGTTAATCAATGCGTCAGGAGCTAAGTCATGATTGAATTTAGCTATCCTTGGCTATTGCTGTTACTACCGCTGCCGATTGCTATCTATAAATTTGCACCAGCCTATAAAGTTAAGCAGCAAGCAGTGCATGTGCCATTTTTTGACGTTTTAGTTCGCTTGCTTAATGAGGCTCCCACCACTGGTGGGGTTAAACTTGAGCCACAGGTTTGGCAAAAAATTGCGCTTATTCTCGTTTGGTGTCTATTGGTTATTGCGATGGCAAAACCTGTGTGGCTTGGTGAGCCACAGGTACGTGACAAGATTGGTCGCGACCTTATGATGGTGGTCGATCTTTCAGGCTCTATGGATGCTAAAGACTTTTCTATGCCTGGCGAGAGTAGTGAGACGATCACTCGGCTCGATGCGGTAAAAAATGTGATGGCAGACTTTGTCGCCAACCGCCGTGGGGACAGGTTAGGGCTGATCTTATTTGGTGACGCCGCCTATCTACAAGCCCCTTTTACTGAAGATCATCAAGCCTGGATTGAATTGCTCAATGAAACCCGTGTTGCTATGGCGGGCCAAAGTACTCACTTAGGCGATGCACTCGGGCTGGCAATTAAAGTGATTGATGAAGCCCAGGATATTAGTCGAGAAGCTGGCCGTACAGATATTCAAGGTGAAACGGCTGACAAGGTGGTGATCTTGCTCACCGACGGTAATGATACCGACAGTCTAGTACCACCATTAGAAGCGGCTAAAATTGCCGCCCATCGCGGAATAAGAGTCCATGTTATTGCTATTGGCGATCCTAGAACCATAGGCGAGCAGGCTCTGGATATGGTGACCATCGAAGGTATAGCAACTATAACCGGTGGCCGTGCCTTTCAAGCGGTATCTAAGGTCGAGCTAGAGAATGTTTACCGAGAAATAGAAGCATTAGAGCCGGCGCAATATGCCAGCTTGACCTATCAACCTAAAGTTAGCATGCACTATTTACCGGTTGCTATCGCCATCTGCTTGTTTTTATTGGCATCCACCTTGGTTTTGTTCAAGCGCATGATAATGCTAGCACTTGAACGGAATCGACTCGGAGCGAATGTCAAAAATTTGAGCGCCAGTAATATAAATCCTGTGGGCACAGGCTCCAGCGATGCTGAACTAACAGCGGCATTACCCAAGGAGGATCGCTAATGTTGTTGTCTCAGCTTGAGCTTTTTCATTTTATCAGGCCTGGTTGGTTATTGCTGTTATTGCCCATTTGTGTACTTTTTGCCATTCAGTGGCGTCGAGGTAACAGCCAGCCACAATGGCAAAACAAGCTGCCCACTCATTTACTTAACGCACTCAGCGTTGGGGATAATGGTTGGAAGAAGATGTTACCCCTTAAAATTTGGTGTTTGGCCCTTATTCTAGCGACACTCATTGCAGCGGGGCCAACTTGGCAACGTCAAGCATCACCGTTTGGCGAGGATAAAGCACCACTTATCATAGTGCTGGACGTATCAACCTCTATGCTTGAAAAAGATGTTCAACCATCGCGCTTAGTCAGGGCTAAACAGAAGATTGAAGATCTGATCCAGCTAAGAGAGGGTGGAGCCACAGCCTTAATCGTTTATTCCGGTAGTGCCCATTTGGCCATGCCATTAACCCGAGATCGTAGCGTGTTCAGTCCTTTACTCCACGCAGTATCGAGCGATATTATGCCAAGGGAAGGTAAGTTTGCCCAATACGCATTGCCTGTTATCGAACGGCTAATTTCAGCAGACTTAGATCTTGAAGCTAGGCCTCTTCAGGCTATTAACCCTAAAGGCAGTAGCACTGTGCTGTTAATTACCGATGGACTCGGCGGCGGCACGGCAACGGCATTTAAGCAGTACTTTAATTCTGACGTCCATTCTAAGCAGAACACTAGCCCCCCCAAGTTAATAGTATTCGGTGTCGGTGATACCAAAGCCAGTGCTCAGATCCCATTTGACCCTAAGGCGTTAAAACAGCTTGCCCTTGATGTGAGTGGTGAATATATCCCATTAACTGTGAGCAGTGATGATATTGAAAGCATCATCGATGAGGTGCAATCGCACTTTCTGATGAGCCATGATTCAGCCGAGCCATGGCGTGATATGGGCTATGGCTTAGTCTTCGTTGTTGCCGCCATTTTTCTACTCTGGTTCAGACGAGGCTGGACAGTTCAGTGGTGCTTAGTCGGAGCCTTGTTGTTTGCATCACCTAACGATGTGTTAGCTGCTAATACGGTAACGAGTAATACTATCGCCCAGCAGAGTCAACAGGCTATAGAACAAGCGCAAGGCTGGCATTTTTTTGATATCTGGCTGACCAGAGATCAGCAAGCCAGTTATTACTTTCAGCAAGGGGAATACCTGCAAGCGGCCGCCTACTTTGAGTCGCCGATGTGGAAAGCGACGGCTTTCTATCTTGCTGAAGATTTCAAATCAGCACACAGCTATTTTATGCGGGTCGATAGTGACGAGGCGCGCTTTGGCGCTGCCAACGCCTTGGTTCATCAGCGTGAATATATTGCAGGACGTAATTTCTACCGAGAAATTACTATCGATTCACCGGCATTTACTCCTGCACAAACTAATTTGGCTAAAGTTCAAAAAATTATCGATGATATTAATCGCCAAAGTGAGAGCCAAGCCAATACCGAGAATGAAGCATCAAAAGAGCTGGGTGATGAGCCACAAACAGGCGATGGTGCAGAGGAAAAAGTGGCGAAAGAGTTTGTCCAGAAAACACCGTTAACGGCACAGGAATTACTTGAAGATGACACGCTTAATCAGGTGTGGATGAAGCGTGTACAAGGCGACCCAAAGCGTTTTTTATCGAGCAAGTTTCGCATTCAGCTTGAACAAGAGAGAGACAAATAATGGATAAGCCTCTATTTAAGCGCACAAGCCTTTTACAGCGAATATTGAAAATAACTTTGCGTATCACCATGATGTTCTTCATGTTCATATTTACCGCTAACGCGTTAGCATCTGAAGTGACGATTCAAGCGTTACAGGCTAATCAACGTGTTGAGATTAGCAGTTGGATTGAGCAAAAAGGCGATGTGGCTCCGGGTGAGCAGTTAGATCTTTATATTAAAGTGGCTACAGATCATTGGTTCAGTGGCGGGACATTTATCAGTGCTTTTGATATCCCTAACACCTTAGTCATGAGACGAAAAAAACTCGCTAATAATTATACCGAAAGGCGTAATGGCCAGACTTGGTCAATCCAAGAGTGGCAGCTTAGCCTATACCCGCAAGCCACTGGTGAGTACCAGATCCCAGCTATTCCAGTGACTCTGCATGTGGTCGATAAGCCGGGCCAGAATGTGAGTGGCACCTTATTAACTCAGCCTATCAAGTTTACGGTATCGCTGCCTACGGCGCAGATGACCAGCGACAGGCAATGGATCTCCGCGCCAGCGTTAACCCTTGAGCAATCTTGGAGTGTCGAGCCAGAGAGGCCATTAAACGTGGGCGATGCCATCACCCGCACTATTACTATGACTGGTGAAGATACCACTGCTATGTTGTTTCCAGAATTTCCATTGGCTACATCAGATAAATTGCAGTCTTATCAAGGTGCAGGCGCTGTTAAAGACAGCCAGAATCGAGGTGACTTTTATGCCACTAAGACCTGGGAGCAAACCTACATAGTGCAGACTAACGGTGAGATCGAGTTACCAGAAGTGTCAGTGTTGTGGTGGAATACACAGTCGAAACAATTTACTGAACTAGAGCTTTCGTCAGCAAACTGGCAAGTGAGCCATACACCACAGAGCTTTATAAAGGCCTATGCTTGGGTATTGATAGTGATCCTTGCCATCGGTTTTGGCTTAGTTAAATTATTGACTGAATTTATTGTCCGCTACCAACGAGAAAGCCTGCCAACATGGGTGATGTTTGTGATCGCTAATCTTGCTGGTAAGCAACCGCGGATCAATCAGTATATATATCGTCGTCAGTTTGAAGCTGCCAATAAGCATCGGCTTAGAGAAGATGGATCGGTACTGACAGAACGGTATCAAGCAGACAACAAATCAACCAAGATTATTGAGCAATGGTTCTCTTCACAATACTCGAAAAGAGAGCAAGCTATTACTTGGTTGCACAATCATAAAGTATGGCGGCGTAAAGCAGATAAGTGAGTCAATGTCTACTGCCGCGTATCTGTTTACTTCCAGGTTTCTAGTTTTCCAGGTTACTGGCAATATTTAGATGGGTCTTTGGTTCTAGGGGGTGGGGCTCAAAGCAGACAGTTTTAACTAGGGTGAAAAACTGCCTGCTATTTCATTGTGACGCTTTGGTATTACTGAGCTGTTTTACTCGTTTCAACGACCTCTTTTAGTACAGTGCCTGTAGCACCGGAAGGATAAGTGATACCCAAATAGTTTGAGATAGTCGGTGCAATATCGTAAGGGGCGACTTCGCGACTGATAGTCTGCCCCTTGAGCCCTGCGCCTGCAAAGATGATAGGAACATGAGTATCGTAACGCCATGGCGAGCCATGTACTGAAGCGACCTGTAATCCGTCGAAATCATTGATATAGACGTTGGGGGAGAAGATAAGATATATATCACCAGAGCGCAGCGAGTGATGGTTATTAGTCACTTGCTGCATAATGCGAGAATTGGCCAGCTTCCCCTCTTCAATGGCTCGACTTGATACCGCGTATTCGATGCCATTAATTTTTTCGACCTCTTTGGCGACAGCCTGTTGCACCGCTTTAATGTCTAGTTTCTGCATTTCTATTAACTGGTGATCGAGATAAATATAGGGATGAGAATAGAGCTTGAACAGAGATTCTCCAATGCCAAACTTTGTTTCTAATCGGCTGAAAGCACCGCTGTTTTTTAGTGTGTCTAAATTAAAGTAATGGGCTTTTTTGCCGCCTAAATTATGTAAGTGGCCTGGTGCATCAGGGGCTCCATGGTCGGCTGATAGTACTATGAGTGTATTGTCCAAGCCGATGGTTTCATCTATGTAGCTGAACAGCTTGGCGAGGGTTCTATCGAGTCGAAGCAAGTTATCTTCAGCTTCTTTACTAGAAGGGCCATAAACATGGATCACATAGTCTGTGGCAGAAAAACTAATCGCTAAGTAATCAGGTACGCTATTTCTCCCAATATTTTCATTCTTTATCAGTGCCTTGGAAAAATCCAATGTGAGATCATCACCTGCAGGGCTAAGGGTTAACTTAGTCGTGAAATATTTATCATCCGAAGGCCCATAGGGGTGAGGAAAACGCTCGCCAAAGTTAGCAAAGTCTAGCTTGTAGCTAGTATCTTGTTCAGAGGCGAAAAAGTATTGGTCCTTGCGCTTTAGGGGGGCCCAAAATTTATTATGGTATTTCTGGGTAGGCGAATTTTTGTTCCATTTTTCAACCCAGTCAGGGTACTTGTCAAAGTAGTAATCACTGGTAACAAAACCTGCAGTGGTTTTAGAAAACCAGAAGGCTTTACCATATTCCCCAGCAAGCGAGACTGCACCCCTGTCTTTTATAGAAACGGAATAGACTTTAGATTGGCCATTATAGGCGGTAGTGATCTCGTCACTGATGGTGCTAGTTAGGATAGTGAGCGGTGAGCGGCCATCGCTTTTAGCTACTTTTTGAGTTACGTCTATTTCGGTGCTGCTATCAACACCTCCACCAGCAGTTAACAGGTGATAGTTTCCGTCTTCGATATTATATACGCTGCGATCTTTATTTCGATCGAACCACACATTTCCAATCATGCCATGTACTGAAGGCGTGGCTCCCGTCGCTAATGACACATGGCCTACTACGGTTTCAGTATTAGCATGCTGATAATGGGCATTAGTGTACACAATCCCATTATCGAGTAGATATCTAAAACCTCCTTCTCCCATATTATCTAAGAAACGAGTGGGCAGGTCGCCACGTAGGGCATCGACCGTTATCTGTAGGATCAGCTTAGGTTCATTACTATCAGCAGCCAACACTGGAATGCTTGAGACTATAGATAAAGCGATAGTGGAAATGAAGGCCGAGCGAATGAATCGATTGCTATGAAGCATTGCTACCATCCTAAACTGTATTAGAAATTCATCTAAAAGTGAATGTTAGATAATTAATCATGATCTGTTTGTACTTAACCATGAATACTATCCCGTATTTTGCTGAATAAAACCTAGGTAGATTACTAGTAATCATTTCAATTTTATACCCGTGATATATCACTTTAGTCATGGATAAGAAGCCACATTGCAACTTACCGTTCACGCCTCAGTGATATGAACTCGACTTAATATTCTCTGCGATAATGGGATCAAACTTATTACTGCTTTTGGCAAGTTATTTCATGATCCAGTGGAGACATTACAAGAGCCGACAAGTTATTGTGAACGCATGGGTAAACGACGACGGCATTTTTCCAAAACTGCCAATATTTTCAAGCTGGCTAAGCATTTCAATTTAAGCCGGCTCATTGTCAATTGAGTCAGAACCTGCTGTCTGAATTTCATCATTTTGCCCTAAATACCCACTCCCAACATTCCCAACACTTTCTTCGTGGCGAAGAAAATATAGACATGTCCGATTGGTTTTATCGCCAAGTAGGACTTGGATAATCCGCTATAGACTCGGTATGTTATTGATTAACAATGGGAGGATAAATTAACTGTTTTTTTATTAAATATTAGTTAACGCTATTGGATTGTTGGCCGATATTAGGTAGCAATTAAAAAATGTATCTTAGATGCATTTTTTTGTTTGCTTGATATTAATTCTTAGCTGTTATTAACAAAGTTTTCGATTTTAAAAGGTCTTCAATATGCTCATCCGTCACAAATTGCTGCTTAGCGCCGCCGTTTCAATACTGTCAATCGTCGCCATGTTTGGTCTGCAAAGATACTCGAGTGGGGTTCAACAAGGGTTAGCCCAGACGGCTCAAACTGTCATTGAATTGGAAAAGGAGGTGTCTAGCCTTCGAATAGCTGAAAAGGACTTTTTTGCTCGTCTCGATATGGACTACTTGAGACAACATCAGGCAACTTATAGGAACTTGAAATTAGAGATTGATTCTCTTGGTGAACAATTTGTTGTTTATGATATCTCGGTGAGGGCACTCGACAGTTTTGTTAGCAGCATGCAAAACTATCAAGAATCCTTTGCAAAGGTGGTTAGCTTACAACAGCAGATCGGCTTGACACCTAAGAGCGGTCTATATGGTGCTCTGCGTCAGGCAGTGCATGATGTGGAGGCTTTAGTCCAGCAGTATGACCAGCCCAAACTCATGATTCTGATGCTGCAACTTAGACGCAATGAAAAAGATTTCATGTTGCGCAGAGACCTGAGTTATGTGGCCAAGTTTAATGATAACCAGGCTAAGTTCCAACGCCTATTAGCTGTGTCTGTTTTAGATCAGCGTACCAAGGAGCAGTTAACTTCACTGATGGCGCGTTATCATAGTGGCATGGAGGCCTTGGTCGCTAAGGAGCAGGAATTAGGCTTAACCAAGAGCGACGGCGAAATGGCGACTCTGCGTGCTGCTATACATGTTACCGAGTCCGCTGCCAACAAGTTGCAACAGCAGGCGAATACAGCGATTGCCGATGCCGAGGAGTCGGCACTGATACTGGCTGTCTCAATCTTTATTGTGATCACTATCTTCTTGTCCATTTTTACTATGTTTATTATCCGTAGCATCATGGAACCGGTAACCAAGATCACTGAGGCTATTTCAAATATCGAGAAAAATAAGGACTTATCGATACGTTGTGATGCCTCTGCAGATGATGAGCTTGGTCAGATAGCCACTCACTTCAATAGCATGGTAGCGAGCTTCCAGCAGTTAATCGAAGAGGTGATCGAGTCTGTTGAAATTATGAATCATTCATGTGGTGAGCTCTCTCTGAATGCGACCAAGGCATCCGAGGGGGTCGGTCGGCAGCTCAATGAAACGGATATGGTGGCAACGGCCATTACCGAGATGGGAGCGACGATCGAAGAGATCGCCAAGAATACTGAGTTGGCGGCCGAGCGAGCGGCAAGTACCCATAATAATGCCCAGATGGGACAGGTTGGAGTGGAGCAGACGATTGAGAAAATCCAGTCATTGGCCGAGCAGCTGAATAGTTCCGCTCAGGTGGTGAATGACTTGGAAAAGGACAGTGAAACTATCGGCACTGTGCTCGATGTGATTAGGGGCATAGCCGAACAGACTAATTTACTGGCGCTTAATGCTGCCATTGAAGCCGCACGGGCTGGGGAGCAGGGACGAGGTTTCGCAGTCGTTGCCGATGAGGTTCGTAGTCTTGCCTTGCGCACCCAGGAGTCTACCGAAGAGATTGCCTCAATTATTCAAACATTACAGTCCCGTACCCGTTCCATTGTGCAGTTGATGGAGGCGACTCAGAAGCAAGGAGGAGAGAGTGCCGAACAAGCGGCGAGTGCTGGCAGTTTACTGCAGCAGATCAATGCCGATGTCAGCAATATCATGGATATGAGTACCCAAATAGCCGCGGCCATCGAAGAACAGAGTATGGTTGCTTCCGAGGTGAATAAAAATGTGGTGGTTATTCGGGACATTGCCCAAGAATCTGCCGTCACCGCCGATGAAAATGCCCAAGCTTCCGGTGAGGTAAAGGCACGTGCCGAACGACTTCAGCACGCCGTGAGTGCTTTCAAGATTTAAGTTAACCGAGTATCACTAAGTTTAGCAAACGCCACAGAGCTGTGGCTCTCGATTCGCGCCGGAAGGCGCGAATCGAGTGTTATTCAATTCGATGTCATATTACCAATCTCATCAGATATTCCCTGTCAGAATTGGCTAACAATCACCGTTGATTTTGGCAAGTTATTTCATGGTCCAGTGGGGAGGGGACATTACAAGAGCTGACGAGTTACTGTGAACATTTGGGTATACGACGGCATGTTTCTCAAACTACCAATGTTTCAAGCTGGCTACGCGTTTCAATCATATACTCTGATAACTGGCTCATTATAAATAGGCTTAGCTAGTACTGGCTAAATTTCATCATTTTTCCTCATCAATACCCTTTTCCCAACATTACTGACTTTGAATACGCCATTAACTTGTGCGATTGAGCTTATGGGTAAGGTGTTCATTGATAATGTACTATAGAATGGATATGTTGTTGATTAGACGATGGTAGTCTGCATTTTTATTGTTGCTAATCCAACTGGCGTTTTTAGCCGTAGTCCTTTTTATGACCTCGAAGATCACTTTAGTGAAAGTGACACTCATGATGCTTTTGAGCTTGGTGATAAATGATTAAGGTTAAAAAGTAGATGGTTAACCAAGCCAATCAATCTTTAAGAGGTGATTTCTAAATGGATAGTGCATCAATAATGGTCTGGAGTGTTTTGTTTGCTGGTATAGGAATGGGTTATTTCATGTATGGTAGAAAGCAAAAAGCTATCGTTCCATTATGTATCGGGTTATCGCTTTTTGTATTTCCATATTTCATGTCTAGTGTGACTATGTTACTTATTGTCGGTGTTATTTTGGTGGCAATACCCTATTTTATTAAAATTTAGGGGGAACTGTCGTTCATTAAATATCTGTTTGCACGCGATGTATCAAGGCTTGGCGTGTTATATGCCTTTGTGCTATTTCAGGCAAGTCTCATGGTTTACTCTTTTTGGAAGTATCCTAATGCCAAAGAACCATGAATTGTAACCTTTAACCTAGGTAAACAACGTCTAAAGTCTGAGCCGTCATGCTCGTTGCCATCTTTCCCAAATCAAGATACACAGTGCCCGATATGGACGCTCCCGCTGAGTCAAATGTTTGTATTTCTTTCCCATAAGTACCTCCTTTTCTTTTAAAAAAGTATAGGTTGTGAAAAACAGTGTTATTCACAAATTATAATTGTTATAAATGAAGTTAATTAGAAGGTGTGTTGGAGATAAGTGAATGTTGACCCGTTCTGATGATTTAGAGATCTTACTTTCTGTGGTTGATTGCGGTGGTTTTTCCGCTGCGGCAGAGACGTTAGGTATTCAAGTGGCGCGCGTATCAAGAGCCGTGAGCAAAGTCGAAAAACAGCTCGGCGTATCTATACTTAATCGTACGACTCGGCGTGTAGAGCTCACCGATGAAGGTCGCCAATTTGTTGAAAGCATTCGAGTGGGGTTATTGCACATTCAGCAAGCGGAAGAAGATCTAATTTCGCGCGGTGAATTACCTCAAGGGCGCTTGCGTGTCGATGCCGCTAGTCCGTTTGTATTTCATCAGTTAGTGCCACTTGTACAAGGGTTTAATGAAGCGTACCCGGATATCCAACTGGAGCTCACTTCCAACGAAGGCTTTGTTGATCTATTAGAGAAGAAAACGGATCTTGCTATACGGATCGGCAAGCTAGCAGATTCAACACTCCATGCTAGGCCATTAGGCAAAAGCCTGCTGTTTATTGTCGCATCACCGGAATATTTATCCCGTAAAGGCTTTCCGCAGCATTCAAGTGATCTTTCTGGACATGCAACGATTGGTTTTTCTGGCCCCAAAGTACTCAACCATTGGCCGCTGAAAGGTTTTAAACCATTAGAGCCCACCTTCACTTCTAGTAATGGTGAAACCGTTCGGCAGCTGGCTTTAGCGGGTAATGGTATAGCCTGTTTATCAGGCTTTATGGTTCAAAAAGATATCGAAGAGGGACGTTTGGTGCCATTACTGGAGCCTGAAAAATTGTTTCATACGGATAGAGAGCAGATCAACGCGGTTTTCTATAAGTCCTCTTCAGTAGCAAAGCGCATTTCGGCGTTTATAGACTTTATTCAGCCTAAGCTCTCTCTATGATTTAACGTCGCTGTGATTTAACGTTTGTTGGGCTTTTGCGGCTATTTTTGCATTTTTAACAAAAATCATTTGTTATTTTTGCTATAAATAATTGTTTATCCACTTGGTAATATGCTCTCAACTTAACGAGAGGGCACATTATGACGACTTCGCTGTTTCAACCTATTCAATTAGGCAATATTTCCCTTAATAATCGCATCGTGATGCCACCAATGACCCGCTCTCGCGCCAGTCAGCCAGGTGATATCGCTAATGATATGATGACAACCTACTATGCGCAGCGCGCTACAGCTGGATTAATCATTGCTGAAGGTACGCAAATCTCATCGATGGCCAAAGGTTATGCTTGGACGCCTGGGATTTACACGCCAGAGCAGATCGCTGGCTGGAAAAACGTCACCGATGCCGTACACGCTAAAGGCGGGGCTATCTTCGCTCAGCTTTGGCATGTTGGTCGAGTCACCCACTCAGATAATATTGGCGGTCAGCTGCCTATCTCTTCCTCAGCGATTCAAGCCGAAAACGTCAAAGTGTTTATCGATAACGGCACAAATGAACCGGGTTTTGTCGATGCCGCTCTGCCGCGTGCAATGACAAAGGAAGACATTACACAAGTCATAGAGCAGTATCGTCAAGCCGCATTAAATGCAGTAGAAGCGGGCTTTGATGGCATTGAACTCCATGCCGCTAATGGTTATCTGATTAATCAATTTATTGACTCGGAAGCCAATAACCGCACAGATGAATATGGTGGCAGTTTAGAAAACCGACTGCGTTTTCTCGATGAAGTAGTCGCAGCTATGGTTGAAGCCATAGGGGCTGAGCGTGTCGGTGTGCGCCTTGCGCCACTGACCACGCTTAATGGCACTGTCGATGCTAACCCGATCGAGACCTACATAGCCGCGGCGGCGCTGTTAAATACTCATCACATCGTTTATTTACACATAGCTGAAGTGGATTGGGACGATGCGCCTGATACCCCCCTCTCTTTCAAACGATCACTTCGAGAGGCTTACCAAGGTGTCTTAATTTACGCGGGTCGTTATAACGCAGAAAAGGCTGAGCAGGCAATAGATGCGGGGCTAGCCGATATGATTGGCTTTGGTCGCCCGTTTGTTGCCAATCCCGATTTGCCAAACCGTATTCAACATGGCTTTCCATTAGCAGAGCACGTTGCAGAGACGCTTTTTGGCGGCAGTGAACAAGGTTTAACCGATTATCCTGTTTATCAACTTGAGGACTAACCATGTTATTTACGGCATTTAGCAACACACGATTAAAGACAAAGAACCGCATAGCGATGGCGCCAATGACACGTTCACGTACCTCGCAGCCTGGTGATGTACCCAATGAAATGATGGCTGTTTATTATAAACAGCGTGCCAATGCGGGTTTGGTCGTGACTGAAGGTGCGCCAATCTCAGCTGTGGGTCGTGGTTATTCGATGACGCCGGGCATTTATACACAAGCGCATATTGATGGTTGGAAAAAAGTCACCACAGCCATCCATGATGAAGGCAGTAAAGTGTTTATCCAGCTATGGCATGTAGGCCGCCGTAGCCACTCAAGCATTTCAGGAGAGCAGCCACTTGCTCCTTCAGCGATAAAAGTGCCGGATCAAGTCTTTGGTCCACTGCCTGAAGGTGGGTTTGGCATGATTGAAACCGAGCAGCCAAAAGCGATGAGCCAGCGTGACATAGACAATACTATTGCAGATTTTGTCCAAGCCGCTAAAAATGCCATGGAAGCGGGTTTTGATGGGGTTGAGATCCACGCAGCCCATGGTTATCTGTTTGATACCTTTATGCGCTTAGAGAGCAATCAGCGTGATGACCAATATGGTGGTAGTCAAGAAAATCGCATGCGCTTTATGCTGGATACGCTAAAAGCAGTTGCTGATGAAATTGGTGGCGATAAAGTTGCTGTACGCGTGTCACCCCATGTGACAGAAGGTTTCGTTGATGAAGATGCTGAAATTATCCAGGTGATGTTAACAGCGTTTGAGAAAATAGCGCCGATGAATTTGGCGTATCTACATTTTTCAGAAAATATCTCTCGCCATGTTGAAGCATCAGAATCGTTTCGCCAGCAGGTCCGTGAAGTTTACCCGAATCCAATCATGGTGGCGGGTAAGTTAACTAAAGCAACGGCGCAGGAGCTGTTAGACAAAAACTACGCAGATTTAGTGGCATTTGGTACTCCATATGTCACTAACCCAGATTTGGTTGAGCGTTTTAAACATAATTGGCCATTAACAGGGTTTGATGCCGATGCCCGGCTGACTCTTTATGGCGGCGGTGAAGAGGGCTATATCGATTACCCTGAATATCGAGCGTAAAACTACCACTCGTACTAGTACCTAAAGATTTTAGTAACATTTGCGTGCGTTTGGGATAACTGAATGGCGAGAAGCATGGCGCTATGGCTGCGTAGGTATTGTTGATGAAGATGACTTTCAGGGGCGTATTGTGAACTTTGATAGCCACGATAATGTCGCCTTGCTGTCTGGGATTATCGAGTAGATACCCGGAGATAAACATTACACGGTGTTAAGGGCACCGGATGGTTCCCCTTGGGGGCCTGTGGAGGTATACCAAGGCGGCTCAGAGAGAGAGTTTGTGTTATCCAGCTTACCGCCATTTCCCATCTCTCAGGGCAGTCAAGATGACGTGTTATATCGTTTTGGCGTACTGGAGAACATAGAGGCGAAAGCCTTGATAAACACCATGCAGCCGCAGAGACTGAAACGTTTCATTAGTGGCATCGGTTATGATGAGCGGGGTATGCAGATGATAATAATGAACCACCGACAAAGCACCAGTTTGATAGCAATTGCTCTACACGTATCTGGAGAAAACCGTGCACATAGGCAGTAGATAAGCTGTAATGATATGATCTAAGTTCTGCGTAGCATGGCATATAACTCCTATACAAATTATTTTGTGCAATCAAACATTTTTATTTACTATTAATACGAAAATGTATTCTTTGAATTAATTGTTTCCATCTTCTACCAAAAACTAACTTGAGGGAAAACCCCTGTATTCTTTGCATTTTCCATCACATTACAATGAGCATTAAAAAAAGCATCTTCATTTTTAAGGTTGAAGCAGAATTGGTAAAAATCTGGATAGCCAAATGCAATACATGGAACATTCTTGGCTTTATAAATATCAAGGAGCTGTGGACTGAATTCAACAGACTGGTCATTAAATAATTCTTTTACTACTATCAACGCTTTCAGCTCTAACGAATTAGTATCCACAGAATGCAGAACTTCATCAATAAGAAACTCTAATTTTCCTGGTATGCGACGATAATAACTAATCGCTCCGTTTACTTGGGCTGTGGCCTTTTTTAACGCGCTCAACACATTTTTTCTTTTTCTTGGTAGTTTCTGCCGGCTAATCCTCTCTATGTTAGGACTATCTTTTGCTTGAATTATCAGCGATGTAGTATTAGTAATAATCAGAATGTCGCACATTTCTTCATTATCATAAGTCCGCTTAGGGTTGAGAAATATTTGCTCTGGTTGGAAAGTTAAAAGAAGACATTGGATTATATCCTCTTCTTGGTAGCTCCCTGGCTCTTGTCTTTCCAACATCGTATGGCTATGTCCAGGCGAACCATGATATGAATGACGCTTTGGGTGCATGTCCTGCCTAAAGATATTATCTCCATAAATTGCGGTACTTAATATTATATCAATTGCTTGCTCATCATCATTTTTAGTTCTAGAACTAAAAGCAATTTCAATGGCTCGTAATATTTTTCTAGCATTTGATAATGAGGGTTTTAGAAGAACTGCCTCATTAATTTTTTTAAGGGTTTTATCAGGAATTATGACATCGGCACGATATACTAATAGTTCTCTGGTTAACTCATCAAAGAAATGAACATTGAGCATTCCTTTTTTTAGAAAACTGAACAAATTATGAGAAAAATCTTCTAGGAATAATGGAGTTTTTATAACCAGAGGTTCATCTTCATCATCGAAAAAGGCTGTAATTAAGCCCAAGGTTATATGACTACCAACCTTAACTGGTATTAGGTACAGCTTAAACCCTTCATTGATCTTAGCGGTTAGAAGGAGTTCCTTTGGTGCCTTAACAATGAATGCTTGGTAATCTTCATCAGCTGATGTCAAACTTTCAGGTAAAATCCCAAAGGGCATTTGTTGAATAACTGGCATTATTTCGGGGTAAAGAACTGTAAGCATCATTTATCTCCAAAAATATAGATTTGTATTTTATTGGCTACATAACGGGTAGCCTAATACTAAGGCTTTCAATATATTGGCTTAGTATTTTATACACTCAATATTATACCATCTGGAGGTGTTATTAGTAGTTGATTTAAAAGATTTTTATGTGTGCATCCCTTAATGGGTTTATAGAAGGCTTACATATTGGGTGGCTATAGAGCCCTATATGTAAGCTGAACAACAACTAACATCAGCCTTCATTCGAAGGCTAACACAATTTGGGCAACAATATTTTAGAGCGAGCACTCTAGTACTTGGATAAAAACGTGTTAGGACTATGGCTCTATTGGTAGTTAGTAGGATTAGGGAGTGTATGGTATACAGTAACGCTTGCAACGTAATATTGAGGCTCAGCAAAGCACCTTAAATACTAAACTAAAAATCCCACGAGTTGCGAATCAGTTTTAGTCTATTCATTAAGCATCTACTCAATATCAACTATATCCCTAACGGCTTTAAGCACTACAAATACAGCCCAAAAGAAATCTCTGTGCTTTACGCTTAGTACATCTCCACCCCACATAGGCTGATTTTCTTTGACAAAAAAGACAAACTTATTAATGTCGTCTTCAACGTTTTTTGATGTGAGGTTGTGTGCTAAACGGTTTCTAGTTTTATTTAGCATTGAAATCGCAGCCCAAACCCATGATTCACATGCCCCGTCGTACATTGCACGTGCCAACTGATGCTTATTGGAAAATGTGAGCCTTGCCTCCATTATATATTTAGGTGATTCGGCTTTACTTACGATCACATCTGTTAAAGCTCCCTCTATTAATAAATGACATTTGAGAATAGTCAGCTCAAGGTCATTTATATCTTCGAGAGTTTGGAGTACACATAAAAATGGGACGTCTTTATCCATATGTTCCGTTTAATTCTTTTGTTAGCTTTGGTTGTTATGAACGATAAACTTCGCACGCTCATAGAGTTCGTCAAAAGTGATAATTTCAGGGTTTGATGTGTTTTTACGTAACAATTCAAATGACCTTAATTTATCTTTATTTACACCATTATCAGATACAAACTCATTCATACTGCCTATTACTAAATAAGATTTTGGTTGATAATTGAAGATTTCTTCACCTGTAGGATTACCTTCTTTATCACTAGGGTTAATTTTACTTGTTAGGTTTTCAACGGCTGAAGCAACGGTACCTTGGACTTGTGCAATTGCACCAGCTAATTCTTTGGACGGTGCCCAACATCCAGACCTATAAGACTTCGATTCAAGTAAATCTGTTGAATGAGTTTTTATTTCTATAAAACAAAGGTTAGAGATGATTCCTTTTGTTTTCATTAAAGCATCAACACGCTTACCGTGTGATACTGCGCTATGCCCTTGAACTACTTGCTCTAATTTCCTGTCATCTAAGCCAGATAAAAATATATAACCTAATCCATAACCAAATATCCATGGATTTTTCTCAAAGTACTTTTGCCAAAGGCCTTCATTGGTACAGCTTTTTACTTTTTTCAAATTCGCAAAATAAGTTTGATCGACGAGGAGCTGATTATATACACTCAACTGCTTCTTTCTAAAACCTACCGCAATTAAGTCCTCTGTTGTCACTTCTGATTTTAAGGCTTCAGCAAATAACTCTTGGTTTTCGGTTACAAAGGTTTTTGCTTGGTGAGTAGTTAAAGCTATTTTTCGAAGTTCTTCATCCGTGATATTTACTTTTGATCTAGTTTTAAAATCTACAGCCTGAATATTGGCTAAGAACTCACAAAAGCGACCAATTTCTTCACCCACAAAAGAAAACCCAGAGCCATAAGGTTGACCTGTCTCAGTCACAAATTTTTGAACTGTAAGTACAAACGTTTGTCTTGTGTCCTCAAGGAACTTAGCAGTTATGTATGTTTTAGCATCTTGTTTTTTCCGTAAAACAACTTCATCACGTTCTTTTACGTACTCGTAGCCGTCTTCAGAAGGAAGGATTTTTGAGGCTATACGAACTCTACGCTCCTTGCTCCCGAATGATTGGAGAGAAGGACTTATATATGTTTTTCCCGGAAGAGGGTTTTGATAATCATCCATGTTCGATTCCCAAAATTTATCGAGCCACGCAGCAGAAAGTGGAGGGCATTCTACTAAATATAGATTCTGGCGTCATGGTCGAATAATAGCCTGTAAGCCTGTGATTTTATAAGTATTAAAATATCAGGTAGATTTGTTTTATGCAACAACGATAAGTGGACACACATTAGGTTTTAACACTTCTACTTTGAGCTATGAGGTTGGCATTTATTGCTGCGATTTAGCAACCCATTCTAGCGCTAACAACCAAGACACCCAGGATTGTCAGGTGAAGATCCCTTGACTACGCTTAAATCAGAGTTGTTGAGGAGGGTTTGTTATGCCAACACCAAGAAAAGGGTTAGTCAGTTTAGTACTTTTTATTTAACAAGAAGCCTATATTATCACTGCGTATCTCGTTGTGTTAGAAAGGTTTTTTTGTGTGGAGTCGATCATTATACTGGTCAATCCTATGAGCATAGACGGGTTTGGGTTGAAAGTCGACTACTGGAGCTGGCATCTGTGTTTGCCATTGATATCTGTGCTTACGTCCTCTCGATTCACAAAAATGGGAGTAATCATTTACGTCTAGTGTTACGTGTTGATGTGGAGTAGGCTTTACTTGATGAAGCTGCAGTACTTGCCTGTATGGCCTAGTAGACCACTCTTTACTAATAGATAGGCTATCCGGGCAAAGATGGCCGCTACACCGGAAACCTCAGACTTTACTAGCATTAAACTGCGTATTAAGGCTGCGATAAAAGGTGATCAGCCCAATACGCTACTGTCTTTTGTTGGTAACGAACATAAAGCAATGCCTAAGGGACTCATGTTCAATGCTAAAGATTATCTGCAACTTGTTGATGATACTGGGCGAATAGTCAGAGCTGACAAACGAGGCTCTATGAGTCAAGAATCGGCTAATATATTAAATAGACTAAATATCCCGCAAGAAAACTGGATAAAACTGACCACAGAGTTTACTAAGATTTTTAAAGGGCCCGTGGGCAACACCCAAGAGTTAACAGCTTATTGTGAACATCTTGACCGCAAGCGCCGGCAAGGAGCTGCGAACTGCCATCGATGGCTAGATAGCGCTTAATCAAGACCGAAGATACCCAATTTAAAGTCATCTTTTCATAAATAACCAAACCGCTGTTTGGGATTTTTGATGCTTGATTTTCAATAAAATAGTCGAGATTTTACCCATGACAGAATATTTGAGTATTGTTTGGTGTAGCAAGTGGCTGGATTGATACAGCAATGAATTTATCAGGCAATCTGACTTTTAGTAGGGAAGGCCATCTAACAGAGAATAATCTTGGATGCCTTGGTTACATTGGTGATCATAACGTATTGTTATAAATATAAAAAATCTGTTAGTCTGTTAGAAATTACAGTTGGTATGAGAAACTAATGGTATACGGTACAGATTGGTTTAAATTTGATTTTCATTGTCACTCTCCCGCTTCAGATGACTATAGAGAGGAAGGGGTTTCTTCTAGAGATTGGCTATTAGGTTATATGGAAGCGAATATAGATGCCGTGATCTTATCTGATCATAATACAGGAGCATTTGTCGACAGGGTAAAAGAAGCTCTTGGGGAGATGAGAGTTGAATTTGAATCTGGCGAAATGAACGGATATCGGCCTCTAAGTATTTTTCCTAGTGTGGAACTGACTGCAACAGGAAATGTACATGTTCTAGGTGTTTTTTCAGAGGAATTTAGTTCAGAACAGATAGCTGGAGTTGTAGGGGCTTGTGGTAAACCACTCAACTCTAAGAATCATGTTTTAGTTTTAAGCTCAGGAGTAGAGCAATGTATAGAGATTATCAAAAAACATGATGGTCTTGCCGTTTTGGCTCATATAGATAGACCAAAGGGACTACTAGCAACAGAGAAGAATTTAGAGGCTATTCGTCAGATATTTTCTAAACCTATTGATGCCATTGAGTTAAAAGGCAGCCTTTCAGATCTAGATAGACAAAAAAGTAAATTTATTGAAAATATGCCATTGGTTATAGGGTCTGATTCTCATGAGCGCTGCTCATCAGGTCGTCAATTTACGTGGATAAAGATGAGTGAGATTAATTTCAGTGGATTAAAGACTGCTCTTGCTGATCATGAATATTCAGTTATTCGTTCTGTCGATGGGATTCCTCCATCTCAGCCGATTAATAGAGTCAACGAAATAAGAATTAAAACAAATACATGCTCTATGAATGGTGCACCTGTAACGGTTGGTTTTAGTCCATGGTATAGCTCTATCATAGGCAGCCGAGGAAGTGGGAAATCAACAGTCGTTGAATACATCAGATATGCTTTGGGGATCGATAGTGAATTACCTAAAGATATTAAAGTAAAGTATGACAAATTTGTGAAAAATACCGTTGGACTGGATTCAACGATAGAGCTTGATTATTATAAAGATTCTCAAAAGTATTTAATTAAATCTTCCCCTTTATTGAATGTTGTCGAATACGAAGATTCTGATGGTGTTGTAGTTAGTGAAGAATTTTCTCCACAAAGATTTCCTATTTCCATATATAGCCAAAAAATGTTGTTTGAAATTGCTAATGCTAGTAATGCTTTCTTACAGATAGTGGATAAGTCTAAAGAAGTTGATTTTGATAATTGGTATTTAGAGCATCAGGGGATTGTTGATCAATATGGGATATTGTTTTCACAGAAAGAGCGCCTTACAAGTCAAAATAAACAACTTAACATTTTGAGGAATAACTATAAAGATGTCACTTTAAGCATTGATCAAGTACAAGACTCTAATTATTCGAGGCTAGTAGCCGACAAAGAACAAATTGAAAAAGAAAAGAATTATTTAAACCAGTTTGTAATAGATCTTGAGGCAAGGTTACATAATGTGGAGCTTGAGTGTGATGAGCAATTTAAAGATTTTGTTGAACCTGATTATGAACTGGATTCTGTTGGGTTAGAGTGGGTTGAAAATGTAACCCAATTAAGAATAGATTTTGTTTCAAGCGTTCAATCACTGGTCGAGGACTTCAGAACAAAGGTTGAGGAAGCGACTGATAGCTTACCTTATTCAGATAATTCAAACTCTATGAAAAAAAATTCTGAAGAACTACAGGGCTGTATTGCACTATTAAATGAAAAGGGAACATCACCAGAACGATTAATTGAGTTAGTTAAAGAGAAGAGCGCTTTAGCTGAAAAAATAAGAGAGTTATCATCGTCACCAGAGAAGCTAGTTAGTATGAATGAGCTTCTAGAGCAGAAATATCAAGAGATGCTTAAAAGCCGGCAGTATTTAACAAAAAGAAGACAATGTTTTATTGACTCTCTTGATATTAAGAATTTAAAAATTAAGGTGTTGCCGTTAGGTGAACCTGGTGAAGATTTGATTGAAAATTATAAACAAGTTGTAGGCTTTGAATCGTTTAGTGAACATATACTTGATTTGGACTCAAAAGGTGGATTACTTGGGAGTTTTGTAAAAACTGAGAGACGAAACCCCAAAACAGAGCTTAATGCTTATAGCGAGCTAGAAAAGGTGAAAGCACTTCATACCGCGTCAGTAGAAAAGTTAAAAGAAGTTGGAATGCATGGCTCTTTTGCTAAAAAATTAAGTGAGCTTACAAGTGATCGTATTGAGTCACTGAATAGTTGGTTCCCTGAAGACGGTATATTTATTCAATTTAAAAGAGATGATGAGAGCTGGTCTAACTTAGAGGATGCATCACCCGGCCAACAAAGCGCTTCAATGTTGAGCTTTCTTTTGAGCTATGGTGATGAGCCTATCATTATTGATCAGCCTGAAGATGACCTTGATTGTGCTATGTTGTCAACGAACGTTATTCCAAACATAAGAAAGAATAAATCTAGAAGGCAACTGATACTTGTTACACATTCAGCCCCATTGGTGGTAAATGGTGATGCAGAGAATGTAATTTCTATGAAGTTTGATAAAGGCCAAGTTACGGTTGGCAAAATGGGATCTATACAGGAGCCGGATATGAAAGATTTAATTTGTACACAAATGGAAGGTGGTAAAGATGCGTTTAAATCCCGATATAGCAGATTAACTAGCTAATCCCGAAACCTTTCCAATCCTTCCAAACACCCGAAACCGGGACAATGAGCACTTGTTCATTGTCCCGGTTTTTTTATCGATAAAGGGGTCGGAGCGAATAAGGTCAAACTACCTCAAGTTTCATTCGTAACTAAGGCGCTTTGGGCAAAATGAGTTACAGCATGTTAGCAATCAAGCTCAAATTGAAGAGACCCCATTCTTGTAGAACACCAGTGTAGATACGGCTGCGAGCTTCCAAAACAAGGATGTTTTGGCAGAGCCCACACGGAAGTGTTCACGGCGTCTCGCAGAAGTAACTACATGAAAGCCCGCTGCAGGCGGTAGGTTACAATGAAGCAGCGACCTTCAATGACATATTCCAAGAGAAAAGGTCACTGGATTCCGGCTAAAAAAATCTGCCGGAATTAATCTGGTCTAATGGCTCCGGACACCTTGATTGTGGATAATGCGATAATCAATCGAGGTGAACATGAATACAAAACGTCAGTATCGAACTTATACCAAAGAATTCAAAGATGAAGCCATCGGCTTAATCACTGAGCAGGGCTACACAGTCCCACAAGCCGCAGATGCGCTAGGAGTGTCGTCAAACCTGCTTTATACCTGGAAACAAAAGGCTGAAGAACTAGAGACCTCAACCGTTAGTCCAGATGAAAAAGCAGAGTTATTAGCGCTTCGAAAAGAGGTAAAGCAGTTGCGGGTGGAAAAAGAAATTTTAAAAAAGGCCAGTGCCTTCTTCGCGAGAGAAATGAAGTAAAGTTTCGGTTTATTCGAGAGCATTACCCTCGATTCCCGATAAAAATGCTTTGTAATGTTCTGCAAGTGAGTCGCAGTGCATTTTATGATTGGTTAGCCAGGCCCGCTAAAATTATTAGCGAACGAGAGCTTGATTTATACCGAACGGCAAAACGTCTTTTTAAGCGTAGCCGAGGCAGTTTAGGTTCTCGTCAGCTAGCCAAGAAACTCCGCCTAGAAGGCTTCAGTATCGGTCGTTACCGCACTCGTAGCATCATGCGAAAGCTCAGCCTAGTGGTCACCCAGCGTCAAGCTTACAAGGTAACGACGAAGCGTAAACACAGTGATAGCGTTGCAGATAACCTGCTGGATCAGCAATTTAATCCTACGCAGGCTAACCAGGTTTGGGCTGGTGATGTGACCTATTTAAGGACGCATCAAGGCTGGATGTACCTCGCTATTGTGATGGACTTACATTCCAGACGCATAGTGGGTTGGGCAATATCAAAACGCATGACCGTAAGCTTAGTTGAGCGGGCATTACAAATGGCACTAACGCTGCGCAAGCCAGCAAGAGGAGTCATGTTTCATAGTGACAGAGGCTCACAATACACCAGTAAGCAGTTTCAAAAGCTGTTGAGGAAGCATGGAATAGTTGCTTCTATGAGCAGTGTAGGAGCCTGTTTAGACAACGCTGTTGTTGAACGTTTCTTTGGAAGTTTGAAGCATGAATGGCTGTTAAAAGTGGTCCATTTAACACGAGAATCAATGAAGCTAGATGTTGAAGAATATATCCGGTATTACAACCACGAACGGCTGCATACTACGCTCGGGGATTTAACACCGATCAGCTATGAGAAATTACAAAGTAAGGTGTCCGGTTGGACTTGACCAGAATAATATCTTTGATTAGGGAATCTATGGCAACCGGATGTAGGTGACGCCGTTTTAAGCGACAAAAAGTGTTGGCTATACTTGTAACAAAGCCAACTATATTTTATCCGACTTGAAATCCTTGCTAGGTGCTACGCACACCCAGTTTATCCATGATAAACGTAACAATGCTGTGAGTTACATTTACAGCTAAACGAGCTTCAGAAACTGAGATTTGTGGTGGAGAGATACCACGTCCATGCGCAGAGCCGATATGTGACCGAAAAGCACCGACACCATCAATTACTGCCGTGATGATGCCTTAGCCAATGCTGTGATGGTAGCGGTTATGCTTGTTGGTCAGGTAACCATAACCGATATACTTCAAGCTACTACATCATGCCATTTTTCCAATACACGCTAACTTTACTCAGAGGTACCAGTGTTTTAATGTGAATTTCATCAAATTCAATATCGGTAGGAACGCCAGAATAGCTCATAACATAAACAAGCAATTGCTCTTTACCGGTAGCATGGGAAACTCTAGTTAAATTCACTGCATTTCCTGTTTTTGTGTTTATCAGCTCAACTTTTATGCTATTTTCAGGAAACGATTTAGCAAGCAAGTTCAACTTTTCGTTGGTGTTACTCTGGATACCGTTTGGTATCATTGCGGTCATATCTATCTCAATATGCCCTCTAGGGTTTATTGCATTAATAGACTCTTGTGGCGTGATAGTGTAATGACTGTCAAAACTAACGGGTACAGGGGTTAACAACACCACCTTGGTAAAAAAAAGTAACTTAAGAAACTCCAGCATTATCTAACTCCCGCTTCGCTAAGTAAATCTTGCACCCATGATTGACAGTTTCTGGCTCCAAGCAACATTAAATCTAATAAGAAAACAATGAGCTAGAACTTAAGCCCTAAAAATGATTATTGGCATTAGGGAAAATATATACGGTAACGCCTAGTACAGCGGCTGGTGGTACGCCAGTAGCGTCTGCCACGCCTTGTTAAAAGTTTAGTGAGCATACCCCAGTAGCATTGCAATATTTACAGAGATTATGAGCAGTAACATTAATGATGCTGGTGAGAATAATGCTGTAAGCAGAATGGGTCTAGAACAATACTTTTGATTTATAAACCAAGAGGCCA
Organism: Shewanella benthica; assembly: GCA_023284085.1. Taxonomy (GTDB): domain Bacteria; phylum Pseudomonadota; class Gammaproteobacteria; order Enterobacterales; family Shewanellaceae; genus Shewanella; species Shewanella benthica. Next base: position 75,053 of record JAKVHY010000025.1, read on the forward strand.
CCGTACCTAAAGCAATACCTGAATAAACTAAAACGGCATCGCCATTCATATATAGTAATTCGTCAGCTACTATCACTAGCGCAACTAAGGTTGCATAAATAAGTAAGTGAAACCCTATTGCTTTACTTTTATTTAATATTTTCAAGCCTTACCTTAAAGTCTTTATGGCGGGCGGCCTGTGGCGAAACCAAGCTTAGGCTGTCCAACCACGAAGTGGCATTCGTTGATAAACTTGTTAAGTTTTGGACGTATGCACTCCACCTTGCCAAAAGCGAAGAACTAAAACTGCTGCAACCAGAACAATACCTGATAGCCCGCTAACAGCGGTTAACACTGCCAATGGATAAATTAACCATGGTCTCATGTTTTTACTTAGATAGACGAAATAGCCCAGAATGAACCGCGAAGCTAGAAAAACCAGCTCAAGGACCAACACACCAATAAACCACATAGTGCCATTTTCAGGCGAAGCCCAAGAATCCCAGGTTTGGTGAGAGTCTGAAATACTCGAAACTTTGAGCACGAGCAGAACTAGCCCACTTAGTATCAGAGCTGAACCTATTCCTTTTTGTATCAATGCTCGATTCATGATTTAGAAACTTAACGTTAGAATTAAATTGCCCAGATTTTCGGCGTCCGAGCAGGGCAGTGTTTTTGCCCTGCATTTTTCAATGCATTGTTATATTGAACCTTTAAGTAACATCATAATAACCACATAAAAATTAATCAAAACAAAGCCTAAGCACAAAATAGTTGCTGGAGTATTTAAACCAATGTAGATAGAACGAGATATTTGCTTGCGTACAGGAAAGGACAATGCCGAAACCAATAACCAAAATGGTATTGAAAGCATTAAAGCTAAAAATACACCTTCCATATACTCATACCTTACGGTGCTCGCTGTGTCTGTTAAATACCCATGCCAATATGAGGCCGCAACCCCGAAAAAGTATAATCCGCCTAATATGGATATCAGTATCAATGTAAATAAAACAATTCGTTTATTCATAATTTTTATTAATCAACGCCCAAAATAGGTGCGCCGCTTTTGGGCGTCAACATGCCTTTGTTTGTGAGCATGCGCGTTTTCCAACTCTATAGTCTAAACTAGCACAACTCTAAATATCTGAAAGGCACAGTGTTATATTAGGTTACAAGTGAAAAATGTGCACAATTTAGAGAGTTATTTCTTAAAAATGAGCTCAAAAATGTGACTGTATAAAGTTACAGATAGATAAGGTTTGCCAATGCACATTCAAAACCATTTTAAACAACAGAAGGGGAACGTCGATCAGCTTCATAGAGCGGGTTCCGCAGCCCTTCGTCATTAGTTTTGGTATTACAAATCCATAACGGAGCTTTAGGGTCAAACAAGAGTGCTAACTCGTTATGGGGCAAAAATGGCTTAGAGTGATCACTTTAATCTGAATCAACAGGGGGATTAAACTCGATTTAAAGATGGTTTAAATCCATCCTGATACTCGGGCCTATTTTTAATATTTGAACGTTAATAGGGCTTGTGACAAGCAAGAAGTTCACTCTATGTATCATTTCAAAAACTCCTCTCATACGCAGCTAGATTGTTTTGCCAAACCGTGTGAGCTGGAAATACTTTAGATGAGATAAGCTCTCATTTGCCAAACCGAGTGAAATGTTTTGCCAAACCTCGCGACGCGCTACACGTTTCAAACGAAAAAACTCCTACCTTAGTCTAAGGTCTAGCCTTGAAATGACACTTGATTGACGCGCGCGTCAACTTTCATCTATCTGTTTTTTAAATAATTTTGTCGTCATCCCTTGTTTGGTTGCCGTTAGCGTTAGACTAAGGTCGCGATTGTTGTTGTGCTCTGCCTTGATAGATTAACTGTGACTTTAAATAACAATCAGCACAGGGGAGTCGCTATGAGTTTTGAAAGCAACGACAAGGCAGAAGGATATTGGCGCGAGAATTTACGCCTGGTACTTAAATTATTAGCTATATGGGCTGCAGTATCTTTTGGATGCGGCATTTTACTGGTAGATGTACTGAACGAAATTCATTTTATGGGATTCAAGTTGGGATTCTGGTTTGCACAACAAGGTGCCATGTATGTGTTCGTCGCGTTGATTTTTGTTTATGTGGCGAAAGCCAATGCATTAGACAAAAAATACAATGTTCACGAAGACTAATGAACCGAACCTAGATAAGGAGTCATGAGATGGACGTACAAACGTTAACTTATTTGATTGTGGGCTCAACATTCGCCCTTTATATCGGAATTGCGATCTGGGCGAGAGCCGGTTCGACAAAAGAATTTTATGTTGCAGGTGGTGGTGTTCACCCTGTGATGAACGGCATGGCAACGGCGGCAGATTGGATGTCGGCAGCCTCGTTTATTTCCCTTGCGGGTATAGTGTCATTTACTGGCTATGACGGCTCAGTGTATCTGATGGGTTGGACGGGTGGTTACGTGCTGCTGGCATTGTGTATTGCCCCTTACCTGAGAAAATTTGGTAAGTTTACCGTGCCTGATTTTATCGGTGACCGTTTCTACTCACAGACCGCACGTACCGTCGCGGTTATCTGTGCCATCGTCATCTGTTTCACCTATATCGCGGGTCAAATGCGCGGTGTTGGCGTGGTGTTCTCCCGCTTCTTAGAGGTCGAAGTTGAAACCGGCGTCTATATAGGCATGGCCGTGGTCTTCTTCTACGCCGTACTCGGTGGTATGAAAGGCATTACTTACACTCAGGTGGCGCAATACTGTGTACTCATCTTCGCCTTCATGGTGCCGGCTATCTTCATCTCTGTGATGATGACGGGTCATATCATTCCTCAAATTGGTTTCGGCGCCGAGCTTATCGATGCCGCGGGTAATGGCACTGGGGTGTATCTGTTAGATAAACTCGATGGATTATCCACAGAGCTCGGATTTGGGCAATATACCGAAGGTTCTAAGAGCATGATAGATGTGTTCTTTATTACCGGCGCTCTGATGTTTGGTACTGCGGGTCTGCCACATGTGATTGTGCGCTTCTTTACCGTACCTAGAGTGAAAGATGCACGAGTATCTGCGGGTTGGGCGCTTGTGTTCATCGCCATTATGTACACTACGATTCCTGCACTTGCGGCGTTCTCTCGTGTGAACATGATTGAAACCATTAACGGTCCTGAGTCTACGGGTGTTGCTTATGAAACGGCTCCTGAGTGGATTAAGAACTGGGAAAAGACAGGCCTGATCTCGTGGGATGATAAGAACCAAGATGGCAAGATCTATTATGCCAAGGGTGCTGAAAATGAGATGAAGATTGACCGAGACATCATGGTTCTCGCGACACCTGAAATTGCTAACTTACCAGCTTGGGTTATTGCCCTTGTGGCGGCGGGTGGTTTAGCGGCTGCGCTCTCGACATCAGCGGGTCTCTTGTTGGTTATCTCTACATCGGTGTCTCATGATTTACTCAAGAAGAACCTGATGCCACATATCTCTGATAAGAAGGAGTTGATGTTTGCCCGTATTGCGGCGGCGCTGGGTATTGTGATGGCGGGTTACTTCGGCATCAATCCTCCTGGGTTCGTGGCAGCTGTGGTGGCCATCGCCTTTGGACTCGCGGCATCGTCACTCTTCCCTGCAATCATCATGGGTATCTTCTCTAAGACCGTGAACAAGGAAGGCGCAATCTTGGGTATGGTCGTGGGTCTGTTGTTCACCATAGGCTATATCGTCTTCTTCAAGTTCATAAACCCTGAGATCAACAATGCAGAGCATTGGTTCATGGGGATATCTCCTGAAGGTATCGGTATGCTAGGCATGATGATTAACTTCGCAGTGGCCTTCGCAGTCAGCAAGGTAACAGCGGCGGTACCTGCAGAGGTGGTGAGTATGGTCGAGTCTATTCGTTTCCCTAAAGGAGCGGGTGAGGCGCAAGATCACTAGTTAGATGTTTATCTGACTTTGGTATCTGACTCAGGTATCTACATCTGATATCGATATAAATGAAAAAGAGCGCTTAGGCGCTCTTTTTTCTTTTTACCCTGCAGCAAATAACCCCGTCTTATTGCTCAAGTTACTCGTATTCAAGTAAGTGTTTCACACTCCTACATCCTCGCAAACTCAGGCAGTACCTGGCATTAAGGCATATACTTATTACATTGTCCTCGCTTGTGGTGATGTGTTTGGAGCTAACCATCTACAAGGTTTGATGTGGTATTTTTAGTTGGTTCATTTTTTTCAGGGATTGATATTAAGCGGGATAAAAAACGTTAATGGCCTCTGGGTCTGTGGTGCCTTAACCATGAAAATTTAAATATGAAGATATTAATTAGCTTATGTCTCAGTTATAGCCTGTTTTGTTCAGCACTTGTGGGTGCCCATGCCCAGCTCGATGTTCCGGTGCTGCATATAAATGATTTTCTTGCCCTAGACTCGAATGCCCAACTGGCCTCCCAGACTAATAATGCCCATCTATTGCTGCAGCGTGGAGAGCTTCATAGTGATAATCATCATAAGGGCTTAGCCTGGCAAGATTTTCAAAGTGTCATGGATAGCACCGACGATGCCAACTTTCGTATCGATATCTGGTATTACATGGGAAGAATGAGGCTGCAATCCGGGATGCCGGACGAGGCCTATAACATGCTATCTAAGATGATCGAACTCGATCCAAGCTATGAGTCGGCCAAGCTCAATCTGGCGCGCACTTATATAGAGCTCAATGATGATAGAGCGGCCGTCGATGAGATGGATATTTTCATCAGCCTGCTACCTAGGCCCACCCCAGATCAATATATAGGGCGTGGGAATATGGCGCAGCAGATAGACAATGATGGGGAGGGCTTGGTCATAGAGGGGCTCAATGAAGGTGTTTATCAATTAGGCCCTATCGTTAGCTTAGTGGACTTGTTAGTCGACAGTTATCTTGAACAAGGTAAGCATGAAGATGCGTTGAGGGTTATCGAACTGTTACCCCATGACGTTAATGGCTTACCGCGTTGGCAACTTAGGAAAGGGGATATCTATCAAGAGATGAAGCAATATATTGATGCCGAAACAGCCTATGAAAATGGCTTAAACAGCATTAATCTGATGCCGGAACATCGGCGTTTAACCCCGGCAGTAGAAGATTTAAAAAGCCAGCTAGAAGCTAAATTATTAAATTAAATACCTTATAAATTACCCTGATTGAACTCTTCTTAAAAAACAGCCCACTGTCGCCATTGGTCGAATACCTTTATCTTGTTGAACTGGGTATAGTTTTGTTATCAGTCTCTTCCGGTTTTCTGGTGACAGTCTATGGACGCAAGTGAGCTACAGCCAATATCTCAGTTTATTAAGGCCCTAGCGCCGTTTGATACTTTAACTGCAGCCGCCCTCGATCGTTGTTGTAAAAGCTTAACCGTTGGCTATTACAGCAAGGCATCGGCGATAGTGCCTTTAGATGAAACCCATCCCCAGCTTTATATCGTGCGCAGTGGTGCATTTGAGGTGCGAGATGATGATGGCGAGTTAGTCGACAGACTCGGTGAGGGGGATTATTTTGGTTTTCTCTCGCTGCTGTCCGGTGAAAAGGTCAGTAATCGGGTACAGATATTAGAAGATGGTCTGGTGTATCACTTAGATCCCGATACCTTCAATTACCTTCGCGGTGAAAATCGCCATTTTGATCGTTTCTTCAATCGTGCCTTCGCGAAACGGCTTCGCCATCAAGGCCGATTTAAGGCAAAAGAGCTGGCTACCACGAGTCGGGTAAACACCTTGATGTCAAAACACCCTTTGGTTATCGACAGCAATTCTACGGTCGGTGAAGCCGCGCAAAAGATGCGCCTAGTGCGGGTCTCTTCGGTGCTGGTTATCGACAATCACCAGCTGGTGGGGATCTTGACCGACAGAGACTTGAGAAATCGCGTGTTGGCCGAAGGGTTAGACGGTCATCTGCCCGTGCATCAGGCGATGACGACCCGGCCGAAGACATTGACATCAAGCTCCCTGGTATTTGAAGCCATGCTGCTTATGAGTGAGCACAGTATTCATCACCTGCCCATCGTAGATGAGGGAAAGCCCATTGGTATCATCACCAGCACAGATATATTACGTGGCCAAAGCTCGCAACCTTTATTGCTTATCGGTGAAATAGAGAGACAAGACTCGGTTGAACGTCTTATTAGCGTGAGTAAACAGATCCCCTTGTTGCTGAAAAATTTGATCAGTGCCGATGCTAGGGCCGAAGAGATTGGCCGGGTGCTGACGTCGGTGACGGATGCACTGACCAGGCGCCTTATCGTGTTGAACCAACAATTACTCGGCGAAGCGCCCATGGCTTTTTGTTGGTTGGCGTTCGGTTCTCAGGGGCGACAAGATCAGGCTGCGTGTTCCGATCAGGACAATGGTCTGTTACTCGCCCATGCACCCGATGAAGCGGCGGCGGCCTATTTTGAGGCCTTGTCGAAATCTGTTTGTGCCGGACTGGATCTGTGTGGTTATGTTTATTGCCCCGGGGAGATCATGGCGCAAAACCCCCAGTGGCGCCTCACCTTGAAACAGTGGCAGCATAAATTTGAAACTTGGGTTAATACCCCTGAGCCCAAGGCACTGATGCACGCCAGCATCTTCTTCGATATGCGTCCTGTCTACGGCCCAAGCTCGCTATTTAATGACCTGCAAGATACCGTGCTGGCCAATACCAAGGGCAATGATATCTTTCTTGCCGGTATGGCAGGAAATGCCCTGATCGAGTCGCCGCCCTTGGGGTTCTTCAAGAAATTTGTTTTAGAGCGTGATGGCCGTGAGGTTAAGGGCATAGATCTGAAACACAAGGGCAACGCGCTTATCAATGACATTGCCCGGGTCTATGCCTTGTCGGCCGGGATCAAGGAGGTAAATACGGCGAAAAGGATCCGTCAGTTGATGGAGCTCAATATCATCAATCGCAAAGATGCCCTCAATCTGGCCGATGCCCAAGAGTTTATCGCCCATATGCGCCTATCCAATCAAGGCTATCAAGATAAGCATTCACAGGAGATCACTAACTATCTCAAGCCTCAGCATCTGTCTTCTCTGGTGCGTCATCAACTTAAGGATGCCTTCAAGGTGGTTCATGATGCTCAGTCCGGCATTAAACTCAAATTTACTCGAAGCTTTTAAGATGGTTGATGAGGTGGTTCATGATGTTCAACTCGACATTAAACTTAAATTTACCCGGAGCTTTTAAGGTGATCATAAGGTGGTTGATGATGTTTAACTCGGTATTAAACGTAAATTTACCCGAAGCTTTTAAGGTGGTTGATGATGTTCAACTCGGCATTAAACTTAAATTTCCCCGGAGTTTTTAAGGCGTGATACCTCAGCTGCTTAAATCTCAGTTGTGTTGGCGCGCCTTTCGCTGTCGCTCGGAAGTGATGAGGCGCTATCATCGCGAATTAATGGCCGTGATAAGCCAAGATATCAGCCAATCTAAGTTAATCGCCCTAGATCTGGAAATGACGGGTCTGGACCCTAATCATGATCAAATTCTCAGTATCGGCTTAATTCCCATCGAGAATAACTTGCTGCTACTCGATAAGGCGGAGCAGAAGCTCATCAAAGTCGACGGCGGCGTGGGTCAGAGTGCGGCGATCCACGGCATCTTAGATAAACATCTGCAAGATGCGATAGACATAGAGGAAGCCATATCCTGGTTTCTTGAAAAGACACTCGGTAAAGTGCTGGTGGCTCATCATGCACCTTTAGATATCAATTTCCTGCAAAATGCCATGAGTAAAATAATCCAAGAGCCAGTTAAGCTTTGCGCGATAGATACGCTGGCCGTTGAGCGCAGACGATTACTGAGAAAGCATGATGTATTAAAAGAGGGCTCCCTGCGGCTTGGTGCTTGCCGTACACGATATGGTTTACCTGTGTACGCCGCTCATAATGCCTTGGTGGATGCCTTAGCGTGTGGTGAGTTATTGCTCGCTCAGACAGCAGCCATTGGCCAAGGAGAGTCATTAACGGTTGCCGAGTTACTCGCGATTAAATAAACAACAAACATACTTACAAAGTTCATATTCACATCTTTAGGTTAACTGACTAATCTCGAGTTAAGTTTTATCTAAGAGGCTTATTTATGGCTTTACCTCTTCTCCTGGTTGGTAGTGCGCTGGGCGCGGTATTTTTGGCCAATGAAAGAGAGAAACGTCATCAGTTAGAGCTGAAGAGACGCAGCGGCACAGTGCCGGTTCCTCAGGGCAAGAATAAGCATGTGGGTCTTCACCCGAGTCTGTGGCAGGCGGGCCATAAGCGGGTTAACCCTTTGCCCGGCACTATTATCTGTTGCTTTGTCTATGGTGTGATAGAGCACACTGGGATCTGGCTCGATGATCATACCTTGATAGAGCTCCATGGCAATGGTCTCATCCGCGCCGTATCGACCCAACGTTTCTTAGCCGGACGCACAGGCAGTAAGATCTATATCGCCTGCAGTCATGATCACCGACCGCTAGTCGATGAAGATGCGTTAATCAAAGCAGAGCAGGCTATTTTTACTTATCGGGAATATGACTTGTTTGATAACAATTGCCATCGTTTCGTCTGGTCCTGCCTCAGTGGCAAGGAGGAGTCATTACCGGGCTTTAATGATCTCAATAAACGCTTGTCATCCCACTTCGGACAGAGTATTTATTGGGATGAAGCTATTTTCTAAAAGATGATTAATCAACATAGTGACTAAGCTATCTAATACATTGTTCTAATATAGAAACAATTTTGCCCTAATGTCGCTCCTCCTGATGTAGATGTAGTCAACTAAGGGGAAATTCGTTTGAAATTCTTCTTTCCATATGGATGAGATTGATAACTATTGTAAATAACTAATATCCGATTGAGATTGACAGCCCCGCACCATCAAAGATTAGCCATTATTTACTTGACCTCTGCTCCAATTCTCGAAATTTATTGATCCATAAGCCAAATATCTTGGTATTGTTGGTTTGTTTTGTGAACATTAGCAACACGCCTTATTGTGCTTTTTAAGTCTGATACTGGCAGCATTTGACCCTATGCGTTGTTTTGTTATACCTAAACAAACTAAAAATAATGGCTATTGCGTGACTGAGTTTACACCTTAGGGATCTGCATTAGAAAACATCACTATCGCCACCAGGAAGACACTATGAAAATCGGAATACCAAGGGAGATCCTCGCGCAGGAGAGCCGGGTAGCCGCGACTCCAGCCACTGTGATACAGCTTAATAAATTAGGCTTCAGTGTTGTAGTACAAAGCGGTGCTGGAGAACTAGCTAACTTCAAAGATGAAGCGTATCGAGAAGCTGGCGCCGAGATTGTTAGCCTTGAAGATGCATTTCAAGCCGATCTCATACTGAAAGTTAATGCACCAGCTATCAATAGTGATACGGGCGTTGACGAGGCCGATCTATTAAAATCCGGTGCGACAGTTGCAAGTTTTGTATGGCCGGCTCAGAATCCTGAGCTGTTAGAAAAATTCAAGGCTAAAGGCATTAACCTACTTGCTATGGATATGGTGCCACGTATTTCACGTGCGCAAGCTCTCGATGCCCGTAGCTCTTTAGCCAACGTCGATGGTTACCGCGCAGTTGTCGAAGCCGCGAACCATTTTGGACGTTTCTTCACCGGACAAATCACAGCGGCGGGTAAAGTGCCGCCGGCAAAAGTCCTCATTATCGGTGCCGGTGTTGCCGGTCTTTCAGCCTTAGGCGCCGCGGGAAGTATGGGCGCTATAGTGCGAGCCTTCGATACTCGTCCCGAGGTGAAAGAGCAGATTAATTCCATGGGCGCCGAGTTCCTGGAGCTGGATTTCGAAGAGGAGTCTGGATCTGGTGACGGTTATGCCAAGGTCATGAGTAAGGCGTTTATCGATGCCGAGATGGAACTCTTCCGTCAGCAGGCCAAAGATGTCGATATTATTATCACCACGGCACTCATTCCCGGTAAGCCGGCTCCCAAGCTTATTCTTGAGGACATGGTCTACCTGATGAAGCCCGGCAGTGTGATTGTCGATCTCGCAGCGGCCAATGGCGGTAACTGTGAATTGACGGTACCGGGTGAAGTTACAGTAGTGAACAATGTGACCATTATCGGTTACACCGAACTATCCCGTCGTTTACCGACCCAAGCCAGTCAGCTATACGGTACTAACCTAGTTAACTTACTTAAAATTATGGTGCCTGAGAAAGACGGCAACTATGAGATTAACTTCGACGATGAAGTGATCCGCGGCTTGACTGCCGTGAAGGATGGGGAGATCACCTTTCCGCCACCTGTGATCCAAGTCAGCGCTCAACCTAAAGCTAAGGAAGAAGCCGTAGTAGAAGTGGTTGAAGCTAAGCCTAAAAACCCTTGGGTTAAGCCTGCTATTGCCATCGTAGCTGCGGGTCTGTTTGGCCTGATTGCCAACTCGGCGCCGATTGATTTCATTCAGCACTTCAGTGTATTTGTGCTCTCTTGCGTCGTGGGTTATTACGTGGTGTGGAACGTGAGCCATTCACTGCATACGCCTCTGATGAGTGTGACCAACGCCATTAGTGGCATCATAGTGGTAGGTGCATTGGTGCAGATGAACAGTGATAATACCGCTGTTTTAGTATTGTCGGGGATTGCGATATTGATCGCCTCAATCAACATTGCCGGTGGTTTCACCGTCACTCAGCGCATGCTGAAAATGTTCCGTAAAGACTAGGGGAAAGATCAATATGTCTATAGGATTATTAAGTGCTGCATATCTTATCGCAGCTGTCTTGTTTATCTTTAGTCTCGCAGGCTTAAGTAAACAAGAAACCGCACAACGCGGCAACTTCTTGGGTATGATCGGCATGGCCATCGCCATAGTGGCGACCCTGGCCAGTACTCAAATTGACGGTAATAGCTGGATTATTACCGGCGCCATGGCTATCGGTGCCGCGATTGGTATCCGTTTAGCGTTAAAAGTCGAGATGACCGAGATGCCAGAGCTTGTGGCTATCTTACACAGCTTCGTGGGTTTGGCTGCAGTGTTGGTGGGTTTCTCGAGCGCATTAGATCATGGCACCCTGATGGATGCGGTCACGGGGCAAATTGACCCTGTAGCCAAGATTATTCACGATGTGGAGGTCTTCCTGGGGATATTTATCGGTGGTGTCACCTTTACCGGCTCAATCGTCGCCTTTGCCAAACTTCGTGGCTTGATGAAGAGTACCCCTAAAGCGCTGCCTGGTGCTCATTGGCTTAACCTTGCCATGTTAGTTGCCTCTGTTGCTCTTGGTATTTACTACATGCAAACCGATGCCATAGGTGCTTTGGTGCTCATGACGGCAATCTCGTTTGTATTTGGTTATAACTTGGTATCGGCCATTGGTGGTGCGGATATGCCTGTGGTTGTCTCCATGCTTAACTCATATTCGGGTTGGGCCGCGGCTTCAGCTGGTTTCATGTTAGGTAACGATCTCTTGATCATAACCGGTGCCCTAGTGGGTAGTTCAGGCGCCATCCTGTCTTACATCATGTGTAAGGCGATGAACCGCTCATTCATCTCGGTGATCTTAGGCGGTTTCGGTGCCGAAGGTGGTACTGTGGTTGTTGGCGATGGTGAGCAAGGTGAGCATCGTGAAACACAGGCTGAAGATGTGGCTGAGATGCTTAAAAATGCGCGCACAGTCATCATAGCCCCAGGTTATGGCATGGCGGTGGCACAGGCTCAATATCCAGTTGCTGAAATAACCAAGAAGCTGCGTGACCGTGGTGTGAAAGTTCGTTTTGCCATCCATCCTGTTGCGGGTCGTCTTCCTGGTCACATGAATGTCTTGTTGGCCGAAGCAAAACTGCCCTATGACATAGTGATGGAGATGGACGAGATCAATGCTGACTTCGCCAATACCGATGTGGTGCTGGTTATTGGTGCTAACGATACGGTCAATCCTGCCGCGAAAGAACCTGGCAGTCCGATTGCCGGTATGCCAGTACTCGAAGTGTGGAACGCCGATAACGTGGTGGTTTTCAAGCGTTCTATGGCGACCGGCTATGCTGGGGTCCAGAACCCGCTATTCTTCAAAGAGAACACTGAGATGCTATTTGGCGATGCTAAGGATACAGTGTCTAAGATTTTAGCCAGCATCTAAGAGCCTATGCCTACTTGTTAGTCTAAGTGTTAATCGAACAATGCCAGTCAGAGATGACTGGCATTTTTTTATGCAATAACATTTACAAAACTTTTGTTAACTGAATCTTAAAAACTTGATTTAAATCAATACTAAATTGATATGGCCTATTCTTTTTGAATCAAGCGCGCCTGTTTCATGCCGTGTTTTACTGGTAAATGTGATTTATATCAATATACTTAACTGGTATTCGACGTTTTCTAACTTAGATCCCTAACGTTAAGCACGAATATTTACTTTGCCAATCCTATAGAAAATTAACCGTCAGCTTCATGATGAACTTTTCCGATTAAAGACTTTTTTGAATTTACTACTTACAGTTCATTCGAGGGATTAGGCATGCCTGAACAAAATAAATACAAAAGGAAAGACTATGTCTAGATTCGATCTTTCGCGTCGCTCGTTTATCAAACAATGTGTGGTGGGCGGAGTCGCCGTCTACAGTGCGCCTATGCTGTTTAACGCAGGCAAGGCGAACGCGGCAATGATTTCTGATGAGTTGATGGAGCAGTGGAAAGGGACGGGTAAGCCTAAGTTTCGCCTAGATGGTGTCGCCAAAGTCACCGGGCAGAAGATTTATGGCCGCGATTATCGCGCCATGGACATGGATGGCTGGCCCGATACTCAGCACTATGGCTTTATTTTACGTGCCAATAAAGCGGATCACCGCTTCGAAGGCATAGATCTTTCGGCTATCCCAGAAAATGCCAAGCCAAGCCAGGTCATCACATCTGCAACCCTTAAGAATGCAGGCATTAAATTGCCGGGCTTTTTCGGCGATAAGATGCTGCTAGCTAAAGGTCAAACGCCTGATTACTTAGGTCACGCCGTTGCCCTGCTGATATTCAATAACTTTGCTTCCTTTAAAGCCGCTAAGACCAGATTGCAGTTTAGCGACAGCGCCGTCATTTATGGTGAGAAAACGCCATTAACCAGTGAGAGCAAAGATCCCTTAGCCAGTTGGCGCATCGTTCGCTCCGAAGGGGAAAATGGTGCCAATGGCGTGGATAATTACAGCACCTTGAGTGATGGTCTGTTCTTCCCTGATTATGTCGATCATCAGGCGGTCTGGCCTACAGAGGGTGATAAATCCGGGTCAACGGGTCAGCGCGCCATCTATTATGCCGATCAAATGGCGAAACAGATGGACGAAGAAGACTGGTTTATCTTCGAACAAGATTATCAGACTCAGTCTATCGAGCCCATGATGATGGAGCCTGAGGCATTTAACGGCTGGTTCGATCGTGCCAGTGGCACCTTGCACACTGTGCTCACCATTCAATCTCCCCATGATTTTTACCTGCAAGCCGGTGAGATGATTGAACACAGCCAATATAAAGATCAGATCACTAAGCTAGTGGTGCATTCTCCCTTTATTGGCGGTGGCTTCGGTGCAAAAGATCACTCCATATTTCCTTATTATGGCCTGATGGCATCTCTGCTCACTGACAAACCTGTACATATCGCCAACGATAGATTCGAGCAATTCCAATCGGGGCTGAAACGTCATCCGTTTAAGATGCACCATAAGCTGGCCATCGATAAGAAAACCCTTAAATTTAAGGCATTAATCTCGGACATGGTGCTTGATGGTGGTGGACGCTTAAACTTCACCGGCTCTGTGACTATGGTGGGTGCCAGCGCACTGCAAGGCGTGTATTACTTGCCGCAAAATGACATCACAGCCGTGGCGCATCCATCGCAAAATCCGGATTGTGGTTCGATGCGAGGTTATGGCACCTTACAGTCGATGTCATCCATGGAGATGATGGTCAACGAGTCGGCAGAGAAACTCAATGTCGACCCCTTCAAGCTCAGGCTCGCCAATATCATGCAGCCAGGCTATCGTAACACTCAGGGGGCTATTCCCAATGGGGCGCTGCGTTATCAGGAGATGTTAGAGCTGGCGCAAAAGCACGATATCTGGGTTAACCGCGAACAGAAAAAACAGCAGTTTGAAGCGAACAATCCGGGCAAAAAATACGGTGTCGGCTTTGGCATAGTGACCAAAGATTATGGTACCGGGGCCAATGCGCCTTCGACTCAGGTTTCTATCACTAAGGAAGGCAAGATTGTTATCCGTCTCGCTTCCATGGAGATGGGAACTGGCACAGACACCTCCCAAGGCACGCTCGTTCAGCAGTTTTTGGGTAATATGGCCGATGAAGTCTTTCTCGGTGAGGTGACGCTTTGGGATGTGATGAAGCTCAAAGAGACAGATTCTCCCTATTTTATCTCACAAGATAAACAAGATGAGATGGAGAAAGATCCTCGCTGGACACCGGTTATCGCGATGGCCTCTTCTGCGTCTCAATCTTCGTATTTTCAGAGTCATACCACAAGTATTGCCGCCAAAATTGTTTTCGAACAAGGCTTATGGCCTGCGGCAATTGAGATCTGGCGAACCCAATTTTTCAATAATGACCACGCGCCTGCTGACTTTACCGATGTTAACAATGCCCATTGGGTTGACGGTAAGTTAACGGCGGCAGGTTACCCACCACTGTCTATCGATATTCTTGCTCATAAAGCCCACACCATGGGACTCGTGACCGGGGTGATGGTGCATGCATTTAACCGTTGGTCTTGGGCCGAGAGTGAATTTGTCATCGAAGGCAAGAGCAACAAGCTAGCCATCGATGCCTTAGCGCTTCAATACGGCAGTGGTGCAAGTAACAGCAAGCAAGCCTTAATGGGCAAGAGCGGCTATCACTTACTCGACAGAACTCGAGTTAACTACCCGAACACCTCTATGAATCATGCCATGGTGACTTACTACGCACCGTGCGCCACCCTATGCGAAATTGCCGTGCAGGAAGGCAGTGGTGAGGTAGAAGTATTAGCCACACATACCTGGCTGGAATGTGGTCGGGTCATCGTGGAGAAATTAGTCGAAGGCCAGATAGAAGGCGGCCTGGTGATGGGGCTGGGCCATGTGCTGCATGAGTACCTGCCATTGGGTGAAGAGGGCGCGGGCAACGGCACCTGGAACCTCAACCGTTATCAGGTTCCGCTGGCTAAGCATGTGGGAGTGTGGAATTTAACCCATACCATATTGCCGCCGTTGTCGGAGTCAGATCCGACCAAAGGCATGGCGGAAGTGGTGATGATCCCTATCGTTCCGGCCATCGTGGAAGCCGTTTATCAGGCTATTGGGACGCGTTTCTATCATCTACCTATCAGTAAGAAAGAGATTAAGAAGGCATTATCATGAGCACTATTGCACTGAGTATTAACAACAAAGCCATAGGTCCAATTGAGACCAGTGACGATATCATGATGATTGAATTTCTTCATGAGCATCTCAATATGACAGGGACCAAATTCGGTTGTGGTGTGGGTGTCTGTCATGCCTGTACTGTGATCGTCGATAACGAAGATGGCACCAGTGAATCTGTGCGTACCTGTATCAATGGCGTGTCGAGATTCAATGGCAAGAAGATCAGAACTATCGAAGGTCACGCTAAGGAGAATGAATTTGGTGAGATCATTAAGCTGTCTCCGGTGCAGGAAACCTTTATCGAGAACTTCTCCTTCCAGTGTGGTTGGTGTACTTCAGGTTTCGTCAATGAGACGACTGTCTTGGTTGAGCGATTAAAGCTGATGCCAATTCGTGTGAGTGAGATTGAAACTGTTATCGACAAAGCCTTAGGCGATCACGTCTGTCGCTGTACCGGGTATGTTAAATACTACCAGGCCGTGAAAGAGTTAATCCTATCGACAGAAGGACTCACACGCTCATGAAGATCAATGTTAATGCACTCAAATTATCGGCCCTGTTGCTGGCCTTGCCTCTGACCGTCAATGCCGCGCAGGATGAGCTGGTTGAGCAGGGCAAGTATCTTGCGAAATTGGGCGATTGTACCGCCTGTCATACCATAGATGTGGGCCAGGCCAATGGTGGCGGTCTGCCATTCACCACTCCATTTGGCATAGTGTATTCCACCAATATCAGCTCAGATGAGGAGTTTGGGATAGGCCATTACAGCCTGGAAGATTTTACCGATGCGATGCGCGGTGGGGTAGCACCTAAGGGTAATCTCTATCCTGCCATGCCTTACACGTCTTATCATCTGCTGACGGACCAAGATATCGAGGCCCTGTACCGCTACTTTATGAGCACTAAGCCGGTGAAACAGGAAAACAGAGACAATGATCTGATGTTCCCAACCAATATTCGTATGGGGCTCAAGGCTTGGAACTTAGTTAACCACGATTCTAAGGTCTTCGAGGCTGATGCTGATAAGAGCGAGGAGTGGAATCGAGGCAGTTACATCGTCAATGGTTTGGGCCATTGCGGTGAGTGTCATACTCCAAGAGATGTCATGTTTGCCATGGATCAGTCCAGGCATTTTGAAGGTGAGCTTATCGGCGGCGCAGAGGCATCCGACATTACCCCGCAAGAGTTAAACCGTCAGGGCTGGACTAAGCAAGATCTCGACGATGTGCTGCGTAAAGGTTATTCGAGAAAAGGCACCGTGTTCGCTGGCATGTATCCCGTGGTCTTCCACAGCTTTAGTCACCTCACCAAGGATGATATGTCGGCAGTGACCAGCTATTTATTGGATAATGACGCTGAAGTTGCGGCTAAGCCGGATACCTTCAATGGCCACGATAAATCAGATCCAGGATACGCGCTTTACAGTGGGTATTGCGCCGGTTGTCATGGCATCGATGGTGAAGGAAAGCCGAATGTGAGCCCGGCATTGATCGCCAATGCCACCATAGACAAGGCTGAGCCAATCAATACCCTGTCTGTGATGCTCAATGGCGTAGAGGAGCAGAGATACAGTCATACTCACGGCTTTTATGCCATGCCGTCTTATCGTGACACCCTCAATGTGAAGCAGTTAACCGAGCTGACTAATTACATTCGTAAGGTATGGACTAAGCAGCCATCGGATTTAACTGAGTCTCAGGTTCAGGAGTGGGTGGATCAGATAGAGGACAGCATTGCCGATGCAGCTCACTGATATCTCGGTATTAGAGACCGTATCTGACTGGCTCAATGAGCGCCGTCAGGTATGGCTCTGCACAGTTGTGAGTACCTATGGGTCTGCACCAAGACCCATAGGTTCCTTGTTTGCCACCGATGGTCAGTCCCGCGCCGGCTCTATCTCTGGGGGATGTCTCGAAGAGGCATTCCTCAAGATGATAAACCAAGGTGAGTTTAGCGGGCCTGCCTGCTTATTCGACTATGGCAAACACCATAACGAAGAGGGCAGTGTATTCGAGCTTCCTTGCGGTGGCACTATCCGTCTGCTGATTGAGAAACTGGATCCGAGCCCTGATTCAATCAATCAGCTGTCGGTTTGGCTCAAGGCCGAGCAATCGTGCCTGAGCTATTGCCGCCGGATCAACCTGGAGTCAGGTTTGAGCCTAATTGAATCTGAAGGTCAGTTTTCAAACCAAGCCGTGTCAGTGGAAGCTAATTCAGTATCATTGCACTACGCTCAAAACTGGAATGTCTTGTTGTTAGGCATAAGCTTGGTGAGCCAGCATGTGGCTCAACTGGCCCGCCTTGCGGGTTACACGGTCAAGATATGTGATATTCGTAAAGATCTTGCCGGCGACTGGGGCTATGCTTCAGCTCATGGTGGGGTGGATGTGAGTTGGCAGTCACCGGATCAATTTGTTGAGCAGAATGTTAACTCCTGCTCTGTGGTGCTAGCCTTAGCACACGATCCCAGGGTCGATGATTTAGGCTTGATGGCGGCGCTGGAGTCGGATGCATTCTATATCGGTGCCATGGGCTCAACACGCACCACGGCGACGCGCATTGAACGCTTAAAACGCATAGGCGAATACAGCGAGCAGGATATCTTACGCTTGCATGCGCCCATAGGCTTGGACATAGGCAGTAAAACGCCTGTGGAGATTGCAATCTCAATCATGGCCGAGGTGATCGCTAAACGTAATGGCATTAAGTTAGCTAAGGCCAGCTAAAGCCGACATTGGTTTTACCCGTCTCAGTCTTGCACTAGAGCGGCTGATGATATTGAGTTAAATATCCATGATAAATGCCTATATCTATTGCCTATGCCGGTTCAGTTTGAACCGGCATTTTTATGCCTGTTAAACAATATTGACTCATCCAGGATAAAACCGGTTAAAATCAGCATTGAATATTTTATACAATAATGTATTGTTGGTTAGGCACTCGTTGTGACTAACACTTAAGTTTTATTATGCTCAAACTTAAGTTTTAATGTTAGATATTTAACAACAGATGAATTTACTGTCTAATTATTTTATCAGTTGGAATTATTTAGTACCTAATATCTATTGGTATAAGAGCGAACGCTAAATCTTCCTCAAGCTGACTTCGTGGGAAACATTATAGGTATATATAAAGGATGTATTATGAATAATTCAAAAAAAATAATCTTAAAGAACGATCAAAATAATCACCTGAATGACCTGATAGAAGGCTTTGGGGAGTTTTCTGTGATGAGTGCCAATAAGAAAGAATACCAAGCTTATAGTGTCGAGGCTAACATGAGCGACGACGTGACCTGGAACTATGTGCGCGGCTATAACTAGTCACTCTTTTGATTAGGTATTAGCTTCAGGAACTAGGAAACTAGGAAACTAGGAAACTAGGAAACTAGGAAACTAGGAGCTAGGAGCTAGGAGCTAGGAGCTAGGAGCTAGGAGCTAGGAGCTAGGAGCTAGGAGCTAGGATATGACTCTGACAGGTGGGGTAATTCTTTATTAGAGAAGTCCTTGTACAACGCCGAATATTTACCATCCCTGGTTATTCGGCATAAAGTTCCAGACTTTGACCCCCTCTAACACCATCCATGGTGTCCGGGGATAAGCACTTCCGTGTGCAAAAAAATACCAGCCGTGGCTGGTATTTTTCGTTGAAGCTGATGTTGCGAACTTAGAGGTTAGCCACAGAAGTGCTTAACGGCTTTGCTGACCAGCTCAATACCAGTCTTATCACAAGGAGGAAGCTCGGCATCACTCTCGTTAATAGGCGTGACTCTGTCACCCCATTTGATTAATGCCGCCGCCGAGGTGAGTCCTGCGCCGAAGGCACAAGATAGAATCGTTTGGCCAGGCTTAATCTTGCCTTGTGCTAAAGCATCACAGATGGCGATAGGGATCGTTGCCGCCGAGGTATTACCATAGTTAGCTATGTTTACTATGGCCTTCTCTTTCGGGATCTTCATGCGGTTGATGAGGGTATCGATAATACGCTCGTTGGCCTGATGAGGAATAACCCAATCGATATCATCTTTAGATATTTCGCACTTCTCGAGTACCTTAGTGCTTAACTTACTCATGCCGGCGATAGCACGTTTGAAGATCTCTTGGCCATTAAACTCAATATAGAAGTCCAATGATGAGGCTTCAAATCTGTCCATAGCCGTACCAAAGGTTGATTTGAGTATGTCGCGTCCGGCAGGGTCGTTGCTCAGCTCGTAGCCTAAAACGCCGATTGCTTCATCTGTTGCTTCCAACACGACAGCACCGGCACCATCACCGAACAGCACGGCGGTATCACGACGTGACCAATCTAAATAGAATGACAAACGCTCGGCACCGATAACCAGTACCTTCTTACATTGGCCACTCTTGATTTGCGAACTAGCCAGGCCTACGCCATATAAGAAGCCACTGCATGCGGCATTGATATCGAAAGCCGCACAGGTCGCGCCTACATTGGCTTGAACTGTCGAAGCAATATTCGGGATCAAGGTATCCGGGCTGGCAGTAGCAAGAATGATCATATCCAGCTCGCTACCCTCTATGCCCGCAGCGGCAAGTGCATGCTGTGCAGCAACTGAAGCCAGCTCTGAGGTGTTCACGTGACTGATATGACGTTGGCTAATGCCGGTACGTGATTTGATCCACTCGTCTGAGGTTTCGATGAATGTGGATAGGTCATGGTTCGTTAATGTGGCTGGTGGAACGCATTTTCCCCAACCTGTAATCGTGGCGTACTGCATGTGCTTTCTCTCAAATAAAAAGGCAGAACCCTGAGCTCTGCCTCATCTAACATAATTAACTAAGCTTAGTGCATCTTAAGCTTAACAACCGTGACTCATTCCACTTGTTGGGCGACGAGCTCGCGTATTGCTTCGGCGGCATGCAAAATATGTGCGCGTAAAAGCTCGATAGCCTTGTCTGTATCTTTGTTTCTACAATAGGTAAGCAGATCGCGGTGATCTTGCTCTGCGCGGGGTATTCCCCCTGCAAGCAAGAGCTGTAAACGGATATAACGATCGCAATTGGTATTGAGTCCGTGAACCACTTCTAGCGTGTGTGGACGATCAGCTGCCTGATACAGGCAGGTATGGAATTGCGTATTGAGTTCGCTCCAACTCGCTACAGCGTCTTCTTGTTTGAATGCAGACTCGAGTTCATCGAGTACTTTTTCAGCCTGAAGCAGATGCTCATCTTTTAAATTTGGAATAGCTTTAGCCAGTAGATCTGTTTCAATCAGGGCTCTAAGCTCGAATAATTCTGTGACTTGCTCGACAGAAAGTTTGGTGGCGGTAGCACCTTTATGAGGCTCAAATTTGACTAAACCTTCGGCTTCAAGTTGCAATAGCGCTTCACGAACCGGGATACGGCTGACATTTAATTCATCGGCTAGTGCACTTTGTCTAAGGGGTTCACCGGCAGCGATATCACCAGAAAGAATTTTTTCCCTAAGCACCTCAACAACGACTTGCGTTCGTGTTTTATGGATAATTGGCGTAGATCGGCTCATAGTTTCCGTTTTTATCTGTTCGTTATGCTATTTTATCCGACTAAGATTACCGTTAAAGCGGGTTAAAATAAAGGGAAACTGTGTTTCCCTTTATTTATTTCCACATTTTAGACAGGATTAAAAGCTGATGACTTTAGAAGCGCCGCTTTTTAATTCATCGGGAAGCAATGATGCTGGCATATTCTGATAGCAGATTGGGCGCTCGAAACGCTTCATGGCCTGACTGCCTACGGACGTTGTGCGGCTGTCCGTGCTCGCAGGGTAAGGCCCGCCGTGATTCATCGAGTGACAGACTTCGACTCCCGTTGGCATCTGATTGAAGATGATACGGCCTACGTTGAAGGCAACCGCCTCTATCAGTTGCTGACTTTGGATGAGTTCAGCTTCATGGCCGTGAATGGTGGCCGTGAGTTGGCCTTCCAATTCAGTGGCTATGTTGAGCATCTGCGCTTCATCTTCACATTCTACTATCACTGCACATGGACCAAAGATCTCTTGCTGTAGTTCAGGCGTTGTCAGGTAATCATCAGCATTGACTCGTACCGCCGTTGGCCTGGTTAAATGACTCGCTTGTGCCGATTGCCCCTGTGCGACTAACTCCACGCAGGTGTCTTTAAGCAAAGCTTCAACTTGGGCTTGATAGGTTGCGGCTATGCCTGGGGTCAGCATGGCTGATGCTGGCAGTGCTGCAAAGGTCTCGGACATAGTGGCGATATAGCGATCGAGGGCTGAACCTTTGACTGCGACCACAACGCCTGGGCTGGTACAAAACTGACCATGACCCATCATCATCGACTGGACTTGAGTCTGTGCCATCTGCTCTGCGTTGGCTGACAATATGTTACTGAGCAAAAATTGCGGATTCGTCGAGCCTAATTCGCCATAAAATGGGATCGGCTCAGCACGTGCGGCGCACAGATCGGCCAAAATGCGTCCCACCTTGAGTGAGCCGGTAAAGCCTACGGCTTTGATGGCACTGTGGGTGACTAAATCCGTGGAGACGTGCGGCGCGGCGCCTTGCACTAAGTTAAATACGCCAGCTGGCATATCACAGGCGATGATGGCTTTCTCGATGGCGCGGGTGACCAGCTCACTGGTGGCAGGATGGGCAGGGTGTCCCTTAACGATCACCGGACAACCAGCGGCTAACGCAGATGCTGTGTCGCCACCTGCGGTTGAAAAAGCCAATGGAAAGTTCGACGCGCCAAAAACGGCAACCGGGCCGATGGGCAGTACACTCAAACGGCTGTCGGCTTTTGGCAGCGGGGCACGGTCAGGATTGGCTAAATCGACAAACTTTGGCTCCAGTGGCTCACGGAGTGTGCCTGCGAACAGCCTCAGTTGATTACAGGTTCTTCCCGTTTCGCCTTGAACGCGTGCCATAGGCAGGCCTGTCTCACGATTTGCCGCCGTGGTGATAGCCTCTATATCTGCTTCTAGTTCACTGGCGATGGCATCGAGAAAGTCGGCTCTTTGCAGCGGTGTTTTGGCTCTGTATTGGACAAATGCCGACTTAGCCGCTGTAGCTGCACTATCTATATCGCTTTGACTCGCACTGGCAAACTGCCAGTCTAGCTTGGCATTTGCGACCGGATCTAAGCTATTAAATGCATTCGCTTCACCTGTCCAGGCGCCATTGATAAAGTGTTGGCCAGTAATTCTTGAAGTAACTGAGTCTGTCATATTGTTCCCTATTAGGTTTGTTGCTTAGATATGTATCCAGCAACAAACTGATCTTAAGTTATTGGGTTAAGTAACTTGGAAGCCAAAGGCGTATGGGTCACTGTCATCTATGGTGATTGAGTTTTGGCCGGTTATTCTGGCCCAGCCTTGAATGCTCGGCATGATCCCGCGAAATCCACCGACAAAAGTGGCAGATTCGATGCGGCCGATAAATTGACTGCCTATGATGCTCTCATGGATGTATTTGTCGCCAACGCTTAACTCGCCCTTGGCATACAGCTGAGCTAAGCGAGCGCTAGTGCCCGTTCCGCAAGGGGAGCGGTCTATGGCCTTGTCGCCATAAAACACCGCATTGGCACCATCGGAACCTTCACTGATGGTTTCGCCGGTCCAGAGAACATGAGTGATACCCGATACTGTTGGGTCATCGGGATGCACGCAAGTTAACTGCTCATGGGCAATCTGGCGGACGATGGGGCTCCATCTGAGAATATCGGCAGCGGTCCAGTTTCTTAAACCGGGGAAATTGGCTTGGGGTTCGACGATGACGTAATAGTTACCGCCATATGAGACATCGACCTTGAGAGGGCCAAGTTCCGGGATATCTAAGATCACATCTCGATGGGCGAGGTAAGCGGGGACGTTGTAAATTTTGACCCAATCGACTTTTTCTCCGGTCTGCTGATATTCGATATTTATCTGGCCAGCGGGCACATCTATGATGAGTTTTCCTGGCTCTTTTGCTGTCAACAGGCCCGATTCGATAGCCGCCGTGATGGCGCCTATGGTGCCGTGGCCGCACATGGGCAGGCAGCCACTGGTTTCGATAAACAAGATCGACGCGTCGGCGTTATCACTGCATGGCGGATACAAAAAAGCCCCCGACATCATATCGTGGCCCCTTGGTTCGAACATCAATCCTTTGCGGATCCAATCATATTCTTTGAGAAAGTGTTGGCGCTTCTCGCTCATAGTGCGACCCTTGAGATCCGGATGGCCACTGGTGACCAAACGAACAGGATTGCCGCATGTATGAGCATCGACGCAAAAGTAAGTGCCTTTTAACATCTGTGCTTTACTCCGTTTCCTTCAGACCCTTAATTCTTTTTATAGTGGAGCCTCAACTTGAGTGAGACTCCGTGGGTCTTGATAAGTTTTTGAGATTTAATCCAGATTGTACTTGTCTAGATCTATGCGTGTGTCCATTGCTTCTTTAATCACTTTTTCAACATAGGCGCGCTCATCGCCGATCAAGGTCATGCGCGGCATACGGACATTCTCACTACCACGGCCAAGTAGTTGTTCGGCAAACTTGATGCACTGAACTAATGTTGGAATAGTGTCTAATCTTAATAGAGGCATGAACCAACGGTAGATCTCGAGAGCTTCTTCGATGCGACCGGCACGTGCCAGTTTAAACAGGGTCACAGATTCACGTGGGAATACGTTAGTCAGGCCAGAGATCCAACCGGTTGCGCCCAATAATATGCTTTCTAGGGCGATGTCATCGACACCACAAAGTATGCTGAAACGTTCGCCGAAACGGCTCTGAAGTTCAGTTAAGCGGCGTGTATCTGTCGTTGACTCTTTAATGGCGACGATGTTCTCTTCTTCGGCAAGAATCGCAGTCATCTCTAAGTTGATGTCGATACCGTAACTAACAGGGTTGTTGTAGATCATGATAGGTAGCTTAGTCGAACGAGCCACAGTCTGATAATGAGCGACAACTTCACGATCGGTACCACGATAAACCATAGCCGGTAGTAGCATTAAGCCATCTACACCTAGTTTTTCAACATCTTGAGCATAGAGACAGGCTTGTTCGGCCGTGTTTTCAGTACAACCGGTTAGTACCAAGATACGGCCTTTAACGGTTTCTACCGTGTGCTTGATAAAGTCACGCTTCTCTTCGGGGCTCAATGAGGCATTTTCACCAATAGTGCCCAAAGCGATGATGCCATCGATACCATCTGTGATGAGATCTTCGAGCATGCGTGCATTCGATTCGTAGTTGATTGAACCGTCATCGTTGAACTGAGTTGAAATTGCTGGGAAAACACCTTGCCAATTTACTTTCATGTTTAGGACCTCATTGAGCTATATGCTTTATATAAAAAATGTAATGGATCGGAAAAACGTATTCTAAATTTGGCTTGTTCCGAAAACTTATAGTATATTGTATACAATTATTTGAGGATTAAAAGCCCCCGTCAGATTTTAATTGTCTTCGTTGTTATCAAATACTATATATTGCATACAAATTATAAGAAAGGAGTAAGCCATGCATCTGAATCATCTCCCTGCCGACTTATTAGAAAAGTGTCAACAATTCATAACAATCGATGCCCATACAGAGGGGGAGCCCCTGAGGATCATCACATCAGGTTATCCTGAGATAGTGGGAGAAACCATACTTGAGATGCGCCAATATGTAACTCGCCATCTGGACAGATACCGTACTTTGTTGATGCATGAGCCTAGAGGACACGCAGACATGTACGGGGCGCTCATTACCCGGCCTGTAACGGCTGGAGCCGATTTTGGGGTATTGTTTCTGCATAATGAAGGCTATAGCAGCATGTGTGGTCATGGCATTCTGGCCTTGGTTAAAGTCGCTTGCGAAACGGGAGCGATCAGTCTAGCTACTGATGCAAGAGTGATAAAAATCGATGCGCCTGCTGGTTTAATCACCGCCAAAGCGAGCCGAGACAGCCAAGGGAAAATCCACGCGAGTTTTTTAAATGTCGATTCCTGGGCCGAGTCTTTAGCTTGCACTGTGATGGTCGAAGGTTTTGGTAGGGTTAACTATGATATTGGTTTTGGCGGTGCTTATTATGCCTATGTCGATGCAGACGCCCATGGGATCTCTTGTGGTCAAGCCAATGTGGCGCAATTAATCGATATGGGTCGGCGTATCAAGCAAGCTGTGATGGCATCACATCCTTTAGTACATCCTATTGAGGAAGATTTAAGTTTTCTCTATGGCACTATTTTTACCTCTAAAAACGTCACAGACAAGCAGGCTCATTCCCGTCATGTGTGTATTTTTGCCGACGGGGAAGTCGACAGATCGCCCACAGGTACAGGTGTCGCCGGCCGCATCGCGCTTCTATATGCCAAGGGGGAAATTGAACTCAATCAAGAGCTGATGATAGAGAGTATCGTCGATGGTAGGATGATCGTCAGTGCCACCACTGAAACTGAGTTTTTTGGCAAGCAGGCGGTGATCCCAGAAGTCTCTGGCCGCTCATATATTACCGGCCGTCATCAGTTCATCATAGATCCCGATGATCAGTTTCAAAATGGCTTTATGTTGCGTTAACCCCTGCTTGCTTAAATAGATACGGTGATAAGAAATGAGTGATAACACAAATAACTTAGTAACAGGCAGCGTGACTATTGTAGGCGCCGGGATCATAGGCTTAGCGACTGGCATTGAGCTGCTGCGAGCGGGGCATAAGGTTCGGATTTTAGATAAAGAAGGAGTGGCAGCCGGCGCATCTAAAGGCAATGCCGGTCATTTTGCCACCGAGCAGGTTTTTCCATTAGCCGACCCAAGCATGTTACCTAAGTTGCCGGGCATGTTGCTCGATCCTCTAGGGCCATTTCGTATTCAACCTGCTTATTTCTTCAAGGCTTTACCTTGGTTTATGCGATTTCTCGTGAATATGTTGCCGGGTAAGAGAGCGCACAATGGCCAAGCCATCAAGCGATTAAATCAGGCATCTATTGCGGCGCTTGTGGAGTTAACCGATTTTTGTGACTGCTCTGAGCTAATGATACTCAATGGCAGCTTGCTGGTATTCGAAGGTACGCCTCTCGATGAGGTCACCAAGGAATATCGGCATTACGCAGATGCAGGCGTACAAGTTCGGTTACTCACGGGAGAGGAGGTCAGACAACTTGAGCCATGCCTGAGTCAAACCATTAGTCATGGCTTATATTTCACTCATGTTGGGCATACCAGTGATCCCTATGGTTTATGTAAAGCCTTCGCTGATAAATTTGTTGCTTTGGGCGGCGAACTGCTTATCGATGAAGTGAGCGAGATTATTGCTTCCTCTATAGATGAAGACAAGGTTTTGGTACAGCTAAGCTCAGGTGAGTCTATACGCTCAGAGAACTTGCTTATTGCGTCAGGTGCCTGGTCCAAACCATTTGCCAAGCAGTTAGGTTACCGTGTGCCGCTGGAAACTGAGCGAGGTTACCACCTGATGATGCCGCAGAAGAGTACACTCTCTCGCCCGGTTGCTTCCTATAATCGCAAGTTTATCATCACCCCCATGCTTGATGGCACACGCCTCGCGGGAACCGTGGAGTTTGGTGGTTTACAGGCCCCGTTAGTTGAGGCTCGCGCCGATTGCTTGTTCCCACACGGTAAGGCCTTGCTGCCTGAATTATTTGCCAATGCAACAGCCGCAGATGGTGAACGTTGGATGGGGTTCAGACCTTCGATGCCAGATAGCCTGCCTGTGCTTGGGCGCAGTGAAAAACATAAAAACGTGTTCTTCTCTTTTGGTCATCAGCACCTGGGACTGACCTGGTCAGGGATCACCGCTAAGCTGGTAAGCCAAGAGATGTCAGGTAAGCAAACAGAAATCGATTTGAGTGATTACCGAGTCGACAGGTTTAGCTAAATCTGCTGGCATAGAGCGTATAGCCTAGAGAAGTCAGATGTTTTTCAATAAAGTGTGGTCGTCTTCCAATGAAGACGAGTGACATTTTCTGATTTAGCGTCTGGCTGAGTTGGTATTGGGAAGTGTGTTTCAAGGTTTAGTCTTCATTGTAATCTAACGCATGCCTGGCGAGGCAAGTGCAACAACTTCTGCGAGTCGCTGGCTTTTGATTTTAAATGCTAACAACCAAGACACCCAGGATTGTCAGATAACAACATAACAACCAAGACACCCAGGATTGTCAGATGAAGATCCCTTGACTACGCTTAAGTAAGAGTTGTTGAGGAGGGTTTGTTATGCCAACACCAAGAAAAGCGTTAGTCAGTTTAGAGGACACACTCTATTATCACTGCGTATCTCGTTGTGTTAGAAAAGCATTTTTGTGTGGAGTCGATCATCATACTGGTCAATCTTATGAGCATAGACGTGATTGGGTTGAAAGTCGACTACTGGAACTTGCATCCGTGTTTGCCATTGATATTTGTGCTTATGTAGTGATGAGTAATCACTTACATCTAGTATTACGTGTTGATGTGGAGTTAGCTAAGCATTGGTCAGACGTAGAGGTGGTCACTCAATGGCAAAAGCTGTTTAAAGGCGATAGCCTTAATCACGACTTTGTTAAAGGTGAAGCTCTTGAATCTTATCAACAAAGCATTATCAATAAACGAGTAAAAGAGTACCGCTTACGATTGATGGATATTTCCTGGTTTATGCGGGCACTCAACGAACCTATCGCTCGTAGAGCTAATGCCGAGGATAAGTGTAAAGGCCGTTTCTGGGAGGGACGATTCAAGTCCCAGGCTCTACTTGATGAAGCTGCAGTTCTTGCCTGTATGGCCTATGTAGATTTGAACCCTATCCGGGCTAAG
>JAKVHY010000026.1 GCA_023284085.1 Shewanella benthica
AAGCTTGAGAAACTTGCATAAAAAATCCGAGACCTAGAGATAGGACTCGGATTCTGAAGCATCTAGAAGATCAGTCAACCGATCGATAAATCACTAAATGATCGGCATTACGCACTCAGTGCGGCCTTTTTTATTTCTGTGTTAGATACTTATATAAAATGCTCTTATAGCAATCTGTATTACTCTATCGGCAGTTTATGATCACTGCCCCACTGCGCCCAAGAACCGTCGTAAAGAACATTGTGATGATAATCTGCCTCTACCGATGCCAAGATCAAGATACAGGCGGTGATCCCCGAGCCACAGCTGAAAATACGCTGAGTATCTTGCTCATTTGCAAGCCCGGCAAAAATCTGTTGCAGTTCTTCGGCAGTTTTTAGACCATGACCATCCAAGACTTGAGAGAAAGGGAGGTTAACCGAGTTGGGGATATGGCCGCTGCGGACGCCTTTTCTGGGCTCAGGTGCCTGGCCTGAAAAACGCCCCACTCCGCGTGCATCGAAAATACTGATGTCTTTATCCGACAGCTTATTGAGCAGGTAAGTTGAATCACATACCCAAGCATCCTGCACATTTACCTTAATCTCTGTGCCACTCTCTAAAGCTGAATCGGCTAGAGTTGAAAGTGAATAACGATTCGCTGTCGCCCTGCCTTCGGCTAACCATTGGGGTAAGCCACCATCGAGCACATAAACATGATCAAATCCCATCACCTTGAAGATCCACCAGGCTCTGGGAGATGAGTAAATACCTTGATTGTCATAAATCACCACCTGACTAGTCTGAGTAATTCCTAGTTCAGAGGTAATTTCAATAAACTGCGCTACCGTTGGAAATGCATGGGTCTGCTTTGATGTCAGATCGCAAAGTTCATTTTCAAGATCGAGTTTCTTGGCTCCGGGAATACAGCTGAATGTGTCATAGAGGATCGGTGGTTTTCCCACGACCTTATCCATGCTCGCATCGAGCACGATGAGCCTATCATTATCTAGGTGTCGTTCGAGCCACTGCGCTGTGACCAAGGGAGACGTTATCATTTGTTTCATGCAACTCTTCTTTTATCTAATCAGTAAACAGAGACCTGAGTGGGTATCTGAGCGATAAATAGTGCCTTTAGATAAACGCATCGACTTAAGCAAGGGCCATATGCAACAAGGGGAACGGCTTACCTTGGCTATCCGTTGGTGAACGCCCCACAAGTTTAAATCCCACATGCTCATAAAACCCTAAGGCCTGAGGGTTTTGCTCGTTTACATCCACCTTAGTTGCGCCCTGATATTTAACTGCATAAGTCACTAATGCAGCTCCTATGCCGCAGCCCATATTTTGTGGCGCAATAAATAGCATCTCAATATTACCATCAGCAACACCACAAAACCCCAGGATGTTCCCGGTGGCGTCCTTGACGCATCGCAAATCGACAGCATCGAAGTAGTGAGCCAAAATTAATGGCTTCAAAGCAGCAATATCTTGCTCACTCAAGAAGTCATGGCTCTGGCGCACCGAAGTCTCCCAGACCTTAAGGAGAACTTCATAGTCTGTTTTTATGGCTGGTTCAATTTTCATATCGTGATTGGACTCGTTAGGCATTCAAACAATTCGTATCATTACATCTTCATCTGCACCAGTTCCGATACTTCCAGGGAACCGCCAATATCAAGGAAGGGGCAAGCTTTAGCATGGGCCAACGCCTCCTCCATTGACTCAACTTGTATAAGGGTAAATCCAGACATACTTGTCGTACCGCCGCTGGTTACCGAACCATCAGAATTAACAGTATGGATCTGTTTCAGAGGATTGGCAGGACTCACTGCCGCACTTCCCAGTGAGGCTAACCAAGCCTTATATTTTGCAAAGTGCAGCTTGCCCTCTTCAGGTGTCGAAGGTGGATTGCCACCAAGGTAGGTGATCATATATTGAGGCATAAGGGTATCCTTCCTTGAGCATTAGCCATCCACTTTAATACAAAAAACGTAAAAGAAAAAGCTAACCATCACCACTCAAATACGAGTCGTAAAACCACCTAGGCTGAACATGAGTCTTTAGACTAGGAGCCTAGGTTTATTGCTTTGGTGTTAAATAATTGTCTTAACCAAAGTATTAACGAGTAAACAGCCATGGCAATGGCGAAGAAGTCGACCAAGTAAGCAGTCCCCTCGCTGAAGTCACCGAAGGGGATCCCTAAAGGTATCGGCGGATAGAAAGGCAACCACTGCAGAAAAATAAAGGGTTTTACACTCTGGAGTAAAAAAAAGACTAAGGTGAATCCCATGGCCCAAGACTTGTGAAACCAGAGCCCGTATGCGCCCAGAAGAGGAATAACCGTGAATATCAGCCCGTAGCTGACTAAGTTAAATAAAATGTCATGACTTGGCTCAGAAAAGGCCATGACACCAAAACCTGTCACACCGTATAAACACAGGATGATACCCGCTAGTTTACTCGTCACGGCTTAAACCCTAACTCTCTATTGAACCGCTACACCGGGGGCCTGCCATGCACCTGTGTTATACAGAGGCACGGTCGATAAGGCGTGCTTATGGCTACCTTGAGTCTCTTTGGTGGAATATGACAGATACAGTAATGTTTGGTTTTCTGCATCATAGATGCGGCGCACTTTCAGCGATTTAAACAAGATACTCAATGATTGCTTAAAGATGACTTCACCATTCTTACTCTTATCGATAGCCGCAATTTCTTGCGCCGATATCGGGCCAGTCTGACGACATGAGATGCTCATATCCGATGGGTCGGCTAGACTCAGGTTAGCTTCTATACGGCTAATATGACAAGTGACACCTGGGAGTTTAAGATCGTGACGTGCATCTATGATCACATCTTTAGTGGTAAACAAGCCCAGGCTCACCTTGGCGACATCGTCGCCGCCACAGGCTGTGAGACCGAACAAGATAAATCCTGTTGCGATGACGTTTCCAGATATTTTTATCAACGAAATGCCAAACTGATTGCCAATTTTCATTTTTTCCCCTCTTTAAATACTCTTTGTGCCCAGCGAGTTAAGCCCGCCGTGACACTGCCGAAGTGGTCGCCGACAACAACCGGGATCTCCGGATGTACACTGGCTATTTTATCGTAAATAGCCGGGCTCCTGGCAGTACCGCCAGTCACATAAATCACATCCGGCAATACACCGGCCACGTTAAGTGCTTGTTGCATCAAGGCCTGTATTTTGGCGCTGGGTACTGCAATTGCCTCACTAAACAATTCTCGACTCACCTCGGCGCTAAGCTGCGGACAGATATAATCTAATTTAGTTGTGACTGAGTCTGCATCTGTTAAGCCTATCTTAGCCTGCTCGGCACTGCGGACAATACGGTAACCTAACTGATCATGCTGAACCTTGAGTAACCTTTTAAGTAACTCAGGTTTTTCGGCATCATGAATCAAGTCTTCAATCAATTTACGTGAACTCAGTGAAACGAAATCTCGTTGTGCACTGATATCATTGACTGCGACGGCATTCCAAAATGGCTTGCTCGGCACAGGCAGGCCGTTAACCATGTGACAACCTAAACCAAGGTGGCTCATAAACGCTTTCATCGATAGGGCAATATCCAAATCATTGCCGCCCACCCTTTGTCCACTGTGGCCTAAGAAGTCTTGACTGCGTTGGCTCGCATGAATATGTGATGGTCCCATTCGCACCACAGAGCAATCTGTGGTTCCGCCGCCGACATCGACCACCAGCACCACCTTATCTTCAGTCAGGCTCGCCTCATAATCCATGCCTGCTGCTAGGGGTTCAAACAGAAAGTCGACATCGGTAAATCCGGCTCGTTTTGCCGCTAACCTCAATATGTACTCGGCCTGTAGATTACTTTCCTCACCACCTATGGCTTGAAAATTAACGGGTCTGCCAATAACCGCATGGGTTATCACGCCTTTATTATTGAGCCCGGTATCAGACTCGGCAATCGACTTTACATGCAGCATCATCATGGTGACGATATCTTCAAACAAGGCGATTTGATCGACTCTGAGTCCACTGGCACCCAGAAACGATTTTGGCGAGCGGACATAAAATCCCTCTTCGGGCATATCTAAGTAAGCCTTGACTGCTTGTTCGCCGACAAAAACCGCTTGTTCATCACTATCGAGATCTAATTCACGACGTGCTTGCTGTGCTCGGCTAAGTTGAGCACCACGTAATTTAGCGAAATCGGCTCTTAAATGCTGCGGCATCTTTTGATACACAGCCTCGGCAATCAGCTCCCTGTCGAGGGCATAAAGCGTCGAGGGCAGATATTTAGAATCTGCCGACAAGGGTAATAATCGTACTTCGTTCTCATCCATGACGCCTATGGCACAGTTGGCACTGCCATAATCAAAACCAACAAACATTCACTCGCCCCAAAAATTTAAATGATCTGTTAACAGAAAAATTAACAGATAAACATAAAAAGCCGTGAAAAATACCACAGATTGTGAGGAGTAAAAAGCGGAATCATACCAATAGACTCGTTTGCTGACATTTGCTGTATTCCTTAACAGCAGATGTCAGCAAAGATGGCGCTCTGACTATTCATCCATACCAGTCTAAAAGTGACTGAGGTAACTTTTGTCATAGCAGTTATCATAATCGCCAAACTTAGGTGTACCAATAGGCTCACCGATAAGATCGGCCAGTAGTGTCCCCGAGAGTAAGGGCGTATATTGCAGGTGATTAATCTTAATCAGGTGACAATGATCGCCGGCTTCTATATAGACCATATCTTCATCGATTAAGCGTTTATCCAGCATCATCTTGATGCCATATGCCTCGGCTAATCCAGGAATAGCACCTTTAGCACAGTCATGAAATAATACCTGTAGATCTTGCTCATCGGCTAATTGGTACACCTCACCCATCACTTCACTCACCTTCAATACCGATAACCTGTGTCCCGAGCCGATACCGGCCAACAGGTAATCGCCCTCGCCATTGACCAACAACACGGCTTTGATGACCTGAGCACTGGGGAGATGGGCCGATGCGGAAGAATCCAGAGAAGAGAGAGTCTTACGATGTTTTACAATGGAATACTCGACCCTATTGTGGTTAAGAAACGATGCCAGAGTGATCGCGATACCCATATATACCTCCTTGACCGAGTAAAAACGCTAAGCCGCCGATATGCACTTAAGACAACATCAGTTAGCGTTACTTCCGAGTCAAAATAGATGATGAATCCATTCTTTTAGTATAGTTAAGCCATCATCAATTCACTCAAACCAATTTCATTAAGCAGACACAAATTATTTTGGCTAGACTTTACAATAATGGCTGTGAAGTATTCCCATGATGATACGCTTTCGAACGATAATGGACCCTACCCATGCAATGCTCTCTATTGCATTGTTTTTCGTGTTGTTTTTGTCACTTTCAAGCTTCGCCAGCAGCGAGACGCTCTCACAGACACAAATCGGCACCTCAACTGAAATCCCGGTACTCACCATTAAGGGGGCTATAGGTCCCGCCATTAGCGATTACTTAACCACTGAGATAGCAATCGCCAACGAGGCTGGTGCGCCTCTGGTGGTCATCATCATAGATACCCCGGGGGGCTTAGTCTCTAGTCTGCGTGACATCAATCAGGCCATACTCAACTCTCAAGTGCCCATTGCCTGCTTGGTTCATCCCGCAGGGGCCAGAGCTGCCAGCGCCGGTACCTATATATTGTACGCTTGTCATATCGCAGCCATGGCACAGGCAACCACCTTAGGGGCGGCAACTCCCGTCAGTATTGGGGGCTCTCCCAAAGCCCCTCAAGACAAGGACGATAATAAGACAAGTTCGCCCTCAGCCATGGAAAAGAAGATCCTCAATGACTCCATCGCCTATATTCGTTCTCTCGCTCAGTTGCGTGGCCGCAACGAAGAGTGGGCCGAGCTAGCAGTCAAAGAGGCCGCAACCTTAACCGCACGAGAAGCGTTAGAGAAAAATGTCATCACGCTTATCTCAAACTCTACAGCAGAATTAATCAAGCAGCTCGATGGATGGGAGGTGAGCATTAACCAGCAGCCTCATATACTTGAGCTCTCACAGGCCAAATTGACTCCAATAAAGCCGGACTGGCGCAATCAATTTATAGCGACTATCACTAATCCTAATATCGCCTACATACTCATGTTAATTGGTGTCTACGGCCTCATTCTGGAGTTTTACAGTCCAGGTATAGGCGTGGCCGGTGTCACAGGTGCTATCGCTCTGGTTATCGCCATGTATGCCTTTCAGATGTTACCGGTGAATTATGCCGGCTTACTCTTGCTGCTGTTAGGCATCGGCTTGATGATAGCCGAAGCCATGATGCCCAGCTTCGGCATCTTCGGCATCGGCGGCGTTATCGCGTTTGCACTGGGCTCTGTGTTTCTTATCGATACCAAAAATACCCAATTTCAGATTTCCTTGCCCGTTATCGCCGCCGTCACTGTGGTGAGTGCGGCATTTATGATTTTCTGCTTAGGATACCTATGGCGCTCACGGCATAACAAAATTGTCAGTGGCCAGGAAGCCATCGTAGGCGCCGAAGCCAAGGTACTGGAAGACTTTATCGATCATGGTTTTGTATTACTCGGCGGTGAACGTTGGGCGGCCATATCTGCTACCCCCCTACAAAAAGATCAGCTGGTCGAAGTCGAGCAGGTCGACGACTTAACCCTCATTCTTGGTCAAGCCATCGACAACAAAATAACCCCTAATACAGGTCCTAACAAAAACATCGAAGCAGAAGGAGAAAAATAATGGATCTCATCTTGCCCAACGGCGTCATGTTTATCCTAGCCGTACTCTTGCTGATATTTGCAATCATACTCAGCGCCTTTCGAATTCTAAGGGAATATGAACGGGGGGTTATCTTCCTGCTCGGACGATTCTATCGGGTCAAGGGCCCTGGGCTAATCATAGTCATTCCCATCCTCCAACAGATGGTCAGGGTCGATCTGAGAACCATAGTGATGGATGTACCAACCCAAGATGTGATCAGCAGAGATAATGTCTCTGTTAGAGTCAACGCTGTGATCTATTTTCGAGTGCTGGACTCTCAAAAAGCCATCATCAATGTTGAAGACTATCTGCAAGCTACGTCTCAACTGGCTCAAACTACGCTTCGCTCGGTACTTGGACAACACGAGCTCGATGAGATGTTAGCCAATAGAGATATGCTCAATACCGACATTCAGAGCATTCTAGACTCACGTACCGATGGCTGGGGGATCAAGGTGTCTAATGTTGAGATAAAGCATGTTGATCTTAATGAAACCATGGTCAGGGCCATAGCCAAACAGGCGGAGGCCGAGCGTACCCGACGAGCTAAGGTGATTCATGCCTCGGGAGAGATGGAAGCCTCGGCCAAGCTAGTTGAAGCGGCCGCGAAACTGGCACAAGAGCCCAACGCCATCTTACTCAGGTATCTACAAACGCTGACAGAAATAGCCAGCGAAAAAAATTCGACCATACTGTTTCCCCTCCCCATGGATCTATTGCAGGGAGTGCTGACAAAAAATACCGAAAGGCCCAACAAGAAAACCGATAAAAGCAGTGAATAGATAATACCGCTTGGTATAACAACAAAAAACCGCCAATAAAAAAGCCGTCTAAGACGGCTTTTTTGCGGCATATAATCAGGTATGAAGTGGTTTATTTTTTATTCAGTTCCAGCTGAGCTTGCTTCAAACTCTCTTTCTCACTGCGACGAGCCTGGATAACGGCTTTTACGTCACTGCCAATATGGGCTTCACCACGCTTTTCGGCGAGCTGCATCTGACGTTCACGTTCTTCGAAACGCTGACGTTGCTTGTCTGAGATTGACGCTATGCAATGAGGACAACTCACCCCCTGAACATAGGCCTCGCTGGCTTTTTCACTGGCTGTAATTGGCATACGACAGGCATTACACTGGTCGTACTGACCTTTTTCTAAATCGTGATTCACCGCGACTCGATTATCGAACACGAAGCACTCGCCTTGCCAGAGACTCTCTTCTGGCTTAACTTCTTCCAGATATTTAAGCACACCGCCTTCTAAGTGATATACCTCATCGAAGCCTTGCTCCTTGAGATAAGCCGTCGACTTCTCACAACGGATCCCGCCGGTACAGAACATGGCGACCTTCTTATGTTTGGCCGGATCTAAGTGCTCTTTTACGTAGGCGGGAAATTCTCTGAATGTATTGGTCTTAGGATCCACGGCATTTTTGAAGGTGCCAATCTGCACCTCATACTCGTTGCGGGTATCGACTAAGATGACGTCGGGATCTGAGATCAACTTGTTCCAGTCTTGAGGCTTCACATAAGTGCCAACCACTCTGAGTGGATCTATGCCCTCGACCCCCATTGTCACTATCTCTTTCTTTAATTTTACTTTGGTGCGGTAAAACGGCATATCATCATCGAAAGATAGCTTATGCACGATATTGTCTAAGCCCGGTTGAGTATTCAACCAATTGAGCAGATTATCGATAGCGTCTTGAGAACCGGCAACGGTGCCGTTAATGCCTTCACTGGCGAGTAACAAGGTGCCCTTGATACCTGTATCAAGCATGGTATTAAGCAATGGCTGCTGAATAGATTCAAAATGTGGCAGAGAAACAAACTTATATAGGGCACAAACGACAACTTGGGACATATCAACCTCAATGCTGGCAGGAGCTTAATCTCCAGCGCATCTTATAAAATAGTAACAACCTGATCCATATTTGAGCCAGGTAACAAAATCGCGAGGAATTCTACCTGAGTCACACTCCAATAAACAGATAAAAAATCAGCTTATTCATAAAATGCTAATTTTCGCTTATTTTGCTCTCGTCTCCCCATTTTTATTCGTTGTCATTTATCTTCAGTCGGTTAAGAATAACGGCCATAATCATGTATAAAATGAAATAACACCTATGTCTTTACCCACCCTCTATTCCTTCAGACGATGCCCTTATGCGATGCGCGCCCGTTTAGGTATTTTACTTTCGGGGACGTCTGTCTCTTTACGTGAAATACTCCTTAAACATAAACCCGAGCCCATGTTAGTGGCTTCACCTAAAGGCACGGTTCCCGTGCTTATCTTACAAGATGGCAGCATCATAGATGAGAGCCTGGACATCATGCGCTGGGCGCTGGAGCTGAACGATCCTCACAACCTGTTACTTGCCGGTCAGTCTCAACCGCAAGAGCAGGCTAAGACACTGATTGACAACAATGACAATCAGTTCAAATCTTGGCTGGATAAGTATAAATATGCCGACAGACACCCTGAGCAGAGTGAAATTTTTTACCGCACAGAAGGCGAAAAGTTTATCGCCCAACTTGAACACTTGTTAGAGAAACATCAGCAGCTGTTAAGTGATTCTGCCAGTATCGTCGATTTTGCCATCTTCCCTTTTATTCGCCAATTTGCCGGAGTAGATAGAGCTTGGTTCAACCAGGCTCCCTACCCAAACGTGCAGCGCTGGTTAGCCTGTCACCTCGAGAGCCCAACATTTGCCAATATTATGAAGAAATATCCAACCTGGCTCGACAGCAATGAAGAATTTATCTTCGGCGACTAATGGGACAAACAATTAAAATAATATCAATATAACAAGGAGATACATATGACCCAGATTATCGCCCCCTGGGCTTCGTGTTAAATTTGGTTTTGTCAGGGACACGCAATTCTTCTCCTATAGCTTAAGCACCTAATGCCAGTGGCGTAAATACTCTGTTACCAGCCCTGTACAGACTCATAGGCATCAAGGGAACTGTGATAGTGGTGGTTAGCGTTAACGGCATGAGCTAATTAAGGACATTGAGACACCAGTTCAGCCTGTGTCTCGACTCCTCTTTAGTCTCGGTCTCATCGAGACTAGTGCACCACCATAGGGATCGAGGCGATCAATAAGAAGCCCATCCCCCAATTGAAATGCATCCGACGCTTAGCGGTGTTGAGTTTCTTCCGTATAGCGGCACCGATAAACACCCAGGTAAAGGAAGCCGGGAAACCAACCAGATTAAACACCAGCATGCCCAATATGGCACTCAACCAGTATCCCTCCCCCGCAACGGTAAATGCGCTGCACAATGTGATGGTCGCCATCCATGATTTAGGATTGACCCATTGAAACAGTGCCGCCTCTTTGAGGCTCATGGGTCGGGCATCATCTAAGTTCTCATCACCAGCCACCGATGAGCTTGCCACTCGATAGGCCAGATACACTAGATAAGCTATGGACAGATATTTCAGTATTTGATGCAGCACGGGCCAACTTTCAAATAAAGCGCCTAAACCTAAGAGTATCGAGAGATGCAATATACTTTGGCCCATACGTATGCCTAAGATATGCGGGAGTGTCGCTCTCACACCAAAGTTCGCTCCTGATTGAGCCAGCAAAATATTATTAGGTCCGGGTGTCATCGTCATGGTGGCGCAGAAAAACGCCGCCGATATCATTAATGCCCACAAAGATTGATCCATATACCTCTCCTATGAGACTCAGGCAACTCACCGATCTGGCGAGTCATCTGAGTCAATTACGATTCATTTAAACAAAAACTATTTTCCCCAAGATAATTGTATGCATACAATAATTGACACAATCATCTTGGGAACGCATAATAACCGCAACTAAAAATGGATCAATGGTTTTATTGTCATGGGTACAATGTGGAATCCAGACTTAGATGCCTACACAGGACCTAAGTATTTAAGGTTGTTCGAAGCGATCGAAGCGGCGATTAATCGAGGTGAACTCGCATCGGGAGTAAAGCTTCCCCCTCAGCGAAGGCTGGCGGATAATGTGGGTTTTACCATAGGCACAGTGACACGCGCCTATGCACTGGCTGAGCGGCAGGGACTGGTCGAGGCCAGAGTCGGCGCTGGCACCTATGTTAAACCACAATTTAAGTCACAAGGTTCACAGCAACAGGCTAACTTCGCCACCTGTCAGCAACCTTTGACCAATCAGATCTCCGCTCTCAGTGACGCCCTGTCTCAGCTTGCCAAAGACCCACACAAGCTCAGTGTCTTATTGGGCTATCACCCGAATCCACTACCTGAGCAGCAGTTTGCATTCCATCAATGGTTATCTACACGCGGGATCATCCAATCCAGCGAAGATCTACTCTTTACCCATGGCGCGCAGCAAGGCATATATGTCACTCTTAACGGCTTACTTAAACCCGGTGATACTCTGCTTCATGAGGCGAACTGTTATCCGGGGATCAGACTCGCCGCTCAGCAATTAGGGATTAACAGCTTAGGTGTGCCCTTAACTCATGATGGGCTGGATTTGGATGCCCTGGCTCAGTTAATCATCGAGCACAGACCTAAGATCATCTACCTCACGCTGAACAATCAAAATCCGACCTGCATTCAATATAGCGATGCCCAGAGAGAAACCCTACTCGACCTGGCTCAGCAACACGATTTCTATATTCTCGAAGATGATGTGAATTACTGTTTACCTGGGGAGTGGAAAGCGCCGCTCTGGAACCTAGCTCTGAGCAGAAAGAGCAAGGATTCCCCCCAGAGAGTGATCTACCTCTCCAGCCTGTCTAAATTATTCTCTGGAGGATTACGACAAGGTTTCTTGTTGATCCCTGAGCCCCTCAGGCCAAAGATAAAGCTTGCGCTCCATAGCCAATGTTGGATGATCTCACCACTGAACATAGAGTTGGCGACTCGGCTTATCTCATCGAAATCCCTGATGGGTGACAGAGAAAACCTTATCGCTCACAGGCAAAAAATGGGGTTCGAGATGAGTGAAAGGCTAGGACTCAAGCACAGATGGCGAGGACTCAACGGCTGGTTACAGCTCAAGTCACCGGTCAAGGCCCATCATGTGGTGACCGCGCTAGCCTCCAGTGGCATCTTGATCCGCAACGGCGACGATTTTGACAATCACGATAACTACATTCGATTAAGTATTGGCGGAGCCTCTAGCAACGCCGAATTCGAAACCTCCTTACTCGAAATTGAGTCTTGTATCGTAAACTTGACTCAAAATGCCTACTCAGTCATGTGAAAACTACTCGATCCTAAGCAATGAGAGAGACTCGATAGAGTCAAATACCAGACTGCATTTAGTTACAATTATCTATGCTTAAAATAAACTTAAGCATAGGTTAGTCATGGCTAATTTTAGCGATTAGTCGTACAATAATTATTCTCTCAGATAGCGGTTCTCAGACGCGTTTCGATATCAATAATATCCAACTAAATCTATGCAGTTAACCTTCTGATAAACCGTTTCTACATTGAACTATTTCATCATACTTTTGCTACAGCAGTAGGCTCACCGATGGATTGCCGTCGAATAATTTGCTGCTATTGTGCGAAATGTGCAAGAAGAGTAAGCCGATTACGTAGTCTACTTTTAGCCATCTAACCCGACAGTCATCATCTGCGCCCTATTGAGGGCTCATTCTCACTTAATAAAGAGGTATTAGTGAAAACGGCATCCAATCAAGCAAGTCCGACAGCCAATTTAAACCTTGTCATCTTAATCCCCATGTTGTCAGCGATAATCGCAATCACACCGTTAGCTATCGATCTTTATCTGCCCGCCATGGCGACAATTGCCGCGAGTTTCCATACCGATATCACTATGGTGCAGCAATCACTCAGTATCTATTTAGCAGGATACGCATTAGGCATGCTCTGTTTTGGTCCTCTGGCCGATCGAGTTGGCCGCCGGCCCTTGGTCATTGTAGGCCTCACAGGCTTTGCCTTAATGAGCTTTCTACTCGCCTTTGTCACCAGTATCGAGTCATTTTTAGCCCTCAGATTCGGTCAGGCCTTCATCGGCGCAGCAGCTACTGTCGTCGTTCCGGGTTATATCAAAGAGGTCTATGGAAAGAATACGGCTAAGGGCATGTCTTATGTCAGCCTTATCATGATGTTGGCTCCATTAATTGCCC
This sequence comes from Shewanella benthica, assembly GCA_023284085.1. Lineage (GTDB taxonomy): Bacteria > Pseudomonadota > Gammaproteobacteria > Enterobacterales > Shewanellaceae > Shewanella > Shewanella benthica. Next base: position 12,886 of record JAKVHY010000026.1, read on the forward strand.
CTAGCATAGGCAGCTTGATTTTGGAGTTTGGTGAATGGCATCTGATCTTTTTCATCTTAGGTTTCTACGCAATGATCATGCTGATCTTGGTGTTTTGGAAGTTGAAAATGCCCAGCGATACAGATTTAAGTCAGCGTAGCCAAAAATCTTTTTTTGGGGCTTACGCCGTGGTCTTTACTAAACCGGGAGTCAAACTTCACATCGCCAGTGGCGTGCTGACCTCCTTTGCATTCTTCTGTTACCTGACGGCTTCGCCATTTGTCTATATGGAGGTCTTCGGCTTAGATAAATCCCTGTTTGCCATCTTGTTTAGCACCAATGTCGGCGCTCTGATGCTGGCCAATGTCGTCAATAGCCGTATTGTCGTTCGTTATGGTTCTCGTAGAATGCTCAAGGTGGCCACCTTGCTGGCTATCATCGCCGGCTCAGCCCTATTGGCGGTGAATTGGTTGGGAATGAGCTATCACTTTACCGTGATCGCTCTACTGCCATTTATGGCATGTCTCGGCGTGATGTCTGTCAATGCGGATGCTATTGTCTTGATGCAGTTCCAACAAGAGACGGGGACAGCCACCGCAGTCGTTGGCACCCTGAGGTTTGGTTTCGGCGCGGTAGCCGGTCCTCTATTAGCCCTGTTTTACACCGGCACTGCTGTGCCTTTCTCCGCCTTAATGCTAAGTGCGGTAGTCTTGGTCGCTATTTGTCAGTTCTTTGCTCACCGCCGCTGCCAGAGCGATTTAACACTGATGAGTTAACCCTGCTTATACTGTTGAAAATGGCCCCTTATGCTCAGCATAAGGGGCCATTTTACCCAAGGGTGTCGATGCAAACATCTGAAAATATAGCGAATCCCATATTCCAGAATCAACATTCTCACTCAATTCGATAAACATTCATCAAGATACTCTTGATTTCCTCACTAAAAATTCACTTTTTTAGCATTATCAGCATCTTTAACGGTATTTTTTCTCATAAAAGGCGTTATTTACAAAATAATACTTGAATAGATCTGCTTTTTTTATATGATGAAATTCTGTTCATTTGAAACAGGTGTCGCGCCTTACAGGGTGAAATCAACTTTAAACCAAAAGTTATTCGGCATACCGAGAGCAAGGATCACCATCCACGCTCATTTTATTCAAGCGATTACCGTCGCTGTTGCAAGATACTGCATACCGTAGCGGTAACTTATGAGGGTTTACAAATGGAGAAGTTATCCGGCGCCAGCATGATCGTTCGATCTCTTATCGACGAAGGCGTAAAACATATATTTGGCTATCCTGGCGGATCTGTGCTGGATATCTATGATGCCCTTCACGAAAAATCAAAAATTGAACATATTCTTGTCCGTCACGAGCAAGCTGCCGTGCATATGGCAGATGGTTACGCTCGTTCAACCGGCGAAGTCGGCGTAGTACTGGTGACATCCGGTCCAGGTGCAACCAACACCATCACAGGTATCGCCACCGCCTACATGGACTCTATCCCACTGGTGATTATATCGGGCCAGGTTCCCAGTAACTTGATTGGTAATGATGCATTCCAGGAATGCGACATGATCGGCATCTCACGCCCTGTGGTTAAACACAGCTTCTTAGTGACCGATGCCAAAGACATTCCAACTATCATCAAGAAGGCCTTCTTTATCGCGGCCAGTGGTCGCCCGGGACCGGTTGTCGTCGATGTGCCTAAAGACTGTATGAATCCAGAGATCTTGTATGATTATGAATATCCTAAAGATATCAGCATGCGTTCTTATAACCCAACGACTTCGGGTCATAAGGGCCAGATCCGCCGCGGTTTACAAGCCCTGCTAAAAGCTCAGAAACCTGTACTCTATGTCGGTGGCGGCGCCATCATCTCAGAGTGTGACAAGCAAATTTTAGCACTATCGGAAACGCTCAATATCCCGGTAGTCAGTACCCTGATGGGACTCGGTGCCTTCCCGGCCAGTCACGATAACAGCTTGGGCATGCTAGGTATGCATGGCTGTTATGAAGCCAATATGGCGATGCACAATACCGATCTTATCTTCGGTATCGGCGTGAGATTCGATGATCGCACCACCAACAATGTCGAAAAATATTGCCCTAACGCCACTATCTTGCACATAGATATCGATCCTTCCTCTATCTCTAAGACGATCAGAGTCGATATCCCCATAGTAGGTTCAGCCGATAGCATACTCGATGAGATGTTGGCGCAACTCGCGACCAGTGGTGATACCAATGCCGATGAAGGCGCCATCGATTTTTGGTGGAGTGAGATAAATCAATGGCGTTCGCGCAAGAGCCTCGCCTATGACACCAGCCCTGATAAGATTAAACCCCAGCAAGTGATCGAAACACTGCATAAGCTTACCAATGGAGATGCCTATGTGGCATCGGACGTGGGTCAGCACCAGATGTTTGCCGCGCTCTATTACCCATTTGACAAGCCACGTCGCTGGATAAACTCAGGGGGGTTGGGCACCATGGGCTTCGGACTCCCCGCCGCCATGGGCGTTAAATTTGCCCACCCCGATGCTACCGTGCTGTGCGTCACTGGTGACGGTTCCATCCAGATGAATATTCAAGAGCTGTCGACGGCGCTTCAATACGGTATCCCGGTCAAGATCATCAACTTGAACAACCGCTTCCTCGGCATGGTCAAACAGTGGCAAGATATGATCTATTCCGGTCGTCACTCGCACTCCTATATGGATTCGGTGCCCGACTTTGCCAAAATTGCGGAAGCTTATGGCCATGTTGGCATCAGCATCAGCGATCCAGCTGAGCTCGAATCGGGCCTGAAGAAGGCACTGTCGATGACAGACAAGCTGGTATTTGTCGATATACATATCGATCAGACTGAGCATGTATACCCCATGTTGATCCGCGGCGGCGCGATGAACGAGATGTGGCTGAGCAAAACGGAGAAAAGCTAATGCGTCGTATAATATCAGTATTACTGGAAAACCAACCCGGCGCCCTATCTCGCGTCGTTGGCCTATTCTCTCAACGCGGCTACAATATCGAGAGCTTAACCGTGGCGCCCACCGATGATGTGACCCTGTCTCGTCTTAATATCTGTGTGGTGGCCGATGAAGCCGTGCTGGAACAGATAGAGAAGCAGTTACATAAGCTTATCGATGTCCTCAAAGTCTCTAATGTGACCGAGTCTGATCATATTGAACGTGAGATAGCCTTGATAAAAGTAAAAGCTAAAGGGAATATTCGTGATGAAATAAAGCGCACTTCTGACATATTCCGCGGTCAGATTGTCGATATCACCGCCGAGCTTTATACCATTCAGCTAACCGGTACATCCGACAAACTGGATGCCTTTATCGGCGCAGTAAGTGAAGTGACTAAGGTGATTGAAGTGTCTCGCTCCGGTGTTGTTGGGTTATCACGCGGTGAAAAGGCGATGCGAGCCTAATACGCTATTTTATTTTATCTAAAAGTCAGGCACTAAAAAGGGAGCATCTGCTCCCTTTTATTATGGTGATTGCGTCGAGCGATAAACGAGTACTGAGTCCAGGCAGTTGATCAATAAAAAGAGCATTAAACTCGCTTAACTCTACTGCTCACCTTAAATAAAACAAGCTTGAGTCAGTTATTCAGATTCCAGAATACGTGACGACCCTATCTCAATTTTCCTCGGCTTTAATGCTTCGGGGATCTCTCTTTGCAAGTCGATATTGAGTAGGCCGTTCTCAAGGTTAGCCCCTGTCACTGTGACATAATCGGCCAACTGAAAAGTACGTTCGAAGCCGCGTTCGGCAATCCCTTGATAGAGATATTTTCGGCCCTTATCTTCAGCCGCTTTCGTACCCTTGACTAATAACTTCTCGCCTTCGCTGGTAATATCGAGTTCATCCATAGTAAAGCCTGCAACAGCCATGGTGATACGATAACGGTTGTCTTTAAGCGATTCGATATTATAGGGAGGGTAACCTGAATTGCCCTTGTTCGAAGCCGCATGCTCTGCAAGCTGGGCTAAACGATCGAAACCAATGGCACTGCGGTATAGGGGAGTAAGATCATAATTACGCATAGTTATATCCTTGTCTTAAGCAATATATTTAATTTAAGTTGGCCGACTAAACTGCTGCTGCAGTCACTTGTCGCACCGGTTGTTAATTGTTAACTCTATTGACCCCGAAGGCATCACGATTTACGTTAACTCAGGAACCTCATCGAGCGTTCCATACACTATATATGTAGGCGTATTTTTAGTTTTCAAGGGATAGTTTAAATTTATATTGAAGAGTCTTTGAACGTAAGCTTAAACACAAACATAAAAAAAGCAGCCCTCGGGCTGCTTTTTAAAGAAGTGAACAACTAAACTAGCGCTGACAAGCCAAAGTGCTATTACTGTTCAAGAACTGAATGTCACTGGCTACTGGAGCGAAATCAGCAACCAATATATCACCGATGTCTTTGATGTAGGTGTACATAACTTCAGCATCAACATAACCCGTCATAACAGGAGTCAGTACTGGGTAGCCATCACCGCCTGCGGCATTGTAGCTAGGAACGGTAAAGCTGTACATGGCATCTGCAGCATAGCCTTTGCCATTGATGTCGTTGATAGCCACTGTTTTAGCTTCACAATCGACATCCATCTTAATCCCTACAAGCTGAGGGTATGCGCCAGAACCCGTTTCACCAATATCAACAGTCGCGACTACATTTAGGTACTCTGTGATTTCGGCGCCAGTCAATGTGCTCTTAGTAATTGAGTTGCCAAATGGCTGCACAGTCAAAACATCTTTGTATGTGATTTCACCGGCTTCGATAGAAGCACGTACACCACCTGAGTTCATTACCGCAAAGTCAGCATCAACTTTAGAACGCTGGGCTTCAGCAATCAGACGACCCATATTAGTCTGTTGTGTACGAACATCGTCACGGTCTCCCTCAAGTTTGCCATCGGTAGTACCGATAACTTCAGAAAGCCCTTCCTCACCTGCATTTTGATACTGCTGCATGATTTCAAGCACGGTAGCATCAGGGGTGATTTCTTCGCCAATGAACTGACGAACGCCATCAGCATCTTTAGCTTTCAGGTTAACAGGGATCAACTTGTAGCTGGCTAAATGTAGCTCATCATTGAAGTATTCAAAATTGGCTTGGCCAACATACTTACCCCACTCGTGAGCCTGCATGATGAACGTGCCGTTCTGCACATCTGGCTTACATTCGCCACCAGGTGTGAACTCAGGATCGTATGCATCACCTTCCATACAAACTGGGTTCTGCGAGTGTCCACCGATCACTGCAGCTAAGTCACCAGGAGTCATAGCACGAGCCAGAGCAACATCACCAGGCGCGTTGCTGCCGCTGACCGCATCGGCAAAGTGGCCCATGTGCGTCGTCGCGAAAATCAAGTCAGCCACATCGGCATCTTTAATGTCTTGAATAACTTTCTTAAGTTCTTCTTGAGGGTCGGTAAATTCGAGACCGCTGATGAATTCAGGGTTACCAATTTTGGCTGTATCTTCAGTTGTCAGACCGACAACCGCGATGCGAAGACCGTTAACATCGAATACCTTGTATGGTTCGAAATAACGAGCACCAGAAGCTTTGTCATAGATGTTAGCCGCTAACATCGGGAAGTTAGCCAATTCACGCTGCATATCAACAACTGATAATGGGTTATCAAACTCGTGGTTACCCACTGCCATAGCGTCATAACCAATCAGGTTCATACCGACGAAATCCGGACGTGCATCTTGCAAGTCTGACTCAGGTACACCCGTGTTGATATCACCACCGGAAAGTAAGATGGTTTCGCCACCGTTTGACTCAACTTCGGCACGGATCTGGTCGATCAGCGTCTTACGAGCCGCCATACCATACTCGCCGTATTTGTTTTCGAAGAAACGACCGTGGTTATCGTTGGTGTGAAGTACGGTGAAAATTGTACAAGCTTCACCGGCTTCAGCACATGTTGCAGGCAGAACAACTTCTTTGTTGTCATCATTATCACTGCCACAACCCGCTAATGCCGCCAGTACTGCAGTTGCAACTAAACCTTTAATTAGCTTATTTGTCATTACTATCAACCCCATTATTTATTGAATATCTACTTGTTACCATCATTTCTTACAATTTGAGACTCTGTGGACTCGCTGGCAACATCATAGCAAAGAATATTTGGCTAATGTGTCATTTTGATGAATTTATGTGACGTGAATGCTCTTAAATACAGTGATTTACTTTGGAAATTGTTCGCAAACAAGAACAAACCACAACCAAGGTTAAGGCAGTTAATATCAAATTATTTTTCAGATAACCGGCGGAACCTTCTCAACCCTAGTTTTCAACTAGTTAGCTAACCAAGACAAAAGTATTCAGCCGATCGAAACAAGAACAGTGGTAATACGCAACAATGATGTTTTTTAAAAAATAAATATGAGCATTTACATGAATGTTACGTTCAAGATCGTTAATGATGAATGTTTTTTGTGCTGTGGATGGTAAACATCCACTTTAAACAGGGGGTAACTGCAACTTGTTAAAATTAGTCTTTAGCCATTTAACAATGGAAGAGAGCGCTTAGGCTAGATAAAACTAGCGCAGCAGACACAAAAAAGCAGCCATATGGCTGCTTTTCTCCAATTGACTTTAGTGGTTTAGCAGCCGTTTATTTAGCGCAGCTGTTAACTATATCGCCACCACGCATAAAGACCGGATGTCCACCATCACCAGGAGCATATTCGGCAACCTTAATACTTGGATTGCTCTCAAAGTATTCCCGAAGAACCGATGCATCGCTGCGTTGGGTATCGATATAATTATCATGGCCGGTGATCACCGGATAATCATCGCCACCAGAAGCACTGAAGTTGATTAAAGAGAAAGTGTATTCACTTTCCAGGTTAAAATCACGGCTTCCCAAAGACTGAATATCTACAATATCGACAGGAGTTGCATCAGGGTTAATGTCTACGGCATCGCAATGTACAATCATCTCCATAGGATAAAGCTGTGGCATGCCACCGCCAGTCTTCTGAGCCACATTCGCAAGATATGCTTGTACTTCTGTACCTGACATAGTCACATAAGCAACATCGTTACCAAATGGCTGCACTGTTAAGACGTCGCGGTAAGAAATATCACCAGGCGCGATAGAAGCACGAATACCGCCTGAGTTCATCACCCCGAAATCGACTGTTGGCTCGAAATTAGCGGTCACCCAGTCACCGTAGGCACGGGTTAACAGCTGGCCTAGGTTGGTTTGTTCAGAGCGCACCCTATCTCGGTCACCTTCGAGCTTTCCGTCGGTGCTCGAGATAACCACGTCCAGTAATTCTTGGCCAGCTTGCTGATAATGCTGCAGCGCATCGATAACGATTTGGTCCTGCTCAATCTCTTGAGTATAGAAGTTACCCTCATCATCTTTAAGATTAATAGGGATCAGCTTATAGCTTGCAAGCGTGAGCGCGCCATCGAGATATTCGAAATCGGCGCGACCCACATACTTGCCCCACTCGTGAGCTTGCATGATAAAGGTGCCGTTTTGAATGTCAGGCTTACACGCATCACCGGGGGTAAAGTCGGCGTACTCATCACCTTCCATACACACAGGGTTTTGCGAATGACCGCCGATAATGGCCTGCAGCTGACCTTGCTCTAGCGTACGAGCTAACATCACATCACCTGGGGCTTCAGTGCCGTGCTTACCATCGGCGTAATGACCCATATGGGTCAAAGCAAATACCATATCGACAGTTTCATTTGCTTCAATCTCAGCCAGCACTTTGTGGATCTCATCTTGAGGATCGGTGAAATGCAGGCTGGCAACATTACCAGGGCTAACCACTTTAGGCGTATCCACGGTAGTGAAGCCGATGATAGCGATTTGTAAGCCATTAATGTCGAACACCCGGTATGGCTCAAAATAACGCTCATCAGTCACTTGTTCTGTATTAGGATCTTTTTTATAGATGTTTGCAGCAAGCATAGGAAATTGCGCAATTGTCGCTTGCATATCTAAAGTCGACAATGGGTTATCGAACTCATGATTACCCACAGCCATAGCATCATAGCCAAGAATACTCATCCCCATAAAGTCAGGCACAGCATTTTGCATATCTGATTCCGGCACACCTGTGTTGATATCACCACCAGATAACAGCATGGTTTCACCACCACTGCGCTCAACTTCGGAGCGGATCTGATCGATCACAGTCTTACGCGCCGCCATACCATACTCGCCGTCACTGTTTTGCCAGAAACGACCATGATTATCATTGGTGTGGATCACAGTAAACCTTGTACAAGCATCACCGGCAGCTTCACATGCCGTCAATGGCGTATCGTCATCACTGGAATTACAGCCTGCCAGTGCCGCTAAAACTGCTGTGGCGACAAGACCTTTTATTAGCTTATTTGTCATTACATCAACCCCTAGGTGTTAATTATTAATACTCGGACTCTTTGGTCCAGAGGCTGCAATGATATCAAAGTGCGAGCGATACCTGTGTTGCCCGGATGGCAAAATTGTTAGTAAATAGCAGTGATTACAGCAACTTATTGATAAAACCTGTTTACTATGAAGGAAAGGTAAACCACTGAGAGAGGGGGAATCGAACCCGTATTTCATTTCTAGACTTAGGGAGTGGGTGTATCAACTTATTTTTCAATATCTTAACCTTACTCGCCGCAACCTCTGATCTTGCGAATTACAAAACAAACCTCAGAGGTTACAACTTGTATCCTTGTGAATTAATTCACAAAAGATTCATCTAGATCAATCTACTGACGAGCCATTTCCCTATATCTTGCAGTTGATGTGGTAACACACTGTGTCCCATGGCATAAGTTTTCCATTCGGTTTGATAATCGGCTCGATTCAAGAGTTCATTAGCCATCTTGCCCGCGAATAGTGGTACCACATCATCTTGCTCACCATGGTGCTGAAGTATACTCGTCTGCTTATTTGCTTCACTTAGTTGGGCCGGTAATTCATCGGCTGTGGGTAAGTAACAAGACAGCGCCATTATGCCGGCTAACGTTTGTGGATACCTTAGTCCGCTAAACAGGCTCATCACACCACCTTGGCTAAAACCTGCCAGTACAATTTTATCTGCAGGTATTCCGACATCGATCTGCTCCTGTATCAGTGCAATAACAAGTTGCTCTGACTCCAGAACCCCAGGCATATCGGCGCGATTATGCAGATCCATACTCTTAATGTCATACCAGCTTCGCATCACATAACCTTGGTTGATCGTCACCGCCTGCTCGGGGGCATGGGGGAAGATAAAACGAATACTGTGATCATCCGGCAGACCCAGTACCGGTACTACAGGGGCAAAGCCGGCTCCAGAATCACCTAAACCGTGTAACCAGATCACACATGCCGTTGCGCTGGTGTTTGGCTCTATGGTTATCCGCTCTAATACTGCTACTGACATCTATTTCCCTTTATTTTTAATGAAATTTTATCGCCGATATCATATCAGGATCACCACAAGCTAAGCTACCAGGCATATAAACGCGCAAAACATTCGATAAAATGAGACGTTAATAGCCAAATTATGGCCTTTTAATCCATTTAAATCGGCGCTAAATTGGATCACAGACATTCACAGTGCAGACATAGTACAGAGGAATAAAATGGGCTTACTTCAAGATGGAAAATGGGTCGACCAATGGTACTCGACCAAAGAGAATGGCGGCAAATTTGTACGTGAGGATGCACGTTTCAGAAATTGGATCCTTGCCGATGGACAAACTCAGCCTGGTACACAGGGCTTCAAGGCTGAAGCGAACAGGTACCATCTTTACGTCTCCCTTGCCTGCCCTTGGGCACACAGGACACTCATTTTTCGCGAGCTTAAGTCATTGCAAAATATCATCGATGTCACCGTCGTCGAGCCTCACATGTTGCACAACGGCTGGGAATTTTCCGGCTCCAGCCAAAGCCAAGATGCTGTCCATATAACGGGTGCCAATGAAGACGCACTCAATAATAAGGCATTCCTGTATCAGATATATCAGCTGGCAGCGCCCGACTACAGCGGACGCGTCACAGTACCTGTGCTATGGGATAAACAAACAAACACCATAGTCAGTAATGAGTCTGCTGAAATAATTCGTATGTTTAACTCAGCGTTCAATCATCTGACCAATAACCAGTTGGATTTTTATCCAGAAGCCTTACGTAAAGAGATTGATACGCTCAATGAATATATCTACTCGAGCATAAATAATGGTGTCTATCGTGCTGGATTTGCCACATCCCAAGCCGCTTACAGTGAAGCCTTTAATGAGATTTTTACGGCATTAGATAAGCTGGAGTCGACACTAACCCAGCAGCGCTATCTCACGGGAAGCAAGATAACAGAGGCCGATTGGAGGCTGTTTACCACCTTAATTCGTTTCGATGCCGTCTATGTCGGTCATTTCAAGACCAATAAGCAACGTATCCAAGACTACCCGGCAATATCAGGCTATCTAAGAGAGCTTTATCAGGTCGAAGGTATTGCAGACACGGTGAATTTTGAACACATTAAGCAGCACTATTACTTTAGCCATGCCAATATCAATCCAAGCAGGATTGTACCAGATGGCCCAGAGCTGGATTATTTAGCGCCTCATAACAGAGAAGGCTTATAACCTCAATTGGTATAAAACCCAATTGATTATAGTCAAGTAGAGGCGTCTTCTAGACGCCTAACTCTTCTCGAATCGCAGCGATTTGCTCCGGAGAATCTAATCTTAGGCTCCACCTTACGGCACCCGCGTCGGCGTGCATGATGAGTGCATCATCGATGAACTTAATATCTTCAACCATGGCATACATGGTGATGCCAGACGTATTAAATCGAACTTGTACCTCAAACGGAGACAAGATCACCTTCCCCTGTGAAAAATCGATAACCATATGCTTGCTAACTATTCCTTATATTTAGTTAAATTTGGCGAAAGCCAGATAATAGACCAATAAGAGACCCAAATGAAAAAACCAGCAACAATGCTGGTTTTATATGCCTGTAGCTAATCGCCGAATAGCGATTAGTGGTGATGACCACCTTTACCATGGGCATGACCGTGGGCAACTTCTTCATCGGTCGCATCACGCGCTTCGATGATCTCGATATCGAATGTGAGCTCACGCCCCGCCAATGGGTGATTAACATCAACCGTTGCCATAAACTTACCCATCTTGACAATTGTCACCTGACGTTTGCCTTGATCGGTATCGAGCAATGCGCGCATGCCCGCTTTCCATTTTTTAGCGCCTTGTAGGTGCTTAACAGAGACGCGCTGAATCGCATCTTCATTTCTAACGCCGTAAGTAGTTTCAGGCGCCAGTGTGACAGAGAAGCTTGCGCCAACCTCTTTACCTTCAATTGAATCTTCAACACCAGGCATCATGTTGTTATGGCCGTGCAGATACGCAATAGGATCCAGATCTTTATTCGTCTCTAAAACTTCGCCCTTTTCATCGCGCAGTGTGTATTTAAACTGCACAACCATATCATTTTTAATGCTCATCAAATGTCCTTAACTCTATACCTGACTCTATTTTGGTGACGAAGCTTAACAAAAGTCCTTTACGCACTCTAGTGTTAAATATTGGTGAAAAAACTGACTAGTTGATTCCAATGGCCTTAAACGTCGCCTCATCGGGGAATCCATCCGCTACCAGACCCACACTCTGCTGATAGGCGCGTAAGCCAGACTTAGAATTTCTTCCCATCACACCGTCGGGTTTGCCCACATCGAAGCCCTTATCATTTAGCTTAGTTTGCAACGCCTTAACACGAGAACGGTTTAAATTATCTTGTTTCGGCGGCGCAATGGCTAATCCCACGCCGCCATTAATCCTATCGGCTAAATGACCGACTGCGATGGCATAAAATTCAGAGCGATTCCAGCGCATGATCACATCGAAATTCTTATAACCTAAGAAGGCCGGTCCGGTATGCCCGGCTGGAAGATAGAGTGTTGCTGTCATGTCCGGGGTCGATAAGGCAGCGCCATTACTCTGAGTCAGACCAAGTTGTTTCCACTCAGTTAATCCTTGAGCCTTAGACTTACCGAGATAATCATAATTGAAATTTGCAGGCAATCTCACCTCCCTGCCCCAACGCTCATCTCGCTGCCAACCGAGTTGATTGAGGAAGTTAGCCGCCGAAGACAATGCGTCGGCAGTGCTATTCCATAGGTCGGCTTTGCCATCACCATCACCATCGACGGCGTAGTGAGTGTAGGCACTCGGCATGAATTGCGTATGCCCCATGGCACCAGCCCAAGAGCCCACCATAGTAGACACATCAAAATCATACTTCTCTTTAAGCTTTAATGCTTTCATCAACTCGCCGGTAAAATACTTACTCCGACGAGGATCACAGGCCAAGGTCGCCAGTGAATCTAACACCGGCATCTTGCCCTTATATGAACCAAAATTGGTTTCAAGTCCCCAAAACGCCATCAAATATTGCGGTGGAATGCCATAGGTATCTTGTAATTTTTCTAATAACACCTTGTGCTCACGCAACATCTTCCGGCCTTGGCTTACGCGCCAGTCTGTCACCCGTTTACTAAAATAATTATCGAAGGTCTGACTAAACTCGGGTTGCTTCTTATCGAGTTCAATCACTCTGGAGACATAGTTAACATTGGCTAACGCGTTATCGATTGTCTCCTTCGAAAGACCCTCTTGCTGGGCTTTCTCCTGCAGATTAACCACACAAGTTGCGAAATCATCGGCGCTAGCCGGCAACGCCCAGAGGGAAGAGACGAAGAGTACGGATGCTAATGGGACATTTTTAATCAAAACGACAACTCCAAGAATGCAAAAAAAAATTTTGACTAGAATGATAAAAAGAAAATGCTCAAGGTCGTAAAAACGACATAGATCTGAGCCATAATAACGATAGGAACAAGATAGTTTAACTATTAATGCCATTTTTTCGACAGAAATAAGGTTATTTTTACTTAATGTTTATCTAACAGACGTTAATCAGCAAGATTCACTTGGAGAATACCTCGCCTGGCGTATAATGACCCGGTTTTAATTACACACTGAAGAGATCTATCATGAGCGAAATTACCCCTGAACTAGCCAGCTTTATCGAGAATGTAAAACAACACCAAGTTGTCTGGGGATTACAAGATGAAACCGGTGAAGGCTGGGTTGTATGCGATTCATCTGAATACGAACATACTGACGTAATGCCGCTTTGGTCTTCTGAAGCGAATGCCAAAGTTCACTGCAGTGAAGAGTGGGCAGATTATCAAGCTGTGTCGATCACCTTAGTCGAGTTCCTTGATTTCTGGGTATCGGACCTAAACGACGATGGTGTACTTGTCGGTACCGATTGGATAGCCGATCAAGAATGTTTAGAAATAGACCCTATCGAACTGGCTAAATCATTAGTCCAGGTTGAAGCTGAGTAATTGATTATCTCGCCGTACTATTATGCTGAAATGACAGACTTTATTGGATTTCAGTCATCATATTGCGTCATATCTGTCTTGGATAGATTATGACGCAATCAGTTCCCCTCATCGATGTCCCCTTCGAGTTTCGCCATGCTTGCTGGTTCTGTAATGAACCTTCCAACTGCGTATTTGAATATCATGCCAGCGTGCATACGCCTCACTCGAGTTTAGCTGTTCCGGCATGTAAAGAGTGCCTGAAACTGGCGAAGAAAAGTCCGCTAACGTCTATTTGGGATTGCCAGCTAGCCGTCAAAGATGAATTAATGCGTATCTATGCCAAACACCTTGCCATAGGGGTTAATTGGACAGAGCAGGAATTAATCGACTCAGAGTTTTCTTGTAGAATTTTTGAGGGCTTCAAGAAAAGCGCCTGGATGATGTACCTAATTGCCCGAGATAGGATAAATGCCAATGGTTGGCCCCTAAGCTTGGACGGCGTCGACATAGATGATAGCGATTTTGTCGTTGGCTTTGAATTTGACGGGGTGAAATATGGCTCACTTGCTAAAGCCGTTAATCATTACAGCCAAACATTAGGCTTGGATAAACATTTTTTCGAAGCCGTGCTATCCCAAGTAGGTCGTAGTCGCTTCGGTTATGCTGTGCGTATCAGCCGAATCAACATAGCCTCACCTAAACGAGTAAAACAGGAGGTGGTAAAAGACATAGCCATCGAGCAAGGCACGCCTTTAACCGACAAAACTTGGTTCTAAGTGCACTTTTTACTCGATTCCCGCATTAACTAACTCTCTTAGCCTCTGTTGCACCACATCGACTAAAAGATCGGGCTGAAACTTAGAGATGAAACGATCACATCCAACTTTATCGACCATGGCCTTATTGAAACTGCCACTTAATGACGTATTCAATGTGATAAAGAGATCATTCATGCGCTTATCGCTACGGATCTCATGAGTTAATTTGTAGCCGTCCATCTCAGGCATTTCTGCATCTGTGATCAGCATTAAGATCTCATCCTGCACCGATTTACCCTCATCACACCAGCCCTGTAGCGTTCTGAGTGCCTGCAAGCCATCAGAGACTTCGAGGATCTCTATGCCTAACGGCTCGAGTGTCTCCTTTATCTGCCTGCGCGCCGTCGAAGAGTCATCGGCGATTAAAATCTTACGCCCCAGCATCTCGTCAACCAAGGTCTCGTCGAGTACGCCTTCAGACAAGGTGACGTCATAATGGATAATCTCGGCCAACACCTTTTCCACATCGATAATAGACACGATTTGGCTAACCCCATCGATTTCGATACGAGTTATTGCCGTTAAATAATTATTTCTGCCAGCCGTTTTGGGCGGAGGTAAGATATCTCCCCAGGTCATATTGACAATATGCTCGACTTTACCCACCTTAAAGCCCTGAACACTGCGATTATACTCAGTGATGATCATATTAGCTTCATGTTCGCCTGTGATAGGTTTATAGCCGATAGCGCTACGAAGATCGATTACCGGAATCGACGTTCCACGAATATTAGCCACACCGCAGATATGAGAATGGCTACCGGGAACGGCACTCAATTGAGGCAGTTTAACCACCTCTTTTACTTTAAATACATTTATCGCAAAAAGTTGAGTGGCATTGATGCGAAACAGTAATAGTTCAAGCCGATTTTCTCCTACAAGTTGGGTTCTTTGGTCAACCGAGTCGAGTACTTTTGCCATTATGCTGCTCTCAAAATAAAATATTTAAAATAAAGTTCTAAAAATAAAGGGACGAATATAAAGAGCATCCCGATAAAGTTCTTGGTGATTATAGACTTTATCACTATCTTCGAGCTGATAGAAATCAAGTTAAGCTCAAAATGATAACTAAAGCTCAGGAATAACACCCCCTATATTCTTGCCGCTATGGGTGCCACTGGAATAATACGAGAACCATGATTCACTACTATATCCATGATACCTAGATGCAACTCTTCCGCCACCAACTGATAAGTCGGAAAACTGGTGGTTCCCACATAAGCAAATACGTTAACCTGCAAGCCGTGTAGGCCAAACCCTTGAAATGTGACCCGTAGAGGGCTCTCATCCACTTCTTTATGCTGCTCAAGCATCGCCGTGATATCGGCAATAATACCCTTCAATTGCTCGGATGAGGTCGCATAATCTAACCTGATATCGGCCTTGAAGCGGATTTTCTCACGCTCGGAGATGTTTTCTATCTCCATCTCTGCCAATTTTGCATTGGGCACATGGATCAAGGTTCTGTCTAAGGTTCTTATCTGAGTGCACCTTAACCCTATCTGCTCGACTGTCCCCCTAATAGCACCAAACTGACAAAGCTGACCCACTTTAATCGGAGCCGCTGAATATAAGGTGATAGTACCGATGAAGTTTTCTATGGATTGCTTAGAAGCTAAGGCAATGGCAACGCCACCTATTCCCATCCCCGCCAATATTGCACTGGCACTGAAACCCAAATGCTCTAACCATACGAGACCGGCAAGGGCAACAAAGATAACCCGAACAAAATTAGTCAGGGGTCCTAACAGAGAAGCCCCCTGTTGGTTATCTTGTGCAAGCCAACGCCGTTTAAGGCCCGCCTGAAAAATGCCTAACGAAGACCAGACCAACCATACGACAGCGATAAACAATAAAAAACCTGTGTTAACCATCTCCAATGCCATGGCTGAAATGCTACTGTGAGCCATCCAGACTCTATCTAATACCACTGCGATAAAGAAACGTAATGGTCCGGCAACGACATAGCCTAACTCCTCTTTAAGCGCATAATGACTTTTTAAGATTAAGAGTTTCATGATCCAGGTAATGGGGATCACCACTAAAAAAGCAGCAGCCAGATAAACCAAGAGTAAGGTGAGCTCCCACAGGTTGACTTTGAATAAACGACCTTCAGGAATATTGTCGACGAACCACTCCACCACAGGACCGTAACCGAGCTGATCATAGAGGGTCGGCACCTTGGCAACGGTGGCATTAGATATTTTCCAAATCGACCCCTGTTGACCCGGAACGCGTTGCAGCAGCAGGGAAACTTCACTACTCTCAAGCTTTATCCGCCCAAAAGCATCCCTATATTCCGGCAACATATCGTTATCTTTTCCCCGAGGAGAGTCATTAATCTGATCGAGATCGACCCAGATGTTTCTGTCGATAATCGCTTGAAGTTTTGAGGCGTATTCGGCTCCCTTATCTTTAGTCATCCCATCGGGAAGATAACGCAGGTCTAAGTATTTAGCCGCCAAGGCGTAATCTTGTTCGTAGGCCGCTTGGGTAAATCCTTCCAGCGTTCCCCTGGGAGTATCGCGTTTAAATTCATCCTTATATTCATATTGTTGATGCACAGAGAGCTCAGTCGCGATTTGTTGTTCACTTGACGCCCCTTTGAGTACTCCCACCATGCTCGGCATGCCTGCGGCATTAGCATTTGAGAATAAAAACAGTGAATAGAAGAAAAGAGGGAAAACCCAATGACTAAAACGCATATTTATCAACCACCCATTAACAAGAGACCCACAAACTCTATCACTTATTGTCACAAACAACAGTTTTACAACTCAATTATGTTTCTAGCGAAAAAGCGCACAATAATATAAAAATGGCATTGACAACGCCATTTTCGCCGATATAATAGTCGCTAGTTTTGAGAAACCTATATTTAATTTTATTTGTAAGTCCGACTCCATATCGTCACTGCCTCGCAAAAATATTATAACGCCGGTTCAACTCCTCAATTTTAGTCATCTAGCTGTCATACATCTGTGTTTAACTTTGTTCCAATCGGTTCACTGCTTATTAGACAGGTTACAATTGTTAACAATTAATGATAACTAGTTTACTTGATTAAACCGTCGAAGATGGGTAGCCTCAAAACGAACTTAATGCTCATCTTTTGCTAATTGCTAAGGATTTTATTATTAAATACAACTGCTACTGATTAATGCTAGCAGTAACACATAAGGAGTATGACCTATGTCGTACAATGTAAATGGTCACCAGATCACAGTTAGTTTTCCAGTAGATTCTATTTCTGTAAATAAATCTTCTATCGCTTTCACCGATAGCCAAGGAAAAAACCGACAGACTTTCTCTAAGCGCACCGAAGCGTTAAAATTTATGAATTGGCTATTATCTGGCAATAAATAAGTTTAAATGAGTTTTTGTCAGACCTCTCACTAGGCTGCTAGTCAGAGATTAGTTCAAGCAACAAACAGATGCTAATCGATACACCCTCTCACTGGTATCGAATGTTTCCCCGCTTATAGACAGGAAACAGATAGGACCGACACCATAAGTCGGCTATTAAGCAATAAAGCAACTCCTACCTTTGGTTCAGGCTGTATCACTTTCACAGATACTTAGCCTGACCAAACGGTAAATACTCCCCACAACGCATCTCATACATCCAAACGTCACTCTTGGTTCGAACAAGTACTAGCGATTAACATCATAATTTTAATCACCGTATTTCCGCCTGTATCTGGGTAGCATGGTTTCATTACCTAATAAGCCACCTTGGTGAAGATATAGAATAGGCACATCATCCTGACTGATGCTTAGATGTTGTTCTAGTGCCATCCAACCGAGAGGATCATAAAGTAGCTCGAAAGCGATGCCACTGAGTGAGAGCATTTTCCACATCTCATAAAACTCAGGATATAATTTCCCGAAATGATACTTTTTTGCCAGAGTCACAATCTCAGGGTGGTGTGTTGGATTGTCTGACAACTCGTTAAATTGCTGGGTTAAATAGGCGCTCCCCCCAACTGCGGCGCAGGTAAGCACCCGGATACTTATCTCTTGCTCAACAAAAAACTTATTAAGATACAGTGCCGTGGTACCGGTACCAGCAGGCAGAAAAACGACGAGATGACGTAATCCACTCTCCTTTGCCCACAGCGCTATCTCTTCAGCCAATTTAGATACTCCGAACTCGGCATACTCGCAGCGACCGCCTTCAGGAACAAAAACCGCATTGGCCTCAAGTGGCAGCACCACCTCTTGTATATAGGTGTGAGTGTCCCGGCCAGCTCTATCATCCAGAGTATCGAGTGATATGATATGTGCGCCATTGGCTAATGCCGCGCCATAATTACCACTTGGATTCAATTTGATATGAGAGGCGATGTGATCCACATAGAAATCTAGACTCCACCCCTTAAGTTTTGCTAGCGCCGACATAGAATAGAGGGAATTAGCCTGAGGTGAACCATAGCCGATGAGCTTAGTCACTCCCGGAAAATCATGCTCGAGGAAATAGGCAAACTTTCGTGCCTTGTTACCTGAAAATTCAGGATGGAGCAGATCATCTCTCTTGACAAAAATGTGTCTGTTAAACATCTCTAGGGTATCGACAGGGGTATGGCTTAGCTTCATTTCAAGGCATTAAAACTGGAATAGTCAGGCAATGATTTTACCATTGGCTAGGCATCACAATCGACTAAAAGTACTAAAAGCTGATAAATTTCACTAAAAGCCTCCCCACAACAAACCATAAGCAGTTGAAAACAAGCCACTTACATGGTTGGCACGGTATTCGCTTGATAAGATTTAACAATGAAAATAACAAATGATTTTTCTCTGGAGTCATAAATGGCAGTATTACGGTTAATTTTTAACATTGCTTGGTTTGTGCTTGGCGGCTTTATCATGGGATTAGCATGGTGGCTAGCTGGCCTACTCTGCTTCATCAGCATCATAGGGATCCCATTCGGACGCGCCTGTTTTGTCATAGGCGAAATGACATTTTGGCCCTTCGGTCAGGAACAGATGAACAGAAGACACCTCACGGGACAAGAAGATCTGGGTACAGGCGCTTTTGGCACAGTGGGAAATATTATCTGGTTCCTGTTATTTGGGATCTGGCTCGCTATCGGACATATCACCCATGCCTTAGCCTGTTTTGTCACTATTATTGGCATCCCTTTTGGAATTCAACATCTCAAACTGGCCATGTTGAGCCTAACGCCAATCGGCCAAACTGTGGTGGCGAAAGCCTAAATAACGGCTAACGTTGGCTTAGTCAAAGCTGTGAGCCACCGTTAGCCGTTGTCCAATTATTTATTGGTCGTCGCGACAGAAGTCATATATTTATCCAAAATAGATTTCGCGTCTATTTTAGCCAGGCCAAGATTAACAATATCCCGCCACTTGTGGCCATCAGGGCTGTTTTTAAAGGCAACATATAATTGTTTCTCTTCGAGCAGCTTTGGATTTATCTGTAACTTATCGGCTAATGGCTTCAAGTCATCTCTCGCCAATATGTACCTGAGAACATGTACATCGATAACGGCGCCGTCTACACGACCTGTCGCCACCTTCTTGATATTATGTTCATCAGAGCTGACGACTTCGACGGGTTGAGTCCCCTGTTTGATCATGATATCGAGAGCGGCGGTATTCACATAATCCCTGACAACACCTAATGTATACTCATTGAGATCGATAAGTTTTGCCCAGCGGATAGGATGAATTTGTCTCTCTACAAGGCCCAGCGGGCTTACGCCGAGTGATTCAGAAAAAATAAAGGCCTCTGTAGGGTAAGAATATTCGGGTAAATATCCCAGATACATAGAATCATCTCGGCCAGCCAGCCTCACCGCCCGACTCCAGGGATAAAAGTCGACGGTAAGCTCATGGCCCATAGCATTAAGTGCGGCGCGAGTAATTGCAATCAATGCCCCTTGATCCACCAGCTTTTTACCTGAGTAAGGGGGCCAGTGTAACGAAGTCAACTTGAGGGTATCTGACTTGGCGGGCAAGCTTAACAATAGGGCTAAAAGTAGCATAAGCCTGAGTCCGCATTTCCCTGATGAAGTGCTGAACCCGGTAAACGCAAATATCATTCTTATTCGGTTAATGGGGATATCCTACTTAGCATCGATTTTACATAAGTATAGACAGTTTATACTTAACGGTTATCTGTAGAGTAATTAAAGCTTTGTTACAATTGTCGACTGGCATAAGAGACCTTTATAATGAGATATTATCCAACATATCATGATTAAACAGGAGCGAGTATGATACGTAAGGCGCTTATCACCATTGTCGGTGGACTACTGACTATCGCGGGTATCGCTCTGTTGGCTTTGCCGGGACCCGCCTGGCTGCTGCTACCAATAGGCCTTGCCATCTTGAGCCTGGAATACCCTTGGGCAAAAATCTGGCTTCGTAAGAGCCAGCGCCAGTTTTATGCTTCGGCCGCTTGGCTAGATAGGAAAATTCTATTGTGGAAGATGAATCGATCATAGCCTCTCCCCTAGTTAGTCCCTGGTTAAATGAGTCACTGACTTAGTCTACTCAGTAAATATCAACCCCTAGATCACAAACATCAACAGAGCGTGACCTGCACGCCTCTGCCTAACTAAGAGTTAGCATAGAGTCTGAGATCTGCTTCACAATTACTTAATCCAAAGATACGATAGACTCTATCGAAACAAAGCGTTACCGCCTTCATTGGTGAAGGAATAAGATAGCCTCATAAAATACCCACACAAAAAACAAGTATTTAATGAGGTCTAGTATGAAGCAACTTTCTTGTGTTTCTCTCGCCATTCTCGCAGCTATCAGCACTGCTGCCATGGCTCAGGAACCTATCCAGATTATTGAACCTGCAAAAATCACAGCACCAAAAAAAGTCGAATTAGGCAAGATGCTCTTTTTCGAACCCAGACTCTCAAAATCTGGCTTCATCTCATGTAACTCATGCCACAACCTGTCATTAGGTGGCGTCGATGCACTGCCCACATCCATAGGTCACAACTGGCAACAAGGCCCCATTAATTCGCCAACCGTACTCAATGCAGAATACGGTTTAGCCCAATTCTGGGATGGGCGAGCCAAAGATCTTCAAGCGCAAGCCGGTGGCCCTATCGCTAACCCAGGAGAGATGGGGTATACCCATGAACTTGCTGTCTTGACTGTAAATTCTATGCCTGCATATCAGGAAAGATTTGCTGCAATATATGGTAAAGATGCTGTCAATATCGATAATATTACCGATGCAATTGCGGAATTTGAAAAGACGTTAGTGACACCAAATAGCCCGTTCGATCTATATCTTCAAGGTGACAAGTCAGCAATCAGTGCAGAGGTCAAATCTGGTTATCAATTGTTTAAAGATAAAGGCTGTACTAGCTGTCACAACGGACCCGCTGTCGGCGGCACCATGTATATGAAGATGGGGCTCGTCAAACCATTCCATACCAAAAATCCCGCCCAGGGCCGTAAGGCTGTTACAGGTAACGAAGCCGATAAATTCGTATTTAAGGTGCCAACACTCAGAAATATCGAGTTGACCTATCCCTACTTCCACGACGGAGCAACTTGGACACTGGAAGAAGCGGTGAATACCATGGCAGAGATCCAATTAGGACAGGAGTTAACTGCGGCCGAAACCAAAGAGATGGTGGCTTTCCTTAAGTCTCTAACCGGTGAGCAGCCGCAGATAGTGTTACCTATCCTGCCGCCATCGAACGCTAACACACCAAGACCCGTGCCATTTGCTGACTAGATTGATACCGAACGGTATAAGCTTCAGGAACACAAACGCCAGCATCTAGCTGGCGTTTTTATGTCTGGAACATTTATGCAAGCTTGCCATGGAAGGCTTGAAGCTTGCTTTGTGTCTGGCTTCGCTTAAATAGAGAGTATGCACTCTTTACAATAAGGAGGCCATGGGTCCTTGATGTTCCAGACATCAATTGGACATTTCCTACTTCCTGTAGGTCATGGATTAAAGCTTGCTTTATGTCTGGCTTCTCTTAAATAGAGAGTATGTACTTTTTACAATAAGGAGGCCATGGATGGCTAAAACCTAGCTTATACCCTAACTCTTTTAGCCCTACAGCCTACTAACAAGCAAGTTTCATTGAAAAATTATTATAGCGTTCAAGGATTGCAATCAAGACACCTTGGCGTCTCATATTATCCATCACCCCCGGACTATAACGTTCGAGACGCGTCATGGCGGTGAGCAATAATTGGCAATCATGCAGGCTGGCATCGGCAATATACTCGGGGCGGTCAACTAAATGGCTATTTTGATACCAATCATCCCATTTAAAATCGTTCAGCAGCAACTGGCTCTTGGCCAAGTCTTGGGTAAACTCCTGCAGCTTACAAACCGAGATGGGTTTGTCTCCGCAAGCTAATATATTCACATACTTAGCATAAAGGTTCGATGTATGATTCGATACTGAGAGTGTCATCTGATACCTCCTATCAACGAGAATGGCCTGTATTAATACTTAATGCACATGCTCGTTGAACGCTTATACTCAACTTTCAACATTCAAGCTTCTTAAAACCTTCTACAACTTTAATGTCCGCATATGTCGTACCACTGACCTTATGTCTTCAATATAGAAGATGAGCACTGAACCTAAGCTTAACGGTACGATATATTATAAGTATCGGCCGTTAAGTCGATTTGCTTTCTCTACTGGGCTACAGGGCCAGTTGCTGACACCACTACTAGAATGCTATAACTTAGTGAAGCTCTCAATTGAAGCTAAACGGATAGGATAAGTATATGAACAAGCTTTTATATCTCGCATTTCTCTTGGTGTTAACCACAGGTCTGTCTCTATTCACGACTGGGGTCGAGGCTAAAAATGACAAGAGCGAAAAGCATCAGAAACACGATAAGCAGGGCAAACCTTCGACTCTACCCTACGGCTTACAGAAAAAAGTCGCCAAGGGCGAACCATTACCGCCCGGATGGCAAAAGAAACTTCACCGAGGGGATATATTGAGTGATGACCTCTTCTCTCGCGGGAAAATACATTTCCCCATGGATAAACAGGGCAACATCACCCTGGATATCGATGGTTCACTGATAAAATTTCATGATAAAACACGCAAAATACTCGATATCATCACAGATTAACCTGCTTGGAAGCTGAGACTCGCTAGGCTAGAGCTCTGCACGATCGAATTCTTCCATAATGAGCTCAGTAAACAGACGTCCCGCCTTACCCAATGGGCGCTCCATGGTCGACACTAGCTTAGGCGTGAAGCTGTGGCGGCTACCGCCACTGAAATCCACCTCAACCAGCTCACCACGCTTAAGCTCATCATGAATGAGAAAGTCTGGCATCCAGCCAAAACCTAATCCCATCTCCAATGCATTCTTCTTCATGATGAAACCAGACAGATAAAACACCTTATCACCACCGAATTGAAGCTCATCCTGATAGCTTATCTCGGGAGAGGAATCTTCGATGGTGAGTTCAACATGCCTTTGCAGCTCAAATAACGAGATATTCTCTTCCACGGCCAAGGGATGGCTTGCCGCCACGACGAGTATGCTGGTGATATCCGGCAGAGACTGTGGTCGATAATTGGGACCTGTACGATAGTCTTTCACTAACATCAAGTCGGCATTATCTCGCTCAAATCTGGCTTGTACTCCACCGAGAAACTCCATATTCAATTGAATTTTTGTCGGGATCTGATGGGCAGCCATACGTTTCAATGCCTTCATGATGGGCTCCATCGGCAAGGCTCCATCGATCACAAGTTCCAGTTTTGGCTCCCAGCCCTCACTGAACCTGCTCGCTAAATGTTCAATGTTTGCCAGGTACTGCAACAGTCTCTGGCCTTCGGCGAGTATAACTTTACCTTCCGGCGTTAATTCGGCTCGGTACTGATCCCGACAAAAAAGATTTACACCTAAGTGTTGCTCTAACTTCTTTATCTGATAACTCACCGCAGACTGAGCCTTATGTAAACGCTCTGCAGCCTTAGCAAAGCTGCCTTCTTCGACCAAAACCTCAAGCACTTTAAATGCATCAACATCTATACGCATACACGCCTCATTAGTGTAAACCTAAATATACCATCTATTTTATAGATTAACTCAAGCCAATTATTATTCTTTTTTTTGTTCATCTGAGCAACTAAATTGATATTAAGATCACAATTTAAGTGAAAATGGTGTCTGGCTCAAACAGAAAGACATCACATCCCAAACATAAAACATAAAAAAAGCACCCATCAAGGTGCATGAAAAATTGAACGAGGATAGAACAATGGCAAGCGAAAAAAATCCACTGGGCTTATTGGGCATAGAATTCACTGAATTTTCCACCCCAGATCTTGAATTCATGCATAAAGTATTTATCGATTTCGGCTTCTCAAAACTGAAAAAGAGCAAGAACAAAGATATCAGTTACTACACACAAAATGACATCCACTTCCTGCTGAACAACGAGCGAAGCGGTTTCTCGGCCGAGTTTGCTAAGACTCACGGTCCTGCGATTTGTTCTATGGGCTGGCGCGTAGAAGATGCACAGTTTGCCTTCGAAGGCGCGGTAGCTCGCGGTGCTAAACCTGCCGATGATGCTAACAAGGATCATCCTTATCCGGCTATTTATGGCATAGGTGACAGCTTAATTTACTTTATCGACATCTTTGGTGAAGAAAAGAATATCTACCAAAATGATTTCGTCGATCTCGAACAGCCAGTCATCACGCAAGAAAAAGGCTTTATCGAAGTCGATCATCTCACCAACAATGTCTACCAGGGCACCATGGAGTTTTGGGCTAACTTCTATAAAGATATCTTCGGTTTCACCGAAGTGCGCTATTTCGATATTAAGGGGGCTAAAACCGCCTTGATCTCTTACGCCCTGCGCTCACCGGATGGCAGCTTCTGCATTCCAATCAACGAAGGTAAAGGCAGCGAGAAGAATCAGATAGATGAATATCTGAAAGAGTATGATGGTCCGGGCGTACAGCATCTGGCATTCAGAAGTCGTGATATCGTCGCCTCTCTCGATGCGATGGAAGGTTCATCCATTCAGACATTAGATATTATCCCTGAATATTACGAAACCATCTTCGACAAGCTGCCTCAGGTCACCGAAGACAGAGAGCGCATCAGGCATCATCAGATATTGATCGACGGCGATGACGATGGCTACCTGCTGCAGATCTTCACTAAGAATCTGTTCGGCCCTATCTTCATCGAGATCATTCAACGTAAGAATAATCAGGGCTTCGGCGAAGGTAACTTTACCGCCCTGTTTGAGTCGATAGAGCGTGATCAGCAGCGTCGTGGCGTGCTCTAACAAGCCTAGTCTCCAGCCTCCGACGTTAACTAGTGTGCTGATTTAGGTTAGCCGGATGTAAAACCAGCCTCAATGGCTGGTTTTTTGTTTTCACTGGGCACAATATTCTCTAGACTGAGCCTCCTTCTAACAAAAATTAAGAAGCTTATTACCGATGCCAGATATCGCCCTACTCGCTGTTTTTCTACCTACCTTCTTCTTCGTGTCAATCACACCCGGCATGTGTATGACACTCGCAATGACCTTAGGCATGAGTATCGGTGTGCGTCGAACCCTGTGGATGATGGGTGGGGAATTGATTGGTGTGGCTATCGTGGCTATTGCCGCTGTCATGGGCGTCGCAAGTATCATGCTTAACTACCCTCAAGCCTTCTCAATCATCAAATATGCCGGCGGTGCTTACCTGGGCTATATTGGAATCCAGATGTGGTTATCTAAAGGCAAGATGACCATAACCAATGAGCAGCAGACACAAGTGAGCCGCACAACTCTATTCAATCAAGGCCTGATGACTGCGATTTCAAATCCTAAAGGCTGGGCCTTTATGGTCTCCCTGTTACCGCCATTCATCAGCGCTGATAAGGCAGTGGCGCCTCAGCTGTTCTGGCTCTTGTCTATCATCTTAGTCTCTGAAGCCGTTGCTATGCTCGCCTATGCCTCCGGCGGTAAGAGCCTAAGAGTGTTTTTATCTAAGGGGGATAATATCAAGCTGATGAATCGTATTGCAGGTTCATTGATGATAGGTGTCGGTTTCTGGTTGGCGTTAGGTTAAACACGATACTGAACAAGCCCTAGCTCCTAGGGCCTCATTA
The DNA here is from genome assembly GCA_023284085.1 of Shewanella benthica. Lineage (GTDB taxonomy): Bacteria > Pseudomonadota > Gammaproteobacteria > Enterobacterales > Shewanellaceae > Shewanella > Shewanella benthica. Next base: position 39,195 of record JAKVHY010000026.1, read on the forward strand.
ATCCTTGTTCTTAAACGGCAGTGATTTAGCTGCCTCTATCATGTAACGTCTATTTTGTTCGGCTTCCTGTAGAGTAAAATTCTCGATGGCGTCTCTGAAACCTGGGTGGGCAATCTCATGGTTTGAGTAGGTCTCCACCGGCTCAAATCCTCTAGAAATCTTATGCTCTCCCTGAGCCCCCGCATCCAAGGTCTGCAAATTATGTTTGATGCAGTATTCAATCCCCTGGTAATAACACGCCTCGAAATGTAAAGCATCACCCTCTTCCAAACAGCCCCAATATCGACCATAGAGATGCGTATCACTGGTGAAATAGAGCGCAGCAGCGACGATACGGGCATCTCCAAGTTCCTCTGCTGAGCCGATATGGTCATCTAAGCTCTCAGGAGCATCCGAATTATCTGAATTATCTGAATTATCTGAATTATCTGATCCATAGAATTGCGGCATTGGCTTCTCGACAACCAGTAATTGCACTTGCTCCGGCATCGTTTTTCCAATCAGTTTAAAAAAGTCTAGATTAAGATAACCGTAGTGGCCCGAGCGTTTCGCATAGGTTACCTGGTAACAGTAGTAGAAGGATTGCCACTGAGCCTCTGTCACATCACAGCCCGGAACAAACCTAAAGGTATAACCTTGTCCTTGAGCCTTATTTCTCTCTTTGATGATGTTTTTTCGTTTGCGTGAACTCATAACAGACAAGAAATCATCAAATCCCCGGTAACCTTGGTTACGCCAATGAAACTGAGTGCCAGTGCGCTTAAGGGGGGTTAAAGATGAAGGTGAAGATAAGCCTGACGCTAATTCTGCTTCTAACTGGGACTGTGATTGTGACAGTGAGATAAGCTTATGTTGCGCCTCAGGCATAAACAGGCAATGCCAGCTCGAATATCTTCCTCGCCTCATCTCATGGCTCAGTGCTTGAATCATCAAGGAGACGACAGACTGAGACTCTTGTTCACTGAGTTGCTTATCTATGCCGAACCTGTTGCCCGTGACAGGCGTAAAAGGAACCGCGCTCAATAACTTAGGGTAATAGTCGATGTGATTCCTTTCATAGGCCTCGGCCCAGGCCCAATCGAACACGTATTCTCCATAAGAATGACTCTTACTGTACAGGGGCATCACAGCAATCCGCTTACCTTGGCTCAGCACAGACAAATGCATGGGAGTCCAACCGGATTTCGGGCACACACAACGACTCTCTTCCAACGCCAGAAGATAGGCATGACAAGTAAAGGGGTTAACTCCCTTACCGCGCTTGTCAACATCTCCCTGCATCAAGGCATTCCATTCATCGGCAGGAATAGTGGAGATTGACTCCGAGAACTCAAGCTTCAAGTCTGATCCGAACAAGTACTTCTCCTACTTTTTTTGTCTTGCTATTTTATATGATTAACGTCACATTGCTGAAATAACTATAACTTTCTAATATAAAAAAGGGATTTCAATGCGCTCGCTAACACGATTATTCGTCGCCATCTCTGTGGCCGTGCCTTTACTGGGCTTATCCTCTGCATTGCATGTCGCCCCCGTACAAGCCGCTGAATCTTCAATATACAGCCACATGGCAACCGTGCAACCCGTTTGGGCTAAGCATGGCATGGTGTCGAGTCAAGAGGCATTGGCGACTCGAGCTGGCGTAGATATTTTAAAGCAAGGCGGTAATGCCGTCGATGCCGCCGTGGCGGTTGGCTTTGCCCTTGCGGTGACCTTGCCTCGTGCTGGCAACATAGGTGGCGGTGGCTTCATGTTGGTTCATCTCGCCGAGCCCAACAAGACTATCGCTATCGATTACCGTGAAATGGCGCCATCGAAAGCCCATAGAGATATGTACCTCAATGAGCAGGGCGACGCCGTTGCTAAACTGAGCCGCGAACACGGCCTAGCCGTTGGCGTACCGGGTACTGTGATGGGCATGGAACTGGCCCTCGAGAAATACGGCACCATGACCATGAAGCAAGTGATGGCTGCGGCGATAACAATGGCGAGTGAAGGCATTACCGTCACACCGGATCTCTCTACCTCTTTAATTGGGCTTAAAAGACGAATCGCCCAATGGCCAAGCTCTGCCGAGGTATTTTATAAAGCAGACGGCAGTAATTATCAAGTCGGTGACCTGCTAAAACAAGCTGAGCTTGCCCACTCTTTATCCTTAATTGCCAAGCAAGGCAGTAAAGGCTTCTACCAAGGGGAAACGGCTCAAAAATTAGTTGCAGCCGTTCAAGACGCTGGCGGGATCATGACACTCGATGATCTAAAGCAGTATAAAGTTGTCGAGCGTAAACCGGTGACAGGCGATTATCGTGGCTATAAAGTGGTGTCCATGCCGCCACCTTCATCCGGCGGCGTCCATATCGTCGAAATGCTCAACATATTAGAAACCTTCCCCATCGATAAACTGGGTCATAACACAGCAACGACTCTGCATCTGATGACTGAGGCGATGAGACGCGCCTATGCCGATCGCAGTGAATATCTTGGCGATCCCGACTTCTACAAGGTGCCAGTAGAGGCCTTGACCAGTAAAGACTATGCCAGAACGTTAGCCAGTCAAATCGCTATCAATAAGGCCACACCGAGTAGCGAAATTAAACCCGGTAAACTTATCCCCTATGAGAGTGACCAAACCACTCATTACTCTGTGGTCGACAAATGGGGCAACGCGGTATCCAATACCTACACCCTAAACTTCAGCTATGGCTCGGGATTAGTGGCTAAAGGCACTGGCATCTTACTCAACAATGAGATGGATGATTTTTCTGCAAAGCCCGGCACTCCAAATGGTTATGGCCTGGTCGGCGGTGAAGCCAACTCAGTCGAAGGCAACAAGCGGCCACTCAGCTCCATGAGCCCAACCATAGTGATGAAAGATGGCAAACCCTTTATCATCACCGGCAGCCCAGGTGGTTCACGCATCATCACGACCACGATGCAGATCATCATGAATGTCATCGACCATGATCTTAATATCGCCGAAGCCACTGCCGCGCCTCGCATACACCATCAGTGGTTGCCCGATGTACTACGTGTCGAACATAGTCTCAATCGTGACACCATAGAGCTACTCGAAGCTAAGGGTCATAAGGTCAGTGTGGGTAACGCCATCGGCTCGACCCAATCGATTATGGTCACGGAGCAAGGCGTATTTGGCTCATCAGACCCTCGCCGCGCAGGATCCTTGACCTTAGGGTATTAATCTTAGATATCTACACGCTGGACTATATGCACAAAAGGGAAGCCAGTGGCTTCCCTTTTTAAACACGGTAAAACTCAGTCCACCCTTTCCTTATCCCAGATAATCAGTCTGAAAGCCGCTAGAACCAGCCTTAAACGAATTAATGCATTTTTTAACAATTTAAGCTCTGTAAGTACTAGTGCTACCTATATTTGAACACATCTATTGTCAAGCTTGTGGTTAATAATTTATCAAAAAATGCCAGATAATGTATAAAAACAGGGCATTCAAAACATTTGTTACAAACAAAACATTATTTTGATAGCTTTAACACCTTTAACCATGATATTTAAAAGCTATTAACGTCAGTTTAAGTCTTTTAACGTATAAATTGTCATGATGATTTTTGTCTAGCTTAAACTGCACGCTTTCGCCCACTATGGGCTTGGCGACAATATTTCAACACAAGCAAATAAAAACAAATCGGGGATATAAATATGAAGGGATTAACCCTCAAACCACTAGTAACCGCTATGGCACTCACCTTTGCATTAGGTGCATGTAGCACATCAACGACTGGAAGCGGCGATACCAACCTGGCACCTAACGTTGTAGCGCAGCAGATAATCGAAAACAATGCGGGTAACCCATTCTTTAAGCCATACGATACTTACCTTGGTATTCCTGATTTTGATAAGATCAAACCAGAGCACTACCTACCGGCATTCAAGGCAGGTATTGCTCAGCATCAAGCCGAAATGCAAGCCATCATAGATAACCCTGAAGCACCCAACTTCGCTAACACAATCGAAGCGATGGAATTTTCAGGTGAGCTAACCTCAAAAGTCGCCAGCGTGTTCTATAACCTAACGGGTGCCGACACTAACGATGCGCTGCAGACGATCTCAAAAGAGGTCTCGCCTATGCTTTCATCGGCCAGCGATGATGTATTGCTAAACGATAAATTGTTCCAAAAAGTAAAAGCGGTTTATGACTCACGTGATTCCCTGGGCCTGAATACCGCTCAGTCTAAGCTACTCGTTGACACTTATAAGTCTTTCACTCGTGGCGGCGCTAACCTAAACGACGCGGACAAGACCAAGCTTCGTGGTCTTAATGATCAGATTGGCAAACTCAGCTTGGAATTTGGTGACAACCTACTGGCCGAAACTAACGCATTTGAGCTCGTCATCGATAACAAGGCCAATCTTTCTGGTCTACCACAAGATGTGATTAACACAGCAGCAGATACTGCAGCAAAGCGTGGCCACGAAGGTAAGTGGGTGTTCACCACTTCACGCCCCTCTATCACACCATTTTTGACCTATGCAGACAGTCGTGAGCTACGCGAAAAGATCTACAACGGCTATATCATGCGCGGTAATAACGACAACGCTAATGATAACAAGCAGATCTTGGCTAAGATGGCTGCCCTACGTGCAGAACGTGCCCAGCTGATGGGTTACAAGACTCATGCGCATTTCGTACTGGAAGAACGCACCGCTAAGACACCTGAAAATGTCTATGAGTTACTCAACAAGGTTTGGCCTGCAGCCCTTGCCCAGGCAGAAGCTGAAGTTGATGTGATGCAAGAGCTTATCGACTCTGAAGGCGGCGATTTCAAACTCGCAGGTTGGGATTGGTGGTACTACTCAGACAAGATCCGTGTGGCTAAGTATAGCTTCAACGAGCAGCAGACTCGCCCCTACTTCTCACTGGAAAATACCCTCAAAGGTGTGTTTTATACGGCTAATCGTTTATTTGGCATCACAGTCAAGGAACGTACCGACCTACCTAAGTACAACGATGAAGTGCGTACCTGGGAAGTGTATGACAAAGACGGTTCCCTAATGGCCATCTTCATGGGTGACTACTATGTACGCGACAGCAAGCGTGGTGGTGCATGGATGAACTCTTATCGTCAGCAGTACAAGATGAATGGCGTCGACTCTAAGCCTATCATAGTCAATGTACTTAACTACCCTCGCCCTTCAGCAGGTGAGCCCTCACTACTGACGTTTGATGAAGCCAGCACCCTGTTCCATGAGTTTGGTCACGCCCTTCATGGCATGCTGTCAGATGTTCAGTATCGCTCTCAAGCAGGCACTTCAGTACCACGTGATTACGTCGAGTTCCCATCACAGGTGATGGAAAACTGGATGACTCAGCCCGAAGTCTTGGCTCAGTTCGCTAAGCACTACAAGACGGGTGAAGTGATCCCACAGGAGCTAGTGAAGAAAATACAAGCTGCGAGCAAGTTCAACCAAGGCTTTGCCACCGTTGAATATATGGCGGCCACTAAGCTAGATCTTGATTGGCACACAGTGACCGACTTTACCCCGAAAGATGCGGCAAAATTTGAAGCTGAGTCACTCAACAAGATGGGTCTTATCAATGAGATCGCACCTAGATACCGCAGTACTTACTTCTCGCACATTTTCTCGGGTGGATATTCTGCAGGTTACTACAGCTACCTTTGGTCTGATATCTTAGGTGCCGATGCATTCGAAGCCTTCAAAGAAAACGGTATCTTCGACCAAACAACAGCTGAAGCCTTCAGAAATAATATCTTGTCTCAGGGTGGCAGTGAAGATCCTATGCTACTTTACAAGCAGTTCCGTGGCAAAGAAGCGGGCATCGACCCACTACTTCGCAGCCGTGGTCTACTTGCAAAATAACACACGGTCACAAACATAAAGTTTGTCCAAGCTTAGATTAGAATAATAAGAGCCCTTTTTAGGGCTCTTTTATTTTCAGGCTCCACACGCCAACATTTTAAACTCACAGGGAGCAAAGGCAACAACCTCGCTACACTCGCACAACATGCGTATCAGAACAGTGATACACCTCTGATTAAATTTAAACCAAACGATACCTAAGTCTCATATAAAGCGTTAAACCCCTACCCCACATCACATTAATGAAACTTTCTCGGCATATAATAACCTCACGCCCTCAGTGATATCACAAGAAATATCACGTTGGTTACATGAGACATGACCTAACAACAAGAGTCGTGCCTCGGGGTCTTAAATAAATGAGAATGATGGATATGTTTAATAAAAAAGTTTTAGCTGTAGTTATCGCTTCAACACTTGGCCTTGTGGCTTGTGGATCTGATAATGATAATGATAATGATGTTGCGGCCATTCAAGTGGATCTTCGTATTCTTGAAACCAGTGATCTTCATACCAACATCATGGATTATGATTATTACAAAACCAAGTATGACCCAAGCATAGGCCTTGCACGAACGGCTAGCCTGATTAAACAGCGCGGTGCTGAAGTGAGTAACTTCGTATTAGTCGACAACGGTGACTTATTGCAAGGCAGCCCAATGGGCGACTACGTTGCCGATAACTTTAAACGCGACAACACCATAGGTGGCACTCACCCAGCATATAAAGCCATGAATACACTCGGCTACTCTGTGGGTAACTTAGGCAACCATGAATTTAACTATGGCCTGGATTTCTTAAGCGAAGCCATAGCGGGCGCAAACTTCCCTTACATCAATGCTAACGTCTTATGTGAAGCCGATTGCTGGGAAGGCAAAGAAAAGGGTGATAACTTATTCACCCCTTACATCATCGAAGAAAAAACGGTCATCGATAGCAATGGCGATCAGCAAACGGTTAAAATTGGCTATATCGGCTTCGTGCCTCCTCAGATATTACTCTGGGATAAGCAGAACCTATCCGGCAAAGTTTCAGTTATGGGTATTATCGAAGCCGCTGAAAAATTCGTTCCACTAATGAAAGCAGAGGGCGCCGATGTTATCGTCGCTATTCCACACTCAGGCGTGGGCACACCTTCAAACCCTACCGATGTCAACGACGAAAATGCCACTTACGCGCTATCTCTGGTAGAAGGTATCGATGTAATAACCTTTGGTCACAGCCACTCAGTATTTCCGTCGGCAACATTTGAAGGCCTGGAAAATGCCGATCTGGAGAAAGGGACCATCAATGGTGTGGCTGCCGTCATGCCTGGCCGTTGGGGTGATAACTTAGGTATTGTCGATCTAAAACTTGAGATGAAAGACGGGGCATGGGTTATTATCGACCGCACTGCAAAAGCCGCTCCTATCTATGACAAGAATGCTGATGAACCTGAATTAGTCAGTGCAGATATTGGTATTCGAGACGCCGTTGCAATCGAACACCAAGGTACACTTAACTATGTCAACCAGCCGATTGGTAAAGCGTCTGCCGACATGTACAGCTTCCTCACCTTAGTGCAAGATGATCCATCGGTGCAGATTGTCTCCGATGCCCAGATAGCCAAAGTAAAGGCTAACCTCACAGACGCGTTAAAAGATATTCCGGTGTTATCTGCCGCAGCACCTTTTAAAGCAGGTGGACGTCACAGCACTACCGCCGATGCAGACTCCTATGTGCAAGTTCCAGCTGGCGATTTGACCTACAAAAATGCAGCAGATCTTTATCTATATCCAAATACCATGGTTGTAGTAAAAGTCACTGGGGCAGAAGTTAAAGATTGGCTAGAGTGCAGTGCAAACCAATTTAACCAAATATCAGCGACCTCTACAGAGCCGCAGTATTTAATCAATTGGGACACACACAGAACCTACAACTTCGATGTCATCGATGGCGTCACCTACAAGATTGATGTGACTCAACCGACTAAGTTTGATGGTGATTGTAAACTGCTTGATGCCGATGCCAACCGTATCGTCGGTCTAGCTTATACCGAGGACGGAATATCAATCACTGGCGATGAATTTGCTACCAAAGAGTTCATCATAGCGACAAACAACTACCGCGCATTCGGTGGTAAATTTGCGGGTACTGGTTCAGATTACGTCATCATGGAGCTACCGGATAGTAACCGTGAAGCACTGGCTCAGTACATCACAGATGAAACTGCAGAACATGGTCAAGTCGATCCAACTGCAGACTACAACTGGGACTTCGTGACGATCAACACCAGCACTGAGTTGGATATTCGCTTCGAAACTCAGGACAGTGAGCTCGCTGACGAGTTTATTCTTGAGAATCAATTACGTCCGTTAACTAAACGTGCTGACTTAACTGATGAATTTGGTTTCGCCATCTACAATATAGACTTAACAACCGAAGCTACCGCTAAGTAAAACTTAAGCTGTGCTTTATTAAATCAAAGGCTCCCAAGGGAGCCTTTTCAATTTCACATTAAAAAACTATAGTTTTATCAGTTTACTATTTCATTCCTCCGCCAGATTTCAGTGATCTTAGGGTCCAGGTAATTGGTGCACAATTTAGGCATCACCAAGAATAAGACCAATAAGCTGACAATATAACGAATAACGATAATATCGATAACCATTGCTAATGAGGCAAGGCCAATAAACACGGCAAGAAAGGGAAATGCTGCTTTGAATCTGGTCCGTTCATTCCTATGATATTCCAACTCTTCAGGCAATAAGAGTTGCACCAACTCCAACGCATGAGCTTTAACCGTCTGGTTAATGAAAACTACCCTATGTCGCTTACCTTTGTGCTTTACATAGAAAATATCAGAATTATGATCGCTCACCAGCTCAGAGATCTCATCGAAAGGAATTCGCCGCACTTTTCGGGGATCGGCTAACGCAATGAGCTCATCAACTGAGGTACCATGTTGATATTTGATTTGTAACCGTTTAGCCATCCTACGTTCAAACTCGAAAAAAACCAGCTCGTCGGCTTGTATTAGCACTAAGTATTTATCATCGATATCTAGCCAAGAGTTTTGCGTGTAAAACCCCTCGGGAAGACTCCCTTGTGAGACCCTTACACTCAAATGCTTGAGTGAAATATAGGCCGTAACACTCACAAACACGCTGAATAACACGGCATTAAAGAAATGTTCTACCACCCCTTCAGCAGCCAAATGAGTATCTACAAATACGGCTTGATCTAACTGTTGCCACAAATAGGAGTCAGGATCAAAGTATTCGACAATCAGTAGCGACCAAAAAGTAGTGAAAATGAAAATCGCGAAGGTGAGAGCCCAAATAACATGCTGGCTTTTCTGGCTTAGAGAACGATATTTAATCATGTTACTTCCCTGTATATTACGACATAAACTTTACCGAATTACATTCACCAATTTATCCGATGTAACACGGTAAACTTATAACTTCTGCCCGCTCCCTTCCTGGAACGAAAACTCTCACTACATAATTTATCTATCACTAAGAATATAGCAGAAAAAACACGTTTAGCGCCGTAAATTGACACTTTTCACTCATTCATACTAATGAATATGGCACGTAAACTATTTTATCTTTTGCCTCTTTGGGCAATAAGCTCATCTCTATCAAACTCTGTCATATCACTTACGATTAGGTTCGAAACCATCATATCTGAGTAGCTTGGCATCTAACTCTTCCCAGCTCGCTTTCGATGACACAAAGTTATGCTTAAAGTTAATCAATGATTATTAATGTCAGTCCAGATATAGCTCACCTTTACTCACCAGCACACTGTTACCGCCAATCCAGGTATCGATAACTTGCCCTGCCTTTTTAAGCGCTCTAGCCTTAAGCACGCTAGGACGGCCCATCTCGACGCCTTGGGCTATGGTCCAACACAGCATCCCCTCTTGCAAACTTGAATAATGCGCTAGCAGTCCAGCTAATGCACAATTTGCACTGCCAGTAGCCGGATCTTCCGGTACACCATCGAATGGGGCAAACATACGAGCTTGAATATCAAACTGCGGCTCTGCTTTTGACGCTTCATCTCGTTTTACATAGAGATGAATATCCGGGGTTACGCCTATGGCTCGTATCTTCTCGAACGCGTCCAACTTAGCTCTCGCACTTGCTAATGCATCTAAACTCATAAGCTCAACAATGAGGAATGGCAACCCCACCGAAGCCACAATAGGTTGATGAGTGCTAAGCTGGATATCATCAAGGTTGAGCGACAGAGCCTCGGCAACCAGAGACGCATCGATACTTTGCCCCAAGGAGACAACCTCTGGTGCTTTGAGTTCACAGAAAATAGCGCCATCGGCTTGCGGTGCTATGGAGATGGGCACCAGCCCAGCCTTCTCCTCGAAGATAATTGTTTGCAGCTCTTGCCTATCGAGCAACCCCGTCTTAGCCAATAAAAATGCGGTGCCCACATTGGGATGTCCAGCAAAGGGCACCTCGGTAGACGGGGTGAAAATTCGTACCTTTCTCGTGTTACCTCGCTCAGCTGGAAACACGAATGTGCTCTCAGGAAAGTTAAACTCACGAGCGATCTGTTGCATCTGTTCAGAGGTTAATCCTTGCGCATCCGGCAATACGGCTAATTGGTTGCCACCAAAACGTTTATCGGTAAAGACATCACAAATATAATAGGGGTAAGACTTCATCGAACACTTTTCCTTGGTTATTCTTTGACTTAACAAAGGCTAACAATAAGCCGCCATGACTCTTCTCGTTATTTAGAACTCACGAGATCTCACGCTTGCTGATAGAACGTCGATTACTATAGGCATGCCTTGGAATATCTCTCACCTCGGTAGAGATCATCTCGACATTAGGTAGCAAATCGCAAACCGCCTTAGTGACAAGATCGGCGAGTTGCTTCTTCTGCATTTCGCTTCGACCACTTAACAGATGCACTAAGGTATGCACATAGGGAGCTTTGATACCGCCAACCACATAATGTTCAGACAAGACGAGTCTGGCTTTTACATCACCAATATCAAACAGATTTGATGACTCAGCGGCGTCATGGACGGCCAATACTAGCAGGTCAAAATCTACTAGGGATGTAAACTCAGCAGGGCACTCAATCACGCAATGAGGCACACTATTCTCCTTAAATTTATAGCATTCTATAGGCATAAGCATGCTTGCTTGAGCCTCTCATTACTTTATGTAAGCACTATCTCAGTGATCACTTCAGTCTTAACCGAGTTAGCAATAAAACACTGCTCATGGGATTGATGGTGCATCTTCTCTAGCTGTTCCAGACTAGGCAGTTTATCCCCTGAAAATTGCACTTTCGGCCTGAGGATAACCTGAGTCATTGCCATTTTACCCTCGTCATTCTTGCTCATCACACCAAGGGCATTGTCGGTGTAGTTATCGATGACAAACTTGCGCTTGGCGGCGATGGCAAGAAAGAACAACATATGGCAACTGGACAGTGATGCCACAAAGGCTTCTTCAGGGTCAACATTAGTTTCAACAGAGAAAGGCAGAGGCACAATATGAACAGAAGATGAGGCTGGCACTATTACCCCGCCCTCGAACTGCCACTCATGCCCTCGGCTATATTGGTTATCGACAAAATTTTCAGACTCTTGTCTGATCCAGGTGACTCTTGCAAAATATTCAGACATAGCTGTTCCTTTTTATTTAACCAGATAGAGACAATTATCCAGCCCTATAGGCTGTGGATATTGAGTTTCTACGAAGCCAAGACTCAGATAAAGGTGTAGAGCGGGTAAGTTATGGCTGAGGACAAACAAGGATAGATTGCCGGGCATAGCTTCTATCCCTAAGCGCTGACAAGCTAACTCACTCAAGAGCGATATCAAGATATGGCTTATTTTTTTATTTTCAAACCTTCCCGACAAGCATCTCTTACCGCGAAAAGCAGGTGCTATGACCAGACGGCCCAGATGACACTTATCATTGCGGCGGTAACACTGACCAAACCCGGCTAGCTGACCTTCATTCGTTATTAGAGAATATGAGATTAAATCATCTAAATTAAGATCTTCGATAAAGCTTGCATCAGTGAAAGGGTATCTAAAACCGGGGCCCGCCCAATTTTTAAGTGCAGCCTCATCGGTAAACCAGGTCATCATCTGTTGTACTTGATATCTGTCGACATTTAACAGCTTCATATTAATTCTTCTAACCCTTTTGCTCATATAAATGTAAATGCATAATGGCGAAACGAGTGTACAAAACGCTATCTGAAAACACCTTTACAAGGTACAGTATTCATCAAAGGTAAAGTAAGATATTTATCTGTTTATATTCCATTTAATTCAAATTAGTTGTAACTAGATAATCTAACCCATTAAGGTTTATATTTATGTCTTTAGTGCCCTTCTCTCAAGCATGCGAAAATAACAAGGCCCCGATACTCGAGGCTATTAGCCAGGCCTTTTCATCATCGAACCTGGTATTAGAAATAGGCACAGGAACGGGACAACATGCTGTGCATTTCGCTCAAGCTTTGCCCCATCTGACTTGGCAAACCAGCGATCAGGCTTGTTATATCGATGGCATTAACGCACAACTAAACCAGGCACGCTCACAAGGCGATAGAGGTACTGATAATTTAAGCCCCCCTTTGATACTGGACGTGACTCAGCCCTGGCCGCTTTCGAGTCATCAAGCAGGAATTGATGGTATTTTTACCGCTAACACCTTGCATATCATGGCAAAAGAGATGGTCGAAGCCTTCTTTATTGGCGTAGGTAAACATCTGCGTACCCAAGGTAACCTGTGTATTTATGGCCCCTTCAATTACGCCGGTAACTACACCAGTGAGAGTAATGCTAGATTCGATATCTGGTTAGCGCAGCAGGATCCGAGAAGCGCCATACGAGACATTGAATGGATAGTTCAGCTTGCAGAAACTCAAGGACTTAGATTAGTAGGTGACCATTCCATGCCGGCCAATAACCGTTTACTGCATTTTGTGAAATCATAACGCGCCTTTTAGCTCAGTATTAATATGCCTCACCGGTTAACACATAAAAATCGCCCTGAGCGGGAATGCTTGAGTTTGAACGAGATGGGCACAGGCTATTTACTCGAGTGTTTTAACAAGAACTCTTGTATCCGCACATAGAGCCGAACTCTATCTATTGCATAAGTCGCTTATTCCCTGAGTCTGCAACACCTCATCTTTCTCGATATAGTCCTGCATAAAATCACGTAAACACTTAGCTTTGGCACTCAAGAGTCTGCCACTAGGCCAGACGGCGTATAGCTCTCGCTTAGGACCTGACCAATCTATAAGTACCTGGACTAAATTGCCATCACGTAAATCTTGGTATACTTCGCTGATAGGCAACAAGGCAATACCTATCCCATCACAAGCCCACTGACTTGCCATCTTAATATCATTGACAAAAGTATTGATACTAGGCGTGAGCTCCACCTCATTTCCGCTGACTCTATGGGTCAATGTCCACACCGAAATACTATTTACCCCTATGATCCTATGCCTGGAAAGCTCGTCCAATTGAGCTGGCGCCGCATGATTGTTCAGATAGTCATGGGAAGCGACAAGAACAGTTGGAATGAAACCCAATCCCTTCTGATACAGCTGAGAATCTTTTTGCGGCCCGATCCTCAGGGCAATATCGGCTTGGGCAGCCAAAATATCTTGATTGGCATTATTCAAACTGAGATCCAGCTGAATATCGGGATAGGACTTGATAAACGATGACCACATGGGCTGCAGTAACCCGGTGGATATATTGGTCGGTGCCAGCACTTTCAGCTTACCACTGAGCAGATGCAAGTCTGCTGAGAGGCTACGTTGTGTGGCTTCAAATGTCTGTACTAACTCATAGAATGCCTGGTAATACACCTCACCTTCCGCCGTCAGAGAAAACTGACGCGCAGACCTATGTATCAACTTACATCCAATAGAAGTTTCGAGTTTTTGCAGGCGACGGGTCACAGTGGCGGCGGGCAGTCGTAACAGCTTCGCCGCGGTAGCTAACCCTCGCGACTGAACGATGTGGATATAGAGCGCTATGTCATCTAACATGATTTCATAAATGGAATTTATAATTGAATTGTTACGTATATTTATAATAAACGAAATCATATAAGCTCGTCTAACTTTCTTAATAAACATCGACGTACTAAATAAGCGCCAATACTGAGAAATCAAAAGTTAGCAAACTAACATTAGCAGTCAATCTGGAGGCAACATGGGTCAATTATGGATAAATGCGGGTCTGGTTACAGAAGCAGGCTTAGATACAGACGAAGTCAGTCTGGCACTGCACACATTGGCAGCGTCAACGGTCAAGGAAGCTGGCTGTATAAAATTTGAAGTGCTGCAACATCAAGACAATCCGTCTCGCTTTACCCTTTGGGAACACTGGGTAAGCAGTGATGCACTCAGCGCGCACTTTGAAGCCGAGCATACGCTAGCTTATCTTGCACGTAACTTGACTAAAGTAACTTATGTCGAAAAACTAACCATGGTCACTAACGAAGAAAAATGATGAAACAACGCATTGTATTTTCGCTATTAATGTCATTTGTGCTCTCCTTGCTGATGACCCTTTGGATAACCTGGATTAACTTAGGACTACAGCCAAACTTTCTCTGGTTATGGACCAAGGCCTTCATACTGGCATGGCCCGCAGCCGCCAGCATCTCCTTCCTATTTGCCCCTAAGGTGCATAAGTTAACTGAAAAAATAGTCAGTAAATGGTTAAAATCGGCAGGGTAAACAGCTGTAAATATAGAATCGAGCATCTGTATATCCAGCACAAAAAGGAATTTATATGAATGTTCAACGCATCAATTATGCCGAGCTTGGCGAAATTGCAGGGCCTTACGTTCACGCCAGCATTCACAAGCATACTCTGTACACATCTGGCCTCACCGCGTTTGGTACTCAGGCTCAAACGGGTAATATCTGTGAGCAGGCCAGCGTTATATTCTCGCAGCTGAGCCTAATTGCGACTCGACAGAACATCACATTAGCCACATTGATCAAAGTCACCATTTTTGTGACCGACTTGAGCGATATCGGACTATTGCGGCAGACCTTATTCAACATCTATGGAGACCACTTACCCGCAAGCTCCTTGATCAAGGTCGACGCCCTCTTCTGCGACGACTTAAAAATAGAGGTAGAAGCCATACTAGGACTCTAGTGTAGTTTTGCAGCTTTCAAACCACGCTCAACAGCAATTATGCCGAGTCTGACCCTAGCTTGTATTGCAGACTTGCAGACTTGCAGACTTGCAGACTTGCAGACTTGCAGACTTGCAGACTTGCAGACTTGCAGACCAACTATAAGGGTTAGTTTGGTTACCACGCATATAAATATTCACATGTCTTGAACATTAAAAAACATGATCGTATACTTTATCCATAAAGGGATTTAATTTGGTAAGAACATGAAAAAAATAAAGTATCTGCTAATCACTCTCGCATGCGCGCTAAATCTTAATACTATTGCGATGGCCGCTTCTATACCAATAGAGTCATTTAGCTCCCTCCCCTTGCTAGAGTCACCTCAGATCTCCCCGGATGGTAAATCTATGGTGTCAATATACAACACGGCTAAGGGACCTATGGTGGTGCAATCTCAGTTCCCAAGCAATAAGCTCACCGCGTTGGCGCAATTAAAAAAAGCAAAAGATAGAGTCGACTTTGTACGTTGGTCCGGTAATAAACATGTCATTATTGGCACCAGTTACCCGGATAACTATCGCGGAAGCTATAGCAGAGTCTCGAGGATCTACTCCATAGACACAGAAACCAAGAAAACCAGGGAATTAACTCACAGGCGACTCAGAAAAGATCCCTGGCATAAACTGCAATCATACTCTTTAGTTTCGACTTTAAAGAATGATCACGAACACATCCTTGTCAGCACATACGATACCCGAGACAAGGGATATAGCCTCTTTAAGGTAGCTCTGAGCGATGGTAGTTTCGACAAGTATCAAGCAAATACCTACGAGATTGACTCCTGGTTTGCGGATCATGATGGCACTGTTCGCTTAGGTATCGGCATAAAAAAACAAGAAGGCCTCTTTGCCGACAAGGGTCACTTTATCACCATCTGGTATAGAAAAACTGCCGATGATAAGTTTAAAAAATTACATCACAAACAGATGGGTAAAGGCGATACATTCGCCGTACTGGGACTCACTGAAGATGCCACTAAAGCTTACGTACTCAGTGACCGTAAGACCCGACGTCAAAGCCTCTGGCTATTTGATATTGCATCGGGAAAATTTGAAAAGAAAATATTTGGTCATGAAAAATACGATTTAGATGGTGGGATCAATGACTCAGATGGCGAGCTTATCGGCGTCACTTGGTCAGATGACTTTGAGCAACGCTACTACTTCAAAGATAAAGATAGGCAAGTATTAGACACGGTGAAGGCATCGCTGGAGGATTACCAGGTGTTTATTGCCAGTAAGAGCCGTGACAATACCAAGGTATTAGCATACGCCATCCAAGATAACTCACCGGGTAAATACTTCTGGTTCGATCTCAGTGCTAATAAGGGCGGCATCTGGTTCTCGCAATACCCTAAATTGGAAAACCAGCCACTGGCCTCGGTTCAAGCCATAGAATTTTTGGCATCCGATGGGAAAACAATTCCTGGATACCTAACCATGCCCGTGAATTTGCAGCCAGATAGCAAGCCTCCTTTGGTGGTATTACCCCATGGCGGCCCCCATAGCCGTGACTACCGATATTTCGATCCTCTGGTACAACTTATCGCCCATGAAGGTTACGCAGTACTGCAGATCAATTTTCGAGGCTCGAGCGGTTTCGGTACAGACTTTGAAACTTCAGGATATTATCAATGGGGCCGACGCATGCAGCAAGATATTATGGATGGCGTAGACTGGCTTAACAAACAAAACCTAGTTAACGGAGATGCCTGTATCGTCGGTGGAAGTTATGGTGGCTATGTGGCCCTCACTGCTGCCATTCAAACCAATCAGGCCTTTAAGTGCTTCGTCAGTATAGCCGGGATAAGCGACCTTGAAGAGATGATCGATGATGAAGAAAGAGCAGACTCTTATGTCGCCAATATTGTCGACCCGGCTGACAGCGACGCTAAGAAAGCCCTCGCCGACGTATCCGCCATCAACCATCTAGATAAGATAAAAGCCCCTATTTTACTTATTCATGGTACCAAGGACACACGAGTCAACTTTCAACAATCCAGTGATTTTTACAGCAAGGCAAAGAGTAAAGGATTGAATGTTCGATATATCGAGTTAAAAGATGGGACCCATTTTCTGGATAATCCAGATAACAGGAAGATCGCCTACGGTGAAATTAGTGCATTTTTGAATAAGTATCTATGATGTTAGCATCGCCAAGCTGACTTGTTCAACATCACTAGCTAAGAGTAGAGAGTATTATACGCCTGGCTTGATGACGCTATTTGCTAGCGTCATCGAGCCCAACTATTTCCCAGCTAAAATGACGAGCAGTCTCATAAATAGAGTTAACGAAGAAATACAAATAATATTCACTCATCACCATTTCAAAGCTTAAACCCCTCTATCTGCGCGGCTAGCTTTCTGGCATCTTCTGCCAGACTCATACAGATCTCTGATGCATCTTGGGCCGATGTGAGTGCCTCATCTGCGCCTTGTCCGATAGCGAGAGTCTTGGTGTCTATTTGTATGGTGGCGATGCGCTGCTCGGCGACGGCATGGGCGATCTCTTGAGTGACCCCGACAATTTCCTCCATATTAGTGGTGAGCTGAGCTATGCTTTGACTCACTTCCTTGGCCTGTAATACGCCTTTATCGGCTTGGCTGGTGCCGGACTCCATGGCGCTGACCGCTTGCTTTACCCCGACTTGTACTTGCTCGATCATAGCTTGGATCTCTTGGGTCGATGTTTGAGTGCGACTGGCTAAGGTTCGTACCTCATCGGCCACCACGGCAAAGCCTCTGCCCTGCTCTCCGGCTCTGGCCGCTTCAATCGCAGCATTGAGTGCCAGCAGGTTAGTTTGATCGGCAATTGAACGGATCACATCCACCACATTACCTATTTCACTGGTATGCACGGCCAACTGATTAATCACCTCAGATCCCGTGGTAACTTCTTTGGCGATATGATCTATCCCTTCGACGGTGTCTAAGATGACAACTTGCCCCTGTGTCACTGCTTGCTGAGCCTTAGCGGTGATATTGGTCGCCTCCCCCATGCTTGCTTCGACGCTGTTGACCGACACTAATACCTGACCAATTGCGCTAGCAACATGGTGGGTTTCTTCCTGCTGTGCGGCTAACGTAGCCTCCATACTTTTAGTCACCTCAAGCATGGTGCCACTGGCGACGACCACCTGTTCACTCAAGGTTTTTGCCTCAGTGATTAAGCTGCGGATACTGACAAGCATACGATTAAATGCGCTGGCGATGTGAGCAAACTCATCCCCGCCTTTGCCGGATATGCTGCTATGTGAAAGCCTGACCTCGCTACTGAGATCACCATTCGATACCCGGTTAACGATAGTTTCAATTTCTCGCACATTAACCACGATAGCTTGGTAAATAACCATGAGTGAATACAGGCTGCCGATCACCACTAAGCCGACTATGGCTATCAACCAAAACATCACCAGCGTTTTATCACTTTCACGACTGGTTAAGGTATCTGCTAGCGCTCGGTGGCTTTGCACCAGCACCAGACTAATTCGTTGTGCTTGTTCCTGAGTGTGCTGTTTGAATGCCTGCTCAGTTATCTCTAGGTTATCAGGGGTGATCAGCTTGTCGTTCACCAATTGAATAAATTCTTCTATGCCCAGGTGCATCTCCTCAATATCCCTGAT
This sequence comes from Shewanella benthica, assembly GCA_023284085.1. Lineage (GTDB taxonomy): Bacteria > Pseudomonadota > Gammaproteobacteria > Enterobacterales > Shewanellaceae > Shewanella > Shewanella benthica. The sequence continues at coordinate 57,891 of JAKVHY010000026.1, forward strand.
AAGCGAGCCGATACTCTCATCATTTTCCTGTGCGGCTAATCTGCCCAGGGTCTTCTCACTGCTCTGTAACAACTCTGACAGGCGGTTATTGAGCGCCACCAGCCGAGTATAAGTATCTTGAGTAAAGCCTGCAGAGGCTAATACCTGATCCGACACACTTGCCACTCTGGCGCTGAAATCGCTTAGCTCAGAGAGTCGTGAGAGATATATCTCAGCAAGATAGAAGCCCCTTGGGTCTACGTCCAATGACAGACCCGTTTCTGCACCTATACTCTCTTTGAGATCTTGTAGCTGGTCGGCAATAAAATCAATATCAGTGGCAGAAACACGCTGCTTATCGGACTTTCCAGCGGCTTGACCCATAGCGAGTATATTTTGTGATAAAAGACCCACAGACTGAGGGGCCACAGAGGCATAGATATCACTCTGACGGGACACGTGTTCTAGGCCTTCGATTAAATGAGTTAGCCCACTTATCTGTCCACGACCTCCGGTTCTAAGATGACTAAGCTGCTCATCCACACTTGTCAGCGTCTGCACGAATCCCAGGCCGGTGAGCTCACTCTTTACCCTTTTCACCTCTTGAAACTGAAGTTGAACAATATAGGCGGCACCTATGGAGAGAGGTAACAGGGTTGCAATGGCTAACAGAGTAAATTTCTTTTTAAAACTCAGTTTGTTGGCCAAGCTCATCCCGAAAGAAAGGAGTGCAGACATAAACAAGAATCCATTCAAAAATTGATAGTATATTTTAGACCAGCACAGGGAAGGTTTTATTACAAAGAAGTAACACTCAACTCAGGCGACGAATACCAAACAGCATTCGTTGCCTTACTGCCGGCCTAAGGGTAATTAAAGCATGGCACTGTGCTGAAGCGGGAATAGCGACTATCCCCTAACCGTCTTCATATAGTGTTTTGGGGTAACACCAAATTGTTGGCGAAAGCGTTGGGAGAAACGCGACTCCGACTGATAACCGCAGAGTAAGGCTAAGTCGACCTGTCGGTAATTTTTCTGCTGCATCAGACTCAAGCCATGGAGCATACGCACTTCGGCCAGCACCTCCCTGAATGAAGTGCCCTCCAGTGCCAGATGACGCGTCAGAGTCGACTTACTCATGGAGAAATGCTGGCAAACTCTCTCTATGTGATGCTCATTCCCAGGGTTTTGTGCCAAATAACCGCTGACTCTCTCACGTAATAACTGCGAATCGCCGGGAAACAACTTATCCAGGGCCCCCGCTTCCAATAGTTGCCGATAAAATCCATTCAGATAGTGAGTCTGTACTTGCGTACTCAAATCCAGCCCCTGCATGGCAAGCAGCTGATCTAAAGCAAAGGTCAGCTTACTATTCACGCTTAATTTAGGCGACTGAGCCTGAGAAAATCCATGATACGCCGATGGCAGGGCCGCCCCAGGCTTACCAGCTTCCTTGTTTCCTCTGTGCTTGTTTTCTTTCCTGTTTCCTTTGCTATAACCAACTTCAATCTCATCCATCAACTCTTGGCTTGGTGGCTGCAAAAATGATACCTGCACCGAGCTAAACTGCTGATGATGGGGCTCATTGATAAAAGTGAGCTGACTAGCCGCCGCCGCGACCAACCAGTCCCCGCCACCGATATGAAGTGACTCTTCATGCCAGCTCATAATTTTACGGCCTTGTTTGATCGCAAAAATACTCGGGCTATGCACAGGCACATTACGCAGTGCCTGCGGTGCTATGCCCTGATAATGACTCACCAAAATCACTTTTTTCATCACATCAGCCCTCGAGTATAAATACAGGCGTTAACAACAAACACCGCAACTAGCGCACATAAGTGGCCGTCAACACCGCTTTCTCAATCACCATACTATTGAGGGTGAACCCCACTACCGCAGGTGAAATGTCCACAGGCAGATCTATCTTAGCTTTCGGCAATGCCCACACGGTGAACTGATATCTGTGCATGCCATCACCCTTAGGCGGACAAGCCCCGCCAAAGCCGGGTTTACCAAAATCGGTGCGAGTCTCTAATCCCACAGATGCCTTACCCGATGCGCCCTGTGGCATGCTGAGTGTGGATACGGGAATATTTAATACCGTCCAGTGCCACCAGCCACTTCCGGTTGGTGCATCAGGATCATAAGCTGTGATAGCGAAGCTCTTAGTACCGGGCGGCACCTTAGTCCAGGAAAGCTGGGGAGAGAGATTAGCGCCATTACAGCCCATGCCGGAATATTCAAACGTCTTGCCCATAAGCTGGCCTTCTTTGATATCTTGACTCGATATCTCCATGGCCGAGGCGGATATGCCGATAAACGCGGCCATGATGGGTAATAGATTGATGATTTTCATAACTGAACCCTTAAGTAAATAGAAACTATAGAATAGCCCTTACTCGGGAAAATACTTAACCATAAACTTCATTGTTAACCATAATTACCGATAATCTGACACTTTGAGTCATAAATTATCAAAAATAGATTTTCGCCCATAAAAAAAGCATAAACGCCTCAGCATTTATGCTTTTGTTTCTCCCATCGCGGCTCAAGTGCTAAGACTCAAACTAAAAAACCTGACTCAAGCCTCTTGCTTAAGCCTAGTCTGACAGATTAGAGGTCGAAATCGGCCTCTTCAAGTTGAGTCAGAAGTTCACTGCTGGACTCAATCTGCTTACGCAGGCTGCGAGTCTGTACCGTCCAATAACCCATATAAAACTGAGCCGTTTTAAGCTTACCCTCATAGAAAGCCTTATCTTCAGTACCCGACTCAAGCGCCGCGAGCGCCGTCACTGCGCTGCGAGTCCACATCCAGGCCAGAACGGTGATGCCAAGGATCTGCATATATGGCATTGAACCTGCGCCCAGGATATCCGGATTCTTAGGAGCATTAGCAGCCAAAAACTGAGTCGCCTTCTCAAGATCCCCAGACGCATCCATCAGCCCGGTAAGATAAGGTTTCATGGCATCATTCGCCATGTTTTCACCGATAAGGGTTTTAACCATCTCAGACCAAACCATCAAGGTGGCGCCCTTGTCCCCCATCAGCTTACGACCGACAAGATCTAATGCCTGCACGCCATTGGTGCCTTCATATAACATGGCAATACGTATGTCGCGCACGAACTGCTCCATGCCCCACTCGTGAATATAACCATGGCCACCGAAGACTTGCTGAGCATCGACACAGGCATTGAAGCCACGGTCGGTGATAAATCCCTTGACGATTGGGGTAAATAGCGCCGCGAGCTTATTAGCCGCTTTTGCCTTATCGGCATCGGGGTGACGCTCGGCTTCATCGAGCCACAAAGCTTGCTGGCCAATTAAGGCTCTGGCTCCCTCATTGAAGGATTTCTGCGCCATCAGCATACGTCTGACATCGCCGTGAACCAAGATAGGATCGGCGGCTTGTGACGGATCTTTTACACCACTTAAGCCTCGGCCCTGAATTCTGTCTTTGGCATAAGCCAGGGCATTTTGATAGGCAATTTCTGATACCCCTAAACCTTGAACCCCAACACCGAGTCTGGCTTGATTCATCATGGTAAACATGGCTTTCAGGCCCTGATGTGGCTCACCGATAAGCTCGCCTATGGCAGCATCGAAGTTCATCACACAGGTTGAGTTACCGTGAATGCCCATCTTATGCTCAAGCGCCGCGGCACATAAGCTGTTTGCTTCGCCTAAGCTACCATCGGCATTAACCATAATCTTAGGCACGGCAAACAATGATATGCCCTTCACACCTTCCGGTGCATCGGGGAGTCTGGCAAGCACCAGGTGAATGATATTCTCCGCCAAGTCATGATCTCCCGACGAGATGAAAATCTTCTCACCCGAGATAGCAAACAATCCCTCGCCCGCCTCAACGGCTTTGGTTCTCAATAGGGCCAGATCGGTTCCCGCATGGGACTCGGTAAGGTTCATGGTGCCGGTCCATTCACCGGAAACCAATTTCTCTAAATATTTCTGTTTCAGTGCATCGCTGCCATGGGCATGAATTGCCGCATAAGCGCCATGTGTCAGACCCGGATACATGGCAAACGCCATATTAGTGGCCGTTTTCATCTCGGTAGCAAACACACCGATACACTCAGGAAGCCCTTGACCACCATACTCAGGATCGCAGGTCAGCGTTGCCCAACCATTGTCGACATATTGCTTATATGCATCGGCAAAGCCTTTGGGGGCGATAACCTTGCCATCGACCAACTTACAGCCTTCAACATCGCCACTGCCATTGAGGGGCAACATGACCTCTGTGGTAAAGTCCGCCACTCCTTGCAAGATTGCATCGGCTAACTCGGCGTCGATTTCATCGAATCCTTTAAGCTCAGTGCGTTGATATATATTGAGAAGTTCGTTAAGTACGAACTGATAGTCACGAAGTGGCGCTTGATATATTGGCATTCCTGTTCCCTTTATTTTTATGCTAAATGGTAAAGCTCAGGTGTTATTTATCAGGTCTTCTATCTTATGTATCTTGTGCGTAGATTCTCTAGTGTCATTAGAATGAACTTTTCATACGCGAGTTTCAATCATGCGTTTAATTTAATCATTTTACAAGTGAAGAGATCCGACCACCTCACTTAATTTAGTTTAAAAAATCAGCATTAGTTCAAGTTTGTTCCGCTGCTAGAACAGGGTTACCACAAATTCAGCATAACGACCCCTTATGAAGGGCGGGAAAACAGGGTAAGCTAATTGTCAGTTTTTGAAATAAATTCCGCTGCTTGCACATAAAAAGACAAATATGCTCTGTTAAATGTACGGCACGAATTGATGGAATGAGGAAGCAGTAATGGGCTCAGTCACCACGAAAAAGCACCCCAATGGCTTAGAATACGTCGATGTCGATACGTCATTATGTAAAGCGAGAATTTTCCTGCAAGGCGCACAGATAGACCTGTTTCAGCCAGTCGGTAAAGCGCCGCTACTTTGGGTTTCATCCGCCGATGATTATCAGCCTGGTAGTGGCATCCGCGGCGGCATACCTGTGTGCTGGCCCTGGTTTGGCATGAGTGATAACCCGGACTGGCCGCAACATGGGTTCGCTCGCACCAGCATCTGGGCACTGGAATCCGTGCAGATGAAAAACCAGGCTGTCGAACTTAAGCTGACCCTTAAGATAACTGAAGCAGACAAGCTCTACTGGCCCCATGATACTCGCGTCGAAATGCTGTTTACCTTAACCGACACCCTGACCGTGTCATTAAAGAACACTAATTTGGCCAGTTATCCGGTGAGTCTGACTCAGGCGCTGCATAGCTATTTCCCGGTCAAAGATATTCATCAGCTTAAAGCCACAGGCTTTAAAGGTTCAAAATACATAGAGTTCGGTGAAGGCCCATTCAAGCAAAATGGCGATGAAGTGCTGTTCGACAAAGAAACCGATCGGGTATATACCCAGTTGGCTGACGTTCAAGAGCTGCACACCCCGGACGGCATTATTGAAGTGAGCCGCGAAAACAGCCACTCAGCGGTACTCTGGAACCCTTGGGTTAATAAGTCTCAGCGCTTGTCTCGTTTCAACAGCGATGACTACCTGACCATGGTCTGTCTCGAGGCGGCCAATGTGCTGGAAGATAAACTCACTTTGGCACCCGATGAGACCCATATGTTGACCACTAAGATTGGCTGGAAAGATTAGCCCGTTTTAAGTAATGGGTTTTAAAGTAGTAGGTTTTTTTAGTAAGAGTTTTTTAGTAAGAGTTTTTTAATTACCAGCATTAAAGGGCATATTGTTCATCAATAGGCCCTTTGTTGTTTTCAACAGCAAGGTCAAAATCATAATTATTAACAGTACAAGGGCTCATGGATGAAACTCATCGACATAAAGAAAATATCCACACACTTTTGGTCCTTCGGCCTTCTTGTGGGAACACTAGGTGCATTCCTCATATCTGCTGTGATCACAATCTGGGAGTTGATTGAAAATCCGGGTGAAATTTTTCGCAATGCTCAAGGGGTAAACTGGTCTTTTGTTTTTGATACTGCCAGCAGTTGGTTTATTCCAAGCTTTCTCTATTTAGGCCTTAGCTCAGCCATCGCACATCTGGCCATATCGGTATTGACTCTGGGCTTGAACAAAAAATCACAAGATGAGAAAAAAAATACAATCGATTAACATAAAACAGAAGCTCATCAGTCAGTTGCACTTATTCTATTACTCCAGCTAAGCGAGAGTGATATTGTTACGATTGAATATCACTCCATGCTAAACTCAAACAACATTTCTCCACTCTAGCCCGATAATCTTAAATGTTAAGTCGTCTCTCCCGTGTAAAGCGGCTCATGCTAGCGTTGATTTTCAGTCTACTCATTCTCGTTGTCATTTTGGTCAACAGCTTTGAGAGATTGGCTATGAGTGTTGCCAATGAATATCTTGTTGAATATAACACCCAGATAAATGAACTCAGCATCAAGCCCTCCTCGATGCACCATTGGCAGTTCCCAAGTATCAAGTTGACGGTTCATGACAGTGAAATCAGCATCACTGACTTAGACTTATTCTTAGATACAGATATGAGCCTTTTGAGCCTCTATACTCAGCAGCTATCGAGCAACCAAGTCATGAGCTTGATAGAGAAGATCTCCGTCAAAGAGATCCATGCCGTACTCAATCCAGGGGTGTTAACTCATGAGGGCAAGAATGTCGACAACCAAGGTCCTACCCTGCTACTTGATCTCAATGAACTCCCTCAGATAAATATTGGCACGACTTCGCTGAGCCTGGCGGGCATATCTGCTTCAGCCTTGAGCCTGACCGTGGAGCATTTAACCTTAGATGAAGATGGCAAGCTAAGCACGGCCATCAGCCGTCATGGCTATGCCATTTTTCAGTTAGATGCCCATTTAACCAAGAAACAATGGCAAGTATCGAGCCGACTCGTCTTCGATGAGCTATACACATTTCTAACCGAGCTTGCAGCACAAACGCTCGATACGAGTGCCCTAGCCCCGCTGCTCGCCCTGAAACAAGAGAGTGAACGAATTGGACTGGTATTGAGTGGCACTCTTGAATCCAACGCCACGCTGGATCTTAAATCGGCTCAACTAGAGTCATCCCATATCTTAAAACACTCAAGCCTGACATTGATGCAGTTTGATGAGCTCACCCTGGCGCCTCATTCACTGAACTCTTCGGCAGAGGAATCTTTAGCCGAAGACAGGGTTAAATTTGACATCGCCGGCCACCTTGCCGATCTGACCTTAACACTACAGCCTTTCACCCTCGAGGTTAGCCCGAGTCGCCATCAGGTAAACAGCTTATTACCCCTTCTCTATAATGAATGGCATGATAAACGGATCATCCCTCTGGTAGCGACCCTACTCGAGCACAGCACGAATACACCTTCGGGGGGCGATAAGCATCAGGCTCTAATAGATGAAAAGCAAAAAATTAAGCTGATATTCACTCTGTCCCAGCCTGTAGACTATTCGTTTGCCTCAAAAAATATTCATCTGGGTCATGCACAGCTGATGATCCGTGATGCCAAGGTAGATGCTTCATTATCTGCAACTGATTTGTCACTGCAAATACCCACACAGAGTCAGGTATTCGAGTTAAAAAGCGATTGGCAATTTACAGCGTCCCGTAAGCAAACATTGGCGCTTAGCTCACTCCTGCCTAACGAGCCAAGCTCTTTCGATGCCAGTTTCGCCGACAATAAGACCATAGCCGATATCAGACTCGGCGCTTCATCCCTCTCTCTGGCAGGAAAAATAAATATTGAAACACCGACTGCAAGTGAGTCACCTCAATTTAGGCTCAGTATAAATCCAAATCTGCAGGCACAGATAGACAGTGTGGAGCTAGTACCTCACTCAATTAAACAAGATTCAGCGAGCAAATCTGCAGATAACCCCAAGTTTCAATTTGAGCTGAAACATCTCAAGCTCGTTAGCCATGATGAACTGGTGATGACCTCGAGTGAAACCAGTCCGCTGAGCCTGGATATTCCCAGGCTAACATTCTCTATAGGCCCAACGCGCTACAGGCATGGCATACAGACTGATATAGCCTCTGTCACTAAAGCGCTCAGCTTCGACGCTAACAGCCTAAAATTCAGCACTCTAGCAATGAGCCACTTCCGAATAATTAACAGGCTTGTTAATGAGAGCTTAGCCAGCAGTAACCAGGCATCCAATAGCAATAGCAAATTGGCCTTATCCGCTTTCACCCTCGAGTCCGAAGACGTTCAATTTATTCAGTCCACAAGCTCAGGCGACAGCCTCACCGTATCAACGGCAGTGATGCGTCTCACCAGCCTTGACCCACTGGTGATTAAGCGAATCACTGACTCAGCAGACAAAGATAAACAACCGATTCAAATAAGCGTCCCTCCATTAAACTTCGAGCAGCTAGATAATGAATTGGCCCTCAAATCTGTGCCATCGGCAGAGCAAAATGAATATCTGGCTAAGCTATCAGGTCTGTATCTCTCTTTAGAAAAAACCAGTTCATTGACGATCTCCGATCTCACTGCAGAGGCGATGAGCCGAGTGTTAACCGAAAACCTATGGCAAAATGTCGCTCACTATGAGCTCAATGGCGCCGAGGTGACTCATCATTACATAAAGAACAACAGAAAACGTACCGAGAAACTGTTGGGCCTCTACACGGCGAGTCTTTCCCAAACCTTAGACTGGAATGGGGTTAAATTAGATACCCATGAAAACTGGGAGTTCGATGGCCTGGAATTCGTCAGTGAGCACAGATTACGACCGCAAATACCGACTCAGGATAATAGTTCACGGCTGCAACTAACAGGAAAGCTCAATCTAGACAGTGATCTTGGCAATATTCTATCCCTTGTGAGCAATAACTATACCCTGCCAAAATCCCTGTTCATCACAGGTGATGCCAGGCTGCAGGCTGAATATGAACTCAATAAAAATGATAAATCGACTCAGCTAAATATCAATTTCACACCTGAGTTCACTTCCCTCAGCGGCAGCATTAACGAGCTTCCCTTCGAACAAGCCGATATTCAGGCCAGCTGCCACTATCAAATGGAGCAGCTAAATCAGTCATCATCCCATGAGCCTCTAGGGACTAAAATCAGCACCTTGTCCTGCCCGGATATCCAGTTCTCTGCCGCAGCATTTAATCCCGGCGTACTGATCACAGATATCAAGGCTCAGGCAGATTTTAGCGTCTCACTTGACGATAAAATCGTTACTAAACAAGTAACAGAACAAGAGGTAAAAGAGCAAAAAGATGAGAGTCCAGATGTCGGCAAGCGCCCTAGATCTGGTTTACCTGAGAGCTTAAGTGCGGCAAATATTCAGATGAATGCCAGCGGAGACCTTCTCGGCGGACACTTACTGTTACCCGAGTTTAACTTAAGATTACACGATAAATCCCATGGGTACCTTGTACTCCAGGGGCTTGAGCTTGAACAACTACTGGCTATCCAACCTCAGGTAGGCCTCTATGCCGACGGGGTCTTCGATGGCGTCTTGCCAGTCGATCTAGTCCAAGGCAAGATATCAATAAGCGGCGGCAGACTGGCTGCTCGAGCACCGGGCGGACTCATATCAGTCAGCGGCAACCCGGCGGTGGAGCAGATGCGCCTGTCTCAGCCCTACTTAGATTTCGCCTTCTCCACCATGGAGCATCTCGAATATTCAGAACTCTCCAGTAGCTTCGATATGGCCCCCAATGGGGATGCACTATTGAAAGTGAATGTAAAAGGAAAAGCGAAAGGAATTGAACGCCCTATTCACTTGAATTACTCTCAAGAGGAAAACATGCTGCAACTGTTAAAGAGCCTACAGATTGGCGATAAGTTGCAGACTCAAATCGAACAGTCGATGAATTAATGTTCTAGATACCAAGGGAACTGCAAACTCAAATAGCAGACTCAAATAACAGATTCGATGAACTCACTCAGGTTCAGGTGACATTAAGTGTTCAGCTTACCGTCATCTTGACTAGCCTATAGTGATAACCAGTATCAAAAACAGTTCAATGCTTTAACCTTATTGGTCGACATTATCGACCCGTCTACTGACATAAAAAGGAACACTCAGTGAAGAGACTGCCAATTTTGCCCACGACCATTAGCGCGATGATCGCTCTCCTGGCGCTCACAGGCTGTACGCCCACAATCAAGATTGAGCCACCGGATAAGCCGATAGTGATCAATCTGAATGTTAAGATTGAACATGAGATCAGAATTAAGATCGATAAAGAGCTCGATGAGCTGCTGACCAACGATGAACTGTTTTAATCTCGGCTATAGAATTTAAGGAGTACAGAATGAAAACCAAATTATTGGTGCTCGCAGCAGGACTATTGCTGAGCCTAAATGCATTTGCCATATCGCTACATGACGCTAAATCTCAAGGTCTGGTAGGAGAGCAAACAAATGGCTACTTAGGCATAGTAAAAAGTAGCCCGGATGCCAGCGCGTTGGCTAAGCAGGTCAATGCTAAGCGCAAGGCCCATTATGAGAATATTGCCAAGAAAAATGGCATCTCAATGACTAAGGTCGCTAAAATGGCGGCTGAAAAAGCGATGAAGGCCACCAAGAAAGGCCTCTATATTCAAACTAAGAGTGGCAAATGGATTAAGAAATAGTGGTTCAAAAAATAGCCATACCTTCTATCAATTAAGCTATTTTACGCCATAATTTACACCATAAAAAAGCCCGCGAATGCGGGCTTTTTGTTATTTAGCGTTGAGCGACGTTAACTCGATCTAGTCGCATTTCAGTTTGAAGAATAAGCATCAAAACTTGAGGCTTGTTTTCCCCTTGAGGCCATCGTTGTCTTTAACCACTAACTTAACCTTACTAGCACGACTGGCAAACTTGATAGCCAGAGGACCCGATGCACGACTGCCATCGTTAAACTTCCACTTATGCTTAGTGATATACCCATCTTCATCGAAGCTCATAGACACAAACAGGTCGATAAACCAGAGGTCTATATGCTTTATCACGGCAACAGGCTTAATCTTATCAGCTTGTGTATCTATGGTGATAGTTTGCGAGACGTTATGGGTTAAGCCGTCATTGTCGGTAACGGTTAATGTCACCAGGTAATCGCCATCTTGTGCATATTCATGGCTGACCATAGCAGACTCAGTGACAGTGCCGTCGCCTAACTCCCATGAGTAACTCACAATCTCACCATCTTCATCTGCTGAGGTATCATTAAACGTCACTATTGCACCATCAATAGACACAGTGAAACTGGCCACTGGCGCAATATTATCTTCACCAAGCAACACAGAGATAACCACAGGGTCGTGATCCGATGAGCGATATGCATCGGCATTGTACAAGTCAGTGAGCTGTGCATCCGACTTAAACTCTTCGTTGTAGTCGAGTAATCTTGGCTCATCGGTATTGATATGCCACTCGGTCACATCGATGATTTTATCCAACAAGCTAGCATTAGCCAGGGCATGATCCAGCTGACCCGACTCTCCCGAATAGACATAAGAGTATGCATTCTCTTTATCAAGATGGTCGAACAACTCTGTAAATCCTGCATTTTTAAGTGCCGTTAATGGATTTTCCTGAGCATAGGCATTGAGATCACCCATCACTAACACATCGGCCTCACCGTACTCAGCTGCTAGCCAGAGGCTTACCGCCTCGGCGGCACTGGTGCGGGTCAAGTTACAGTTACCTTGACCATCGTTCATATTGGGATCGCCTAAGCTATCGCAATCACTGCCCTTAGATTTAAAGTGATTCACTGCAACAACAATCACCTCGTCACTCTCAAGGTGTCTGAAGCCTTGAGTCAACATGGGACGATTCTTACCGTCGTTAAACAGTGGGTTATTGTTTTCATCCAGTGGTGAATTGGCGCTTGAAAGCACTTTAGCCACGCCATCCAGGCTCACCTTGTCTAGGCGATAGATCATACCGACAGTGATAGCATCAGTCCCTATGCCACCCGCTGTCTCTGCGCTGACATAGGCATAGCGAGTCTCACCTATTGCCTGGTTAAGGCCGGAGACGAGATCGGCAATGGCTGATTCACTGCCAAAGCCATCATTTTCTATCTCCATCAAACCTAATACATCGGCGTTAATGGCGACCATAGCGGCAATGATCTTGTCTCTTTGACGGGTAAATTCAGTAGCGGTATCCGCGCCGCGTGGCGTTGGGAAACCTGCCCCTGCACCATCACCATTGAAATAGTTAAGCACATTGAAGCTGGCAAGGATTAGATTGCCGCCTTCGGCGAACATTGGCGCCGGAGTTCTGTCATTTTCGGCGACGAAATTAACCGTATCCATTGGCATCAGACGATACTTACCAAATCCATAATGCATTACCGCATCGAGTCCTGTGATGGTATCACCGACACGCACCGTATTTGATGCACTTAACCCAGGGGTTGGATAACGCACAGGATCTGGGTTTTGCGATGTCAGTCCATCGTCTAACACTATGGCATCTTTGGCATTAGCAGCAGTTACCGCCAGTGCATCGCTGCCAGGGGCGGCAACTTGAGTACCGATATAATGACGTTGGCTACCCAAGAGTAACTCACCATAACGGCCTAAGTTGTAGACTTCATTGACCGTTAAGTTATGGCTGAAACTGACGCGCATCCCTTCGAACGCTTCTAGATCACTTGTCTCATCGATTGGCAAGGTCACTATGGCGGCTGTTGGCATCGCCTGAGCCGAATCACAGAGTATATGAGCAGCCACATCGGTCAACTCAGTCAAGCCATTATATTCCTTCACCTTAGCCTGAATACGAATACGGTCACCGGCAAGATACCCGGTCGCGCTGCCCGTATAGACGAACACACCTTCTGAGGTCAAGGGATCGCCGTCGACTTCATTGTCGGCCATCTGCACAAACAAGCCCTTAAGCCCCGCTTCCTGATTGCTGGTGACTATGGCTTCGACTTCGACAAGCTGACCATTGAGTGGACTGGTATCGGTCAGGCCTTGAATTGCATGAATAGCCGTGGATGGGTCATTACACACAAGTGTCACAGGTTCTGTGGGATCAGTTGGGTCGGTGGGATCCGTGGGATCCGTGGGCTCAGCATTAAACTGTCCAAGATCTGAAAAATCATCCTTGGCAAAACCCTGCCAGGTATCTAAGGTCACCTCATCGTCGATAACGCTATCGCCGATAAGCTGAGCGGGATCGCGGCGCAATGTGTTGTCTTGAGTCGACAAATCACCGCTGCCCCACTGACTTCCCGGGTCTACGCCAACCTGACCTAGGCTATCGACGACTGCACCCGACTTCCTGAGGACGATGGCATCATCGCCGTTAAAAAAGCTCGAGTTACTCACTTGATTAGCAAGAGCCAAGATTTCGGCATTGGCATCATTATCGGCGAGAACATAAGTCTGGCCCGCAGCTAAAGTTCCAGTCAGGACTATGGTCGAACCCACAGTAGTTTTACCGTTAAAATAGTATTCGACTTGGTATTGGCTGAGATCGATATCAGTATTGGTAGGATTGTAGAACTCGATGGCCTTGTTGTTACTACTGCCTTCGACATATTCAGAAATAATCAGATGATCGGCTGCCTGAGCGAACGTGGAAACACCACCTATCGCCAAGGCAAGTAAACTTGCTTTGGTAAACATATTAACCCCTTAATATTATCCATTTAACCTAGTTATTTTTCGAGCATTTGACTATTTTGTTCAAATTGCTCCGGTTTTTTCCAAAAAACCAGTGAATACTATAAAGGAGTTTTGCTTCAAATAGGTTGCACTTAAGTTGTATTTAGGTTGCTAACGTGGCTTCTTATAGCGATTAAAACATCAGCGGCGTGTAAATATCTTTACAGAGATAGTTCAACACTAGCGTGCTTGGGGGCTGTCAGTCTTAAAGCTGATTCGTCAAAAAATCAAGCATGACTAGTCTAGAGCCCAACAGATATCATCTTGCCAAAAACATCATATTTCATTCGAATAACGGCTCCTCAAGTTATCAAAGCAAGCAATAGCTTTACCCTGTCAGCATCTCACCTGTGCGCTAGACCAAATTATGACGAAACAGCACGTGAGCCCCATCACAGCTTAAACAAATAGTGAATTACTCACGTCTACTTAAGGATTAACAGGAGTAAAATCTATTTTGTTTAACATATCTTCGACATCCAGCTTTTCGCTAATTTGCTTCAAATTAAGGTTACTTATGATCGCTATAGAATTTTTTGTCGTGCTTGCTTTTATCTATCTTGGCGCGCGAATTGGTGGAATAGGAATAGGACTGGCTGGCGGTGCCGGCGTCTTAGTGCTGACCCTGTTTATGGGCGTCGATACCGGACATATTCCCGTAGATGTCATATTGATCATCATGTCAGTGATATCGGCAATTGCGGCAATGCAAGTGGCTGGAGGCCTGGATTGGCTGGTCGATTTGTCTGAGCGTTTTCTACGTAAAAATCCCAAGCGCATCACCTTCTACGCGCCCATAGTCACATATTTTATGACCTTGCTCGCAGGCACAGGACACACGGCATTCTCTACCTTGCCGGTCATCGCCGAAGTCGCCAAGGAACAAGGCATTCGCCCTTCACGTCCCTTGAGTATCTCAGTTGTCGCCTCACAAATTGCGATCACGGCATCACCCATCTCAGCGGCTGTCGTCTTCTTCTCCGGATTATTGGAGCCTTTAGGCGTGGGTTACTTAACCTTACTCGCCATCTGTATTCCGACGACATTTACCGCCTGCATGGTGGGCGCGTTCGTCGCAAACTTCTTAGGCTGTGAGCTAAAAGATGACAAAATCTATCAGGAGAGACTGGCCAAAGGACTGATCAAGATTAAGGGACCCACTCAAAGAGAAATATTACCTACTGCTAAGTTGGCCACAGGGATCTTCGTCACTGCCATTGTTTGTGTGATCGTTTATGCCACACTGATTTCCGATGCGGTTAATATCATAGAGAACCCCACACTGGGCCGTAACGATGCCATCATGGTATTTATGCTTGCTGCGGCAACAGCCATAGTGACCTTCACTAAGATAGATGCCTCTGAGATAGCCAATGCCGCTACTTTTAAGTCCGGCATGAGCGCCTGTATCTGTGTGCTAGGTGTAGCCTGGCTGGGCGACACGTTTGTCTCCGGCCATATCGATGAAATAAAAGCTTTCTCATCAGAAATACTCAATCAATATCCCTGGATGCTGGCTGTAACCTTATTTTTCGCCTCCATGTTGCTCTACTCACAAGGGGCAACCACCACGGCATTGATGCCAGCCGCTTTGGCCATAGGCGTAGCACCAATCACCGCCATCGCTTCATTTGCAGCCGTCAGCGCCCTATTCGTGCTGCCAACTTACCCTACTCTACTCGCAGCAGTGGAGATGGACGATACCGGCTCAACCCGCATCGGCAATTTAGTGTTTAACCATCCTTTCTTCATTCCAGGTTTGGTGACCATATCTACCTCTGTAGCTTTGGGATTCTTGATAGGTGGACTCGTGTTATAAATTTAGTGTTTAGTGTTTAGTGTTTAGTGTTTAACCATGCTTTGTTCTTCATTCCAGGTTTGGTGACTATCGATTAACGACCTCGGTAACCCTGGGGTTCTTAATAGGTGAAGCCATACTCTAATTCACTTTCGGATCTAAACTGGGCAAGCCTTCGAATGAAGGCTGATGACATTTTTACCTTGGCTCATTTTGTTTTGGTCGTTACTTTTCGTCATTCCGGCAGATCTTTTGAGCCGGAATCCAGTGACCTTTGCTGTTGGAATATATAATTGAAGGTCATAACTTCATGGTTACCTAACACTGGGGGCACTTACAGCGGGTGCTGTGCATGGTCTTGTAGTTCCAGACTGACATACGACATTACCCATCTGATCCACAAGGTCTTAAGCCATCCAGACACTTTAAAGACATTCCCCATATCCCTATGGGTCAGTGTGGGGAATGCCTGAGTGAACTCTGGAGTATCGCCGGCCCTATCGGTCAGATGCCTAGGAACGACCTTTATGTTCTTTTTCTCTCCCATGGTTAAATATTTTTAGCTTACACTGACCCCACTTGTTATTTTTGCTATCAAGAAGCGCTTCGCTTAGACGTGAATTGTTCCCCCATTAAAGGCAGTCGCTTCACCAGTTTTCTTCCATTTAAGGAAGGTTTATTTGGGTGGTTCTATTTATTCTAAAAACTACTTGCTCACTCAGCATTTATGTTAGGGTTACTACTTACTTATAAGCAACAAACGGACAACATGAAAACCAACTTTGTCTCGGCATCAATCTTGTTCTGGCTGGCTTTTCTTACCTCTTTTTCGAGCTTAGCTGAGTTTGAAGCACAGCTGACAAACACCACAGATATAGTCATTCAAGACACTGAAATTTGGCGTAAAATCAACAACAAGCCAGACTCACCTCCAGCATCGCTTGAAGCGCTCAAATATTTATATCGCTCATCACCCCCCATAAAAACCTCATTGGTTAACCAGTCAGGTGCCTATGTTGCCCGACTTAAGCTCAATAACCAGACTAATGAGCATGCTAGCTGGTTTGTCAGAATCAATGCTAATTTTGTCGATCAGGGTCTTGGCTTCTGGGAGTCTGTGCAATACCTAAAAAATGGTGTCATTAACTTTTCACAACATGGGGATATCAATACCCCTAAGCTAATGCATACTCAGGCTTTTGGATTACCTTTAAGTCAGCAAGAAAGTGGTTACCTTTGGCTTTATATTGACGCTGAGCATTACGCGCTACCACTATCGGTAGATATCATGAACAGCACCAGTTTTTACCACAAGCAATTTATCACCAACGCGGTAACACTCTTTTCTATTGCCACCATGCTCACGCTGGCCGCCATTGCTTTAATCCTGTATGTCAAAACACGTTTAACAGTCACACTTGCCTGTTCGGCTTATATTGGGTTACATGGCTTAGGTTGGGCTGCGGCCTCTGGATTAATCGATGATATGTTTAACATCCAGAGTATCAATACCAGTTATCTTGGCATCATGATATTTCCTTTTGCCATCGCTTCGGCTAGTCAATTTACTAAGTTATTATTTAACTTTGACTCTCTACACAAGCGTCTAGCAAAACTCTTTAATGGGCTGTCTATCATTTGCCTGATTGCAGGCTTAATCTTACCACTGCTAAGCTTTTCAATCTCATTTGCTATTTCCCATATCATCGCACTAATCTGGGTGCCACTTGCTATTGTCATCGGCGTTAAAATGCTGACCTATAGTGATTTTAGAGCCAAATACTATCTACTAGGTAACCTTCTTTACGGCCTATCCATGTTTTACTATATCTTGTCTCATAGCGACCTATTAACGGGACAACAACATGCTGAGCTTATCGTTATGCTAGCCTTAACCAGCGATTGTTTTTGTATACTGCTCTCCCTAGCGGCTTGGTTACAACAAAAAAAGCAAGATTACTCCCACACCTATTATCAAGCCCGAATCGATCCCTTAACGCATATAGGTAACCGTTACGCCCTGAGCGAAGCCTTAACCCAAGTCGATGACAAGTACATTATTACCTTTATCGATTACGACGGAATTAAGCAGGTTAACGATAAACTCGGTCACAATCAGGGCGATGCCTTGTTACGCTATGGGGCTAAAACCATGGCTAATGCCCTTGATAGTAAAGGGGAAGTATTTCGTACCGGCGGTGATGAATTTGTTTGGTTACTCAACAGCCAATCATTTAGCAATTTGCCATCAGCGGTAAAGGAAATTGAGCAGATGATGGCTCTATGTCAAAATGCATTACAGTCGAAATGGCCACAGTCTGGGATTAGCTATGGGATCGCACACGCTCAGGAAAGCAGCAATCAATCTGAATGCCTCGCCCTCGCCGATGAACGTATGTACCAACACAAGCGCAGTAAATATCAGCGCCCGGTAGTTGAAGATGTCTAAACACCATGGAGCAAAGGGATCAGAACTAATTAGGGATTTCTGATAATTTAAGATAGTTTTTATAATCAATGTCAGGTTAACCAGACCCAATGCTCTAACTGATTTCAGTCCAAAGACGAGTTACAAAACCCTCAAGCCCAATGGCCTTCCAACACTCGCTTCTATCGACACATTTATTGAAGGTAAACCTTTATTTATCACTGGATAGATTAAGAATTTGAGCATCATTACTCACTTGAGTGCTCATACTCATGCTGAAAAGAGTGCTTTTTTAACCGCAGCTTCTGAGTGTATAGCCGTCGTATCATACAAGGGAACCTGGGTATCTTGCTGGCCAATTAATAGTGCAATCTCGGTGCAACCTAAAATCACCGCTTGTGCGCCCTGAACATAAAGGCTTTCAATGATCTTCAGGTAAGACTGGCGAGATTGTGGATTCACCTTGCCAAGGCATAGCTCCTCATAGATAACCCGATGAACAATCTCTCTATCTTGAGGCTTGGGAGTTAACACCTCGATACCATACTTATCGGTCAAACGCCCCTTATAAAAGTCCTGCTCCATGGTAAATTTTGTGCCCAGTAGCCCAACTGTTTTGATCCCATCCTCAATAAGCTTATGGGCAGTAGCATCGGCGATATGCAGCAGTGGGATCTCAACAGCTTGCTCCACTTTTTCAGCCACCTTGTGCATGGTGTTGGTACAGATCATGAAAAAATCTGCCCCCGCGGCTTCAACAGAGCGCGCTGCGTCGGCGAGTATCTCGGCGGTTTCATCCCACTCCCCAGTGTGTTGCAGGCGTTCAATCTCGGCAAAATCGACGCTATAGAGGGCTATTTTGGCCGAATGTAATCCACCGAGTTCACGCTTTATGCCTTGGTTTAATGCCTGATAATAACTGGCCGTAGACTCCCAGCTCATGCCGCCTATCATTCCTATGGTTTTCACACTCTCTCCTTGAATAATTTTTCGTCGCTAAGCTGGCTGAATATAAACTACTAACCTTTGCCTTCTCTCTACGTTTATTAGCGTGTATCACAGTCAGCAGGATCACCACACCTTCACGGCGACGTGGACGGCCTGAGTGAGGTCATCGAGTGTTTTCCCCGAGCGAGCAAGTACGGCCGAGCCATGAATAAAGGTCATGATGTAATTGACGTTGGCCTCAACGTCGAAATCCAGATCCAGATTGCCTTGAGATTTTTCTTTATTAAAAAATTCGGTCAGGAAAACTTGATGAGAGCCTTGGATCTTTAATATGGCATCCATGGCACTCTGGGGCATATCGTGACTGGCAGATTCCGCGGCGCACAGAGAAACAAAACAGCCCTTTGGCAGGGATACATCACAATGCATCTCTACCACAGACAAGAGGTAATTTAACAGACGCTGCTTGATACTGAGATCTTGCTGTTGCAACTTTGCAATATGAGGTGTGGCATATTTGGCCAGATAATGCTCTGTGGCAGTAACAAACAGCTGCTCTTTATTGCCGAACGCCGAATACAGGCTAGGTTTGTTGATCCCCATGCTCAGAGTCAAATCTGTCATGGACGCCCCTACGAAGCCTTTCTGCCAAAATACTAAGGTTGCCTGTTCTAAGGCAGCATAAATATCGAAGTTACGTTTTCTACCGGAAGCCATATCTGCCTCTGCTCACTTATATATATAAAAATCATCTTGGTTCTTGACAATATTGTACCGATCGGTAAATATAATTTCAACCGTACCGATCGGTACAAATAAGAGTTCCAATTAAGCACAAGGAAAGGAAGATGAAGATGAGTTTTGATATAGCGAATAAAGTGGCACTGGTTACTGGCGCGAATCGTGGCATAGGCAAGTCCATCGTTGAGTCATTTCTGGCTCACGGCGCGAAGAAAGTCTATCTTGCGGTGCGCGATCTTGATTCGACTAACGAGCTAGTGAAACAATATGCCGATAAGGTTTCACCTCTGCTGATCGATGTGTCTAAACCTGAGTCTATTGTGGCTGCGGCGAAACTTGCTACAGATGTACAGGTCGTGGTGAATAACGCCGGTGTGTTGAAAATTGCCGCACCGCTAGATGAACATGCAGAAGCATCATTAACCGAAGAGCTCAACATAAATGCCTTCGGGCTGCTGCGCATGGCTCAGGCATTTACCCCGATACTCGAGAAGAATGGTTCTGGCGCCCTGGTGCAACTCAACTCGGTGGCTTCCATTAAAAACTTTGGCGCGCTCACCACCTATTCAGCCTCGAAAGCGGCTGCATACTCGATTACCCAAGGCTTAAAAGAGAGTCTGGCGCCGAAAGGAATTACGGTATTGAGTGTCCACCCCGGTCCTATCAATACCGATATGGCGGCACAAGGTGGCATGACAGAAATAGCCGAGCCCACCAGTGTGGTGGCCGAAGGAATAGTGACCTCCCTAAAAGCTGGAGACTTTCATCTCTTTCCCGATGCCATGGCCAGAGACTTTCAAGCTGCCTACCAAAGCTATGCCGATAACATCATTGAAGCCGAGTTGGTTGAAGCCTAAGTCGTTCAGGTAATTGTGCTGGCAAACTAGCCAGCAGCATAAACTGGCAGCAAATAAAAAGGGCTATTGATGAGTCATTCTCTCAACAATAGCCCTTATGTTTACCCTAGACTCGGTATTTACCGAGCAAGCTAGCCTTATTCAGGATCGGCGACCAAGAGCACGCCGCGGGCATAATCCACGACCGAGGTACTGGCCACAACAGCGCCGGCGGTAACATCTAAATTCATTATTCCTTCGTCGGCAATGACCGGAGTGGATGACCACAAGTAGGAGTAACCGCCCTCAGCCTGAGCAATCGCATCGACATTAGGGAAGATCACACTGTTCATCGCAGGATGCACGCAGCGCTGCTCACGGATAGAAACCAGCTCTTTGATGTTAGGCACGCGCCAATTTGTCTTATCAGCGAAGTGATACAGCTTATTTGCCTCGTTAGTTCTGGCGTTATCGGCCGCTTGCAGCGCTCCTTGCCAGAAGACAGTCACAGGCATGCCGTCACAATATTTAGTCTCATTGTTCCAGGTTTGGCCTACAGAGCAACGCATCCAAATCAGTTTAGTGGCTTGATCTGTCACCGTACCGTCATTGTTATCGATAAATCTTGCGGTCGGTGTGGTCGCGTCGAAACTCATTTCACAGGCTTGCTCTACTGCCGTCGCAGAAAAACTCAGGGTTATCGCCGCCGCTAATAGTAATTTATTCATTATATTTCCCTAATTCTCTTATTTAACACCGACAAGACGGACTGGCAAGGCTGATGGATAATCACAATCATCTTTAGTGACACAGTATGAGTAAGACGTTGTGGCCCCCATATACCAGCGGTTAAAACCTAAGGTCCACATGTAGGCAGACTGATCCATCGAGGCATAATTTTCTACCGAAGGCGTACTGGTCCAGTAATCGTTATCCGCTGTATTGGGGAAGAACTTGATGTCGACAGCCATCTGCACATCATCACTACCTGAATCGGTAGAGGCGAAGTTGACCAGGCTGTATAGCTGATCGAAGCTAGGTAATTGCCAATCTTTAACGCCACACAAACCTTGTTGTTCATCTAGCTCATTTAGATGAGTCTGGTATTGCGCCGTGGTGCAGATACCGCTGGCATCATCACAGCTGGCCTCACTCACCTCACCTTCGATAACGGCTCTATCATCCTTGATGTAAACCAGTAGATGATCTTTATCTTGAACACCTGTGCCATCGGCGGTTTTATTCTCCCAAATAAGCCCTGTATTTAGATCTTTAACACAGCTCCACAGCTGAGCATCGGCGGCCAACACCTCGCCCTTAGCATCGAGTTTCTGATAACTGAAACCGGCAGCACCGTCACTGTTATCATTATTGGTTTTATCCAGACCATAGTCGGCATCTTGTCCGGCAAACTGCTCATCTCGGTTTTCAACGGCGAATGAACTGCCATCGGCAAACAAGGTGATCCCGGTGTCTGTCATGGGATAAGCCGAATTTAGCTGACTTGCGTAACCTACGATATCTTCAGCAAAACCAGTTATCTCTTCGTCAGTCATGCCAGCCCAGGAAGCCAGATGCTGACTCATTGCAGCCAATAGAGCCGGTGACTGAACCGCCTTAGCGCCTATCGCTTGCCACATGGTGTCAAATTTAGGATTAAAATCGGTCAATGCATCTTGATGCAGTAACAAGCTAGCATCAGTTGGCAACTCAAGCGTAAACTGCTTGTTTAGACTTGCTGCTATCGAAGCTAATGCCTTCACTTGTGTCATGCCATTAAGCATAAGACCGGACACCATGCTGGAAACCGGATTGAGTGTCACCTCACTCTTGTCGGCGATGGCCGCAGATGCAAGGTAGCGCATCATGGGCTTATCACTGCCGGCATTTTGGCTCTGCACTATGTAGTAACTATTGAGCACAGCAACATCTTCGCTGCTCAGCGTCGCGACACCGGCCGTCATATCGGCCTGGGTTTCACCCGCATCACAGACGAAATTCTGGTTACCATCGGCGCAGACCAGACCATCGATACTGGCATCGGCAGCAAAGCTCACGCTATAAACCTTAGCAGGTTCAATAGTCGGTGTAGTGGTCGAATCATCGCTCGAGCCACAGGCGGTTAATCCGGCACAAACCAGTGCGAGATAGAGAGGGCTTAGGGTTTTGTTCATGGTACTAGTTCTCCATTTTTCCATATTTTCGTGTTATACAAGCGATACAAAGCATCCACAGTGTCCAGCCTAGGCTGCCACCTGAATCTTTAGTTTTTTCATCGGATTTCTTATCTGGTTGTGGGGTCACATCTGGCTGACTACAGGTGTATTCACTCACCTGGCTCAAGCCCCATGAAAGCAGTTTTCCCTCGTTACCGGCGTCATGATCGATGATCTGCAGCTGCCACTCGCCCGTCAGACTTTCATCTATGACTGCGGACCAGTCGATATCGGCCACACTATTTGGCAAGGTGTAATCGAAACTCGTACGCGGGTAATAACCCCGGTCCCAGATATCGACCTGCAGACCCGACGGGCTGATAAGCTTGATGCTGAGCTGGTCAAATTGGGGATGCTCTATGTGCAGTGACAGCGTAAGATCTTGATTAATTTTCAAATCTTGCTGACTAAAATCCAGATAGAAGTTGTTCACCCCCATCTCCCTGGTCAAACCGACATCATTGGCAGTGGCATCGAGCAAGTCTCCGCCTGTGCCTGTGGCCGTTTGATGAGCTCCCTCGCCTATAGTCACACCGAGTGCGAGTCGGGAGTGATTTATCGCGGCGATATCACTGGTATAATGCACATCGATAGGCAATATGATCTTCTGACCACACGTTAAGTTATCGCCTAGTGCTAAGGTAAACTGTCCATCTATCGCCCTGGTATCACCGGCGAGTAATTCAGTCATTGGCGTCATATCACCACTCACCTCGACACCTTCGGGTAAGTCAGAGAAACTGAAGCTAATATCTTCAAGTTTCGCCACCGCAAGATTTTGCAGGGAAAGGTTTAGCGGTACTGAGCCAGTCTGCTGCTTCACCACACTGGAAATGACTAACTCGATGGGATCTAAGATCAAACCATGCTTATCGAATTGCTGTTGCAAGATGGCGGCATAGTCTTTCGCCGGATGCATGCGCGCGGCCATGTCCAGCGTCGATAAGGCAAGCTGATCCATACGCACCCCGGCGCCCATGCCATACATGGCTTCGATAACGATGCGTTCAAAATCATCGATAGCCTCATCGCCATGGCTTTCGAACGCCCGGCGCATCCCCTGAAATAGGGGGGTCGACCAGAGCTGATCGCCTAAGGTATCTTTGACCCACTGGTGAGCCGGATAGTTATAATTAGGATTATATTTAGCCGATTGATCGTCTAAGGTTCTGGGCTTCCGATTGCCGAACCTGGCATCCCAGTTAAACATGACATTCGGCTCAAAAACCTGACCTTGGGGATCCCTGAAACTGTTCACTCCGGCGTAGAAGTCGGAGAAGCCCTCGCCTATGGCGCCACTGTCGCCGCCCTTATCGCTATTATTGATAAAGTGCAACAAACCATGGCCAAACTCATGCCAGATCACATCGGCATCTTCACCGTCGGGCACCCCGCCGATGCCGAGCAAGATCCTATTCTCCAGAAAGGAATATGCCGACTGATCGTTAGTGCCACCACGTGCATCCACCTCGATGGGCGAATAAAATATCTGGCTAGCACCTTCATAACCAAGGCTCTGCAGATGACGCTGGGCCTTATCCAGATGGTAATAAGCCATGACCTGGACAAACTCATCATCATGACGGCGCCACTCGAGATCCCCTGTCAGCAAGGGAGACGGGTTAACGGGCTCGGCTAAGTCCACCACCTTTACATAGGGGCCGCTCAGCATAAAGCCAGCCTCGACAGCCTGAAGATCTTGCAGTTCGACTCGGCTATAAGCCGCGTCTGGTAAGATCTCGGTCAAAGATTGTTGCTCCAGACTCTCATCCATCAGCTTAGTCTTAGGGTCGGGATCGAATACCAACGCCTTGAGACTCTTGCCAGTGAGCAAGTCACCGGGAGTAAAGTCAGGCAGATAAGCTTCAACCGTGCGCTCCTTGCCCAAAAATTGTTTATGGTTTAAGTCGATATAGAAAGAAAATGTCGCCTCAGGGTCAAGCTGTTTAACCTTCACCTGCCACACGGGCTCAATGCCCGACGCCTCGGTCAACCACCAACCTTTGGCCAAACTTTGGATGTCAAAATTGTCCGCTTCGATGCCGATAGCCTGGGCAATGGCACTAGACTCGGGTTCAACCTCAGACTCAGGCCAGGTGAGTGATAGCAGGGAAGTAACAGACGCCTGATAGTAACGAAATGGCATGCCGGCCCGGTTCACCGCTAAGGCATCCACCACTGAAAATACCGGTAGCCCATCTATCAGAGGATAGAAACTGTAGTAATGACCGAATACACCGCGGCGCTCATAGGCAAGAAGATGCTCCCTTGAAAACTCATCGCCCAAATAGTCATTGGCCTGCTCGGCATTTTCTATCTGTGTGGGACTCAAGGGATCCAGAAAATGTAACTCACTGGCACCGCAGACACCGCTAACGAGCAGGGCTACAGCCGCTAATTTAAAATGATGTTTCATACTTCACCTAAAATTTATAAGAGACCGAGGCGCTAAAAGTGCGGCCTGGCTGAGTGGGCTGGTAGCCTGACGTGCCGGCGACATCCTGGTAGCGCACATACTCTTTATCGAGTAGATTTTTAATCGACAGATTAACTTTGAAGTGAGCGTAGACTTCATATTGAGCCGCAAGATCGACAATCACCCAGCCAGCAGGTGCCGGGCAATCCTGCGGGCCGGTGCGAGAATCGACACAGGTGATAACATTGGTCATCTCGGTCGCTCCATTGACCAGGCCCGAAAGACGTAAGTTGTCGTATTGATAGTTGAGGGAGACTGAACCCTCCAGTGGGGTCAAGGTGCGTAACTTCTCACCAGTATCATTATTCTTGCCATCAACCCAGCCCATTTGAAACTGGACGTCCAGGTCTTCAGTCAAGTTATAATCTAGGTTGAATTCACCTCCCCAAGAACTGGCACTGTCTATATTGACAAATTGACGTTCGAACACCCCATCACTCATGCGGAGTCCAACCTCAATCCAATCGATGAAACCATCGAATTGGCTATAATAATAACTTGCCGCAATATCCACATCTTGCCACTGCCAGCGCATGCCCAGCTCGATACTCTCGCTGGTCTCTTCATGCAAATCAGAATTGGGGATGATCTCAAACGGTGGGAAGGCAAACAGGTGAGGAATGCTGCCATAGACCTTGTCGTAAGGGGCGGCGCGGTAGCCCTGTGAATAAGCGAGATAGCCGCTTATGTCTTCACCAGGATCATAGCTTAGCGAGATACTGGAAGAGACATTATCTGAAGCGTTGTCTTCCAGTTTAATGTTTGATATTTCAGTTTGTTCTGGTGTCAGGCTATTTGTGTCATAGCGGCTGCTGAGTAGCAGTCCCCAGTTATCACTCAGGCTTATATCATCTGAGATATACACACTGAATGAATCTGTGCTGGCATCGGCAAAAGGCTGATTCGACCAGTAGGTTTGTTTACCGTTCTCAATCTTATTACGCTCCTTGGTGCGAGAATGATTGAGATTCTGCCCTTCGATGCCATAGAGGAAATTATGTTCCATGCCATTTAACTCAGTCCAGAGGACCATATCGACGCTAAAGCCATAGGTTTTTTCTTTAAACGTTTCATTACTCTCGTATCTACGGTATCGCTCTTGTACGTTAAGAAATGTCCGTGTGAGTAGATCGTTAACGTTATTTTCGTTTTCAGTCTCACCATAAAATATTTGGCCCGATAGGTTATCAAATAAAATGAAAGACTCTGGCGAGTATTGCATCTTGATCTGTTGCACCATTGAGCTTTGCTCTTCATTATTATCACGCTTTACCACATCCCAAGCACCATCAGGCTGAGGCACGGAGCCCGGAGCTGCGTGTGTCGATTTTGTCTGACTTTGCCAGTCACTATTGACGCTCAGTAACCACCGCTTATTGCTAACAAGATTAGTATTGAAGGAGATACTGGTGCCATCGATATCGGCAGGGGATCGCGTACCGGCATAGTTCTGTTGCTCATGGCCCTGCCATTGACTGGCACGCAACATAACTGGAATACCAAATGCTTTAGTCGCAGCGGTGACAGATAGCTTTTTCTGCTCGTTAACGCCGCTGTATAAGGCTTTTAACGACAAATAATTTTTATGATGATAGAGGTAATCTGCCGCTTCCTTGGTCTCGATTTTCACCACACCGCCTAAGGCTCCCGAGCCGAAGAATGAGGATGCGGGTCCCTTGGCCACCTCGATAGATTTAACATCATCGAGATCGAAGTTAAATCGTCCGACACTGTCGTTAATGTCACTGGCACCATAACCATCGGCCATGCGCACACCGTCTTTTATCATCAGGATGCGATTACCTGTTATCCCTCGAATGGTGATGTTCTGAGGTGTACCCGCAGAGCCAGTCACTGAGACGCCGGGTTCATTTCTAAACAGATCGGACAGTTCGGTGGCCACCAAACTTTCAATATCTGCTGCTGTGATCACCACGGCACTACCCGATATTTCGGTCAGAGGTTTCTCCAGACGGGTGCCTACAACCTTGATCACCTCCATCTTGTCTTTTTTGTATTCACTACTTGTTGGAGATTCGACCTTTGTATATGCTAAACCACTGTATATGCTGGTAATAACGGCAATTGAAATGGGTAATAATTTCATAAACATCATGCTGTAATTGCGAAAGGCCAGCACCATACACCCAGATAATAATGATTACCATTTAGATTACAAAGAAACATGCGTTAATATGATGTTGATCACGTTAATACGAATGAGATCGATAAGTGTTTGCATTGATATTGTACGTCTATATTATTCCTGCTTTTTTACAGGAACCACAAATCATGAACATCGCCTTACTCGAAGGGCTACTCGCTAACCTGTCTGAATATTTGATGACACCGGTACTCATTTGTATCGTCTTATTATTGATCTATGCCATCTATGCCATAGGACGATTCGCAGGCATGTTCTATGTCAGACGTAAGAATGCCCAAGGATACCGACAGACGATTCAGATTAAAGAGCGAAAATGGTATTCGGGTTATCCCATACATAACTATTTCGTTAATAATCCAAAAGCCTGTGAAGATGAACTAGAAATCTTCGCCCTTAAGAAGCTTGAAAATTTACGTGTCGTCACTCGAGTCGCCCCCATGCTGGGACTCATTGCCACCATGGTTCCCATGGGGCCGGCACTCAAGGCCCTTGCCGATGGTAATATTCAAGGGATCAGCGAGAGTCTTATCATCGCCTTCGCCTCGGTGATCTGGGGTCTGGTCATCGCCACCCTCACCTTCTGGCCTGCATCGGTAAAGAAACGTTGGTTCGCCTCCGAGCTTATTAATATCCGCAAGCTAAGGGGAGCGTAAACGTGCGTTTCTTAGATGAAGACGAAGAGCTCAACCCTATCCTGTCCAGCGTCAACCTGATCGATGTTTTTCTGGTGCTGATCGCCGCCTTGCTGATTACCATCGCACAGAACCCGTTGAACACATTTTCCGCAGAAAATGTCACTGTGGTAAAGAATGCCGGCAAGCCCAACATGGAGATCATCGTCAAGGAAGGTAAGGAGATCAAACATTACAAATCATCGGGAAATATTGGCAGCGGTCAAGGTGCCCGTGCCGGCATCGCCTATAAGATGGCCGACGGCTCGATGATCTATGTCCCAGAAGATGGCACCAGTTCCATCTCTGATAAACAAACTGCCACAAATAACAAGCTATAAAGCGAGTGATAACTTCATGTTTATACGTGTATTAATCCTAATATTCATGTGTTTTCCCGGCCTTGCCCAGGCAGACACATCAGCTGACACTCAAACAGGTGCCAAGCGAGTGCTCATGGTGATGTCGAATTATAATTCGGCGCCCAAGAAGGCACTGTTAACCAAACTGGCAAAAGAGCAGCCATTCGAACTCATTCAACTCATCACCAAGGGCAAGTCAGATGAGGAGATAGTTGCGCAATGGCGCAGCGCCGATCTGGTGATGCTAGATGGCATCAATCCAGCGTTGTCTGAGTATATGTTCGAGAAATTCGACGCCATACCCAAACAATTTCCCAAGTTGAAAATTGTCTCTCTGGGGGATCTCGAAGGTGAGACATTCAATCAGAACCTTGCCGACGAACAGAGTCAGCGACTGGCAGATTACTTTCGTCATGCCGGTGGCAGAAACTACAAAAACCTGATGATTTATATCGCCACCGATGTGTTAAATATCAGTAAAATAAAGGCTGACGCACCTAGAACCACCCCTGCGACTGGCCTGTATCATCCCCAATATCCTGACTTGTTAACCGATAAGGAGCAGGCATTCTTCACCTGGCTTGCCCCCACAGAGCAACAAGCCGTTATCGCCATCGGCATTCATCGTTCTGCCATAGATTATGAGCAGCAAGAGGTGATCGATGCCATGATCAACGGCATAGAAGCCTTAGGTCAGCGCGCATTCGCCTTCTTCTACGACGATAAAGAGGACAAGCTAAAATACACTGACTTGTTAATAGATGACGATGGACTGACACGCGCAAACCTGATGATCAACTATCGCTCACTGCATTATGTTAAGAAGCGCCGCGATGAATTTGAGAAGCTAGGCATCCCTGTGATCCATGCTCTCGACTATGTCGACGGTGACAGCGAGCAGTTTGCACAGGCTCAAGCTGGAATATCACCGGGCCTAACCCCATTTTTCCTGGTGATGCCCGAAGACACCGGCAGTATCGATCCCGTCATCATCACCGCCAATGACAAGGGCAATAAGCGGGTGATGCCGGCGCAGATGGACGCGCTTATCCAGCGCGCCGTCAAGCATGCCAGACTCGCCATCACGGCCAATAAAGACAAGCGAGTGGCCGCGTTTATCTGGAACTATCCACCCGGAGAGAAGAACATAGGCGCCGCATTTCTTGACGTTCCCGCCTCACTCGAGGTAATAGCCAAGGCGATGAGACAAGCCGGTTATAACGTCAACCCAAAACCTGCCAAGGAGATCATCGAGGCGGCAGGCAAGTTACTGCGTCCCTACTATCGCAACGAAGACGCCAGTGGTCTGTTAGATCAAGATCTGGCCGACTTATTGCCCCTTGCCGATTATGAAGCCTGGTTCGCAGACTTGCCAGGCTCGGTACAAAAAGGCATCAACGACCGCTGGGGACTGGCCAAAGACAGCCCCATGCTTACCACTAAAAATGGTGAGCAGGCCTTTATCATTCCTCGAATGAACCTAGGTAATCTAATCGTGCTTCCTCAAGGGGGGCGCAGCAACGATATCAGTGAACACTCTTCCCTGTATCACGATATGAAGACGCCGATAAACCACGGATATCTGGCCATCTATCTCTACGCCAAGCAGATATTTAGCGCCGATGCCTTCATCCACTTAGGGACTCATGGCTCACAGGAATGGTTATTGGGTAAGGAGCGTGGCCTGTCGGTCGATGACTCGCCCAACCTGGCCGTGGGTAATGTGCCGGTATTTTATCCTTACATCATAGATAATGTCGGTGAGGCCATGCAGGCAAAACGCCGTGGCCGGGCAACCACCATCAGCCACCTGACACCTGGTTTTGCCAAGGCTGGCCTGTATGCCGATATCGCTAAACTCAACGATTTGCTATCGAATTATCGTCTGTTAGATGAAGGACAAACGAGGGAGAATACCAAGACCGCGATCACCAAGAAAGCCGAAGCACTCAATCTGTTAAAGGATATGGCCATGGACAGGAAAGAATTTGACCGTGACTTCGACCTGAACCTGACCCGACTCCAAGATCAGCTCACCGAGATGGCCGAGCAGGCTCAGCCGCTTGGGGTACATACCTTCGGCTTGCTACCCAAGGAGCAGCATCTGTATAGCACCATGCTGCAGATGTTGGGCGATGATTTCACCAAGGCGGCCAAGGCCTACGAAAATGATCATGGCCTGACGCTGCCCGCTGATGAGCAAAAAGACAGGCTGAACGTGACTCATCTCGAGGCCTTAGCGGGTTTTCAACTGCTACAGGCATACGTTCAGGGTCAACAACTCGAAGGCTTAAGCGAAGAGCTGAACGCCTGGCTCACCACGGCGCAACAATATTGGGACAATTTTGCCAATATTGCCGAAACAGAAAACCTGCTTGCCGCTATGTCGGCCAAGTATATTCCCGTGTCATATGGCGGCGATCCTATTCGTAGCCCGGAATCTGTGCCTACCGGACGCAACCTTATCGGTTTCAACCCGGCTAAGTTACCATCGAAAGAAGCCTATGAGGCCGGCGTGTTCTTGTTAGAGCAGACGGTGGCAGATTACCGGGAAAAGCATGGTAAATACCCACAAAAATTAGCCTTCTCTCTCTGGTCCCTTGAGACTATGCGTCATCATGGTGCACTCGAGGCGCAGATCCTCCATGCCCTAGGGATCAGGCCCAAATGGGATGCACAAGATGATGTCATAGGTATAGAGGTCATTCCAATGAGTGAGCTCAAGCGCCCAAGAATCGATGTGGTGGTATCGGCGACTGGCCTCTACCGCGACGCTTTTCCCAATGTCATGTTATGGATGGCCGACGCCATAGATACCGTTGCCAAGATGAAGGAGGACAATAACTTCGCCTATCGTCACTCACAAGCATTGAAGCTACAGCTTGAGGAGCAGGGCAAGACACCCGAGGAAGCGGATTATCTCTCCAGTATCCGAATCTTCTCTAATGACTCGGGTAATTACGGCACGGGACTGGCGGATCAGACCTTAGATTCAGGCAGCTGGGAAACCGATGATGCCATGAGCGAGCGTTACCTTAAACGTATGGGTTATGCCTACGGCAAAGATGAGAGCCGCTGGAGCGAGAAAATAGAAGACGTGGATCTCTATGGCAAGGTGTTATCCGGTACCGACGCGGTAATATTCTCCCGCTCGACCAACCTCTATGCCCTGTTGACCAATGACGATCCCTTCCAGTATTTCGGCGGCATGGGTCAGGCAATCCGTAAACTCGACGGCAAGACTCCCGAAATGTACGTGAGTAACTTACGTCGTAAGGACAGAGTCAAGGCCCAGACCATGGCCAGCTTCCTCAACAACGAGATGCGTGGCCGTTACCTGCATCCTCGCTGGATCCAAGCCATGCAGGAATCAGGTTATGCCGGCGCCACCACCATACTGGATCGTATCAACAGCCTCTGGGGCTGGGAGGTGATGACCCCTGAGCTGGTGCGGGACGATCATTGGCAATCGATATTCGAGGTCTACGTCGAAGACAAGTACCAGCTGGATATGCAGGCCTTCTTCGAGGAAAATAATGCCCACGCTCTGGCGCAAATGTTGGAGCGCATGCTGGAAGCCAATCGCAAGGACTACTGGAAGGCCGATGAGGCGACGCTGAAGAAGATGCTGGAAACCTATATCAGTCTCGCTAATCGCTTCGATGTGGTCACCGATAACGACAAGTTTACCGAATTTGTCGAGACACAAGGCGCAGGATTTGGCCTAGCGCCACTGGCTCCAGCCATGGCGGTGCCGCCGGCTCAGACTAATCCGTCCAAGGCGAAGCAAGAAGTCAGCGGGCAGAAACTAGAGCAGGTGCAAAAACCTAGCGAGCAAGAAGAGGATGACTACTGGTATCTGTTGCCCTTATTCGTCTTGCTGTTTATCTTCTTCGCCGGCGCGGCCAGGCCCCTGTTGGCGAGAGAGCCTCAGCGGAGTAAAGAGCCTTAGCCTGATAAAGAGCTGGTGTAAATGAACAAGCTCAGCTAGCGGCATATATAACTAGCAGTATAAAATAGTGAACAAAAAAACGGCAGTGCGTATAACGCCCTGCCGTTTTTCATTGAACATGGTAATTTATAGTGATGAGTATTAGGCTAAATCAGCCTCAAGCTCGGCCTTGGCGACCCCGTGCCACTGAAAATGGTTATTGGCTTTCTTGCTGACTATGCCCTCATCAAACAGCCTCTTGAAAATCTCATCCACCTCATCGGTGGAGAAGTTTAAGTACTTGCTCACCGCCCGTTTACTGCAATTCACCCGATTCAGACTTAATGCCATCAACACCTGTTCATAGGGCGTTTTCTCGGCTTCATTCACTATGTCAGCATCGTCAAAATGAGACAGTAACTCGGGTGGTTTACTCTCCGCGGGGCTAAATCCCTCTATGGTCAAAGGCTTCATGTTGTGGAACTGATGGCGGAAACGATTCTCCTCGCCGATGAGGCCGACGAAGAAGGCGGCGAAGAAATCTAGCAGTACCGAGAGAAAGACCACCAGACCGAGTTGAGCCGTGCTAGCCTGAATGTTCAAGAAGCTGGCTAAACTGTCGATCAAGCCAATGACAGAACCCTGACTGACTACAGGCAAGTTATCACGTTCAATCGCCAGGGCTTGTTGCTCGTGTCTCAGCTTATTATTCTCTTTCTGAATGCGGGTCACACCTGTGGCTATACGCTCCATCTGAATGTATTTCTCGGCGGCGACATTATTAAGCTTGATCTGTTCATCGATAGCCTGGATCTGCATATTGTAAGCGTTCACCTTGCTCTGCTGCACATTCACATGTTCCTGTGCCTTATTAGTGGCACTGTTAATACCGCCCACTGAGCCACCGATCGAGATGGCGGCCAGCACCAGATAGAAACCCAACGCAGATAACATGCCCGGATAGTTACGTCTCGCATGTCGCTCACCCACCTCATACCAGGCAAAAAACTTACCCAGTTCAAAAATCACCGCCAGACCGCCAAACAGTAACTGCATAACAGGGTCGTCATCGATGGACAGAAACAGCAATAAGGAGAATACGATGGAGGCTAAGATGGAAGCGCCAGTGAAGCTATAGACGCTCCACATGGCAAACTTACCTTTCGGGAAACGCAGGGCTAAATCTTGGTTGTAAAACATATCTGACTTCTATGTCGGCGAGCCGATGCTCTTGGTCTGCAGCTTGGCGGCACAGACAGAAAAATGGAGCGTCAGCATACATGAAAACCGAGCCATTTCCCTTATAAAGCACGGCTTGCCGCTCTTATTGAAGCTTTTTCAATCACTACTGAAAAACCTGCTTAAAGCCTGTTCACCTATGTGTACCGGGTATTAATGCTATGTAAGCATTCGGTTAAGTAAGACATAAGAACGGCCTGCATCGAATATCGATATCAGGCCGTATATTGACTTACCACTAATCACTAATCACTTATGACTTACCACTTATGACTTATGACTTATGACTTATGACTCATGACTCATGACTTTAAATGCAACTGAGGCTAATCTCTTTGCAGGGCGACAATCGGATCCAGTTTAGCCGCCTTCTTGGCCGGGTAGAGGCCAAAACCCACACCGATAGTCATACACACTCCCAGCGCTAACACGATGGCGAAGGGAGACCAGGCCACTGGCCAACCAGCGGCGGAAGAGATCACGAACGCCAACAACAGGCCCACACCTATGCCTATGACACCGCCCGTGGCCGAGATGACGATACTCTCGATAAGAAACTGGCGGGCAATATCCTTACGCCTAGCCCCTAATGCCCTGAGCAAGCCTATCTCTCCGGTACGCTCCATGATGGTGGCCAACATGATGTTCATGATGCCTATGCCGCCCACCAGCAAAGAGATCCCCGCCACACAAGCCATAACGATATTGAATATCTGTTGCGTCTTCTGATGTTGGGCCAGCAAGTCCGCCGGTACCACTATGTCATAATCTTTCTCGCCGCCATGGCGACGACTGATCAGATGCCTCAGGCTCTTGGCCGCCAATGAAGGCTCGACCCCTTCGGCAAGTGACACCTTAAAGGCATCGAGCTCATCTTCCAGACTCTTAAAATTCATCTTTTTCAGAGCCGTGGCCAGAGGAATAAATACCTCATTGCGCTCTCCACCCAGTTTGACGCCCTGAATCTTTGACTTACCGTTCTGGGCATCGGTCAACACACCGACTACGGTGAACCACTGATGATTTATCTTGATCACGCTGCCGATAGCCTTTCCCTGTGGAAACAGGCTTCTGGCAGCTTCCGGGCCTAATACGGCAACTTGTCGATAATGGGCCTCATCTTTGGAATCGAAGGCGGCTCCCTCGCTCATTTTCAGGGCACTCAAGTCAAAATAACTGGGCGTCACCCCTTTAACTTGGGCATCACTACGGCCTTCTAGGCTAAATAAGCTGAAGGTTTTGACCTGCTTCTCGGCGCTCCAGTTTTCCACGAAGGGTAAGGTATCTTGGGCACTCTCCACATCTCTGAGACTCAAACCTATGCTGTGCTCTCGGATCGATTTAAGCGCTTCGCCATCCGATGTTCTGGCGTTGACCACCAGGTTTCTAACCCCCATAGACTCGATCATCTTCAGCGCTTCTCGCTCCGCGCCCTCACCCACACTCAACATGGCTATCACGGCGCCGACACCAAATATCATCCCCAGCAGGGTAAGAGCCGTGCGCAACTTGTGGTGACGCATCTCATCGAAGGCCTGCTTAATCCCTTCGATATAAATCTTACTCTCATTGACTAAGCTCATACTCGGCTCCTTTTTAGAGACATCGTAAGCGCAATCACATCACCTTGATTCAGCCCCTCGGCTATTACTGTAACTAAGCTCATACTCGACTCCTTTTCGGAGGCGTCATAATCGCAATCACATCACCTTGGTTTAGTTCCTCGCCGATCACTATGACGATATTCATACTCGGCTCCTTTTCGGCGGCGTCGTAAGCGCAATCACATCGCCTTGCTTCAGCCCATCGGTGATCACAGTTCGATTCAGGCTACGACGCCCAGGCGTCACCGCCTGTTTAATGAAACCAGCACTGGTCTTAAGGTAGACCCAATATTGGCCGTCTTTCTGAAACAGAGCCTGATTAGGCACAGTCAGCACATCTTGAAGATTAAGCAGATGCACCTGGGCCTTTACTTGCCTGCCGGGCTGCATGATCGCCACTAAGGTTTTATCCAGGCTGATGGTAAATTGAAAATAGTTTACCGGACTGTCCTTCTCTTTAGGTTTAGCCAAGGCATCGACTTGGGTCACCTTACCGGTAAATGGTTTATCCGGATAAGCATCCAGATAGACGGTCGCCGTCTTTCCTAAGGCGAGACCCGCCGCCTCAGATTCCTGCACAAATAATTTCGCCTGCATCACAGAGGTATCGGGCAAGAGGCCGATGGAAAAACCTGACCACATCATGTCACCAACCACGGGAAATGAACCATCCCATCCCGCCTGATAGACAAATAAGCCATCATGAGGGGCGATAATTTCCATCTGGTTGAGGTTATTCTCATAACGGTTTATCTTGGCTGAGTGACCTTTCTGCCTGAGCTTTATCAACTCCTGCTCGGCAGCGGCCTGGTCGCCATGCTGATCTAGCCCCCAATCGAAGTAATACATCTTAGCGACAAGATAGTCTTGATTACGCATCTGATCGATAATCTCTATCTTGGTATAGACGCGCTCATCTTCACTGAAGAAACGTTCGGCTAATTCTTTTTCCTCGCTAGTCACTCGGGTACCGGTTGAGAGTGTCTGACTGATCGTCTTGTCCTTCTCTGTCTGCATCTGACTATCGAAGGTCAACTTGTCAAAATCGAACTGCTCCATCTTGAGGCGATAATTTTCACGAGTGGGATCCATTCTGGCGACGACATCCCCCGCTTTGACCCGGCTGAAGTTATCCAAGATCCA
This sequence comes from Shewanella benthica, assembly GCA_023284085.1. Taxonomy (GTDB): domain Bacteria; phylum Pseudomonadota; class Gammaproteobacteria; order Enterobacterales; family Shewanellaceae; genus Shewanella; species Shewanella benthica. Next base: position 94,060 of record JAKVHY010000026.1, read on the forward strand.
GGCTAATGACTGTGGGCCACGCAATCCTGTCGGCACGTTCACTGAGGTTGACTGGCTGGCTTCGAGCTCTCCGGTGGCCGGAATATCGACCTTAAAGTCGGCTCGGCTCACATCCATGGTGAGTACACCGTCGCTGGTTTGTTGACTACAACCCGCAATCCATACCAAGCCGAAAACCAGTAAGCTGTTTCTTAAACTAAACATCATGGCAGTAATACCTCCTGACCCACATCCAGTCCGGTGTTTATTGATACCAGCTCTTTGCCTATGGTGCCTATGGTGACAGCTTGCTTAGACTCGCCAAACAAGCCTGGTAATAGTACATAAGCCTGACCAGACTCGTAATGAACGGCGTCCAGTGACAACAGGAGTTCCTGCTTCTCATTGGCGATATCGATGGATATTTTTGCTGTCATACCGGGTCTCATCAAGTCGGTATCCGCTTCATCTATGCTGGCCACCGCATCGAATACCACCAGAGGCACATCCTGATTTTTATGACGAAACACGGCCCCGAGTTCAATAATCTTTCCGTAAAAGACTTTATCCGGATTAGCATCCAGTCTTATTTTGAGTTTCTGACCTAGTTTGACCCGACTCGCTTCGACCTCAGGTATGGTCATGTTCACCTGCATATGATTCAGATCCGGTATACTGAGTACCGCATCCCCCATAAAAACAGACTGACCTTCCTTAATCTTATTGCCTTGAGAATCATTACCATACACCACCATGCCTTCACGGGGAGCGATTAACGTCAGAGATTTAATGCCCTTTTTAAGCGCTGCGACTTCGGAGGAAAACTTTTGTCGGTCCCCCTCTAACATGGCTTCTCTTTGTTTGGCACTCTGATTTTCAAGCTCTATTTTTTGCTTGGTGAGTTGAACCTTATCCTTGGCGATGACGGCATCTTTCTCATACTTTATCTTATCGATCGCCGCGACCGTTTCATCAGACAGGTTAAATTTACGTTCCGCTTTGTCGAAACTCATCTTAGCCTCGGCGAGATCTAGCCTCAGCTCCTCCAACTGTTTGGCATTACGCAGTTTCGACGTTTCGATGTCCTGCTCCGTCGCTTCCAGCTTGGCCGTCTTGACCGATAGACGTTGACTCAATTCAGATGTATCGAGTTGAGCGACCATGTCCCCTTCTTGAACCTGAGAGCCTTCCGGTGCGAGCTGCTTTACCTGGTATTGCCACACCCTACGGATCGATGGCGGCATCATAGATACGGTATCGGCGGATACCAGCTCTCCACTAGCCTCGATACTCTGTCTTAACACCCCTAGCTCCACCGAAGTCACTGGTGCCCCGGTACATGCCGTTAGCATGAATAGCGAAAGCATTAAGCTCGAAGGCCGCAAGAGATGTGAAAGATTTAATATGTGAAATGTCTTGCTCATAATACGGCTCCGGTACTGACTAAAACACTCATGCCGGGAACGATCTTAATGTCTTCATCGGCCTCAAAACTCACCTCAACCTTGAACCAATTACTCTGACCCCAGGCTGGCTGTTTCTGCGCCTGGCGACCGATACCTTTAATACTGCCAGTAAACGGCTTGGCCGACTGAGAATCCAGTCTGAGTGTCACTGGGCTCCCCACGACTAATTTGTCGACATCCACCTCATTGACCCAGGCGACAACCTCTAGCTCTTCCATCGCTGGCACTGTGGCTATTTGCCGGCCAATCTGTACGGTATCACCGACGGCAAATTTCTTATTACTCCTGGGATCGCTACCATAGAGCACAGGGCCTTTTATCTTGGCCTTTAGTTCGAGTTGCTCTAATCCGTTTAATGCTTGCGCTAGCTCTAATTGTGCACGGCGTCGATCTATGGCTAATTGCGCCTTACTGGCGGCTTGTTTATCCAATACTTCTTTGAGCGCTTGCTCGGCCTTGGATAACTCGCTGCCTGCCTGCATCAAGTTAAATTGATTCTCGGCGTAATCTTTAGCCGCGATATAATCCGCTGGTACATCGGCATCGAGCCGACTCTTCTCCAGTTCAGATTTTTTCTGTTTAACATCAAATTTGGCCTGCAGCACACTGGCGGTGAGATCGATACTCAGGCTCTGCTCTTGAGCCGTGACCCGCAGCAGACTCGCCTCAAGCTGCTCGATCTGATTGGCAATTTGGCTCTTGTCGAAGATAACCACAGTCTGACCCGGCTCGGCAACGGAGCCCTCGGGCAACATCCACTGGATTTGATAGCGCCAGGCATCACCGGCCTTAGGTACCATAAAGGATTGAGACTGCACCGAGGAGATCTGCCCGGTCAATAACAAGGCCTGTTCGCCTAGGTTGGCAACACCTGAATCAGATATTCCACTCGTCGCAGTACTGACATTCGCTTCTGCGGCCACCAGCATATTTACCGGTAGAGAAAATGTCGCCAGCAAGACAAGTTTTGATAGCAATGAAACTCGATGAGAATTAAGCCGCATAGACACCGCGCTCCTCTATTTCTACGATATGGCCATCCCGCATGCGGATCACCCGCTGGGCATAGGCTGCCACTTCTTCTTCGTGGGTCACTAAGATGATGGTTTGACCCGCCTTATGCAGCTCGGTAAATAGCTCCATGATCTCCACCGATGTCTTACTGTCCAGTGCCCCCGTAGGTTCATCGGCCAATAAAATAGCAGGTTTGTTCACCAGAGCCCGCGCGATGGCGACTCTTTGCCTTTGACCACCAGACAGCTGATTGGGTCTATGATCTTGACGTGTTCCCAGTCCCACTCGCATCAATAGTTCATTGGCATAGCTGGTATCGTTATTAGGGGGGATGGCAAATCGTAGCGGTAACAGCACGTTTTGCAACGCACTCATTCTAGGCAACAAGTGAAAACTCTGAAACACGAAACCTATGTCCCTATTTCGCACCGCGGATAGCGCATCATCATCCAGGCTGGCAACCTCTTGCTCATTGAGTTGATAGCTCCCCGAGCTAGGCTTATCCAGACAGCCTATGATATTCATCAAGGTGGATTTACCCGAGCCCGATGGCCCCATGATCGCCACAAATTCATTTTGTTTGATGGTAAAATCGACACCTCTGAGGGCAAAAACCGACGACTCCCCCATCTGATACTCTTTAGTTAATCCATTGACTCTTATCATAATACTCTCTCACTGACTCTCATATTCCGTCCCTAGAATTCTGTCATCATTTTTATTTTTGTATAATATCAGAGCCTGTGACCGGCTCTTTTCTCTATATACCGATTGATATCAGATTATAGAGTCCATCGAACTCATCAAGTTCAATGGTTATGTTAATTTCGATTATACAATGCCCGACAAACGAGTGTGCAGGCAATTGAATTTAATTAACTTTGCAAAGTTAATAGAAGTCACTACAATGATGAGATTTCGAGTGTTAGCCAAAGTGTTGCTGAGAACAAAGTGATGGTGAGCGCTTAGGTAAGATAGATCCCCATCAGGCTCAAGACCGAGATACTTGAGAACAGAGTCCATTGGAAAAGATGCTTGAAGGGAGAGTTTATCTCACTAAAGAAGGCGAAATAGATCTGCCAGACCGCAAAAAGTGCAAAGTTAAGGGCGACGAAGAGTACTAGGCTGATGCCCTGCATATATGACACCAGATCTAAACCGCAGACCGTTAATACCAGAGTCGATAACACCAGAAATGCCGACACATAATGAAATACACAGTGCATGACAGCTTTAGCCACGGGATCGAAAGACGCCGCTAGCATAGGATTAAGGTACTGCTTCACTCCATAGGTAAAGTGACCGATACAGGTCAAGAAACCAAGAGTTGCAGCCGCGATAAAGTAGTAATTCATAGACGTCCTCACGTTTAATCTGTGTCAATAATGAGTGACACTATTCAGATAGACAGATCTGAGCACATTTTTATTGCAAAAAAAGAGCCCGGTGGCTCTTTTTTGCAAATGACGACTATTTTTAGCTCTGCTAAATTACATGGTCGCCATGATCCAATAGTCTAAGCGCTGCTGCGGTTCTGCAAGTAAAGTTTTACAGCTGTCCTTATACTTGCCCATCAAGTCTCGTAAACTCTTGTTGTCCGGCAGTGACGCCAGCTGCTTCTGCTGAACGTTCGATAACACATCGGCGACATCTTCTTTAGCCTGATACTTTTGTGCAATCGAGATGGCCTTAGTCGATGAACTCTTCAAGCGTTCACCTACTACCTGCATCTGAGGCGCATTCATAGCAGCGATGGCATCGGAACTTATCTGGTAATAGGATGCACACTCGATCACTTCATTGCTAAATATAATTTCAGCTTCGCTAGGAGCCGCAGAAGCCGTCAGCGGTGCCAGACATAAAAGAGGGAGAATAAGACTATGTTTAATTTGACTAATACGTCGATTCTTAATCGATACTAAGCGAGTAGTTGAACTCGGCATTGGGGATCCCTTTTCTTGTTATACAGCTTCACCTGAAATGAAACGGCTCTAAGGCGTAACTCGTGACCTCGACTATATTCAGACAGCCTTAGTTAATCAAGCGCTACATAAGTTATTGTTCATAGATTGTAAACCGCTAGTCAAGAGTTAATCAAGGATTCTGCAGCTGATTTTGCTGCAATCTACACTTCAAATGTTGTTTCACCGTCGGCCATTCACTGTCGATAATCGAGTAAATTACAGTATCCCTGACTGTGCCGTCCTTCAAAATTTGATGATTTCTCAGCACACCATCTTGCTTGGCACCGAGGCGAGTAATCGCTTCTCTGGAAGCCTGGTTATGCCAGTGGGTTCTAAACTCCACGGCCATCACATCTAAGGTTTCAAATGCATAAGTGAGCAGCAATAGCTTAGCCTCGGTGTTGATCCCTGTCTTCTGGGCACGCTTAGCATACCAGGTATGGCCAATCTCGAGTCGCCGATTCACCTGATCCCATGAGCAGATACGAGTCGAGCCTATCAAGTCTCCCGAGCGCTTATCTCTCACCGAAAAAGCCAGGGCTTCACCTCGCTGTTCGGCTGCGATAGCCGTTTCAATATAAGATTTCATCTCGTCAGGGTGAGGCACCGAGGTATACCAGAGTTGCCAGAGTTCCCCATCTGCCACCGCCAGAGATAAAGCAGGAACATGCTTTAGCGTTAAAGGTTCAAGCACCATATATTCGCCCGATAAGCACTCGCTTAGCTCTGTACTATCCAATCTACTCTCCTTCATCATTACCGTAATGGCTCGTTTAAGATGACACTATTATCGACCAATATAACTTGGACCATACATCAGGGATATTCATTAAGACTATTCATTAGGGCTCTTCATTAGCGCTAGGTTAATCGATAAAGTAACACCTCTGAATTGTCCTCTTCCCAGACCATAGTCGAAGCGAATGCCATACCCACTTTCTCTAACACTGAGATAGAGGCTGTGTTCCCCGGACTCACGACACCCAAGAGGCGTGAAATAGAGAGGTCTCTACTGTGGCGAACTACCGCCTGAGCCGATTCGACCGCATAGCCTTTACCCCAGAATGCAGGCAGAAACGCATAACCGAGATCGGGAGAGTCGAGCACGGGACGTTTGACCAAGCCGCTGAGCCCTATCGACTCACCACTGGATTTTAATTCCACCACATAGAGGCCGAAGCCATGTTGTTGGTAGCTGGAAATCGGCCCATCGAGGAGATAGGTCTGTGCATGACAAAGATCCCTGACACCACGATCGCCTATGTTGGCGATAAATCCTGGGGTGTTTAACAAGTCCAGGATAAACTCAACATCGGTCAATACCGCATGCCTGAGAATGAGTCTAGATGTTTCTAATACAATCAATTTTATCCCAGCTCCTCTGAAAAACTTTATATCGACTATACTTGTTTCAGTCATGCAGAGGAAGCCCGTTACTATGTCAAGGAAGCGCACTCAAGTCAGTCAATATTATGTGATTGCAGCCGTTGTCGCCGCTGAGCTAAATCACACCTTAGCCTACTGTAAACAGATTAACCTTACCGCGAGCAATGCTCAGGCAGCATCATCTCGAGTCGGTAATGCGGCCTTAGGATTTAAAGCATTAACCGGCTTTATCGATGACTTGGCCTGTTACACCATGAAGGCCGCGACCGACATCAACATCCTCGCCCATAGTGCGAGTAAGATGGCTACGGATACCGCCAGAGCGGCTGCGGCGCTCAAACACTTCGAAAAAGCAAAACTCAAGGCCGTCGATGCTAAATACTCTGCCAGTATGGATCCCGCCGTGGCTCAGACTGAGAGTAACTACAACAAATTGCAGAAATCATTCCAAGCTTTAATTAACCAGATGGAGCAGCAACTCCATGAGCTGAAAAGAAACCTGAGAACCGCCAATATTCTTGCCTCTATTTGTAGAATCGAAGCCTGCAGGGTAGATAATGGAATGGACCCATCCCCTTTTAATCGGCCTCACAATGGGCCACGATTAAGTTGCTACAACTCATCAGAAAGAGGACGGGTCCACCATGAAGATTACTACAAT
>JAKVHY010000027.1 GCA_023284085.1 Shewanella benthica
AAGCTTGAGAAACTTGCATAAAAAATCCGAGACCTAGAGATAGGACTCGGATTCTGAAGCATCTAGAAGATCAGTCAACCGATCGATAAATCACTAAATGATCGGCATTAAGCCCTTGGGCTGGTTTTTTTGTATAGGGACATACTTATACCCGGTGACCATGGATGGTCAATGAGGGTATTTATGTCTGGAAAAATCTAAGCTGTAAGTCCCAAGATAAAGCTAAAACCCTAAAGACTCAGCTCTTATTTACCACTTAAAACTTATCGCTTACTGCTTAGGCCCTAGCTCGAAGCCCGAGTCTAGAACCTTATTTCAACTTTTTACTTCAGCACTTTATTTTAACTCTCTCTCGAGAAAATCGGTCAGTGAACGATACAAATGCGTTCTCACTTTTTCGCCGCGCATCGAGTGCTTTGACCCCGGATAATCTATCATTTGAAATAGCTTACCCTCATCCTGCAACGCCTTATACACCTTGGTACTGTTCTCAAAAAGTACATTGTCATCGGCCATGCCGTGATACATCAGCAAGCCAGATTGATAGCCTTTCACATATGGCAGTACGCTGCTGGCCTCATAGCCTTCGGCATTCTGTTGCGGATGGCCAAGATAACGCTCGGTGTAATGGGTGTCATATAAGGCCCAGTCAGTCACTGGCGCACCAGAGATGGCAGCCTTAAAGTAATCTGGCGCCTTAAACAAACCCATCAAGGCCATATAGCCGCCATAGCTGTGGCCGTACAAAGCGATGTTATCGCTGTCAACAAAAGGCAGTGTGCGCAGGTAATCGACGCCGGCTTTCTGGTCATTAACTTCCGCTTCGCCTAAGTGCTGATAGATCACATGCTCAAATTGAGTCCCACGGTGCGCCGAACCTCGGTTATCGAGCTGGAACACGATATAACCTTGCTGGAGTAAATACTGAGTGAAGTAATCGTGCTCGCTCCAACTGTTGACGACTAACTGGGCATGGGGGCCACCGTAGACTCGAACAACCACAGGATACTGCTTGTCGGCGCTAAAATTAGTCGGTTTAAACAAACGATATTGCAGCGCTTGGCCATCTTCTGCTTTGACCTGACCAAACTCAGGTAACTGCCACAATCCGAAGAAGGGATAGAGAGGGTGACTCTTATTCACCTTGTTCTCTTCTACCCAAGCGAGTTGCTGACCCTTATCACCATGTAGGCTGATCTGCGGCGGTTGTGACAAACTGCTAAAATAGTCCAGATAAACCGCTTCATTCTCGGCAAATACAGGTGAGTGCATACCGCTTCGCTGACTAATATTCTCGACTTCACCACCGTTTAAAGACACGCGATAAAGATGTTTTTCGGTAACCAGAGTTTTACGGCCGGTAAAGTAGATCCATCCCGTTTTCTCATCCACCAGCTCGACTTCATCGACGGTCCAGTCTCCCGATGTCAGCTGCTTGTTCACCTTGCCATCCAGCCCTATCAGATACAGGTGATTGAAACCATCACGCTCCGAGGCCCAAATGAAGCTCTCTTGCTGCTTTAAGAAATACAGGTCGTTATTTAGATTCACCCAGGCGTCACTGCGCTCTTCGACTAAAACCCTAGATTTATCGATCTGAGCAAGGGACACCACTCTGAGATCTAAGGTTTGCTGATCTCGGCTCTGCCATTGATAGGATAATCGCTTACTATCGGGCAACCAGTTAACTCTGGGCAGATAAATATCTTGCTCTTTACCAAGGTCGACCCAGCTTTTCTTCTGGTCGGCGAGTGTCACCACGGCTAATTTAATCGTGACATTATTCTTACCCGCATAGGGATACCTTTGCTCGGTTAACTTGATACCATCGGCATAGATCTCATTGCGAGTCACCAACTCAACGCCAGACTCATCGATACGGGTATAGGCGATGGCCGACTCATCCGGAGACCACCAGTAGCCAGTCATGCGGTCCATCTCTTCTTGCGCGACGAACTCGGCCATAGCATTTTTTATCGCCCCGCCGCCATCAGTAGTCATGGCGGTTAGCTTGCTGGTTTTCAGCTCTAGGACGAACAGATTTTGATCTCGTACAAAAGAGACATAATTTCCCTTAGGAGATAAACGAGCATCGGTGACAAAGCCTTCCCCCGTAGGTAGCAAGTTTACTTCGGCATCATCAACTGAGAAATAATAAAGCACGCCAGAGGCTGGAATGAGTATGGCCTGGCTATCATCAGACCAGAAATACTCCATGATCCCCTGACCATATATGCGTTGGCGCTCTCGCCTTGCCTTCTCTTCATCAGAAAGCTCGCCTATGGTGAGCTTATCCGCATCGAGTAATATCGACTGCTTACCACTGGCCACATCCATCTGCCACAAGTCATAGAAATATTGATCATCTTTACGTCCGGCAAGATAGGTCACTCTTTTACCGTCGGGTGAAAGCTTAAGCCCCCTGGGACTCGTGCCAGCCAATGCGGGGGAAGCGTATAACCTTTCGATGCTCAGAGGCGTAGCCCCTCCCTCGAGTGAGCGCTCTTTTTCTGCATTGGTCGTACTGGTGATTGTCGAGCAAGCTGTATTTGATAGAATCATAGGAACCGCCAATAGCGCTGATGTCATCCATTTTATTGTCATTATTATGTCCTGGATCTGAATGTAATTACCGCATGTCGAAAACTCGCTAGCGACATAAATATCGCTGACATTGTGCACTAAAGTCAGCAGAAACTGAAACACACAGCCCAAGTTATAACTTGCCGCTATCCTACGCTGAAAAAAAGTTCAATCTCAGGTATGATCGCGCCAAATAAGAACACTCACATTTGACCCGATCTCAAACTCGAGCTCAGCTCGAACTTGTATAGGAAATAACATGCAGACTTTGGCCCAAAACCTGAAATCACAAGGCATCAATGCCTCTCTGACTCAGCTTATTCACACCTTAGCGAACACCTCTAAAGAGATAAGCCATGCCGTTCGTCACGGTGCTCTTGCCGGCGTACTCGGAACCACAGAACATGAAAATGTTCAGGGTGAAACCCAAAAGAAGCTGGATGTTATTACTAACGATATGCTCAAAGATGCGCTGGATAAGGACGATACTGTCCGTGGTCTGGCATCTGAAGAGGAAGACTTTATCGTCGAAGCAGGTGCTAAGGGTGACTATCTGGTCTGTTTCGATCCATTAGATGGCTCATCGAATATCGACATTAACTCGCTAGTGGGTACCATCTTCTCGATACTTCCAGCCCCCGAAGGCGAACTCAGTGAGCAAAGCTTCTTGCAAGCCGGTCGCAAGCAAGTGGCAGCCGGTTATGTCTTATATGGTCCTTCGACTATGTTGGCTCTCACCACAGGTAAAGGTGTGCAGTTATTTACCTTAAACCCAGAAACCAACGAATACCTGTTAACCACAGAAGCCATGTCTATCAGTAAAGACACGGCTGAGTTTGCCATCAACATGTCTAACCAGCGTTTCTGGGAAGCCCCGATGCAGACTTATATTGCCGATCTATTGCTTGGCACCATAGGTCCGAGAGAAAAAGCCTTCAACATGCGCTGGATAGCAGCCATGGTCGGCGACGTGCATCGTGTGCTGTCACGCGGTGGTATTTTCACTTACCCTAGCGACAATAAGAACCCAGAGAAGCCATACAAGCTTAGATTGATGTATGAAGCAAACCCTATGGCATTCTTAGTCGAGCAAGCGGGTGGCAAGGCCTCCACCGGCTATGAAACCATCATGGATATCGAGCCAAGTGAAATTCACCAGCGCGTAGCCGTTATTTTAGGCTCGGCTAACGAAGTCGATACTTGTCTTGAGTATCATGACGTCGATTACAGTGAAGAGCCTGAGGTTTAACTGAAGGTTCTAGGTTCTAGGTTCTAGGTTCTAGGTTCTAGGTTCTAGGTTCTAGGTTCTAGGTTCTAGCAAAATATTAAAAGTCGCTTTAAGCGGCTTTTTTTATGAGCTTGCTATGAGATTGGGTTGGGTATTTCGCTAAAGGTAAGATAAAAAAATACCGCTACCTTTCGGGTAACGGTATTTGGGTGATGGGGCAAACTGTGGGGTCTAAACAGCTTGCCTCTTGCTTAGTGCAAGTTTTTTAAAAGAGTCTTAGAACTATTTCTTGGAGTACTTAGCCGCCTCTTCGCCGGCGAGTCTACCGAAGGTGATAATATCAGAGATGGCATTACCACCCAGACGGTTAGCGCCATGTAAGCCACCGGTCACTTCACCGGCACCATATAAGCCAGGAATGACTTGCTTCTTGGCATCTAAGATTTCGGCCTTAGTATCTATCTTCACCCCACCCATGGTGTGATGAACGCCAGGAGTCACTTCGACAGCATAGTAGTTACCTTCGTTCAGAGCACGAGGCAAGTTAGGACGTCCAAAATCTGTATCCTTACCACTGGTCACTAAGCTGTTATAACGAGCGACAGTTTCGGTCAGTGCCTTGCCATCGATATTTTCAAGTTTACCTAGCTTCACCAGCGAATCAGCCGTTGGCACGATACCTAGGCCGATATATTTTTCGATCTTCTTCAGCGACTTACGTACCGAGTCATCGAAAATCAAGAAGGCAGTCTTACCCGTTTGCGCTAAGATCGCCGCCGCCGCTTTATCACGGGTGGTGATCTCATTGACGAAACGCTTACCTTCACGGTTAACTAAGATAGCACCATTACCGCGCACCGCTTCAGTCACCATCACGCCACCTTTAACGGACAAGGTAGGATGGGCCTGAATGTATTGCAGATCTTGCATCGCAGCGCCAGCATTAGCGGCGACATCTAAACCATCACCTGTGGCGCCGGGTTGGTTAGTCGACACGAAGCCCTTCAACTTGGGATCCAGCTTGGCGACACGCTCGTTATTCTTGGCGAAGCCACCGGTTGCTAGGATAACCGCGTCGGCCTTGATCCAGTAGTAGCCCTTGTACATGCCTTTAACCAGCAGGCCTCTCACCTTACCTGAATCATCTTTGAGGATCTCGACTCCGCGGGTGTTCATGCGCATATCGATATCACGCTTAACGGCGTTATCATATAGCACCTGGATCACATGAGCTCCCACGCCCGCACCACCGGAAGGACGGTGAGTACGGTTAACCGATGCGCCGCCCATGCGGCCAACATCACTCAAGTCTGCGCCCATACCCGTCATCCAATCGACCGAGGCCTTAGAGTGAGACACCAGCACATCTACAAGAGCCGGATCGTTAAGATCACGCCCCCCCTTCATGGTGTCTTTAGTCATTAACTCAAGACTATCTTCGATACCTTTAGCTTTTTGTTGATCCGTCCATGCGGCATTCATACCACCAGCAGCCAACTTGGCATTACCACCGATGACAGGTTCTTTTTCAATGAGGATAACCGATGCGCCATTGTCATGGGCCGATACAGAAGCTGAGAAGCCCGCGCCACCAGAGCCGACTACGACCACATTGACTGTATCCTGTGGCGCCATGGCTAATGCCGTTTCACGCTCAGACTTATCTTTAGCAAGCTCGGCAATGCTTGACTCGTGACGCTCCCATTTACCCGCGTACGGCATGTTGAAATCGAAGCTATGACAAGAATCACAATAGACCATAGATTGTTCATGAGCACTGTGACAGGTCGTACAGGCTATTTCACCAGGGAAGTGAGAGTCATGGGCGTTATAGTGCTCATGCTTAGTATCTTGAGCGACTTCGTCCATAGTGCCATGACAAGATACACACTGGGCGTTCTCGTGACTCAAACTATCGTTAGATAGCTCGCCATCCGGGGTATGGCAGCTTTCACACTCTTGGCTTTCACCATGGAAATCGGCAAGCGTATCGGCAGCCATAGTATTAACAGTGAAACCCGCAGTGCCTAGTAATGTGGCCAGGCAAATAGCACTTTTCAATTTTTTCATCACATCTCCTCACAGTTAAACCTAGCAATCTTTGTTGCCCTGGCTAACAGCTCATATCTATAGTTTCTGAATCCAACACGTGTTGAATTCAGATATCATTAACTCACTAATTCATGCCAATATTCTTCCTTAAATTACCGGCACTCAAGCGAAAGCCTTGGCGAAGATGCAGAAATATAATCCGCTTCACAGGCCAGTCTTGGCGCCATGCAAGGATGCATAAATCCACAGCCAGTTATGCAATTTTGCATGGGAGATGGATGCAGAGATCACACATTATTGATGCAACTGATACCAAGCTAAATCAGATTCGAAACACTTGATAAAAGTTAGCGAAAAATGTCAGCACAGTTGCCACTTTTTAATGGGAGATAGATGCAGAGATCACACATTATTGATGTAAGTGACACTTAGCTAAATTAGACTCGAAATAAGTGATAAAAGTGAGTAACCAATGTCAGGAATCTAGGCTGACAACACAGTTCCATCAAGGCTTACCATGCTAATCTCAGCCCATGAAATACCTATGCCCTATAACAGGTCTACTTTGCCTACTATGCTCCGTGTTTAGCACTGCCGTTGAGGCTTGGCAGACAGATGAGAATATCATTTTTGGTGTCCACTCTAAGACGGCGCCATTGGAGTGGCGCAATAACGGCGTCGACCAGGGCTTTAATTTAGAATTAATGAGCCGCATCGGCCAGATGATCGGTAAGCGCATTGTTGTCAGACGCAAGACATTCCAACAACTGCTAGCAGATGTTCATGACGACACCAGTCCCATCGATGTAATTGCGGTCGTAAGCCCGGTAACCATAGACAGGCAGCTCAGCCAATCCGATCCCATCTATGCCACACATGCCAAAGCATATACCTTGCAAGGAAAAGAATTTATTCATGGATGGCATGACCTTGCTGGTAAGCGTGTAGCAATAAAAAAAGGCGCCTTCGTCGACGTATATATAACGGGGCAAGCTCAGGAGTTTATTCGAGTCGATGTCGATCTCTACGAAACCGGTTTTCAGCAGTTAATCTCAGGAGATGTCGATATAGTGCTGGCGGAGAACTTTGTCGCCAGACGTTTAATGCCGCACTATCCGTCTATAAGAAGCTCCAGTGACCCCTTGATATATGGTGCATTTAATTTTGTTAGTAACCACTATAATGCCCAGCTCATGGCCGAGATAAACGATGCTCTCAGGCAGCTTAAACTGTCCGGGGAATACGATCGCTTAGTGAATAAGTGGTTCGGCACAGGCCGAGAAAAAGTCGACCTGTCCAATGCCCAGCAAAGAATGTTCTGGTTAGCGATATTAATCAGCATCATCTCGGCATTAGGCATGTTGCTTACCGGCTATATCAGTCGAAGTCTGCATAAAAGGACCCAAGCACTCAACCTTGAGCTGGCTCAACGAAAGCGCGCAGAGCATCAGATATCCAGCCTTTCTAAGCAGTTTCAATCGGTACTCGATGGCATCCCTCACGGCGTCACTCTGCTTAATCGGCAATGTGAGAGGTTATGGAGCAACGATAACAACAACGAACTGCTGTCCAGTACCGAGTTCCACTTTACGCATGGCGACACCTTCAACCTCAACTCAAGCTTAGTCACTGTGCTTGAAAGCCAAAAATCTCTTATTGCCGATATGATATATCGAGATCAATTTTGGCAGTTACAGCTCCACCCCATAGGAAACGATCAAGCCGTTATCCTCCTAGAAGAAGCCACCGAGCAGCATAACCTCAGGCAAGCCAATGATGAAGCCAGTCGACTCGCCTCGTTGGGAGAATTGTCTGCCGGGATCGCACACGAGATCAACAACCCAACGGGGATCATCATCCACTCTATTGCCTTTTTTAATCATGCCCTTAAAGATCTACAACAGGCTGCAGATGCTTATCAGAAACAGAATCCATTCTGGTTAATTGCAGGCCTAGATCCAAACCGCGCCATGACTGAACTACAACTCAGTAGCTTGACCATAGAGGAAGGGGCTAAGCGGATAAGTCGTATCGTTAACGATCTCAAGCGTTATGCCTTACCGACAGTCACCACAGAGCATCAGCTATTAAACCTAAACGAAGTGGTTAAGGTATCCCTGAGATTAACGGCTAATCAGAGCAAGATATTCAGGCTCATCACTCAGTTAAATGAGCCCGCGCCTATGATCATGGGTGATGCTCAGCAGCTGCATCAGGTATTAATCAACTTGATCCAAAATGCCTGTCACGCATGTAATCCTGCCACAGGAGATGACTCCGACAGTGACACAATCTCAATTGAAACCAGCACATCGGCAGATGGGGTCAGCTTAACCATCAAAGATACGGGAACGGGCATGGATAGCGCCACGCTGCAGCGCATCACTGAACCATTCTTTACCACTCGACGATCCTGTGGTGGCAGTGGATTGGGCCTGTCTGTTTGTAGCCGCATAATCAAGGAGCATAGGGCGGAGATGCAGTTTAGTTCTCGCCTCGGCCAGGGAACCAGTATCAAAATTCAATTTTTATCCGTATCTGATTCAATCAAGGCACTCAAATTACACTCATTGGAGCAAGACACGTGAAGTTAGCAAGAAATATTCTCTTGGTCGATGATGAGCCTTCCTGGCTCAGAAGCTTAGCCATCACACTCAATCGCCTGGTTCCCGAAGCCCAGATAGATACTTGCATCGACAGCCGACAAGTGGATAACAGACTGGCACTCAATGATTATGCCCTGGTACTCCTCGACTTAACCATGCCGTTTCACTCGGGTGAAAACCTATTGGAAATGATCCGCTGTAAGTCCCCCAAGACTCGGGTGATCATAGTCACGGGGGTCAATGAGGTCGATACTGCCGTTCGCTGTATTAAAAACGGAGCCTATGACTATTTTATCAAAACAGATAATGTCGACGATCTTGCCCGCACCGTACGTAGGGCGTTAGAAGTCGTCGGGCTCGAACGTAACTACCTGATGATAAAAGAGCGCTTTCTCAGCCGCACCTTAGCTCAACCCCAAGCATTCAATAATATTCTCACCTGTGAACCCGCACTACTGGATCAATTCAGTTATCTCGAAGCCGTTGCCATGAGCCCTGAGCCCATTCTTATTTGTGGCGAAAGTGGCACAGGCAAAGATGAATTTGCTAAATCCTGCCATCAGCTCACCTGCCCCGATGAACCGTTTATTAATATCAAACTTGCAGGAGTAAACTATGATGCCTTTGAGCTGCAACTATTCGGAAAAATCACCAGCCATGCAGATGGTCAGGTCAGCGCTCAGGCTGGAGCGCTGCACCATGTCCACACCGGCTTACTCTATCTCAATGAGATTGGCGATCTCCCCTTAGAGGCTCAGGCAAAGCTGGTCGATGTCATCGAACACAAACAATACTATCCGGTGGGGAGTGACCGCCCCTACCCGGTCAATTGTAAGATAATCGCCTCGACTCAACATGATCTCCTCACCCTCAATCGAGAGGGAAAATTTCGTAGCGACCTGCTTTACAGACTAACAAGTCACAAGATAAAACTGCCACCATTGAGGGAACGTAAACTCGACCTGTCTATGCTGATCAACCACTTCATCAACTTAGCAGCAAATAAAATGGGATTAGAGGCACCACAGCAGCCGAGAAATTTAGCCAGCCAACTAGCAGATTATGAATTTCCCGGAAACCTGCATGAACTTAAGGGCATGGTATTTGACGGAGTCAGCCGCAGTGACGGTATACAGCTTAATATCACCCCCTTTATGGAGGCGATGAACGAGCGAAATAACGGTGTCATTAAGCCGAAAGATTCAATCAGCTACCCAAAAGAGTTACCGACATTGGCAGAAATGAGTCAAGCCTTAATAGATGAAGCTATGAGCCGCACCGCCAACAACCAAACCGCAGCGGCTAGAATGCTGGGTATTAGCCAAAGTGCATTGAGCAGACGAATGAAAATCGACAAGTGATGAGCCCTTTAGATAATAAAATGGGCTTTGAATGCCCATTCTAAAATCAATCTTAAGGCTTAATGCAGTTCAACCGCTCTGGTGGCCAAAACGGTATTATTCAAGTCTCGGATCTCTAATATCAGCTTGCTGTCAAAGTCTGCTGTACTGTCGACTGTGTAGCGAACATTCCAACCCTCCATTTGATGATCCCCCCAAATAAATACACTAGCCAACACATCGAGCTCACCATCACTACCTTGTTTAAGCCAACGACCAATCAGAGCAACATTCTCGTCTTCACATTCAAACTTTACTTCAAAAGTTGCACCTAAATCCAAGCCACTCATGCCAGTAAAGGCATCAGCATCATCCGTAACATTATAATTGCCACGACGAAAATTATACTCAATCTCTCCAAATTCCACGTCATCGAGCTCTATCTTAACCGGAGACGCTTTATACTCAGTTTTGACTATGCCTTGCAGTAGTGTTAATTCTTGTTGGCTAAATTCACCCTTGGCGTATATATCTGCCAACGCCCAACGCAGTGTTTTACGGGACTCATCAGTCACTTCATTGTTTTTTTTCAACTCAGGTTCTAGCTCTGTCAACATCAACAATTCACTGCAACGCTTAACATCTTTTAAAGGAGCTGGAGCCAAACAATGGACTCTACCCATTCTAACTAAAGACTTAGCATCATGACCTGCATCTGCGGCTGCGGTGAAATAATTAAGAGATTTTTGCCAACTTTTCTCAACTATAACTCCCGATTCATATTCTAACCCTAGCCAATATCCAGCGCTGCTGAAGCCTAACAGGCTAGATTTATCAGCCCAACTTACACCTTCTTGTATAAGCTCTTTGCCTTCATCACGGCTCTGGCTTGATAGATTCATACCTTTCTCTGTATCAGAGCTTAATCCTGCAGTGGCGCCTACATACGCTTCTGATTCAGCCATTAATTTTTTACCGTCATCAATCAGCTGTTTAGCTAAATTATAAGCGGAACGGCCTTCGCCCATGACAGCTGCCTTTCGGTAAAGCTTAATGGCTAATACAGAGTCATTCTCGACCTTATTATCAAATTTATAACCATCGGCAAGAAGAGCGATATCCGCAGCTAACTTCTGAGTTAACTCCTCATCAACACCTTTCATTTGATGATAATCGGCTAGCCCCAACGTACGTCGCAGATAATCAGCGGTATAAGCCACTTCATGTCGCTGCCAATACCAAGATTCTTGCCCGTGTCCGGTATTTTTGTAATAAAGGGTCTCTACCTGTTTACCCAACTTATTAAGGACATACTCCATTCGTTTGGAATGCTCAAAGTCAGCAATACGGTCTGCTCTCCCAGCGATTAATAACACAGGAGCCTGAAGAACTTGGGCTAGATATACTGGCGAGTAGTCGGTTAAGCTCTCACTAAACTCTCCCACAACTTCAGTAACGGACTTCCTATATTGTTCCAATACTTTTAAATTATTGCCGTTAAACAATAGCGGCAAATCGTAAATACCATAACGGCCAATAGCACAATGATAATCAGTCGGATGTTTGATGGCTAACATTAGCGATGAATACCCACCATAACTTGTTCCAATTGCACAAGTCTTGGTAAATTTGTGCAGCTTCTTTACCATGTTAACTACTGAAGTAATATCTTGCTCGATCGCCTTACCAAACTCTCCCTTACCACTGTTAAGGAATTGCTTACCATAGCCTTCAGACCCCCTAAAATTCACTCTGAGAACGGTAAAACCTCGGCTAACAAAATACTGAACTTCTCCATCAAAATAATTGAAATCCCTGACCCCTATCGGGCCACCATGCGGCATAACGAGTAAGACTCCGTTACTGGCTTCTGATGAGGGTTGAGTCAAATATGCTTCAACTTCAACACCTGAGGCCCCTTTAATCTTTAAGACTTCAGTATCCCTCAGATTGAAATTTAACAATTCGGGATATAGCTCTGTCAGTAACTCCGCACCATTAGAAGTCTTATCATAAAGATAGTATGCCCCAGGGTCATTAGCGGCAAAAGAAAACACTATGCTATGCCTCTCATCGCTGGAGTAAACTGTGGTTATTGCTTTATTCCCCTTGAAAGCGCTACTTAACAACACTTCTTTTTTGCTTAGCGCTATATCAAAAAAATGGCTTCGACTATGTCCATTCTCAACATAACGTACTAGCTTAATAGCATCACCATCATCGGATAATTCAGCACCTATCAAGTCGTATTTAGGATGCTCATATAATACTTTACCTATTTTTTGCGTCTTAATATCAAATTCATATAGCGCCACCTTATCGGTATTCTGATTGCTAAGTACAGCAAGTTTCTCATTATCTATAAAGCCAATGACTGTTAGACTAGTATCAGAATCATTCAATTCAATTAGTAGTTTCCAGCGGCGTTTATTTAACGGACGGTAACGTACTTTTGCAGTTCCATTGTCAATATCAACAGTCAAAGCGAACAAGCTATTACTACTCGCATCATAGGTAAATATCGCAACATTCTTAAGCTTTTTCTCAACCAAATTTGATTGTTTAAATTCCCAATTAATCAATTGGTCCAGCGTCATTTTGTAGAGCCGATAACTTGGCTTGTGATCATATTTATTCTTAGCATATAGAATATGTTGCGGATCATTAGGCAATGTATCGACAATATCACCATTTTCAGGCAGTAAAACGAAGCGAGAGTGAGGCTTACCATCCTTCTCTGACATAATTAGGAGAGCTTTACGAGTTTGTCCCTTAACTGTGTACTCAACAAAGATCGTTTGGCTATCGATCCAAATGTATTCTATTAACCGTTCGCTTGGAGAAAAGGCTAGAATGTCGCTGTATATTTTTTTATCTAGACCAATCAATGATAACCGTCTCTCGTCTCCCTCGACCATTAATGCAGATATAAAACGAGCGTCCGGAGAGAAAGTAACTTGAGACATAGCGGGAGCACGAAATAATTCTGTTCCAGGAATAGGTGCAGCTTCGCAAAAACAAGCCAATATTAACAAACTCAGGGTAAATGCTATCCTCATAATACGTCACCTTCAGCCTTAGAAAGCTGTTCAGCGTACTCAAAAAACTTATCCTCTCCAGGTCCTGAATAACGGACTTCACGTGAATTTAAGATATTTGGAAATTCTCTCTCTAAAAAAAGTAGCGCTGATGTTGAACGATTTTCTAACAAAACTTGTGCTGAAGACACATACCACGAGCCAGAAGTTTTCACATATAGATCTCCGATATAGCTCACTTGGTTAGGCTTAACCACAAAATCCCAATATCCTTCTTCAAGCTCTAAGCGGGAATACCTGCTAAATTTGATATCATCAATTTGATATTTTCCTGCTGGCACATCGACCAAAATATAGTTAGTACCTAATTGTAGGTCCTTACTGGTCAACATCAGGCGCTTAGTTCCACCAATAAAAAGTTGATGTAGACCTCGGTTAGTATCGATGCCAATCAACAAGTAGCCACTATTTTCAGCTAACTGCTTATCGACATCTTTTGATATTCCTTCAATTTTTTGAGCACAACCATATAGAGTACTTATGAAAAGTATCAGCACTAAACTTATGAGCGGTTTCATTAAAATCCCTTTTATATTTTCAATATCAAGCTGCCAACTATGTAGCTATTTAAATCATAATCTCTTTATTTTGAAGTAAGATACTCTCCATTCACAATAAATCAACATAAACACCAGCAACTTTGTTAAGGGATATCGAATGTTGGGTTTTCCTTTATTTTGCTTACAATAAGCCGACTCAATGTCTTTGCATGACAAAAAAGCTCGCCTATAGAGGCGAGCTTTAATCAATAGATGAACCAGAAACTAGTTTTTATTCTAAGTTTACGCGGCAGCTAGCTTCGCTTCTGTGCGCTTTTCTGTTGCATCAACAATGGTTAATGCCGCAGCATACCGACGTCGTACCATATCGATAAGGCGGTCTATAGCAACGCTTCAACTGGTGAGCCCCTCCTGATAGAGAAATACATCAATCATCACCATACCGCCATTAGGAACACCACCAGCCACGACTAAAAGCAGGAAGATACTGAATAGCAGTGTATGGAATTTCTCCATCGCAATTGGCGCACTGAAAGCATAGCTATAAATAAAGATGATCTTTAATATATTAATTGCGACTCGAAAAAATAGAATAACTACAGGCTTATAAACAAGGTGTATCGGCGTCGTCACTCGATAATGCCCTGCTAAGTGCCCCGGCCAGTATGCTGAAAATGCCTACACTGGTATCTTGAGTTCGTTTATTACTATCAGTCTGCATATCACGCGCCCCAGGACTAGCTAGACTGTGTTCACGCTGTCGCTCGTTTTCCGCAGCCCCAGAAACAAAATCGCAGCTGGCATGAGATAAATCATTGGAAGAGCATGCGGAAATTAACAATACACAGAGTATAAAAACAGTAACTTTCATCGGTCATCCTCAGCGGATTTATTAACTCATTAGCCATTAAGGTAACAGGGAGTGCGCCAAAAATCACTGCTCAACCACAGGGTAATCCATAGAGCAGCTTACCCAATAATCGGTTTACACCTGTTTTTCCCCTTAAGCCCAATAAAAAAGCCCATAGACCTTCTTGGCTAGCGAGGTCTATGGGCTTTTTCTTTTTAAGTTATATCGATTAAACCTGCTTGGTCTCTTGTACCTGAGGCTCAAAAACAGAGGCGGCTGGCTCGACTGTTTCATAACCCTGTTCGGTCGCATCGACTATGGTTAATACCGCGGCATCACCAACTACGTTACACGAGGTCAGCACCATATCGATTAAACGGTCTAGCGCGGCAACGATGGCAAAAGCCTCGACCGGCAAGCCCATCTGATGAATTAGCACGCCTATCATCACCATACCGCCGCCTGGGACGCCGCCAGCACCAACAGAGAGCAGAAATATACTGAATAACAACGCAGGTAGCTGCTCCATCGCAATTGGCGCACCAAAAGCATTCGCCACAAAGAAGATTGCGATGGTGATATAGATAGACACACCGCCCATGTTCATGGTGGCTCCGAGCGGCACACCAAACCCAGCGATGGAAGGTTTAACGCCTAACTTCTCAGTCAAGGTACGCATGGTCACAGGGATAGTGGCATTCGAACTCGCCGTAGAGAGTGAGAACAAGATCTGCTCACGCGTCTTAGCGCGAAATTCTTTAGCCGAAACCGAGGAAAATGCGCCAACGGCCATAGGATAAACCACAAAAATCCATAACAATAACAAGCCTAATATGACGACCAGATACTCGACGACACTGAGAAAAATCTCCGCCTCTAAAGTTGCACCAAGTTTAAGCATCAAAGCAAACACACCGATTGGAGCCAGCTGCATCACGACAGTGATGAGCTTCATCATCAACTTGTTGCCTTCCTGGAACCCTTGAACCAATAAGGGAACAGCATTACCTAAAGACTTGAGTACGCCGCCCACAAGCAAGGCCATGAAGATCACTTGTAACATGTTACCCGAACTAAACGCGGCAACCGGGTTACTAGGCACGATATTAACGATTAACTCAACCAAATTTGGCAATTCGGTGGCTGTGATTGTCGCGCCAGAGCCACCGGACATGTCGACACCTAAGCCAGGCTGTATCAGTAGCGCCACGGCTAACGCGGCAAAAATAGCGACTAAGGTATTGATGATATAGAAACCAAATGTCTTACCACCCAAACGGCCGAAGCTTTTCAGGTCGTTAAGCTCAAGGACGCCACATACTATGCTGACGAATACTAAAGGAACAACGAGCATCATGATCATGCTGACGAACATGGTGCCCACGCCAGAAGATATCTCGACCACAGTGCCAGAGAAGAAACTCACATCCCCAAGAAGATATTGAATTATTGAACCGAAAATTAATCCGGAAAACAGACCGATAAAGATCCGTGATGAAAGTGATTTAGTCATATACCTGCCTTCGATTCAGCATATCTTTTATGTATGCTTTTATTAATTTGCACCTATGCCGATGCTTATACTTTTGGGGTTCTATCCCGCTTGTGGGGACTGATAGTGAATCATGCTGGATACAATTTCAACTGAATTTAGGTCGAGAGGAAAAGTCACATGGTAGCAACATTCGCCTTGGCAGCCATTACCGCTACAATCAAGAAGAAAACACAGAGGGGGCGATAACGATAACATTTACATAATTATCAAATGAGTAACACGGAACAAAGTAACATCAACATAATGACGGAGTAAAAAACCACAAAATAACGCTAAAGCAAACAAAAAAACCACCAGCAAGCCAACTTACCAGAACTAAAAACTAAACAGGTGTAAACTAAAAGTGGATTACCATCCGACTCATGTCAAAATAACAGCCGTTAACGCTTCCACTGTAACGGCTCATATACGCTAATTATATTTTTCAGGTTAGTGGATTTGATAGTAAAAAACTCTGACTAGGCGAAACCTAGCTAGACATCACGAATGATAAAGTTACCTGTATAGGCATTAGGATCCAGATCCGGTTCACCTTTATCCCACTAATTCAACTAATTAAATTCAGCCTAGATGTCCGGCAGAGCAGGACCTAATCCTACAATCTAACTCTAACTCTAACTATGCGAAGCCTAGCTCGACATCGCGGATGATGAAGTTACCCGTATAGATAGGGTCAGGTTCGCCAATAGGCTCGAGTTCAAAGTAAGCCCTATGCTCTTCGGGTAAGCCTTCATAACCACAGATCACCTGATACAGCCAGCTTTCTCGATCCCAAGCCAGTTCATGCTCATTAAGGTACTCGAGTGCCGACTGACTACGTCCCGAGTCGATAATGCTACAGAAATACTGATCCACGGCTAACTTCAACGGGTTATCCGGGATATCGAAATCTTCTGTCTCGGCTAGTGACATAGAAACATCATGACTCAGATGAGTAATATCTGTAGGTAGCCTGGTGATTGCCTTTAAACGCGAGACAATATCTAACAACTCGGGCTCATAGCCAGTGTTGTTCACATCGGCTGCGGCCGGTGCTAATATCGCCTCGGCGCAATTAAACAAGCTTGGCAGCTGTTTGTGGCTAACATGATCGTCGGGGCGATAATCCGGATGCAGATCGGTATAAAGCAGCCAGCCTTTAAGCAGACGCGTGCGCCCTCTTATCTGTCGAAAACGCCCGAGTAACTCGAGTAAACGCCCCTGCACCACACTTAGCTCCTGAGTACAATCACTCAGGGTCTCCTGTAGCGTGGTGACTAAGAGTTTTCTCAACTCACGAATATCACCTGCAATCTCACCTAATTCACTAAACTGGAACATCTCCAGTCCGTTCAACAGCTCAGTTACTTGGCTCTGAGCCAACTCATTTTCGCGGATCTTGGCGTTAATGGAGCCTACATAGCCAAACTCATTGTTAATTCGGCTCCAAAGTACACGTATGGAATATCTGAGCCCCTCGGCAAAACTATAAACATGTTCACTGAGATCTGCTAAATAAGCCTCTGTGGCACTGTAATTCGCATTCTGTCTGGCTTCTTTATAATGGTCGGCCAACGTCTTAATGGTCGCCAGCGAGGAGCCGACATTGGCATCTATCTGCCGATTTCGCTCATCACTGAGCGCTTCCTCTAGCAGGGCGCGAACCGAACGCTTTAAGCGCAGCTCCTGATCGGGCTCGGGGCGCCACAAGATCTCACTCTTACGTAGCTTCTCGATGGCGGCCGAGTTTTCCCCATCCTCGCGTACCGATCCAGACAGATACACATCCATGACGAGATCGGCATGACGGCTCAGCTGCTTGAGAAGCTTGACCCCAGCCTGATGTAAGTTATTGCTCATATTAAACCAGATCCCTCTGAGTCGCCGTTTCAGCCTGGGCTTCCAAGCTCAAGCCTTCGGTCTCATCGATGAAACGAATCACCTCATAGAGGTAATCCAATTTACCCGTGGCAATAAATATCTGCTTCTCTTTATTGGGACGAGCCAGGTAGCCTAAATCGACCAAACGCTTGAATACGAGTTTGATCTGAGCATCGACATTACTACTCATGGAACCGAACAGACGATAATGGCTTATCTTGGCAAGCTGCTCACGAAAAGCCGGCGTGTCTTCGATGCGAATCATCAGCTCATTTAAACGTACCGCCGCCCCTTCAGATAGAGGGGCATCCTGACCGCTAGCCTCTTGCACCAACACCAGCCACTCCACCAGAGGAATAAGCGCATTACAGATATCTTTAAACTGATAAGAGATCACCTTGCGATCGGCGTCGCCTAACTGCAGATAACCACAGAAAAAGACCTCTCCTTCACCAGCCGAGCCTATAGTGCGATTAATCTGATTAAGATAATCTTCCACACGCTCTCGGGTGCCGGCACTCTTCAGCGCTCGCCAACCCTCTTCATCCGTGGTTCGGCAGATAAACTCACCCTTTAACAGACGTTCGATAATGGCGCCTGTACCCACAATGGCAGTTTCAGTATTATCGCTCATTACACGGCCTCTCTAGTAGTCGCAGTACGTAGTCTCAGCTTATCGGCAATAGGGTTAACCTGAGGTTTCACTACCTGAAGTTTCTTGGTCTGCTTGTTGATGATGTAGCGATTGGCAAACAAGTTCAACACCTCAGATTCAGGGTTCGGGAATGCGCCCAATACCGAGATATTATTGTTCTCACAGGCATCGAAAATCTTCTTCACGTTACTGTGGTGTAAGGTACCCAATTCATCTATGGGCCAATGTATGGTGACATCGGCGCGTCCACGTAATAGGCGGGTGAAGGCCAATAGGAACTTACACAGAATAAGGTAAGCCATACCATGGCTCGACGACTCATTGAGCTGGCGATCGGTGCGAATAATCAAAGAGTTATTGCCCTCTTTCAGTCTTAACTCGATCTCGAGTAACTTAGATATCCCCCCAGAGAGAGCCGAGCGGCCAATAATATCTAATGCTCGGCGCATACTGTTGGTATAGTGCTCATCGGGTAACTCACTGAAACCATCGGCCTTCCATTTACGGAACGCCTGAACAAACACCTCAAGCTCCGGCCAGAACTCAAGCTCGCTGATCCTTGAGCGGATCTTAACCGCAGATTCAGAGACTCCTTCGAGAAATAACTCTTCGCCAACTTCACGAGTTATACGGGCACTCTGGGATGCAATGCGACGATCGATATCGGCAAGCACATCATAATAGGCGGTCAGATCGACACCGAAGATACGTCCCTGCTCCCGAAGCGCCGTGATCGACTGAGGTACCATCACATTGAGCAATTGCTCGAGTTGAGGCACTAGCTTGCGGTAGTCAATCAGGCGTATGCCTTTATCATTGAGGAAACTCGACTCTTCACGGGCTCGCTCCCAGGTCTCAGACAAACTGGAACCTGACTTGCTGGCGATAACCGAATCGAAATGCTCCACATATTGCTTCACCGAACCCAATAAGCTGTCCCGTTTCAGCAGCAGTTCTTCACCCTGACGTAAACGCTCGGTCAAGCCTCCCTGGGCATCATCCTTGTTCATCGGCAGCTTGAGCTCACTGAGTTTACGCATCACGCTGCGCAGCTTAGTCAAGTTCTCAGAAGCCTCTACCTGAATAGCATCAGACTGTTTACGTTGACTGTCCAACTCCTGTCTTCTGGCCTTAATCTCATTGGACTTAGACTTAAGTTGCTGCTCAAGCTCAGAGGTTGCATGTTTTACTGTGCTCAGATCAGTCTGCAGCTTAGGCTTACGCTTAAGCCAGGTATGTTGATACCAGTCGTCATATCTGAGCACCTCACTGCGGTGCTGCTCGGCCTTGCTAATATTCGATTCTAGACCTCTAATCTCTTGTTTGAGGGCGACTATCTTATCTTCATCGACACCGCGAGACTTAAGTTCATTCTTGTACCATTGCTCGCAGGCTTTCTGCTCGCTCTGGGCATGATCCCGCCTCTGCTGAATATTGCTCTTTATCTGCTTTAACTGATTATCTAATGCACCGACGACTTCCTGCCAATAGGCATTCTTCTCCATTCTCTCTTCGAGTGCTTGTTCTTTCTGTTCTTCCAGCCACTCTTGATGTTGGTGTTTGAGCTGCTTAAGATCGCTATCGAAACGGCTTAACTGCTTCTGTGAATCAGACTTACGCTCCTGGAGTGCCTTAGTGATCTTATCTTGCTCGCTACGCTTCTCATCGAATAAGCGTCGCAAATCGTCACGACTATTCTTATAGGCCGTGCGGGCAAAGGTGAGCTCTCGGTTTACGCTATCCAGTTCAGCGTTGATGGCGACTAATTGATCTTCTGCTTCCGCCTGCAACTCCTTTGCCGTCAGCAGACTCTCTTCAGCCTTAGCATGCCTGCTGCGTAGCTCCTGCTCAGATGCGGCATATTCAGGAGTCTCTATGGCTTTAAGATCCAGCGCTATGCCATAGAGTGATTCCAGGGTATCGGCTAGCTTAGAAGGATGAAGATCGCTACGATGAAGCAGCTCAGGCGCGATAACTTTGCCTAAGGTATTTTCCCAATCACCGACTTCCTTACGTAAGAACTCCAACAAGGTATGAGATTGAGGAAACAGGATATGATGTAGCTCATCGAGTTCTGTTTGACGCTCTGTGACTCGAATTCCCGCCATTCTCAGACTCTCATTAGCCTGATCTCGCTTAGCGCGCAATTTACGTTCTGCAACTGTGAACCTGTCTACCTTAGCGTTACAGGCCTCCTGATCTTCGTTCGCCAGGGTGATACGCTCATCGAAGATAGCGAGTGACAGTTTCTCTTCATCGTTATAGGTCACGCTGTCGACACGAACCTTCAGCTCTGCTGCCGACAGTTTAAGCTGATACTCCTGCTCGCTGAACTTAGCTCGCCCGGACTCCATCTGTTCACGCCACAGCCCTTCAAGCGCCTCGAGTTCGCCTCGAGCCTTCTCCTTCTGAGCGTCTCTGGCCTCACGTTGCTTGTCTTGATCTTGGTGGAGGTTTTCAAGCTCTCTATTCAAACCTTCGCCGATCTTACTGCGGCGGGCATTGTAGGCGGCTTCTATATCCTGATGCTTCTCAGTCTGAAGCTTATGGCGCTCGGTCAGGTTTTCTAAACTGCCTCGCCAACTTGGTAACTGTTCAAGATCTAGTTTTGCCTGTTCGATATCGGCATCTAAGAAAGCGCCATGCTGATCTTCGATGGCATCGAGCTCATATTCGCACTTAGCCACATCCCCCTTCGCGGCCGAAAGGTCTAAGTTGAGCTCATCTCTCATCTCTTTCCACTCTTCATCGAGTTTTCTGAGCTCAGCGTTGATAGCCTTAGACTGGTCTTGATGATGCTCCTGGCGTTCGACTTCGGCAGTTTCATCTTTACTATAGCCACGCTTAAGGCTAGCGAGCCTCTGCTCCGCACTCAATAACTGGTTAAACTCTTGTTCCAGCTTCTCAAATTCCGGACGGATCTGCTCGAAGCCTTGGATCAACTGACTGTCACGGATCCAGGTCTCGACCCGTTGCGGATTCAAACGTGAGCTAGGCGGATTAACGCCATCTTCTTCCAGAATGGCGGCGATCATTGATTTGATCGTCTCCATCTTGCCCTCTTTCGAGTGAACCGCCTTGGCGAGCTTTTCGATATGACGCAGGGAATACTCTGACTCACACAGGGAAAATTGGCGCGCATAGGCTCTCAGCTCAGTGCGATTGCTGCCTGTGCTCTGAAGGCCTCGATCATTTTGGATAATGGCACGAAACTCTCGGGTATTAAGCAAGTTAGTGGTGGCTACGCCCGCACGTTTCATCTCTCGGCCAAGCTCGGCCATGGTATAACACATAACACTGTCGCCATTTCTCGACTTAACATAATCATCGAGATCGAACTCCTTGGCGATAAAGCGATAGTTGACCCCTTTACCGTCGCCAGCCGATGCCAATACCGCCTGATTGAGCTGCCCATCGGGGCGCTTATACTCATAGATGATGAAGCTAGTGTCGTGGGGCAGATACCAACGCTCAAAACTGTCTCGTGTAGAAGGCACGACGCGACTCGGATACTCACCGTAAAAAACGGGCACCAAACGCTGTAATGTGGTCTTGCCTGAGGCGTTGGTACCACAAATATTGGTGTGTCCATCGAGGACGAGTTCGACTACGCCAGGTAGGTGCGTATTTATCAGCACAATTCGATTCAAGCTTGACATCTTTTTCCTTATCCAAACATTGCCGTTATTGACGACAACAGATCACCATAAAGCCGATTTATATGGATATAAACAGGCTAATCTAATCTATTAAGTTTCAATTTTGAGAGTCTAAAATAAAGCAAACCGGCATGCTTGGCAATCGGGGAATCCCCCGCAAACAGTAGCCGTTTTTAGAAGCGGGATCATACGCTAATTTGTGGTAAAAAAATGCTTAAGTAAAGCGCAATTAATCTTGAATAGCAGATAGGGCTACGCCCGGATAGCTGTGATATTGGCTATGCCATAAGTACCAAGACGATATTGAAGCTGAGACGGCGACTTCGTCTGAAAATCAAAGACGATGCCAACAAGTTGGCGATTAAAAGCGAGATCCTGAAACGAGTTCAGGATGAATAGCAAAGACGAGGGGCTTCACCGTAGGAGGGGCTTTAGCCCCGAGGTTCAATCCATCGACTATTCTCCCGGCTAAAGCCGGTCCTACAACTAGGCTATTACCGCCCTAGTATCTCGCTTAGCAAAATAACTCATGGTCTCGCCATAGACGATATGCCTAAGCCCAATGATGGCTATCAAGTTAGGTATCGCCATTAATCCATTGACGGTATCGGCGAGAAGCCAGATAAGATCCAGCTTGATAAAAGCACCAACAGCAATCAGAAATAGAAATAGCCCCTGATAGAGTCTAAGTCCTCTGTCGCCCACGAGGTAATACCAGCAACGCTCGCCATAGTAGTGCCAACCCAAAATGGTAGTAAATGCGAAACAGACCAAGGCGATGGTAACAACATATTGACCGACAATGGGAGAGCTTCCCGCCATAAAGGCCGCGCTGGTCATAGCCGCACCCGCCGCATCACCGCTCCAGACACCGGTGATGATCAAGACTAGACCCGTCATAGTACAGATGATAATGGTATCGAAAAAGGTGCCGGTCATGCTCACTAGTCCCTGCTCCACAGGTTCATCTGTTTTAGCCGCTGCTGCGGCAATAGGCGCACTACCGAGTCCTGCTTCATTAGAGAATACCCCACGGGCAATACCAATTTGTAGCGCTTGCGCCACGGTAGCCCCCAGAAAACCACCCGCGGCAGAGATAGGGGTAAAGGCCGAGGTAATCACCAGATCAAATGCCGGTAGGATCTGCTCACTAAAACTAACCAGTATCCCCAAACAGGCGACGATATAAACCAGCGCCATGCTAGGCACCAACCTTTTAGCCACATTGGCAATACGAGTCACACCACCTAATGTCACAGCAGCCACCAACAAGGTTAATACCAGGGCTGTCACCCAAGCAGGTACATCGAAGGCGATGGTCATTGCATCACTAATGGCATTAACTTGAGCAAAGGTCCCTATGCCAAAAAAGGCTACTGCCACACCGAAGATGGCGAAAATTTTTGCCAGCCAGCTAAGTCCTAAACCGCGCTCAATATAGTACATAGGGCCGCCAGCAATCCGACCTCTAGCATCTGTGGTGCGGTATTTAACAGCGAGCATACATTCGGCATACTTGGTTGCCATGCCAAAAAATGCCGCTAACCACATCCAAAACAGGGCTCCGGGACCACCAATCTTAATCGCCGTGGCGACACCAACAATATTCCCTGTTCCGATAGTGGCTGATAACGCGGTGCAGAGTGCGGCGAAGGAGGAGAGGTCTCCTTTTCCGCTGGCAGGTTTAAACAGCAGTTTCAAAGCTAGAGGCAGGTAGAGTACTTGGATAAGTCTCAGCCTAATGGTGAGGTATAAACCGGTACCGACGAGTAAACACAAGGTAACAGGCCCCCAAACCAGGGCATTAACTTCAACTAGAAGTGATTCAAAATTCATTGCTATTCTCGATTATTAAACAACTAAATTAATAAACGGAAGTGAACAAGAAATGGCTGTAACGCGCCGCAGTCGGACGCAATACTGACAGATTAATTAGCACGTGCTAATTAAACTTCATAGAGACAAACGACAGGGCTATGCAGTCATCCTCTCCTCTGTCCTTTTGCCTGAGCGTTTCGCGTCTAAGTGAGTAGATAACTTAGGCACTTTCGCCTTCGGCGCCGCATAATAGCTCAATAAAATAAAAGCCATTTGCGATCTCTCCAGAGGCTCGTCCAGTAACAGTCCACGCCAATCGTAATTGGCACCTGAAAGAGTGGTTCAGTCATTTTTCAATAAGCTAAACTTGCCTCGTCGGTGTGGGGGCTATTCCCCACTCTCCTGCTACCTTCATCCGAACGGATTGCCAAAATAGAGATTGATGCCATCTGCTATTTTAGCGGTGGCACAGCATGCATTAATGAGATAAAGCAGACAAGCAACCAGATCACACTTTTATCATCCACAAGTTGAACGTAGATTTCTTGACCAGCCGAGAAGATGTGATGATTCATTGAATAGAAAGTGCGAATACTGGATACCCGCACTCTAAAATAATGACTAGCAGAGTTATACTTAGAATAGTTATAGCTAAAAATTAAGCTTGCTCGAACTCAGTACGGTAGCTCTCGTAATTGCCGACCATGCCTTTGACTAACTCGGCATCATAGGGACGTAAACCGCTCATCACTAATGTCTTAATGCCGGTTCCCACAAGTTTATCACCACTATGCAGCTCAAACTTAAGGGTCACATCTCCTCGTTTACCGTCAATCTTAAGCGCTTGATCAACCAATGATAGAGTCACTTGTTCGAAATCCAAGGTAGTCAAATCGAAAGACATGCTCTCATAGATGACTAAAGGGCGCGCCGGATTAATCATCACCTGATGCTGTTCCATCATAGGCACTAATACATGGGTAAAATTGTGACCGGAGAAGGCCACATAACTGCGAATAAAGGACTCTATCTGAGTCTGACAATGTCTCACATCTCCCAGACGTTCAACTTTAAGATACAACTTATCCTTGTCATCACGGATCTCGAGTTGCTGCTCTGCAGTTTCGGGAAATTGCAGCTCAACGCCTGCTCCGACCATGCCGGCAAAGTTAAACGTCATCTTCTGGCTCAAGCCGTACTCACCTAACACCAATGAAAAAAGAAGATCGCCCGGCACACAGAAACGCTTTGCTCCTACGCTGTGGATAGGGTTGAAGTCCTGAGCCACGCCTTTTGCGAAATCACTGGCCTGCTCGGCAAGCACTGTAATAGTTTGGTTTTCTTTTTTAAAATAAGGTGTTAAGAACATATTCACTCTATAAATCTGTTGATATACAAAATAGCGGCACATTTTATATCAAATTCACTAAAACACTCACCCGATGACTTAAATTAAATCAAAACAAACTCAAACATCCTCCCCAAGTTTAGTCTCTGTTTAACCCTTGTTCATTTTTAGTTAACCAATGTAAATATTACCCAAGTTAAGTTAATTTTAATGAACAGGCATTAGCATGCGCGCACAAATGAGAATAACTCCCACTAAGATTACTAATATCAGTTAATCGGTGGTTTTTTTTCTGTATCGCGCAATGGAGTATTTATGCCGCAGCCTAAAACCTTGTCTTTGAGCCTAATTTCGACCGCTTTACTTACCGCCCTATCCGCTCCGGCTTTTGCACAAGAAGCCAAAGAAATTGCAACAATCGCACCTATCGAGCAGATCAGTATCTTCGGTAAGAAGAACCCACTCAATACCGTGCCGGGTAGCGCTCATCTTATCGACGAGGCCGAATTAGATGCCTTCAAGTATTCAGACATCATGCGTACACTCGCCAGCATTCCGGGCGTGTATATACAAGAGGAAGACGGCTACGGTCTGAGACCCAATATTGGTATGCGTGGCACGGGGCAGAACCGCACCGAGAAAATTACCATAATGGAAGATGGTGTCCTTGCAGCTCCGGCGCCATACGCATCACCCGCCGCTTACTACTTCCCAACTTCTGGCAGAATGGAATCTATCGAGATCCTTAAAGGCAGCTCGACAGTTAAATACGGACCGCGCACCACAGGCGGAGTGATCAACCTTATTTCACGTCAGATCCCCGAAGAAGAGCTAGCCGGTAAACTGGATGTGGCTGCGGGTCAAGATGGCTTCGGTAAGATCCATGCCTATGCTGGCGGTCAAGGTGAGCGTGTCGGCGGTGTGGTTGACATCTATCGCTACCAGGCCGATGGCTTCAGAGATATCAATGGTGTCGGTGGCGATACCGGATTTAAGAAAAACGATGCCATGGCTAAGATAAGCATTCGCTCGGCCGAAGATGCAAAGTTTGACCAGGTATTAGAAGTTAAGCTTAAGTATTCAGACGAAACCTCAAACGAAACCTATATGGGACTCACAGATGCAGATTTTGCGGCTAACCCATATAGCCGTTACTCGGCATCACAAAAAGATGTGATGGAGACAGAGCACACACAGATCCAGATTAACCACATCATAGACTTTAGCGATAACCTGACCTTAGGCACTACGGTTTACCATAACGACTTTAAGCGTAACTGGTATAAGACCAGTAAGATCGATGGAGAGAGCATCAGCGGTGACGGCACTCAAATAGCCGCAGATTTTGACAAAGATCCGACATCTGGCGATCTGGAAGTCGACGTTAAGGCCAATAACCGTGCCTACATCTCTCAAGGAATTCAAACAGAGCTTAACTTGTATCTGGATAACCATGACTTGTCTTTCGGCGCACGCTACCATGAAGATGAGATGGATAGATACCAGTGGGTAGATACCTATTCTATGGGTGCCGATCAGGTCATGATCATGACCGAAGCCGGCGTACCGGGAACAGATTCCAACCGCGTCGATAGCGCCGAAGCCTTGGCCCTATATGTTCAAGATAAGATCCAACTCGGTGACTTCAATATCACGGCTGGCCTACGTTACGAAGACGTCACAACCAGACGTATCGACTGGGGCAAGACCAATCCAGGCCGAGATGGTGAGCCCAAGAAAGATATTAGCAACAGCTTCTCAGCCTGGTTGCCATCTCTGTCTGCAACCTATCAGATCAATGGTGAGTGGTTAGTCCTTACTGGTGTGCAGAAGGGCTTCTCGCCTGCAGCGCCGGGTAATGCCGATCGCCAAGAAGAGGAAAGTTGGAACTATGAGGCAGGTGCACGCTATAACGCTGGCGCATTAACTTCTGAAGCCATCTTCTTCTACAGTGACTACAGTAATATGCACGGTAACTGTACTGCGGCGCAAGGTTGTGACGATGACAGTATTGGCGATCAATACAACGGCGGTGAAGTCGATGTTAAAGGACTCGAGTTTAGCTTGGCCTATAACTTCAACAACGAAGGTGACATCCACTTCCCAGTGAAACTCGCTTACACCTACACCAGCGCCGAATTTGCTAACAAGTTCGAATCTGATTTCGATCCATGGGGGGATGTGGTTGAAGGTGACAAACTGCCATACCTACCTGAAAACATGTTATTTGCATCGGCAGGCATCAAAGCCGATAGCTGGGAGCTGACATTAGCGGCACGTTATACCGATGAAGTCAGAACCATCGCGGGTCAAGGCGAGATAGCTGAAGAAAATCTTATCGAAGCCAAAACTATAGTCGACCTATCGGGGCGATACTTCATCTCTGATGTACAAGAGGTGTACCTAACCGCAGAAAACCTATTCGACACTGAGTATGTGACTACTAAGATCCATGGTTCAAACTTTGCGGGCAAGCCGATGACTGTCACAGTGGGTTACTCTTATAAGTTTTAATCTATATCGATAAGGCTATATCCATATGATTTTCATGGTTATATCTTAGGTAAAATTAGTATATGTAAATTTGGAGTATCAATTACACCGGTTTACCTCAAAAGACGAATAAAATTTACATTTGAAAAAAGGTGAGCCATTGGCTCACCTTTTTTGTTTCATTTTGTTGGTATCGTGCTAATTTTAAAACAAATATACTGCCTAACAGATTTTAACCCCTCATCTATACTATTTACTATTTCTTTACGTTTGTTGATCTTCATCAAAAACCAAATGATAATAGTTTGCATTATTGAAATCAGTTACATAGAATCCCTCCCAAATTTAATAACCCTTTAATAACAACTGGGAAGAGAATGATGATGAAAAAAACCATAATTGCTAGCGCTTTGTTTGGCATCTTGGCCTCTCAGACTGCATTTGCATCTGATGAGACTCAAGAGCTGCGTAAAGTCATTGAGCAACAACAAAAAGTGCTGAAAGATCTTGAAAGGCGCCTAGATGCAACCGAGCAGCGCGTCGAGAAGACAGCCGACGTAGTAGACGCGGCAGCCGAGTCAAAGAGTGCCACAACACTCGGTGGTTATGGTGAGCTTCACTACAACAACATCACAGATAACCAGTCTGGCAAAGATAAGAAAGCGATAGACTTCCACCGCTTCGTACTTTTCGTCGGCCATGAGTTCAGCGAAAGCACACGTTTCTTCTCTGAGCTTGAAGTTGAAC
The DNA here is from genome assembly GCA_023284085.1 of Shewanella benthica. Classification (GTDB taxonomy): domain Bacteria; phylum Pseudomonadota; class Gammaproteobacteria; order Enterobacterales; family Shewanellaceae; genus Shewanella; species Shewanella benthica. The sequence continues at coordinate 28,393 of JAKVHY010000027.1, forward strand.
ACTCAATTTCGGGTGATGGCAAGAAAGGTGAAGTTGAGCTAGAGCAGGCTTACATCGAGCATGATTTCAACCAGACGCTAACCGGTAAAGCGGGTCTATTCCTAATGCCAGTGGGTATCATCAACGAGACTCACGAGCCACCAGCATTCTACGGTGTTGAGCGTAACCCTGTTGAGAAAAATATTCTTCCTGCAACTTGGTGGGAAGCCGGTGCAGCCCTTAATGTTAAAGCGGCTCCTGGTCTTGCATTCGACGGTGCTATCACTTCAGGTTTATATGTTGATGAGACATATAGCATTCGTGGCGGACGTCAAAAAGTATCTAAGGCAAAAGCCGATGATCTAGCCTACACGGCACGCGTAAAATACACAGCAGTTCCTGGCCTAGAGCTTGCTGCTACTGCCCAGTACCAGTCAGATCTTACTCAAGGCACAGGCGGTGTTGATACAGCTTCTGCAGTCTTACTTACTGCTCACGCTATCTACAGCATTCAAGATTTTACTGTTAAAGCCCTTTATGCTCAGTGGGATATCGACGGTAAAGAAGCTGAAGCTCTGGGTCGTGACGATCAGAATGGTTGGTACATTGAACCTGCTTACCGCTTCAACGAAAGCTTCGGCGTCTTCGCGCGTTACAACGAGTATGATAACAATGCTGGTAACAGCGACGACACTAAGATCACTCAGACTAATGTCGGTATCAACTACTGGTTACACGAAAACGTCGTGTTCAAGGCTGACTTCGAGAAACTCGGTGGCGCTAAAGATTCAGACGGCTTCAACCTAGGTATAGGTTACCAGTTCTAATTAGCACTAAGCTAAGCCCTCATTAATCAATGAGCGCAATTATGAGTGCCCCTTATCGGGCACTCATCTATATTTGAACTAGTCATTCCCTCTCTCCAGCAACCGAGTCTAATATGAAGTCGACCTCTCTTTGCCTCTTAGCTTTCTCATTCATTTTTAGCTTAGCCTTCAGCCAATCCGTTCTAGCTCGCGGGGTTTATCAGGAACCAGATGACTTCATCAGCCAGGCCTTTAATGCCCCAACTCCCAAGGCTAAAGTCTTCTGGATAGACGATGAGGCACAGGATGTTATCGAAGAGATCTTGTCACATAGATTCAAGAAAATGCGCTTAAGATATTGGCAACAAGAGTCTGAAACCGTTTGGATTTTAGAAGAGATAGGTAAAGAATCTCCTATCACAGTCGCGATCCATATTAAAGATCAGGCGATCGCCCAAACTAAGGTACTGGTTTATAGAGAGAGCCGAGGCGATGAAGTCAGGCATGATTTCTTTACTGATCAATTTAAATCGGCCAAACTAAAGGACGATCTAAAATTAAATCAACACATAGATGGCATCACAGGTGCGACTCTGTCAGTCAGAGCGTTAACTAAACTGTCTCGCATCGCATTATGGTTAGATGCCCACGTCACCAAAAGTTAAGCTAAAAGTTTGGCTGTGATGCAGGAGGCTGGGCCAACGACAAACGATTAAGACAAGCAGAATGACTAAAAAGCATCACAACACACGAAACAATTCACAACATAAAAGCCGCACCAAAAGGCTAGGAAAAAAGTTGGCCAAGCAACTTCGCCCCTGGCACCGCCGACTCGGTATTTTCTGCGCCCTGTTTATCATGCTAATGGCCATTACCGGCGTTGTTATCAACCATAGTAATCATCTATCGATAGATTCCGCCCCCGTGCAGCAAGCCTGGCTACTGGACTATTATGGTATAACCCCAGCGAACAAGCTTGCTATCTATCAGACACAACCCCTCAGTCTTGCCAGCTCAGATAATTTAGTCTGGGTACGACATCAACTAGCCGTCGAAGCCGACTCTCCCATTAAAGGCATGCTCACTTTGGGCAAGATGATACTCGCCGTCGACTCGAATAATCTCTACATGGTGTCACAGGATGGCGAGCTTATGGAGAAACAAGATGCTTCCATGGGCTTACCCAGGGGCATAGAAGCCATAGGTTTCGATGGTCAGGTCTGGCTAAAGACTCAAGGTGGATACTTCATGGCAGATGATGACCTCATCGAATGGACACAGGCCATGCCGTTTGCCTCCATCCCCTGGTCACAGACCCTAGATACACAAGCCGCTCAAGCAGAATCGGATACTATCTCCTTACTGGCCCGCTCGAGTCACCTCACCTGGGAAAGAGTGATATTAGATATTCATAGCGGCCGTTTCTTCGGCTCACTCGGCCCCTGGTTTATGGACTTGGTAGCATTGTCTTTGATCATCATGGCCATATCGGGGATATATCTATGGGTACAAGGAAGGCCAAAAAAGAAGGCTCGAGTACCTAGGTACTAGTTCCTAATTACTCGCACTTCTGAGACATTTTTCAGATAAATAATGCCGAAAATGTGGAAAACATTTTCGGCATTCTTCTATGCTTACAATCGCATGTTAACTTGTCGATTTACAAAGTCAGTGTTTAGAGCGTGTATCTGATACCTACGGCAACGCCATCATCTTCCGAGATAGACATTTTCGCCTGTTGATCTTTGTCTGCACTGTTAAAGTCACTAAAGTCTTTACGAGCTTCTACATAGAGCACAGTGCTCACATCCCAAATATAGTGCACGCCTGCAACGACGAACTGGCGCTTAAACACGTCGTTTGGATCGGCACTGTTTGGCTGAATAACGTAATCGCTGCCTGCATCTAAGATGTTATAGGAGATAAATGGACGCAGACCATTATCAAACTTATATGAGAACAGAGATTCGATACCATAAGAGTCTTTAATTAGACGGCCTAGGTTATCGGTATCGTGATTTTCATTTTTGTTGAAGTTAGCTGCTGCATAGAAGCCCTCACTATCGAAGCCTCCCCAGGTGGCGCCGACACCATAAATAAGATCGGTTGCAGTTATCATTTCACCGGTATTAAAAGCCACTTCAAACTCACCGCGGTTAACACCTGCGGTTAACGTGAGCTTATCTGTAGCCAGATAAGTAATAGAGCCACCGTAAGTGTAATCATAATGGACCTCTTGTGACTCTTCGTTAGCCTTCCAACGTTCTTCACAATCAGTGCCGAGATCTTGTGCAGACTCACAGGTATAAAAAATATCGTGTTTTAACTGAGCTTGAAGTGCGAAGCTCACATCACCGAAACTGTTACGGTATTGAACCACCTTATCACCACGACCGGTACCATTGATCGCACCATCGGCCTTATTATAGGTATAGACACCCGCCGCGTTGCCGTCCCATACGAAGCCGTAGTTAGTGTTATAAACAACGTCGTACCAAGCGCCCCACTGTTTACCTATGCTTAAGGTACCGTACGTATCATGGCCAATACCGACATAACCGAGACGGTTATTTAAAAAGTCTCCGCTCTGAGACTCGAAGTTACTTTCACTGCTATAAACAATTTCACTGTTACCGAATGGATTAACGCCCCACTCCAGCTTAGTAAACGCTTTCCAGCCATCACTCATTACACGAGTGAAACCAAAGTTAATCCGTGACGCGCCGTTAACGACTTCTGTAGCGCCTTGAGTATTGATGACACGAGCGTCAATGAATCCACCTATCTCCACTGCGTTCTTGTCATCTTTATAAATTTCGATTGCCGCTACTGACGGGGTAAATATGACGACTGCTAACGCCGTTGCTAGTAAAGTCTTTTTCATATGACGCCTAACCTATGTGATTTATTCCTCTACAGCTTCAAAGATTAACAAAAGATCAGCAATCACTCAAAGGTGATTACCAGTTAATTACATCTACCACGGCCACTCAACAAAACTCAACATAAAGCTGGGCCACTTATTGCCCGCTGGGCAAGATCTTGCTCAGCTCTGGGCCATATGTTGCCCAGATCAAATATCATTCACTATCAATTCCTTTTAATTCATAATGTTACCTTATTGGCGCGGTGTTTGCATTATCGGCCCATGGTCGCAACAAATGATTGCCGGAACAATGCTAAGAATTTGCCGACTGACCTTCACCCTAGGCCTGTAGGCAGATATGCCCTGTGTTTTTTTACTCCTTTAAATGGCTCAAGGCATAAAAATTTACCTGTGACTCCGTTATAACCCACAGGTAAATACGCTTCCCTCCCAGGACTGGTCCTTTTGGGAGGGGAGCACCCATCAAATTGCATTAGGATATTGCGATGTCACCAGTGGAAAATGGATTGTGTTATCGGTTTAGCGCCGAAGGTGTGAGCGATGACAGTTTTAGTGTATTGGCATTTGACTTTATTGAGGGCTTATCCTCACCATTCGAGGTCAAATTAACCCTACTGAGTCGACTGGATAACCTTACCCCAGTGTCGATTGTCGACCAGAATGGCTTACTGAGCTGGTATCAAGATGGCAAGTTGCAACGTCAGGTTCACGGCATCGTCAGTCAGTTCAGTAAAGCCGACACTGGCCATCATCATACCCAATATCACATTACTCTAGTGCCAGCCCTATCCAGGTTAACACTGCGACAAAACAGCCGTATATTCCAACAAAAAAGTGTGCTGCAAATCATTGCCACTGTGCTCACCGAAATGGGGATCAAGGATTACGCGTTCAGTTGTGAAGCCAGATTTGAGTCTGAAGTGCGAGAATATTGCGTCCAATACCGAGAAAACGATTTCGACTTTATCTCACGTTTAGCTGCTGAAGTGGGCCTATTCTATTATTTTCAGCACAGTGAAAAAGCGCATACCTTAATCTTCAGCGACAATACAGATAAACAGTCAAAATTAAATGCGTCATTTCCCTACAACGCCACCAGTGGCGGCGCAACGGATGCTCCCTTTGTCGGCTCATTTAGCTATCGCCACCAAATAAGACCCGCAAGCGTCACACTCAAAGACAACAGCTTCAAGAAGCCCCTATACAGCTTTCTACAAACCAGCACGGGCAAATCATTGGAATTTCAGCGGCCCGATTATGAGCACTTCGACTATCCGGGTCGTTACAAGGATGACGAGGCGGGTATCCCCATTACGAGAGTGCGCCAAGAGTACCTGCGCCGTGATGCGCAGTTAGCTACAGGCCGCAGCAACATAATGCAAACCAGCAGTGGCAACAAGTTTGACCTCATGGAGCATAGCGATACTGCGCTCAATCGCGATTGGCTTATCGTCACGGTTCAACATAAAGGCGAGCAAGGGGCTGCGGCGGAAGAGGCAAACACCCAGAGCGTCACCACATATAACAACGAATTTACCGCCATTCCAGGCAACGCACCATGGCAGGCGACACCTAAGTCTAAACCTCTGGTCACAGGTCCCCAGAGTGCGACTGTGGTTGGCCCCAAAGATGAAGAAATCTTCTGTGATGAATTTGGCCGGGTAAAAGTGCAGTTTCCCTGGGACAGATACGGTTTTAGCGATGACAAGTCCAGCTGTTGGGTACGTGTCAGCCAAGGTTGGTCCGGCGGACAATATGGCATGGTAGCGATTCCCAGAATAGGTCATCAAGTCATCGTCAGCTTCTTAGAGGGCGACCCCGATCAGCCTATTATCACAGGTCGCACCTTTCATAGTATCAATCAGGTGCCTTACCCGCTGCCTGCAAACAAAACCCGCACCGTACTCAAGACTCAAACCCATAAGGGACAAGGCAGTAACGAGTTGCGCTTCGAAGATGAGGCTGACAATCAAGAGATATATATCCATGCCCAGAAGGACATGAACTCCTTGGTTGAAAACGACCAAAGCCAACATATCAAACACGATAACCACCAAGATATAGAGAACGAGCGCTTTACCCGTATCAAGAACAATGACCACCTAACCGTCTCGGCTGACAGTCTCACTGTCGTGAAACAAGATGCCAGTGTGAATGTTGAAGGTAAGCAAAACAGCAAAGTCGGTAAAAAATCGATATTGGAAGTCGGCACAGAAGTTCATCTGAAAGCCGGCACGAAAATCGTTATCGAGGCCGGTGCAGAGTTGACGCTTAAAGTCGGTGGCAGTTTCCTCAAGATCGACCCTGCAGGTGTACATCTGGTCGGCGCAGCCATTAATCTTAACTCAGGTGGTAGCGCGAGTTCAGGGAGTGGTTATAGCGGTCAGTTGGCGACCCTGCCTGGTAATGTCGAAGCCGCAGTCTTGCCGCCTCCCATGGGGAAGGTTGATTTAAGCGCATTACTTGTTGCCGATACTTTTTCTGCTCCCATGGTAAAAGTGTGTCCTCTATTGGGGGCTGATAAATAGTGTTAAAACAGTGGATTGAAAGTCAGCAACAAGCGGTTTATCTTTTGGTGGATCTGTTATCACAACCTGAATTACTGCCGCTGTTTTGTCGACAGGGTGGTGAGGACGCGCAGCCTTTGTTTCAACCGGCGGAGTTTGAAGAGCATAAAGAGAAAGGTCCCTGGTTATTACCCTTGTCGCAATTGATCAAAAAAGATCCTGATATTCTGACAGAGTACTCGTCTTTAGCTGGGATTTGGTTAAGCAGCGCTCATAGTCCAGAAGCTGTATCCAAACATTTACAAAGTTTATTGCTGGCTATTTATGAAGGCGAGGCGGTACTTTTTCGCTATTACGATATCAATGTATTGGCACCTTTCCTCTCATCTTTGACAGTTACTAAACAAGAAGAGTTTATGGGACCATATTCATCACCTTGCCATGGAGCATGACCAGCATTGGCTGAGCTTTAGCAATAAGCTAAACAGGGAATATGATGCATCCCGCGATGTCCCTTGGTGGCATCTCAATCCCGAACAATTAGCCTCCCAAAGTAATCTACCTAGGCATGTTTATACCATCGAACGTCAATTATGGCAGCAGTTGCATCCGTTAATGTGCATGCAACCTATGAGAAAAGAGATCATTGAATCTGCAATCATCTCGGCGAAACAAGAGAACATGGATGAGTTCGATATCCCCATGTGGGCTGCAGCCCAGCTAGGGAAAAGTGTGAATTATTCACCCGAAGGGATAGTACTGGGTATGAAATTAAATAAGCAAGAGAGTCTGACTCTAGCAAGATGGATGGAAAGTGTATGAGTAATCAACATTGTATCGCTTGTGAACAGTTAGACCACTGGATTGAAATTGATATTCGCGATGAGAATAATCATCCCTTTCAAGGCATTAAGGCATTCATCACAGACAGTGGCGGCAATAGCCAAGAGGTAACCCTCACAGGTCGACCACAGCTGCTGAACAATCTCGCTCCAGGTATTGTCACCATTACACTAGACACAGAACCTTGGCTGACTGAATCCATGACTAGGAAGCCACGACTCGAAAGCGAAGATAATCAGGTTGTGAGCTATTCAGAGCAAAAAAATGGCTTCAGTGATACGCCAAAAAACTACTTACATTTAACCAGCGGCGATCTTGTCACCGAGCCCCCCAAAACACCACTTCCCGAGCGCCACCAAACAGGTAAAGGTGACAGCGGTGAATATGAACTCTTTACCAATAAATCTTATGTATTAGAAGTCAAAGCGTTTAATTGGCTTACCGTGCGCATGGGACTGTTCTTTGATGGCACGGGTAATAATACCGCCAATGCCCTGTGGGGCCGTGAGCAACGAGAGCTACACGTAAATAAGTGGATGCAAAAATGCGGCGCCGATAGCCCAGAAGCGTTGCAGGCTATGCGTGATGCTTGCGAAGCTCCAGATAACAGCGTTGAGGTCGAAGGCAGCGCAACTAACGGACTCACCAATATCCAGAAGTTAAGAGATCTCTATATCGATAGAAGCTACCCAGAAGACTCTTTATATCAAATTGGCCTCTATGTTCATGGTATTGGTACCTCTCTTGAAGCTCCAACCAGTCAAGGGATTGATGGTGACAGTGCAGTTGGCAGCGGCATGGGGCGGGGCGAGACAGGAGTTGAATCACGAGTCGAATTTGGTTATACCGAAATTATTGATAACTTTAAATTCAGTCATTGGCCAAACATACAAAGCGATTATGACGGCATAGGCAAATTCGAATTCGATACTTTCGGCTTCAGCCGTGGTGCGGCCGCCGCTCGCCACTGTGTCAACCAGATATTATTGGAAGAGGATAACCCAGTAGCTAAGTACATCGAAGAAACGCTATCCGATATCAGGCTACATCCACATTTCGACTGGCAAGATAACCAGTACTGCTACATCAACTTTGTCGGTATTTTCGATACCGTTGCAGCAATCATCACCGGCCTTGATGGTTTCGATGGGGCTCACGATGATGACAATGGATCCGTTAAGCTTTATCTGGACCCCAAACGTGTCGGTAAAGTGGTGCATTTAACCGCGCATCCCCAAGATGAATTTCGCTATAACTTCTCACTCAATCGCCTCAATAATGCCTCCAGTAACCCAAGCAGTGATTTTGTTGAAATCACGTTACCAGGTGTACACTCCGATATCGGCGGCGGTTATCCTTCACGGCATTTCTTTTCTGGAAAATTACAAAAGTACGATCCCTTTTTCACCGATTCTAAGTTAGTGGCAATAGAGCGCAGCAGTTACCGTAGCAAATGGGGAACCACTACTGAAGAAGCGATGAAAAAGACAAAAGCCTATGAGAGAATACAGCAAGAAAAGCAGCGATTAATAAATAATAATTGGTGTCAGGAGCAAGACTTAAGCATTACACATCGCACCTATCGAGGTCAGCGAGGCAGAGAGCCGAGTATCATCATTAATTTGATTATGTCTCGTATAGTCGAAGGCGACTTATCTCGCTTAGCATTAAGGTTAATGGCCGGGCTAGCTGAATTTAAAGGAGTAAAACTTGATACTAAAAAAGCAAGCATTTGGACTGATGACGATAATTATGTTATCACCGACTTTAATGACAATTACCAAGTACTAGATCAATCGCTTACCAATATCAGCCAACAGGTATTGGAGCAGGCAAAACAAGGTAAAATTTTACCTCTGTTATTAGATGATAAATTTCATCGAGCCTTAAGGCCTCATTTTATTCACCATAGTTCAGGTTTTGAAATCTTAGGGGGCTTGATTACGCCCAATGTCCCCAATGAGAATTTTGTGCGCACTTCATACTCTTGTAAGCAAGGAGCATAATGATACTAGTAGATAGAAATAGGATGATTCCATATTTTTTTAGGATCAAGAAATTAAAGCAAGTTGTTATGGTACTGCTATCACTATTTTTTTTCCAAGCATGCGCTGGAGGAGAAGCCAATATTGATTTAAAAGACGGCTCTACTTGGCGCATTTATGCCACAGCCCCATTTTATTATGATGTTTATGTAGAGCAAGTGAATACATATAACGACAATTTAGGTTGGGCAACATCTCATACTAGGCTCAATCGCTCTTATGATTCTCGGGCAGAGAGAATTAAGGAAGCTAAATTCTCACACTGGACATTTGACCCTTTTAGTTTGGAGCTATACGGCAATTATGTGAATAGCGCACAAACTATTTCCCCAAAAGTGAATGCGCCTGAGCAAGTATTTATTGCTTGGCTGTCGTTAGCTGAGGGGAAATATTATCAGCTGGACTATTTTTTAAGTCCGGAGTTGCGGCAAACAATGCTGCATAATCTGTTATATAAAGACAAAGATGGCCTCGGCTGCGGCAGTATTTTGTTGTTCGGTTTTATTCCAGGGGGTGAAGCAAATGTTTGGCTGGGCGCTTGCGGGAAATACACTTTTATTGAGCGAGTCAAAGCACTGATGGGCCCTTTTGATGAGAGTTACTTTGGTAAAGGACATCAAAGCCGTTTATATCCAGGATTAATCCGTCGCCAAAAAGAAAGAGCAGAGGCCGATGGCGTCACCCTTTTTCCTATTCCTCCTGAGCGCTTAGAGCATATGCGTAATAGCAATACAGCGCCCGGCTCCCCAGTGTTATTAACCAAAAAGTCGCCTCCAAAGCTCACACACTGCTGGGCGGAAAAACCCTACAACCTTAAAGTGAAGCTTGAAATAGGATCGCCGCAACATCAGCTATCACGCCGTATCTGGAATAATGCCTATGACTTTGCGGTAAAAGTACGTTACCTCGATACGGGGATTCATCTAGCCTGGCAAGAAGCCGAAGATAAAGGGTTCAATGCCCAGCAAAGAGAGTTATGGGTTCTTGCCAGATTGAGTGCTCAAGGCCAAGTTCCAGCGACTCAGATTGCAAAAGGACTGGAACTCAATTCGGTTGAAGTGAAGCAAGTACAGACCTGGGCCGATGATTTTTGCCGCGCCGACAGTAAATTATCTAGTTCGAGTCAGAATGAAACTAATCTCGAATGAAGCTAACGCCAATCTAAGAAGATACTTAAAGGGCTCGTTATTCAACAAGCCCTTCTCGTTACTATTCACTAGCAACTAGCTAGGATTCACTAGCCCACTAGCTACTCTTCACTAACGACACTAACCACCAGTGAACTTCTGCCACCAGGATAATGGCTCACCGCAGTTTTTCGCCGGGTGATAACTGCCACTCAAGGCTGGCAACGCAATGGTATTTTCACAACCCGCTTCCATCGCTTTACCGGTTAAACGATCGAAGTGACCATTAACCACGCCATTAATAGGTGTGCGCCTTAGGCTGATAGGTGGACGATTATTGAGGAAGTCTTGGTAGACGGCCATGGCGCCGCTGCTGCCGTAGAGTCCAGTCTTACCGTTATCGTCGCGACCAACCCAGATTGCGGCGACGTTACGTTCATCGAAGCCAGCAAACCAAGAATCGCGAGAATCATTACTGGTACCAGTCTTACCCGCAAGGCTAGTGCTTGGGAATGCCTTACCTAAACGAGCCGCGGTGCCAGATTGAACCACTTGGGTCATGGCATATTGCACCAAGAAGTCTGTCGCAGGGTCTATCGCCTGACTCTGAGGAATACGTGATACTGGCAGCGGATTATTGTCTTTGTCTAACACGGCCGTGATAGAAGATAGTCGACGATAGCGTCCATTATCGGCAATGGTTTGATAAACCTGAGCCACCATCAAGGGCGAGCCACTAACCGCTCCCAGCAGCATAGAAGGATACTCAGAGATTTTCTCCCTCCAGCCCGCCTTGTCTAAGGTCGTGGCCACACTACTGACTCCGATAGCCATGCCCAAGTTCACAGTGGGCACATTCATCGATTTCTTGAAGCCTGTGAGCAGGGGCACCTCACCGCTAAACTTTCTGGTCACATTCTGTGGAGACCAGGTCTTACCATGACCATTTTTCAAGGTAATGGGCTGGTCTTTCAGTGGCGTCGCCAGATTATACTTATCGGCTTGCTTGAGCGCAGTGGCATAGACAAAAGGTTTTATCAGGGACCCTATGGGACGACGTATTTCAACGGCGCGGTTATAGCCCTTGTAGCCCGGAGATTTATCTCCCACCATGGCAGCAATACCGGCTGTAGCCTTGTCGGTCAACACCATACCAACTTGAAGCTGCTTATCATTCTTGCCTAATCGAGCCATCACCTTCTTGACCGACTTTTCGGCCGCTTCCTGGGCCATAGGATCGAGTGTGGTGTACACCTTAATCCCCGACTGCTTGAGTAAGGTATCTCCGAAGCGTCTCGCCAGTTCATGTTTCACCACGGCAAAGAAGGCGGGTAACTTTTGATGTACAGGCCTATCTGACTTTCTCAAGCCCAGAGGAGATTCGGCGGCGGCCTGGTATTGGGCAACAGAGATCTTTTCCCCTTCCATCAAGAGCCTAAGTACTAAGTCTCGTCGCTCCTGAGCACGCTCGGGAGAACGCCAAGGATTGTAATAAGAAGGACCCTTAATCACGGCGACTAAGAAAGCCTGTTGAGACAGAGTCAATTCGGCGATAGGACGACCAAAATAAAACTGAGACGCCAGCCCCATGCCGTGTACGCCACGGGCCTTATCTTGACCCATATAGACTTCATTGAGATACGCTTCTAAGATCTCATCTTTGCCATAACGGAAATCGATGATCAAGGCCATCAAGGCTTCACGGGCCTTACGCACCAGTGAACGCTCGCTCGATAGAAAGAAGTTTTTAGCCAGCTGCTGGGTCAGTGTCGAGCCCCCCTGCACCGTTCTTCCCGCGCTGATGTTGACCATCAAGGCGCGGAGGATGGCTAAAGGGTTCACGCCGTAGTGTTCGTAGAAGCTTCTGTCTTCGACCAGAATGAGGGCTTCTATAATCGATGACGGCATCTTATCGGCTTTCACAAACACCCTATCTTCGCCATCACCTGTGATGATTCGATCCAGTAATACCGGTTCGAGATGGAACACAGCCAGTTGACGATGATCTTGGGAGCGGGAAACAGCACTCACACCTTGAGAATCGAAGGTGATCATCACCCTCTGCTCCGCCTGATCCCCTTGAGGATGCAGAAAAGGCCTACGCCAGAGATCGACTCTGGTTCTGGATGCGGAAAACTCACCGACCTGTCTGGGGTTGGCGACCTTGCGATAACCGAGCAACTTAAGCTCTGAAATTAATTGGCCATGACTGACTGCAGCGCCGGGATAAAGGGCCATAGAGCGACTGAATACCTGAGCGGGAAGGTGCCATTTCTGCCCTTCAAATTTACGCGCTATGATTTGATCCAGATAGATACTGTAAATAGACACTGCTGCGATGACAATAACGCCAAGCTTCCAGCCGATAGACCAGACTTTACGGCCCCAGCCAGAGGATACTTTTTTAGCCGATGGCTTTTTACGCGGCTTAGCTTTAGATGGTGCTTTCTTAGCACCTTGTTTAGATACGGCTTTCTTTGTCATCTTTATTCCGAAAAAAGGTTTCAACTCCGGTGAATTAAGCTCCGGAGCTAGCGATCATTTCTACTTAAGGTCTTTTTCTTGGTAAAACGGGTCGGCAAGGTATTGGCAGGATCGTCTGGCCACAAGTGCTTGGGATACCGGCCTTTCATCTCTTTCTTAACTTCAACATAGGGTCCCTGCCAGAAGCTGGCGAGATCGGCAGTCAAGGCTAAAGGTCTGCGCGCCGGAGAGAGTAGCTCCATGGTCACCGTTAACTTGCCATTCGCTAAGATAGGGCTCTGAGCCATGCCTAATGCTTCTTGCAATCTGACACTGAGCCTGGCCCTGCCTGCATCATCGTAGCTGATAGCGGCTCTGGTCCCTGTTGCCATGGGCCAATGGCAGGGAAAAAGCTTGTCGAGGCGCTGCTGTTTGTCCCACTCAAACAGATTAAGCAGCTGAGTATAACAGTCAAGGGCCCGCAGTTGTGACAAGCTTCTTACATCATTAATGTAAGGCCCTAGCCAATCTTCCAAGGTATCTAAAAGATGCGGTTCGCCGATATCTGGCCAACCGGTATCAGTGTCTAGCTCGGACGCTAGCTTAACTCTACTTTGAAGCTGTAATGTCTTAGGGTTAAAACCAAGTAATTCCAATCCCTTACTGCGTATTTGTTCAAATATGGCTGCTTTTATCTGCTCGGGTGCAGGCTTGTTAGATGCCGTCTTACTCAAGACGATTTGACCGATCCTCTGTCGACTCTCGGCAAAGAATCGTCCTTTAGCCTCATCCCAGCCACAATAATCTTGGCTCTTGACCAGAAAAGATAATCGCTTCTTAAACAAATCTTCATCTATCTCGGCCGCCAAATAGACTCGGCCACTGGTGCGTCCCTCACTCTCCTGAAAATCTGCCACCACCAGCCAATCGGCCCGGGCTAAGGGATCATGTTCCGGAAGAGTGACTCCGGTGCCATTCGCCAACTGATAGCCAGATACACCTCGGCTCTTGGCTATACGATCCGGGAAAGCCAGCGCTAATAACAGGGCGATATCACCGGAACCCACAGATGAGACCAGTCGCGACAGGTCAATATTAACCTTGAGTTTTTTCATCCAGGTACGTACCTGTTTACCGGCTTCCCCCTGGATTGATTCTCTGAGGTAGTTACTGATATCGACGCCATGTCGACCCAAGGAGCGGGACTCTAAAATCCCGGCGAGTAAACAAGCCAAGCCCACCAGATGATCATCCCCCTGGCTCTGTGAGAGCGTCTTTGCCTTGAGTAACATATGCGCCAGTCTTGGATGACAGCCCAGCTGATAGGCTTGACTACCATGGCGAGTTAGCTTTCTCTGTGCATCGACCAGCTCTAACAAGGCCAGCAACTGCCAGGCCACAGTCTCATTGGCTTTCGAAGGCTGAGTCAGCAAAGGCAGTTCATTAAGTGCCTTCACTCCCCAACAAGCGGCATCGAGTGACATGGGAACCAGATCGCTGTGTAAAATTTCCGGCTCATCTGCCTTAATCAGTCTCCCTTGCTCCTCTTGACTCCAGAGCCGCAGACAATAACCGGCAGAAAGACGCCCCGCGCGCCCAGCACGCTGGGCCGCAGATGCTTGACTGATGCGTTTGAGTGTCAGGCGCGTCACCCCGGTTTTAGGGTTAAAGCTGGCATGGCGTTTATAACCGGAATCGACCACCATGGTGATGCCGTCAATGGTCAGACTCGACTCGGCGACATTGGTAGACAAGACGATTTTACGCTTACCGTCAGTGGCAGGAGCGATTGCCCGGTCTTGGGCCTTAGCCGGCAGACTGCCATAGAGTGGGCAGAGAGAAAATAAATTAAGGTCCAAACGCTTAGATAAATAATCATGTAAGCGCATTATCTCACCCTGACCGGGAAGAAAGGCGAGCAGTGAGCCAGAAGAATCGATATTGCTCGCCGCATCGGCGTCGATACTAGCGAGATGCTTATCATCGCCATTGAGCAAGTCGACGATGCATTTTCCCATGTGCTCTAACCAAATTTGGGTGCGATTTTGGTAAGGGTTTGCCCCTTGAGTCCGCCCCTTAGATTCTGCCAGGCTTCGATAAGCTAACTCGACTGGAAAACTGCGGCCCTCACTCTGCAGTGAGCAGGCATCAGGCATCAGAGTCGATAGTGGCAAGCCTGCAAGCGTAGCTGACATGGCCAAGATCTTAAGATCTTCTCGAAATGATCCCTGGATCTCCAGCGCCAACGCCAAGCCAAGATCGGTCGTGAGGTGACGCTCATGGATCTCATCGAAAATAATCAACGCGATTCCGCTTAACTCGGGATCTTGCTGGATCATGCGAGTAAGAATACCTTCGGTGACTATTTCTAACCGGGTCGAAGCACCGCAACGAGACTCGCCCCTAACTCTATAACCGACCTCCCCACCTATCTGAGTGCCTCGCTGGCTGGCAATATAATGCGCCACACTCCTTGCCGCAACGCGCCTGGGTTCAAGCATCAAGATTTTGCCTTTCAGCTCACTCCAATCTAGCATGGCTAGTGGTAATGCCGTCGATTTACCGGCACCTGTGGGCGCTTCCAGAATAACTTGATTATTGGCACGAAAAGCCTCTCTTAAGGGTAAGAGCAGCTGGTGTATGGGTAACTGATTCAAGGGAGGTGAGGTCTCTATGGCTGATGGCGACCCAGTGTACATGATTGCCGCGGGGATGGCATATGCCCTAGCCCGTTTCTAGCTTTGAGCTTTAAGCTTTAAACCATGGGCTATGACTCAACAAGTGAACAGTTCGATCAGATTGGCTTCCTACCCTCTGGAAGCTAGGGTTAACTGATCATCAGTCTCACTACCTTGCTCACCGCTCAGCTCATTCATGAGCCAATGCAAGCTTTCTCCTCGAGTCAGTGTACTGAGTTTGGCGGGCTTAGCTATGGCATAACCCTGTGCGAAATCGACGCCCAGACTTTTTAACTTGCGGCCTATCTCGGATGACTCTACAAACTCGGCAATGATGTCAAATTCCATGTCCCGACCAAGCTGGCATATCGCGGTGACTATCGCCTGATCTGAGCTATCATCACACAAGTGTCTGACAAACTGGCCATCAATTTTTACATAATCGATATCCAGTAGCTTAAGATAGGCAAAGCTGGAAAACCCCGATCCAAAATCATCTAAAGCTAGCTTGCAGCCAAGGGGTTTAACCAGATCGATCAGCGCCGTTGCCAGATCTAACTGACTCACAGCCGCGGTTTCTGTGATCTCGAAGCAAAGTTTAGAGACCAGCTCAGGCTCTGCCATCAGCCGAATCTCCAGCCAATTCATAAAGTCACTATCATCTAGCGAAGTCGCCGATAGGTTAATCGCTACCATAGACAAGTCATGCCAAATATCTAAATGCGTTCCTCCCCAATGCAGTAAGTTATCTATGACCCAGCGATCGACTCGAGAAGCAAGATTGTAGCGCTCGGCAGCGGGTAAGAAGACAGACGGCGATACAATAGCGCCATCTTCTGTCAGCATGCGCAGTAAAATCTCTAAAT
Source organism: Shewanella benthica (assembly GCA_023284085.1). Lineage (GTDB taxonomy): Bacteria > Pseudomonadota > Gammaproteobacteria > Enterobacterales > Shewanellaceae > Shewanella > Shewanella benthica. The sequence continues at coordinate 44,594 of JAKVHY010000027.1, forward strand.
GTAAGCCGTCATTGTCATTGAGTAGTGGCTCAATCGGCTGATAATAGAGCTCAAATTGATCTAAGGCTAAGGCTCCGACCACATCGACCGAAGCATTCATATCCGTATAACGACGATCAACCTGAGGATCGCTTGATGAATACATACACCAGGAGTTACGTCCCCTCTCCTTCACCACCCGGCACGCGGCATCGGCTCTGGCGAGAACCTGAGATATCTCCTCATCCGCCCCGCTAAAAGCTGCCACTCCCATACTGACACTGACACTGTGTTTACGCTTATCCCACACGAAATCGTGCTGACTCAACTGCTCACAGATCCTCTCGGCGATATGGGATGCAGCCTCTTCATCGATGGCATGCATCAAGATCCCAAATTCATCACCACCTAGACGGGAAACGACATCACCTTTACGCACCAGTTGCTTTAGGCGTATCGCCACCTGGCATAAGAGTTTATCTCCCGCTTTATGGCCACTGATGTTGTTTACCACTTGAAACTGATCCAAATTGAGGAAAGCGGCAAAGGTTGGCATCTTAGCTTCAGGCCCCCTATCGACAGAGTAATAGGACTCGAAATAAGCTCTATTGGGTAATCCGGTCAGATGATCGAAATTTGTTTGAAAACTTAGCTCGTCGGCAAGTTGGTGACGATCGTTGACGTCCTCCGCTACCAGCAAAACTTGATCCGATTCATTCGGAAGAACACAGAAGCTAAGCTTTAACCAGTTAAACTTGCCATCGCAACATAATACCGGCAATTCACACCAAGCCAGATCTAACACGCCCCCCCTCACTAAGCCTAAGGTATCGAGTAAGATCCCGGAGTCATCACCACGTACCAGTGACACCAGAGGCTGCCATTCTTTAATCTTCAGTAACTCCTCCGCAGCATGGTTATACAAGGTGAGCTTATTTTCTCCATTCACTTGAGCACAAGCCAGAGGCAGACGATACAAGAGCTCATGGCTGTAGTTTTCCGCCTTCTTATATTCACATGCCAAACGCGCTCTCTCTTCCCATATAGAAATAAAAGCAGCGCTTAGCTCTAGGAGCTGAATCGACTCCTGCTGCCACTCTTGCTGACCGACTGGATTTATCGCGCCCAAAAGATATCTCTGCCCCTGAAAAGTCACCATAGGAAGCAAGAGCAGACTAGTGATATTTAACTCCTCCAATAACAATTTATCCTGCGCGGTTAATGAGGCGATATCGGTAAATATCGTAGAAGCATAGCCTTCAGGGCACCGCTTCATAAGCAGATGCTGAAATGAATTAGAGTGATTCAAGGCGTGCTCTAACTTAGGCACATCGATGGAATATTCTCGAGACTGATGGCGAAGACGGACCTGATTAGTCACTTTGGATATACAGAATACAAAGATGCACTCGCAGCTGATGAGCGTTGAAATCTGCTTTAAAGCATCATTGAGATGATGCTTCGACTGGACCTGTGACAGCTCGTTGAACAAGGTCACTAGCAAGGAAAAATTCTGATTCGTTGGGATGTTAGACAAGGTCACTTCCTTACGACAAACAGGTTCCTACATTCATCTACACGATAAATAACTGAAGACTCATCACCTACTGCAATATCTGCTAATCAGTATAGGAGCAATTCTGTCTTTTTTCTGTTTAGACTCCCTTAAAACTGAGTTATGTAGAATAATGGACAGAGGCCACTAGTATCAAAGTGCATTCAGCTAGATGTCAAAGTTGGGTCAAAATTTAAAAAATACATGTATAAATAAAAACTTAGCTTGTGCAGCTATTTTCACGCCATAATATAAAGAAGAGCTATTTCCCTTAGCCATAGTTAAAGGAAGTAATATGCAGCGACTATTTTTAGGCGTCTCGCCAACAAAGCAACACGTTAACCTGCTCAGAGATATTCAGTCTCAACTGGGTACTGCAGGCCACAAAGGCTATGGCCGCCCGGTCAATCGACACAATTTTCATATGACCCTCGCCTTTCTTGGCCAAACCGATGATGCCTCTCTTGCTCAGTTAATTAAGGCTATCGATGCAATGGCTTGCACCGGTGGCTGGACAAAATTTAGCATCACCTTAGACAAGTTAACCCTATGGCGTAAACCTCAGGTGCTGTGTTTATCCGCGCCTTCCTTGACTCAGGTATCACTCAATCCTGAGTTGTACTACGCCGTGGATCATTGTCAGAAGATTATTGATTCGATACAGTCAAAATCGCAACCGACCAGTTCGACGGAGAATGGCGCCGAGCCGCTAATTAAACCCCATCTGCATTTCACTCCCCACATCACCTTGCTCAGGAAAGCCAAGTTGTTGCCCAAGCAAACTCTGATGCAGATGGGTTTCCCTTCGATCACACTGACCCCAAGTCAGATGCACTTATATCAATCAGTCAGTGGCGAACGTGGTGTCGAATACCATATTTTACATTCCTGGCCATTAGTCTGAACACGCTAAGCTATCCGCCTCTAAAACGTCCTAACAAAAGCTGAACTAAATTGCATTCAAATAAAACTTAGTCGCCACTAAACGTACCGTCGCCGCACCTATGATATCTAAGAAGCCGAGAATTCTATGAGGCTTATCCGCGCTGATCCATGCCGATCCCGTTGCGCCTATGGGTAACATGGCCATAGTCGCTTCATCGATTTCGATACCATTCCGAGTAAGTATCAGATCATTCAGCGGGAGTTCAAAGCACTGTAGGCAAGGTCTATATATTGCTCCTCGGTAACTGCTCCTGCGTTACTCTCGATAATTGCTCCTGCATTATTCTACCTTCACCCGTCCATGGGCTCGTACGTCCTATATCCATATAGTCGTGCAATATAGACATTCACCACATATATGGAATGGTATGACAGTTGAATCGAGGTGAGGAAGCCGCCTAAATAGCAGAGGTGACAGACTTATATGGTTAGATCAAACAGTTTATAAAAGAGATCTAGATAAAAAAATGCCTCCTGTTCAAGGAAGCAATTGAAGAATTTTGTTGCGGTGACATTTCAGTTTTAAACATTAGGCGACTCTAGAAAATCACTAGCTAACTGGCCTTAGCTAGGTCCTATTTCCGATTAGAAACTAATCACCATGTTCACGCTCTACCCTGAGCTTAAAATCAGTAGGATTAAGATTAATATCACAGTCGAAACTTAAAACAGACTGATATTATTTGAAAAGATGTGAAAATCTTTGAATTGACCAATAATAGAGGTTCAGGAGATTCAACAGACATAAATAGATACTGTTAATGATTATCAGTTGCAGTGTAGTCCTTTTGACAACGACTCTCATTTAACCGTGGGATTTATCATTGTGTATCGAAATGCGTCATGACTTGTCGAAAAAGGTTCCCTGAATCGACTGCGACTCCCTGACCGCCGCTGGAGGTCACTTTAGCGATCAACTCATCTGTCGCATTCAAGGTATAGATATAAAAAGGGATCTCGATACCTTGGTTACGCATCTGTTCGAGTAATTTCAAGCCGGCGATGGCATCCTCTTCGCGGCCCATGTCTGAGATAATCACATCGTATTGATATAAGGAGATCAGTAGCAGGGCTTCACGGGATGAAGTGGTGCTGTATACCCCTATGTTTTCCCCCCTAAGATACTCCCGCTCACTCGAGTTATTCTCCGGATGGTCATCAATCCATAATACCCGCCCGATGGCATCGGCAGCCTCACTGTAAATAATTGTCTCTTCATCGATAACACTGTGTCCCTCATGACTCGCAGTTAAATATCGGTCGAAGGAATGAGTGGAGAGCAGAGCATATAGAACAAGAAAACTCACGGTAATAGAAAAGAAAATTATCGACACTCTAGGCCAGTCATGGGCAAGCTTGTCTAGCTTATGCCGAGTTCTCGCAAACTTAGACGTGAGGCTAGAACTATCCGCTTGTCCATCTTCTATAAGCTTATCTACAGCATGAATATCTTGAGTAGGATTAGCCGTGATAGGAATCTGCTGGCTATTTGCCAGCTGCCTGCCAAGCTCTTGAGATAAACGATAACCACGACCATGTACCGTTTGAATGATGGCGACCTTACATCCCGCTTGTTTGAATGTCTTTCTGGCAGCGGACACTAGCTTAGACAAGGACATATCAGACACCACAGTATCGGGCCAGATATGTTCCAGACATATCTGTTTACTACAGTGCCCGGGATAATTTTCGATAAGGAGACAAAGTAGCAAGCAGATCCGTTCGTCGATCTGAATAGCCTGCTGCTTAATGATCAACTCCAATTGTTCGGTGTTGATACTAAACTCATCAAAATTGATATACATGAAGAGTGGCATTCCCTTGAAACTTAATGAGGCTCCCTTAATCCAGGTATCCAGCCCGGATTCCATTTTATCCGAAACTAAGACACTTACAGAGTAGCGCTTAAGAGTAACAATAATGCAACAAACATCATGATGGAGCAATAGCCATCGCTGTGGGATAAATCGTCTGGTTAAAATAATACTCAAAAAACGTTACAGCTAGGCTGTAAGAAGAGAGTTAAGCCTTATCTCCGCACGGAACCCTGAGTAAATAAAAAGCCAGAGTCACTATAACTCTGGCTTCAGAAGCGTTACTGCATCGGGATTAAGATTAGTCGTGAAGCAAGCCCGCTATGGTCAGCATACCGTGTGTGGTACCACCTGCGGCCCAAAGACCATTTGGAGAGTCGGCAAAGGCAGAAGCCAGATCCATATGCAGCCATTTCACATCCGGTGACACGAAGTGCCACAGGAAGCCTGCAGCATTGGATGCGCCGCCGGCGCCGCCACCTTTCATCGGACGACTGTTCGCCGTATCGGCATAGGCGGATGGACACATCTCACGATGCCAAGGATCTAACGGCAGAGGCCAAACTCGCTCACCTACTTCGGCAGCTTTGGCTTGTGCCATAGCCAGTACTTCACTCGATGGAGAGAAGATAGCATTGTAATTAGTCCCGACCGCCATCACTGCCGCGCCAGTTAAGGTCGCTGCATCTATGATCAATTCGGCACCCGAGGCTGATGCCGCTTGTAAGCCATCGGCCAACACTAGGCGACCTTCGGCATCGGTATTGACCACTTCGACGGTAACACCGTTCTTATAGGTCAGAATATCGCCAAGCTTATAGGCATGGCCACTGATAAGATTCTCGGCGCAACAAAGAAACAGCTTAACTCGCTTGTTCAAGCCTTGTTTCATCGCAAGACCGAGCGCCGCGGTCACGGTAGAAGCGCCGCCCATGTCACACTTCATTCCCAGCATGCCTTCCGAGGCCTTGATGCTGTAGCCTCCAGAATCGAATGTAATGCCTTTACCCACTAAGGCAACAGATACTGGAGCATCTTCTCCTAGCGGGTTGTAATCGAGTTCAAGCATGGCAGGTGGACGTTCACTGCCACGACCCACAGCATGAATACCTACCCATTTCTGCTCTAAAAGCTCTTGGCCTTCGATGATACGGTAAGTCACCTTGTTGCCGCCGATCTCAGATAACCAATGGGCCGCCAGAATAGCTAACTTCACGGGCGCCAGATTTTCAGGGGTTTCATTGATCAAATGGCGCGCGAAACCAGCACTCTCAAGGCGGTTTTGCAGTTCAATTTGAGCCGAATCATCACCAGTCCAACGAATCTCAGGCTCAGATTTAGCCGTGGTAAAACCTAGGGAGAAGGCCCACTGAGAGTCCACATTCCACAATTCACCTTCAAGCGCTATGGTCGATAAACCTTGGCTACGTAGTTTACGTGCCGCTTGCTGGATCTGACGCAACTCATCGTCACCTTGAAGATGGATCGTCGCCAGATCATTGCTAAAAGTAACATCAGCCTTGCCCCAATGAGCGGCCGGTGCATCTTTGGTAAGGGTAACTTTCATTAAATCTGTCATGGGTGTTCCTTCCTGAACTATTTCTTATTTCATTCTGCACGCAGTTTACTCCATAGAGTCAGATACCGACAGTTAAAAGCTGATAACCTTATGTCATTACTCCAATAATAGCGGATCTCAACTCATGGAATTCAGTCCCTCATTCCAACAGGGAAAATTAATAAAAAGATACAAACGCTTCCTTACGGATATCGAACTCGAAGATGGCAGCCAGGTCACCATACACTGCCCTAATACCGGCTCCATGAGAAACTGTCTGTTTGAGGGTAAAAGAGTCTGGTTTTCCATCTCGGATAACCCTAAACGTAAATACTCACGAACCTGGGAGCTGGCCGAGTCGGACCAAGGTCACCTTATCGGCATCAATACCGGCAGAGCCAATCAGCTGGCAGAGGATGCCATTAGAGCTGGTGTCATCACCGAGCTGCAGGGGTATAGTTATCTTAAGCGTGAAGTAAAATACGGCAGTGAAAATAGCCGTATCGATATTCTGTTGCGGGACGAATCGACAACGAGTCCTAAGCAAGACTGTTATATAGAGGTAAAAAGTTGCACCTTATTAGAAGAGGGCCAAGGCTACTTTCCCGACGCTGTCACTACCCGCGGACAGAAGCATCTTCGCGAGTTAATGGAGATGGTGACTTTAGGCCATAGAGGCGTGCTGCTTTTTGTGGTGCAGCACACAGGAATCGACTCGGTACAGGCGGCCGCGCATATCGATCCTGAATATGCTCGACTCCTCACCAAGGCACATCAATCTGGCGTCGAAGTATTAGCATATTGTGCAGAAATGTCACCAAATTGCTCCTCCTTGATTAAATCCTGTCCTGTCAAACTCTAAATCGGCAGTATAAGTTGAATTAATTAAGAATAGGGAACATAGTCAAGGAATATCATTATTGCAACACAAAAAGTTTGCTTGCTCTATCAGTTTCTGATATAGATATCGGCCTTAAAATACAAGCGCCCTACAACGCAAATGATTAACAGGAGATGCGTTATGCCAGAAGGCACTAAAAAACTCGGCGTGCTCGCTATCGCAGGTGTAGAACCTTATCAGGTAAAACCTGGTGAGGAGTACATGAACGCAGATCAGTCGAGCCACTTCAGAACGATTCTGGATGCTTGGCGTAATCAATTGCGTGAGGAGGTCGATCGTACTCTTAGCCACATGCAAGACGAAGCTGCTAATTTTCCAGACCCTGTAGACCGTGCAGCACAAGAAGAGGAGTTCAGTCTCGAACTTCGAGCTCGTGACAGAGAACGTAAATTGATCAAGAAGATCGAGAAGACACTTCAGAAGATTGAAGAAGATGACTTCGGTTTCTGTGATTCTTGTGGCATCGAAATCGGCATCCGTCGTTTAGAAGCTCGTCCAACAGCCGATCAGTGTATCGACTGTAAGACACTTGCCGAGATTAAAGAAAAGCAGATGGCTGGTTAATCTGACTTATCTTGCTTTCTTGCTTAAATATCTAAGTAAGCATAAGCAAGAATAAATAAAGCGGGGGATTCCTCCCCGCTTTAATTTCTCCCCTCTATAATTCAGCCTTAGTTATTTTTGTCTTAGGTGAAACAATTTGAATCACCAACAATATATTGGCCGATTTGCCCCCTCTCCATCAGGCCCCCTACACCTTGGTTCTCTCGTTGCCGCTCTGGGCAGTTACTTGCGTGCCCGCTCACAAAACGGCCAATGGCTGGTTCGCGTCGAAGATATCGATCCCCCTCGGGAAATAGCAGGGGCAACAGATGATATCTTACGTACCTTAGAGGCTTACGGACTTCATTGGGATGGCGATGTCTTATATCAGAGTGACCGTCTCTATGCTTATCAGAGCCAGATAGACACGTTAATTGCACAGGACAAGGCGTATTACTGTCAATGCAGCCGTAAACAGATCAAAGCCATGGGCGGTACCTATGATGGACGTTGTGGCCGGCTCACTAAGCCACACCGAAGCGGCGCGATACGCATTCACAATAGTGCTGGCATTGACAGGTTTAATGACCTGCTGATGGGAGAGATCAGAGTAGGTAAAGACTTTGCCACCGAAGACTTCATCATCAAGCGCAGCGACGGTTTATATGCCTATCAGTTGGCAGTGGTCATGGACGATGCCCTCCAACAAATCACCGAGGTGACAAGAGGCAGTGACTTGCTCATCCCCACTTGCAGACAGATAAGTCTGTTTCAGATGTTTAAGCAGACGCCGCCAACATGGCTCCACTTACCTCTGATCTGCACAGAGCCTGGCATGAAACTCTCGAAACAGAACCATGCCGCCGCCATAGATAAGGCGCAGCCCCAGGCAAGCTTAAATGCCGCCTTAACTTTTTTAGGCCAGGCCCAGGTAACGCCGGAGCAGAAAATGGAAAAAATGGTCACTCAAGCCGTCGCACAATTCGATCTTTCCTTAGTCCCCAATCAAACAGAAATCATCCAAGCGTAAGAATATACTCATTAGGTTATATTTGGGGTATCATAGCCGCCTTGTTGTAACCCATAGTACTTTTGCACAGCACTGATGCAATTCCGAGGTGTCCCATTTTTCGCCGTATTAGCAAATTCTGTAAACAGTTATTTGATAACAAACAGACAACTGAAGAAACGATAAATTCAGGCTTAAGTCTGGAGGTTGTCCCGAGACAAGATCACGATATTTCTCGGAGACAGATGAGCGAAAATGCCATAAAGGTACTCTATCGCTTACATAAGTCTGGCTTTAAGGCGTACCTGGTCGGTGGCGGCGTGCGCGATATTCTCCTGGGTTTTCAACCTAAAGATTTTGATGTGGTCACCAATGCCACGCCGGAAGAGATCAAGGGTCTGTTTCGTAATTGTCGACTCATTGGCCGACGCTTTCGTCTGGCCCATATTGTCTTCGGCCGTGATGTGATCGAAGTCGCCACTCTACGTGGTCATCATGTGGACTCGGTTGAAAAGGTCTCCAAGACCAATGCCGAAGGTCGACTGCTGCGTGATAACGTCTACGGCAGCATAGATGAAGATGCCGAGCGCCGTGACTTCACCGTCAATGCCCTCTATTACGACATCAGTGACTTCTCCATTCACAGCTATGGTGGTGGCTTACAAGATCTTCAGTCTCGTACCATTAGAATGATAGGCGATCCCAATACCCGCTACCGTGAAGACCCTGTGCGTATGCTCAGAGCCGTGCGCTTCGCCACTAAGCTTGGTATGACCATAGAGAAAAACACAGCTTCACCTATCTATGAATTGGCACCTCTGCTGAAAGATATTCCTGCGGCCCGCATGTATGAAGAGATCCTTAAACTCTTCTTCAATGGCCAAGCACAGAACAACTTCAACATGATGCGTGACTTTGGCCTGTTTGAACCGCTATTCCCTCTGGTCAATAGTCTGCTTGTCGATGAGCCTGAAGGCCCGGCGGCCAAGATGATGCAGAGCATAATGGAGAGCACAGATTCTCGGGTAAAAGCCGAAAAAACGGTCACTCCGGCATTCTTCTACGCCGCTATTCTCTGGTACCCTCTCAGCCAACGTGCCGATGATATCGCTTTAGAGGGTGGCTTAAGTCTCTACGATGCCTATTATGCCGCCATGGGCGACGTGATGGAGCAACAGTGTAGTACCATCAGTATTCCACGCCGCTTTAGTACCCCCGCGAAAGATATATGGCAGCTACAGTTAAGGTTCGATCGTAACCAAGGTACGCGTGCCTTCAAATTTATCGAACATCCTAAATTCCGCGCAGCCTATGACCTGTTATTGCTTAGAGCAAGCGCAGAAGGTGGTGCAGTGGCTAAATCTGCCGCTTGGTGGAAGAGCTTTGTCGAAGGTGGCGAAGAGCAACGTAGCGTCATCGCTCGCTCAGTCAACAATGGCAGTCGTAATCGTAACTCGAATCAGCGCCGTCGTCGTAAGCCATCGGCCAAGAGGACATCACCTAACTCAGGCGAGCAGTCAAGCAGCCAATCGACCGAGAAGCCATCGGACAGTCAAGCTAGCTCCCCATCAACGGATAAGCCAGCCGGCTAATGGCCAAGGTTTATCTTGCTCTCGGGGCAAACCTGACAGAGCCCGAATCTCAGCTCGACAGCGCCTGTAAGGCACTGCTCGAGCTGGCTGACTCGAATATTACGCCCGCACTCACAATATCCTCTTACTATCGCTCGGCCCCCATGGGCGATGTAGTCCAGCCTGATTATGTTAATGCCGTCGCCTGTTTCCATACTCGCCTAGATCCCATCGAGCTATTGGACGCATTACAGCAGATAGAGAATGAGCAGGGGCGGGTCAGATTAGAACGTTGGGGACCGCGCACTTTAGATCTCGACCTCTTACTCTACGACAATCAGACCATAGATACTTCCAGACTCACAGTTCCCCACTATGGTATGAAACAGCGTAGCTTCGTGCTTATCCCCCTCGCCGAGATAGCACCTGAGCTGACACTGCCATGTGGCACTGCACTCAACGGGCTTATCGATGCGAATTTGGCAGCAGAATTAGAACAAATAGTCAGATAGTATTGAACTCTGATGGGAGTTAGCTTATAACAACTCTCTAGCAAGGATTCATAACCGTTTTTTAATCAGATTTAAGAAAGTCACTATGTCTAAGATAACTAGCTCTACCCTGCTCAAGTTTAAGCAGGAAGGTAAAAAGTTCACTTCACTCACGGCCTATGATGCAAGTTTTGCCAGCGCCTTCGACAGTGAAGGGGTCGATGTATTACTCGTAGGTGACTCTATGGGCATGGTGCTTCAAGGACATGATGATACTCTGCCGGTCTCGGTCGAAGATATCGCCTATCACACTCGCTGCGTTCGTCGCGGAGTAAAGCGTGCTCTACTTATTGCCGACATGCCCTTTATGAGCTATGCCACCCCAGAACAGGCAATGACCAATGCCGCCATTCTGATGCAAGCTGGTGCCAACATGGTCAAGGTTGAAGGCGGCCACTGGCTGTTAGAAACTGTGAAAAAACTCACCGAACGTGGCATTCCAGTGTGTGCTCACTTGGGTCTTACCCCTCAGTCGGTACATGTATTCGGTGGTTTTAAGATCCAGGGGCGCGATGCGGACAATGCTCAGCGCATCTTAGATGAAGCCAAAGCGATAGAAGCTGCCGGCGCTCAGCTATTGGTTGTCGAGTGTATTCCGGCGCCATTAGCAAAAGCCATCAGCGAAGCCCTTACGATCCCAGTGATAGGCATAGGTGCTGGCGCCGATACAGATGGACAGATCTTGGTCATGCATGACGTACTCGGGATCTCCAGTGGCTATATTCCTCGCTTCTCTAAGAATTACCTTAAGCAGACCGGTGAAATTCGTGAGGCCATTCGCGCTTATATCGATGAAGTCGAGAAAGGAATATTCCCGGGCAGTGAGCATACATTTAGCTAGACAATAATTTTGTCCCTTTAGCTAAAAATGAAAAAACGTTGCCGGCATGACACAGGTTCTAGTCGGTGATACTGATAATTAAGAATAAGAAAATAGCTAAGGATTGCCATGAGGCAGGCCTTATCTTAGAGCAGTAACAGGCCCAATCAAGATGATCACCACCCAAGAGATAACAAAAATACGTGAGCAAGTTCGTGCCTGGCATGCAAAGGGCGAAACCGTCGCCTTCGTCCCCACTATGGGCAACTTGCACTTAGGCCATATCACGCTTGTCAAAGAAGCGGTAAAGCGAGCCGATCATGTGGTCGCCTCTATTTTCATCAACCCTATGCAGTTCGGTCAGAATGAAGATCTCGATGCTTACCCTAGAACCTTAGCCGCCGATCAACTGGCGCTGACAGATGCCGGAGCTGAACTGCTGTTTACTCCTACCCCAAAAATCATCTATCCCAAGGGCATGGAACAGCAGACCTATGTCGAAGTCCCCAAGATCGGTGATGAACTCTGTGGTGCAAGCCGTCCGGGTCACTTTCGTGGCGTCGCGACCATAGTGTGCAAGCTATTTAATATCGTCCAACCCGATGTTGCCCTATTTGGCAAAAAAGACTTTCAGCAACTACTGGTTATCAAGACCATGGTCGAAGACCTCTCTATGCCTATCGAAATAATAGGAGTAGAAACCATACGTGAAGAGTCGGGTCTGGCCATGAGTTCGCGCAATGGTTACCTGAATCAGTCACAGAAAATGCGCGCCGCGACACTAAAACAGGTAATGGATACCATGTCTGCAGAAATTCAATCTGGTCAGTCTATTGTAGACGTTATTGCCAAGGCTCAAGCTAAGCTTATAGAGGCAGGTTTCAAGCCTGACTATCTAGAGGTGCGCAGCTCCACCGATCTATCGCCAGCCAGGGCAGAACAACAAGCCTTAGTGATTGTTGCCGCAGCCTATATGGGCACAACCCGCTTGATCGATAATCTCTGCTTCGAGCGCTAATCTCACGAGTCTCACAAGCGAACTTCCCGCAGTAGCATCAGTTCAGGGCATCAAAGGGTGCCCTTTAATTTTCTTTGTAAATATCTGTGCTCACATCCTCCTGATTAATCTTAAATATTTCTATTAAAAACCAATCTAAAACTTGGCTCAGCAGAACAAGTTTCGACTTTTAAAAGCTGGTTTTATCGAAAAACTTACGCCATAGTATTACTCTCATTATCAATGAAAATAATAATGCTAGAATAGCGAGACGACTGAAGGATATTTGGGCGCATACCCAATAAACAGTCGGCAAAACCTTGGCCCATATATTATTTATCGGGACATGGGATGATAGGTAATACCACATTGACTTAAAAGGGAATAACCATTTCCTCATCAATGCGCCTTGAATTGAAAAAACTGAGAGCCTCTGAACTGACCAGATACTTATATGGAATGGTATAACAAAGGAAGTTAAGCCAAATGGCAAGAGAAATCCAAACTAAAATAACCCAATGCCTCCCTAATCAATTTAGGTTCAGTTACCTTTTGGTGGCTTGTCTATTATCGATTATTCTGGTTAATTCGGCTCAGGCCAATAGTATTTATAAATGCGTCAAAGACAATAAAGTGGTCTTTAGCCAGATGATATGCCCAAAAGAATTTAGTCAGTATAAGATAGAGTATGCACTCGGGATCACCACAGAAACAGATTCAGATAAACGCGAGAATAAACTCGACCCTATGCAAGCTCTAATGAATATGCAGGCAATCTCGAAGGAGAAATTACTGCATCAACTCGATGGCGAACTCTACCGATTAAACCAGGAACTCAGTTATTTTGATATCTTAAAATCCAGTGAGTTACAAAAAATTGAACGTAAGCGCTATTGGGAAAAGAAGGATAAAAGTGACCCTGAATATCTTACCGAGGTCGAAGAGATGAATAGCTATTTTGACGACCTAATCAACAACAATCAAACCAGCATAGAGCTTCTCAAGACCCATAAAATGCAGATAGAGGCCGAGCCTGCACCAGAAGATAAGCGATACTGATAAAAGCAAGACTCAGCAATTCATAGCAAGCACTAATGCCGCAAGATAAGTGATATGGATAAAATGAAAGATACGACTCAGCTTACCTCGACAATTCATAGCAAGATCCTGTGGCCCGCTATATTAATCCATGCCGACCATGATGAATTAGTCTACCTTGATAATGAACAAGACTGGGAGATAGAAGCCCAAGGGCACATCGACGAAATGAGCCAGTTGTTCGACTCGTCGGGGATAACCTATCGTCTAAAATTAGAGGACATAGACAATAGCAAGCCGAACCAGCAGCTAAACTGGCTAACCGCCACCGAGCCACTTGAACTCAAGCAAGTGCTAAGCAGTGTCAGACATCACGCCAGTACCTTAGGCCACTGCTGCACGGCTAAGCTAGGCGCAAATACGGTCAAACAGGTATTCGATATGATGAAGTATTTAGAAGAAAGCTAGAAGAAGGCTAGTAGGTAACAGGAAATGAGGCGCTAGGAAACGAGATCCTAGATACTTAAACCTAGGAACTCATACCTTATGACTCACTTTAGCTACGTAAGCCTATTCCACGGCTTATCAGATAATAAGCTAAGGTCCATAATCCCACACAGAAACCCAGCATCACGGCGATGGAGAATGGCACGCTCATGTCCGCATAACCCAAGAAACCGTAACGAAATACATTGATCATGTACACCACAGGGTTCAGCTTAGACACGCCTTGCCAGAAATCGGGTAACAGCGACAGTGAATAGAACACGCCACCAAGATAGGTTAACGGCGTCAACACGAAGGTAGGCACTATGCTGATATCATCGTAGCTGTTAGCGAATATAGCGTTAATAAGCCCGCCCAGAGAGAACAGAATCGAGGTCAACAACACAGTCAGCACCACTAAACCCACATGATGCAGGCTAATATCGACGAAGAACATGGCCACTAAGGTCACGATTGTACCGACGCACAGGCCGCGGACAACGCCGCCACCCACATAACCGGCAATCATCACATAGTGCGGCACGGGGGCCACGATCAGCTCCTCCAGGTTTCGTTGAAACTTGGCGCTGAAAAATGACGAAGCCACGTTGGAGTATGAGGCGGTGATCACCGACATCATAATCAGACCCGGCGCGATAAACTCCATATAACTAACACCGCCCATCTCCCCTATACGCTTACCCACCAGGTTACCGAAGATGAGGAAGTACAAGGTCATGCTGATCGCCGGCGGCACTAAGGTTTGTACCCAGATACGAGTAAAACGATTGATCTCTTTGGTCAAAATACTCTTAAATGCCGTGGCATACAGGGCTTTCATGTTCATGATGACGCTCCTTTACTGGCTGAAGCATTGCCAGGCTGCTCACTGCTCCGGTGTGGCTCAATGGATCCCTTCTCCACCAGCTCCACAAACAGCTCTTCCAATCGGTTAGCCTTATTACGCATAGACAACACCTCTATGCCCAGCTCGCTGAGCTGGGAAAACACGCCATTAAGGTTCTGCTCCTTGGCCACGTCCACTTCCAAAGTATGGCTGTCACTCAGGCGACACTTGATACCATCGAGACTCGGTTCGACACTCAAATCTTTCCCCAGATCCAACACGAAGGTCTCCATATTTAATCGGCTCAGTAAAGATTTCATGCTAGTGCATTCGACCAAGATCCCCTTGTCTATGATACCGATATTACGACACAACATTTCGGCTTCTTCGAGGTAATGAGTGGTCAAAATAATGGTCACCCCTTGCTCGTTAAGCTCGGTGAGGAAGGTCCACATGGAGCGCCTCAGCTCAATATCCACCCCCGCAGTCGGTTCATCTAAGATCAACAGTTGCGGTTCATGCATCAAGGCTCGCGCTATCATCAGTCGTCGCTTCATGCCACCAGACAAGGCTCTAGCCGGACTATCACGCTTCTCCCAAAGATCCAGCTGAGTCAGGTACTTCTCGGCGCGTACCAAGGCGACATCTTTCTTCACCCCATAATAGCCGGCCTGATTGACCACTATCTGCAGCACTTTTTCAAACTGGTTAAAGTTGAACTCCTGAGGTACCAGGCCAATACGCAACTTGGCCAGTTCCAGTTCCTTGTCGATATCGTGTTCAAACACAGATACCTTACCCGAAGACTTCTGTACCAGTGAGCTAATCACACCGATTGTGGTGGACTTGCCTGCGCCATTGGGACCAAGCAGGGCGAAGAAATCTCCCTTTTCCACCGTTAAACTGATCCCTTTTACTGCCTCGACACCACCTTTATAGGTTTTCTTTAGATCTTTGATCTCGAGTGCGTAAATAGGGGAATTCTTTATATTCGTCATGTATATCCTAATTCCAGTATGTCACTGGGCAGAAAAAATCTGAATGTGTCCCATTGAATAGCTTATTAGCATCAGTAAATGCAGCGAGTCATTATACCTGCACTGATACTCAGAGACTGAATGAACTTATATTGGGACATTTGCACAAAAAAAAACCCACAAAGTGTGGGTTTTTAAAATAAAACTCTCTTCGATAAATACGAATACCGATTGGGAGTACTTATTCTGCAGGGATCACTTTAGCAATGTAGGGCAAATTACGGTACTGCTCAGCATAATCGATACCATAGCCAACAATAAACTCATTGGGAATGGTAAGACCGATAAAGTCTATCGGTACATCGACCTCGCGACCCTCGGGCTTATCGAGCAGAGTACAGAGTGCCAGACTCTTTGGCTCACGCAGTAATAACATCTCGCGGATCTTATTGAGTGTGTGACCCGAATCGATAAGATCTTCTACGATCAGCACGTCACGTCCCTTGATGTCAGACTGCACATCCTTGAGGATCTTCACTTCACGTGTGCTGGTCATGGCATTGCCATAGCTGGAAACCGACATGAAATCGATCTCAACATGGCCCTTGATGAGACGACATAGATCAGCCATAAAGACCACAGAACCTTTCAGCAGGCCCACCATCAACAGGCGCTCGCTGTCGGCATAATGAGCATTAATCTTCTCGGCTAACTGATTCAGTATTAAATCAATCTCCTTGGCGGAAATCATCTCTTCAATCGTGTGTTTCATAACTCTCTCAACTTTGCTTTCAACTGACTCTATAAAGTGTCTTATTTATTACTATCTTCGGCGTTATATTTGTCATAACCCCAACGATTTGTTAAATCATGCTCGACGCCCAGATGGTCAAGAATTCGGGCGACCATGAAGTTTACCAGATCTTGCACAGATTTGGGATCATGATAAAAGCCGGGAGCCGCCGGCATTATGGTCACCCCCAGTTTAGACAGAGACAACATATGCTCTAAATGTATGGAACTAAAGGGAGTTTCCCTGGGTACTAAGATAAGCTGACCACGTTCTTTAATGACTACATCGGCGGCGCGTTCGAGCAAACTATTGCTCATTCCTGTGGCTACTGCCGCTAGAGTGCCTGTACTGCAGGGGCAGATCACCATCTGTTTCGGCGCGGCCGAGCCCGATGCAGGCGGCGAGAACCACTCATCCTTGCCCAGCACATGTAGCGAACCTTTAAGCGAAGACTCGGCCCTCTCGGCAAACAATTTAAGTAACTGTTGCTCGGCTTTTTTGCCATTGGCACTCAACTGAACGCCTTCCTCGGTGGCCAGCACCACGCGTGCGGCACTGGAGATCATCAAGAAAACCTGATAATCGGCAACTAACAAGCACTCGAGTAACTTGAGCCCATAAGGAGCCCCCGAGGCCCCCGTCCAGGCCAAACTGATCGACTTTTGTTTTTTTGGGTAACTCATATTTCTCTCTTTAAGTTCCTAGGAACTTGAACCTAGGCTCTAGGACTTAGTTCGAATCGTTCAACTTCTCTAATAGTTTCTTATGCAATCCACCGAAACCGCCATTACTCATGATGATGATGGTGTCGCCACTCTTCGCCTTGCGAACGACAGTATCCACTATCTCATCTATGTCATATAGCACAGATACGGGTAACTCGGCTTTTGCCATCGCAGCTTCGATATCCCAATCGATGCTGTCGGCCTGATAGAGATAAGCCTGGTCGGCAAGGGGCATGGAGCCAGCCAAGGTATCCTTATGAACGCCGCTCTTCATGGTGTTGGAGCGTGGCTCCAGAATAATGGTTATCTTGGCCTCCCCCACCTTGGCGCGGCAGCCCTGCAACGTGGTAGCGATAGCGGTAGGATGGTGAGCGAAGTCATCATAAATCTCAATACCATTTACCTCACCAATCAGCTCCATGCGACGCTTAGGGGGCTCGAATTGAGTCAAGGCTTGGATAGCCGATTCAGGCTTAACGCCCACATGACGCGCCGCAGCGATCGCCATGGTGGCATTCTCCACATTGTGCTGACCGATCAAGCTCCAATCTAAGATCCCCTGAGATTTACCATCTAGGAACAACTCGAACTTGTGGCCGTCAGCAGCAATAAGCTTGCTAGACCAAGTTCCTTGGTTGTCTGCAGCAGAAGTGCCTTTATTATCAGCTATAACATCCGAGCAGTTGCTAACATAAACCTCTTGCTCACTCCAACAGCCCATGTCGATCACTTGCTGCACAGCCTCGCTGTCTTTGGGCCAGATGATCTTACCCTCTCCAGGTACGGTACGAATCACATGGTGAAACTGGCGTTGGATCGCCTTAAGATCATCGAAAATATCGGCGTGATCGAACTCAAGATTGTTGATGACCAAAGTACGCGGCTGATAATGGACAAACTTAGAGCGCTTATCGAAAAAAGCACTGTCATACTCGTCGGCTTCCACCACGAAAAACGGTGAGCCGCCCAGACGCGCAGACACGCCGAAGTTTTGCGGCACGCCGCCAATCAGGAAGCCAGGCTCATAGCCACAATCTTCTAAGATCCACGCCAACATACTCGAGGTAGAGGTCTTGCCATGCGTCCCCGATATCGCCAGCACCCAACGATCCTTAAGAATATGCTCGGCCAGAAATTGTGGCCCTGAGGTATAAGCAATGCCGCGATTAAGCACGGCCTCCACGCAAGGGTTTCCCCGGCTCATGGCGTTGCCAATCACCACTAAGTCCGGCGCATCATCTTCGTTTTTGCCAAGTTGACTAGGATCGAAGCCTTGAATGAGTTCGATACCTTGCTCTTCGAGCTGAGTGCTCATGGGCGGATAAACATTAGCGTCGCTACCGGTCACCCTGTGACCTTCTGCTCTGGCAAGGAGTGCAAGGCCTCCCATGAAGGTGCCGCAGATGCCTAAGATGTGTACATGCATGGAGTTGGCTCTGATGAAGAATAATCTGAGGGGTATTCTAGCGGGATGGGAGACCCTTGTCAGTTAACTATGATTTAATGTCGCTAAAAGCCAGACGTATATGATAAATATCGAAATTATCTAGGCAAGACGATGACGCAAAAATATATCGCCAGATAAACGTATCGAATCCAAGAAACACCTTGCTAGGAAGCTCGACATAGAAGATATTGATCTTCTTAACCACCAAAAAAACCTAACTTTACATATGCAGTCGACTATTGATATCTCCTGGGTTCAACTCGCCCTGTTTATGCTGATCTTGGTCATTCCCTTCTTCATCAACCGATATCTAAAGTTAGCGCTCGGCAAGGAGATAATCTCAGCCGTTTTACGCATGACGGTACAGCTGATTCTTGTGGGACTTTATCTGCAGTTCCTGTTTGAACTTAACAGTTTACCGCTCAACTTAATTTGGCTTAGCTTAATGTTGCTTATCGGTGCCAGCGCCATAATCGGTAGTGCTAAGCTGCCTAAGCGACGCCTCTATCTCCCCGTCATTACCGGACTGGTAGTAGGAGTAACGCCTTTAATCGCTATTTTGCTGCTTGCACTATTACAACCTGCGCCCCTATATAGCGCCCAATATATGATCCCTATGGCTGGCATGTTATTGGGAAATTGCTTGAGCGGAAATATTGTCGCGCTACAGAGATTGTTTTCCGCCTTCGAGGAACAGAAAGATCAATATGAAGGAGCGCTAGCACTGGGGGTTAGCCCCTATCAGGCCGCTTTTCCCTTTATGCAGTCGGCATTGAAGCAGTCATTCGCCCCCATTCTCGCCTCCATGACCACCACTGGCTTAGTCACACTGCCGGGCATGATGACGGGGCAAATTTTAGGTGGCAGCGATCCTATGGTGGCAATTAAGTATCAGCTAGTCATATTAGTCGCCATATTTGTGATGCTGACAGTCTCGGTCACTCTATCTTTAATACTAACGATTAAATCTTGCATCGAGCCCAGCGGGTTAATCAGAGTCGTTTTAATGAAAAAATGACCCATAAAACTAGAGCCTTACAGATTTATGCAAGGGCTCATGACATATTGACTGACCTAAGCTAAGACTAGCTTCTTGCAAAGTAGCTATTCATCACATAATTATATGATGTCGTATGGTCTGCCAATACCTGCCCCAGCTCCATGCCTTTGTCACTGCGCCAATCAGACATTATCTCCGCTAAAACCGATGCCCAGGTTGTCACTTTTACGCCCGCCTGAGTCAATCTATGAATAGAGGCTTGCTGCACCGTCTTATTCCAGGTAGCCGATGCATCGATAACCGCATAGACATCATAGCCTTCTTCAACTGCACTCAAGGCTGGAAACATCAGGCAGACATCGGTCACAATCCCCGCCATGATGATCTTCTTACGACCCGTAGCTTCGATAGCAGATTTAAACGCTGAGCTGTGCCAGGCGTTAATCTCCCCCTCACGATTGATCACCCTATCACCTAAGATCTTGGTAATTTCTGGCATAATAGGACCATTAGGGCCGTCGGCCAGACTCGCAGTCACCACCGAAGGTAATCCTAAGGTTTTGGCCATATTACACAGACCCTGAATATTGTTTTTGACCACTAGTGGATGCTCATCGGCGCAGCTAACCAATAAGCCAGTCTGGTGATCTATCATGGCAAGTACGGCATTATCGGGTGTTAGAACTTCTGAAAACTTACTCATTTTTATTTTCCTTTCATCTGAAATATTATAAGAAGATGCTATTTATTAATTTGAATATGTTTCTGAGCCAAATTTTAGCTCGCCTCTTATTGGCTAGACTTTATCGATCACTATCACTTGAGCATTGGTTAACGCCACCAGCGTAAACGCATCGCTGCGCACCAGAGTGTCGGCCTCAATAATCGCTCCATCAATCTCAACCTGACCTTCACTGACATACACTAAACTTGCTGTATGCTGTTCGAAGCGATGACCCTCTTCCAGGTTGGCGACGCTTATCTGTGTATGGCTATCGAAAGTTTCATCCTGTCCTGCCTCGCCTCCGTAGATCCGCGTCAGCTCACCGATTTTTGGGCTATATAATTTGTAGCCAGCTTTTTCTCCGCTGCGCTCGGGAAGCACCCAAAGCTGTATCATCTGATTCTCTTCACTGTCAGGATTAACCTCATTATGAGAAAAGCCTTCCCCACCAGCCCTCTGTACCTGAGCTTGCTTGGCATTCATCATCTGGCCGTGTTCTAGCGAGCCTTCATGATTGATACGGCCCTTAACCATCACAGAGATCACATCCACCTCTTTATGCCCATGCATCAAGGTCTCGCCTTTGGGCATAAACCTAGCATCGGCTAAATAAACGAAATTTCCTAAGCCGTCCCATGTCTGTGGATTACGATTTGAACCGAAGGCTTGCTTGCCCATCACAAACTGATGTTCTTTTAATCCGGCAAAACCACCTTCTCTGAGCTCTGATTTTGTTAAAACGTCCATCTTGTGACTCCTCAGCTATCTAGTTACAGCCCTTAATGACTGGTGATGGATTAATCATAGCGAGAGTAATGAATAGGATAAATATGACAAAACAGAAACAACTGTTCTATTTAAGGTTACAATTGAATTTGGCTTACAAAGGAGAGTGATAGCAGTGCAAAATATTAATGATATGTTGGTATTTGCCGAGGTGATCAAAGCGGGTAGCTTTACCAAGGCCGCCGAGGTGCTGAATCTGCCAAAATCTAACATCAGTCGCAAGCTCACCCGATTAGAAGCACATCTGGGCGTACGGCTGATCGAACGCACGACTCGTAGCATTCACCTTACCGAAGTAGGCCAAATATACCTGCAACACTGCCAACGTATTCAGGAAGAAGTGGAGTCGGCGGAGTTATGCGTCGACCATTTAGTTGAAAGCCCGCGAGGCCAGCTAAAAATCTGTGCCTCAGTCACCATTGGACAGCAGATCATCAGTAAGTATCTGCATGAGTATATTGAACAGTATCCAGATGTGAATGTGAGTCTCGAGCTGACAAATAGGCGTATCGATCTCGTTGAGGAGGGATTCGATCTGGCGATTAGAATCGGAGAGCTAGAGGACTCTAGCCTTATTGCTAAATACTTAGGTCAATTAGATAGGAAACTATGCGCAAGTCCATCACTCATAGATAGACATATATTGCCCGCACACCCTAGTGAGTTAGCCCCACTACCAAGTCTATTTATGACCAGTAGTATGCCAAAAAATCAGTGGCAGTTACGTCAAGCCGAGGTCGTAGAGCAAGTGCAGATAAAGCCTAAAGTGGAAGTAAA
The DNA here is from genome assembly GCA_023284085.1 of Shewanella benthica. Taxonomy (GTDB): domain Bacteria; phylum Pseudomonadota; class Gammaproteobacteria; order Enterobacterales; family Shewanellaceae; genus Shewanella; species Shewanella benthica. The sequence continues at coordinate 66,437 of JAKVHY010000027.1, forward strand.
TGATTTTCTCTCTCTTAGTCGCCTCTGCATATCCGGTTGCGGGGTGACTTTGCTGCCCGCTTACTTGTGTGATGAAGCCATTCTTGATGGCAGACTGTTACATGTACTGCCAGAGTGGCAATGCGAACCGTCAAAAGTTTATGCCCTCTACCCAAGTCACAAGAGCGTCACACCTAAGGTGCGGACCATGCTGAGTTTTCTAGCTGAGGTGTTTAAAAACGATTAACGTAGGTATCAGACAAATAGGGCAATAAGACTGCCTATGGATACCGCAGCCTTTAAATATTGACCCACAGTGCAGGTACAATCATCTTCTTTGGTTGTTGAGTCATCGGGCAAGATTGAGTCTAACGCATCATCGAACCAAGATGAGTCCTCTTTTTCAGGGGAACGATTCGAGCTCAGAGAGATAACATCTGTATTCATAGATTGACTGGTTTGCGTAGACTGAGCATCAAGCTGTCTAGCTTCATGTGATAGTTGCACTTGTGAAACTTCAGTTACTTGAGTTGCTGCTGTAACTCCCCCTTGGTTGCTTAGTGACGAGTTCACTGAATAGTTATTTAGCCCGTTAACAGGGGCTCCAACACTGGTTATGGTCATAATTACCGCCAAGACAATCATAGTACAAGCACAACAATACTATTTAACATGTTGAACAGTAAAACATTTAAGAGATACAACTTGTATCGCCGTGATGGTGATCGCTATTTTAAAACCGAAATTGAAACTTGAGCCCTAGCTGATCATAACCCTCTCCCTGTATCTCAAAGTGATTCCAAGCCAGTAGCATGTTCACTTTATCTGATAAACGATACTTGATCCCGCCCCCTCCGTAGGGAGATATGCCCCTTGAAGAAACCTCTTTATTCGATCCTGAAAAATTGAGCCTCTCTTCCTGCCAATGATAAGCACCAAGATAGATTTGACTAGAGAGCCTATCAGTTAACCTAAAAGTACGAACCACACTCGCTCCCCAACCTTCATATAAGCTGTTGCTATACGAACTGCCAACATAGGGGCTAACAGCATCACTATCGCTATCAGAATCTGGATAACGACCGCTAGCAGAATATAAGTTATCACTGGAAAACCTGCCCCTACCGACTCCCATCGATGCAAAAGACACTTGCCACTTCGGACTAAGGCGGTATTCCACCTCGAAGAGGCTTTCGCTGATATTAAGATTAAGATTAAATATCAATTTACTCTGTTGGTTTTTTCCTAATGCTCTATCTAACTTATTCAGGCTTGGCATATATTGATATACATCACCATCGAACTGAACATTATCCAAGAGTACTTTTCCTCCGGCGGCACTCGCCTGCACGATGAAAAGACAACACAAGACCCCGAGCCAGGCAAAAGGAAAAATGAGTCTAGGTTTTTTTCTCTTATTCTGAATATTTTGTCTTTGAGGAAAGCCGCGAGAGTTGAGTTTCTCACCAGTACTGATGAGACTTAATACAGCCAGGTCACGCGCTAGCTTGTAGTCACTATTAATACTCGAAGTTGACGCTTTCATAATGCACCTCAAAAATCATATGCAGTAAGAAATATTAAGCAATAGACGAGCCAGCTCATTTCATGAGCTAAGATTTTCAACGGTTTATTTCTAACTGGATATTAATTTCCTCAACTAACATTTTAGAGTCATGAAGCCCGAGTTACATGATGATCGGTTCTATCTTATCTCTTGGTAATGATTGTGATTCGACTAGCACTTTCGGCCGAAGAATTGGAACTTGGCAGCGCATCAGAAAACAGCGAACGAGAATCTATGTTTCCCACCTGATACTCAAGCTTCCAGTTATGACCCTGTTTGACTCCACCTGTGGTATCGGTAGAAGCGGCCACATCCAATTGAGTTAATTCAGCCACCCTGTTGACGAAACTTTTACCCGATACTCCCGACGCTAAATTACAACCATATAACTTAAGATCAGCCCCCTTTTTCAAACTAGATCCGATCTCACTCATCATAGCTTCATGCTGATTAATATAAACCTTGTCTATCCATTTGCCCGACAAAAAGAGCGCACCGTTAGATGCATGGGAGACGATAGATAGCTGAGATAGGTTAGAGGTGTCATTAATCGCGTTTCTGATCTGCTGCAAGGGTTCCCGTTCAGGCCTGAGGAAGACAATTTGAGTTTTATTACTCTGACCTAGATGCTGCTTAAACTTGGCTTTTAATGCTTGATAAAGCATGTAAGGATCATGCACCGCTGGGTCTATGATGATCAACTCAGTTTCAGCAATGTTTGCTGATAAATACTCAGTCTCATTTTCTGCCGCTTTCGCCTGCTGCACTGCCAACAGACAGGTGATGAGCACTAGAAAACCACTCAAATAAGTGACCTTGTCACCTTCTCGGAAAAAGAGTTTGAAAATGAGTTTAGAGAGATGATGTCTGTCAGAGAATAACGGCGAAAAGAACCTGCTAACCCATCGAGTTAGCAGGAGAATGCATGGATATATGAGAGCAAGTTTCATCGTTCATCCCAAGCTGAAGAGAATACTATTCAACTTGGTTGCATAGAGTAGGCCAGTTATTTACTAGTTATTTTTCAGAACATTAGTACAAGTCAAAATTAACATCCCCTTAGATTTTGGCAAACTGCATAGCAAAGTGCGAAGTCGAAACATGATTAATTCAGCCAAATTAAATGAATGAGTATTATTGTAAGACCCGGCGGTAGATATCCATGACCTTGTGTGCATGCTCCTCAGCTTTAGTGTCGAGTATCTGAACTGGAAGATGTTGCAAGGCCAGCCTATGGCTCTCATCACGCAAAAAGAAGTAAGCTTGAATGAGGGACTGAACGTCGATGAGAGGCAAGAGCTCTAGTTCGCCTAAGGCTTCAAAAATCCTAATATTATCAGACCAGGTAGACAGCTCATCGTGTTCATGAGCATAGGCTAACACTAGAAATTGAGCGATAAATTCGATATCGGCAATGCCCCCTTCACTCTGCTTAAGATCGAACATCCCAGTATCAACTTTTAACAGGTGTTCACGCATCTTGACTCGCATCTCCCTCACCTCTTTGGCTAAGGTATGCTTATCTCGCTCCTGTTCGATAACCTGAGAACGTATCAGGCTAAAGCGACTCGAGAGATCATTGGCACCAAACATAAACCTGGCTCTAACCAGAGCCTGATGCTCCCAGGTCCAGGCTTCCTCTTTCTGATACAAACCAAAGTTTTCTATTTCACTTACGAGTAAACCCGATGATCCTGATGGTCGCAAACGCATGTCCACTTCGTAGAGTTCACCTGATGTGGTTCGGGTAGAGAACAGGTGCAAAATCCGCTGAGCAAGCTTGAGATAGAAATGTCCAATCTCTATGGGACGTGCGCCATCGGTCTCACTATGCTCAGGACATCGCTCACGAGAATAGTTATGTAAAAACACCAGATCGAGATCCGAACCATACCCAAGCTCTAGCCCACCAGCTTTACCATAACCTATGACGGCAAACCCCATATCACCGCCTTCGAGGTGACTCGGAATCCCGTGACGACTGGTAATTTGTAACCAGGCCTGAGTAACGACTTGATCGATAACAGCCTCAGCCAGTAGAGTGAGATGATCGCTCACCTCGCTCACAGGTAAAACTCCTGTGACATCCGCGGCAGCAATTTTTAACTGCTGTGATAACTTAAACTGTCTGAGAACCTCCATCTGCTGCTCCATATCCTCCTCCGGGACGCGCAGCAAGTATTGCCTCAATTCACTACCATAATCATCGAGAGAAGTGGTGTCATATAGCTGAGTCGGATCGATAAGCTCATCGAGCAACATCGGAAACTTAGACAACTGCTCAGCAATCCAGGGACTCGCCTGGCACAGACTCACCAACTGTTGACGGGCCCCGGGGTTTTCATAGAGGAGTTCTAGATAGGTTGTACGAGTCAAGATCTGATCCAGCACCTTAGAAACTGCCGCAAAAGCCTTGGAGGGAGAAGCTAAATGGGTAAATTCACGCAATAGCCAAGGCATAAGCTTGTCTAAGGTATCCCTGCCACGGGGGCCTATGCTACGTTTAACTATGGTTTCACGCCATTGCTTAAGCAAGGGCCAGAGATCGGGATCTTCTATGGCTTGTTCACTTATCAAGCTTTGAGCATGATCATCTTCCTGGATATTCCAAAGATCTTGGGTCCAAAGATCGGTGATATCATCTTGCTCATTCCCGCCAACGGTATCCTTAAAGTGGCGATGAATCTTACTCATGGCCGACTCGATATGTGTCCTGAGTTCAGCCTCCGAAGCCATTCCCAAAGCGTGACATAGTCGGTACCAGTCCAAGCCATTATCCGGCAAGGTTTGCGTCTGTTTATCTCCTATTGCCTGTAGCAGGTTCTCGACTCGTCTTAACAGTAGATAACTCTGCTTGAGCTCATCTACCACCAGATACTCGAGTTGTCCTAAGCTATATAGGGTATCTATCGCCGCAAACAGACTCTGCTGACGCAAAGAAGGCTCACGACCGCCACGGATCAGTTGAAAACTCTGAATAACAAACTCAACCTCTCGAATGCCACCTGCGCCTAACTTGATATTGTCGGTGAGCTGTCTGCGTCTCACTTCCTGAGTGATCAGTTGCTTCATCTTACGCAGGGATTCGATGGCAGAGAAATCGATATAACGACGGTAGACGAAAGGCCTTAGCATGGAGTGGAGTTCATCTGAGTACGCCGTCCAAGGGCCTAGGGCTCTGGCCTTGACCATGGCATATCTCTCCCAATCCCGCCCCTGCTCCTGGTAATAATCCTCAAGACCACTGAAACTCACCACTAGCGGACCGCTTTCGCCATAGGGGCGCAGACGCATATCGACGCGATAGACGAAGCCATCGACGGTAACTTGGTGTAGCAGATTGACCAGACGTTGGCCCATGCGAATGAAGAACTGCTGATTAGCTAAGCTTCTGCGTCCTCCCTGAGTCTCACCATGCTCGGGAAAGGTAAAAATAAGATCGATATCGGAAGAGAAGTTAAGCTCACGCCCCCCCAGCTTACCCATGCCTAACACGAGTAAAGGTTGTGGATTGCCTTCACTATCGCAAGGGGTGCCGAGTTGCTTACACATATCAGTATATAGCCAGTCTCGGCCGGCAATGACCAAGGCTTCAGACAGGGCCGACAGATCTAACAATGAGTCTTCGAGGCTGACATAGCCGAAGAAATCCCGCCAAGCTAAACGCACCATCTGTCGATTTCGATAACGTCGAAGATGAAGCTTAACTTCATCTTCACTGGCGCAGGCCTCTAACAGCTCATGCACCTCTCTATCAAAACTTTGACGCTCCAGATTATCGAGCAGTCCATTAAAAAGCGGAGAGATCCAATCCGGATGACGACATAATTGCTCTGCAATAAAATCACTGAGTCCCATGATGCGATAAAGCTCGCCGCTCTGCTGCTGGCTGAGCTCTTCAGAACGCTGAGGCCAGACTTCATTCAGCCTTTGCCAGTAACGATCTGCGACTTTAACAATAATGGCAGACAAGGGCTTGTTACTGATATTTTCCATTGCAATAATAATCCTTAACAATTTTGACTGTCGACATATTATGTCTTTGGTGATATAGATATGTCTTAAATGATCTGCTTATGTCCCGAATGATATATATTAGTCATCATCTTGCACTAAGATGAACAGCTAACTGATATCTTAGATAAAACGACTATTTATAATCTCAGTTGAGAGGTTACTATAACCTAAGCAAGCACTACCTTGGGTAGTGAAATCTTGCGCTGAGAATTTAATTCAGTACCACCAGCTAATAATGGAGAAAACATGGCAGCGATGCTTATGCGTATTCTCACCCTGACATTGCTATTAACCTTAGTCGGTTGTGGCGATGACAGGCCCGACAAGATTGCTCAGTTTCAGCAATTAGCCGGCAAGAGAATCGATACCTTGGGCCAGATGCTCAATGACGGCCAGATCCGTAATGCAATGTTACTCAAGCAGTACACGAGTATTATGGAACGGCAGAATCCGGACATGGCGCCGTTATTTGGTGAGCTCGCCAAAGATGCGACCACCAAAGGCCCCATGTACACCTCTCTGGTGAGTCGATATCGAGATCTCAGTAATGCCAGTAACTATGTGGATCTCGATCAGCAGTTAGCCGAAGCCGAGAATATCTATTATGCCGCCGACTCTAGCCTATATAACGATATGATCTCGGATCCACTCAATGTGGTCGCCGACATGTCTAATGGTGCGCTCGCCAGAGTAAACTCCATTAGCCGCGAGGCTTCAGCCTTGGCCAACGGAGCCGATGATTTCGGTGCCGGCAGTCAACTCGTGGGCAATCCAGGTTATGGCAGCTGGCAGACAGGTTCTAGCGGCACGTCCTTCTGGGCCTGGTACGGTATGTATTCCATGTTCTCCAATGTGATGCGTGGGCCTATCGGCTACGACCGTTGGTCTGGCAGAAGAAACTACAGCTATTATAACGATGTGGGTCGATACCGATATACCTCACCTAAACAGGCCAGTGCACAAAATAAGACCTTCGAGCGCACCAAGAAACAATTCAGTTCACAAGGGAAGAAGTTCGATAGCCCCTATGCCAAGTCACGCTCAGGCTCAACCAGCCTATCGAGACAAAGCACAAGTACACCTAAGGCGAGCACCACAGGTACTCGCAGTAAAAGTAGCAGTAAGTTCCGTTCTAATTACTCTAAGAACAGTAACTTCCGCAATTCTAACAGTCGCACGACTCGCGGTGTACGCCGAGGCAAATAGGTAAGGAAATCACATGACATTATTTCAAAACTTCGGCATAACCACAGATCTGGCGATCATCTTAGTGATCGATCTGACTATCGCAATTATTCTGCTCACCTTGATGCGTTACCTGCAAGGTTGGACAGCTAAGGTCGACAGCCGTGTCGAACTGGCAGAGAGAGATAACTTTGCCTTCGGCATCAGCACAGCCGGTGCCATAGCGGGCTTGGGTATCGTACTCACAGGTGCGATCTCGGGAGAGGCTGCCACTTCTTATGCTGCCGAAGCGATAGGCATGAGTGCCTACGGCCTATTTGGTCTGATACTGATCAAGCTAGGTCGATATCTTCACGATAAGATCGCACTCAATGAGTTCAACAAGGGGGAGCAAATCCTTAAGGGCAATATCTCAGTTGCCATCGTCGATGCCAGCGCCGCGATCGCCACGGCGATTATCATCCGCTCGGTACTCATCTGGGCCGAAGATCTGACTGTCGATACCTTTATTGCCATATTCAGTGCCTTCGCTATTTCTCAGCTAATGTTGGTGCTGCTGACCCGTTTTCGTGAGTACAGATATGCCAAGCGTAATCAAGACTCTTCCATGCAAGATGCCTTAGTTCAAGGCCATAAAGCCGTGGCGATTCGTCATAGCGGTTATATGCTAGCCATGGCACTGAGCTTCAATGCCGCGAGTCACTTCATCATCTATAACCCTCAGGCTTACATAGCCAACTTAATAGGTTGGCTAGTCTTCTCGGTGATCATGTTAGTGGCACTCACAGTGCTGATAAAAATAGTGAAGAAGTTAGTACTTTCTAACATCAACTTGGCCCAAGAAGTGGAACAGCAACACAATATTGGTATCGCTACCGTAGAGTTAGCCATCAGTGTCGCCGTGGCGCTCATTCTCACCAGCTTAATGTATTAAATTAGTTATCTGCTCCACAAATACGGTTAATCATCTGATTAACCGTTTTATTTTCCCTAATGCAAGAGATACAAGTGACTGAAAAAGCGCTTAATACCGGCTCGACAAACCAAGAAAGAAAACTCAGCTGGTTTGACGATACCTTACTGCTAGGCATAATGGCCGTACTCGCCGGCTGTGGTTTAATCTACGAATATCTACTGTCCCATTATGCGGGTCGTATCCTGGGAGCATTAGAAGCCGCCATCTATACCATGATTGGCCTGATGATCGTCTCCATGGGCATAGGTGCATTCGCCGCCAGAAAGATACGTTGTGCCTACACAGGCTTCGCCATACTCGAACTCAGCGTCGCCCTGTGTGGCTCACTGGCCATATTGATCACTGCCGCCGTTATCGGCTTCGGACAACAACTGCCCCTGATCATAGCCAGCACATTAGGCTTACCGCCAGATCAACTCCCCGAAGGCGGTTTCATCGGCCTGTTACAGCACCTAAGTGAATACCTGCCCTACTTCTGGGGCGTAGTGCTCGGCTTGATGATCGGCATGGAAATCCCTCTCATAGCTCGCGTGCGCCAATCTCTGTGCGATGAGCACCTGATGCACAATGCCGGCACCATCTATGGCGCCGACTACGTAGGTGCGGGGATAGGAGCCGCCATCTGGGTGACCTTTATGCTAGCCATAGATATTCAGCTTGCGGCGGCATTGACTGCCAGCTTTAACTTACTGGCAGGTTTTATCTTTATCTGGCGGTTCTGGGATCGCATCAAGTTCGTAAAGATCTTGTTGGTTGGCCATTTTATCGCATCGGGTATCTTGCTCTTGTTGGCCTGGCACGGTCCCGGCTGGGAGCAAAACTTCAATAACTTGCTCTATAAAGATAATGTTATCTATGCCAAGTCGACCCGTTTTCAGCAGCTCACCTTTACCGAGAGATTGAGAGGCAGTGGCATAGCTCCTGTCTATTCTTTGTATATCAATGGACGATTACAGTTCTCCAGTATCGATGAGCATATCTATCATGCATTTCTGGTCCATCCGACCATGGAAGCGGCGGCTCGCCACGACAAGGTATTGATCATAGGTGGCGGCGATGGATTAGGGTTAAAACAAGTATTAAAGTGGCAACCTAAGCACGTCACCTTGATGGATCTCGATAAAGATCTGCTGGACCTGTTCACCTCTCACGACGCCGATATGCCAAAGCGATTAAGCCAAACCTTGCTTAAGCTCAATGGTGATGCTCTCAACGATCCCAGAGTCGAAGTCTTGGTAGACGATGCCTTCAATGGCGTAGATAAACTACTGAGGAAAGGTGAGAAATATGATGTCATCATAGTCGACCTACCCGATCCCAGCCATCCGGATCTTAACAAGCTATACTCAGATCTTTTTTATAAGAAACTAAAGGAACTCTTGAGTGCAGATGGTGCTCTAACTGTACAATCGACCTCACCCTATCATGCGCCTAAGGCCTTTATTTCTGTCGGAAAAACCTTAGCACTCGCGGGCTTCGATGTTAGCCAGTACCACCACAATGTACCGAGTTTCGGTGAATGGGGCTGGAGCATAGCCACGGCATCAGGCAAGAATGCCAAAGCAAGACTGAGTGACATCGAGCAGCTGTCGATAACTGATGACTGGCTCACGCCTGGGCTTATCAAGGGCGCTTTCGAGTTTCCGGGGAACTTCTATCAAGATATAGACAAGATTCAAGCCAACAGAATTGGCTCGATGCAGTTATACCAGTACCATCAGCAGGCCTGGAGAGAAAACCAGGGAGTGACACTATTCTGATGACCAGTGACAATCACAGATAAGCAGCTACAGAAACAAGAATCTAGATCAACATAGAGCTGTCTCAATCTTATGAAATACCAGATAAGACAGCTCAATTTATTACTTATGATTTTTCTCAAAGATAGCGCTTGACATATTATGTCGTAATGCTATCTTTAACCGCAGACATAATATGTCAAATGAGGACAAATATGAATATCCACAATATTGCTAACCACCTCAATGATCTTGGTGACAAGAGTCACACAGGCCTTCAATTCGATTGCTACCCAATCGATGGTGAAGTAGAAGTATTACAGGTCAATATCGTAGGTCGTGAAGAGATACCCGTATTTGTATCGGTAACGGAAAACCAAGTTCTCTGTATCAGTTACCTTTGGGGTGAAGACGAAGTCAAACAAGAAAGCCGCATGGCAATGTTTGAGACCATGTTGGAACTTAACATCCCGATGCCATTGTCATCTTTCGCAAAAGTAGATGACAAGTACGTTGTTTATGGTGCGCTATCGGTGCACTCGGATATGCTGGAGATCGAACAGGAGCTTTCAGTTCTGTCTGATAACTGCCTGGAAGTCATCGATGAGATGAGCGACTTCCTCAAGTAATTTTTTATGTACTTACACTAAATTTTTAAGGAGCCACATCATGGGCATACTAAACAAGATTTTAACCGCTTTCCGTGGCGGCGCCAACGAAGTTGGTCAGACCATAGTCGACGCGAACTCAACCCGTATCTTCGAGCAGGAGATCCGTGATGCAGAGAAGCATTTAACCAAGGCTAAGCGTGAACTGACTGATGTTATGGCAAAAGAGATGCAAGCCAGCCGTGAAATCGATCGCTTGAAGCGTTCAGTCACAGAGCATGAAGGTTTTGCAACTCAAGCTCTACAGCAAGAAAATGAAACACTTGCCTTAGAAGTTGCCGAAAAGATAGCTCAGCTAGATCAAGAGCTAACCGAGCAACAGTCAGCTAACGACAGCTTCAGTTCTCACGCCGCGCGTCTTAAAGACCTGGTGCGTAAGACTGAACGTCAGTTAACCGACTACCAGCGTCAACTCACTATGGTAAAGACCACTGAGAGCGTACAGAAAGCCACGGCGTCGATAACTAACTCTTTCGCCGGCAGCAACTCTAAGCTGTTAAATGCTAAGGATTCGCTGGAGCGTATCAAGGCTCGTCAACAGCAGTTCGATGACCGCCTGAAAGCATCCGAAGCTTTAGAAGATGAGAACAGCGATAAGTCACTGCATGCCAAGTTGGCTGAAGCCGGTATCGGTGAGCAGAAGTCCAACGCGAATGCCGTATTGGAACGCCTCAAGGCACGTAAGTAATCGCGATTAGATTTCACATGAAGCTAGATACTAGCCTCTCATGCCTTGACTAAAAGTACAGCGCTTTTCTTTTCATAAAGAAAGGCGCTCTTTTGTCTTATACCTCAAATAGCCTATAGCAGGCTAACCATCAAAGCCGTTTCCCCAGTGAATCCCCCTAGGGAAGTAGCAGCTTAAAATATATTAACCAATCAGGAGTGATGATGAGTTTTTTAAAAGGTCTTTTTGGTAAGAAAGAGGCACCGCAGCGTCAACTGGATCATCCCTCTAAGCTCCTCAAGGGAGATATGATCTCTCTGGATGATAGTTTCGCCCTGCCGCCACAACTCAGAGGTCAGCAGTTAAGAGTCGAATCCATCAGCACCTATGAATACCAACGTAAACAACAGACTGAATGGGCACTCAAGGGGCATGGAAATGACACGATTTTCTTGTCTCTCGATGAAGACGATGAAACCTATCTGGCCTTTTCCATTAAGATCAACCGTTCAATAGTCGAACATATTTTCGATCTCGACCAGTTTGGGACCATATTCGAAGAAGATAAGCAGGCACAATTAACCACATTAAAACTACCGAGTGAGCTGGTTGCAGAATTTTCTCAGTGGTTAGGCAAAGAATACCACCAGGTCAATTTTGCTCAATTTGGTTACTTCCACCGGGAAGATTACCGCGGTAAGAAGCCACCACAGGATGCCGATGGCGCCACAGGCGATGAATTCGAGTCCTATCATCTACTTGACGAAGATGAGAAATATGCCATCGATGTGGAAGTCTATGCCGATGGCGATACCGATGTCATGTTAACCTTGTACCGCCCGCTTTCCGATATAAGAGATTATTGGCCCGGGAAATAAGCTCTACAGTTCCTAGGTTCTAGAACCTAGGAACCAGGAACTGAGTTTTAAGAACAATTTTATTGTTAAGGTTAATTTTTAAGGTAATACCGAATGACTAAGAAAAAGAACTCGCTTCCGGAGCAATGGTTACAAAACCAGAAAGCCGCGAAAGCGACTCAGGTGGCGTTTGACTTAGATGAAAAATTTCAGTATTCCATCCGCAAAGCCGCGCTAGACTCAGGTTTCAGTCCTTCGGATCAGATCCGTACCATCTTAGGACTTTCTGTCACTAAGCGACCTAAACGTCCACGCCTGACCGTGTCTCTAAGTCCTGAAGATTATGTACTGCTAGCCGAGAAATATGCCCTATCTCCTGAGTCCCAGTTAGAAATAAAGAAGCGTGTACTCGACGATCTCATCCACTTTAGTGATAAAAACTAGTACACTCAGTCAGATACCTATGGAGTATCTCATCGCGAACCTAGCGATAGGATGAAAAACGGATGTATGTGAAATGGCAAAATTAAGTCGATGGTTCCCCGAAACAGAGACTCACCCGACCCCCTTTCAGTTAGCCATGATGGTACTGTCTTTTCTGTCTGTCATCGTGGTGTTGGTGCTCACTTTTGCCAAAGTCGATGATGAAACCCGCCGCTTACTCCTGATAATCGATTTTAGTATCTGCATGATATTTCTGAGCTATTTCTTTTTAAACCTGTTTAGAGCCGAAAACAAACTTCTATACTTTCAACATAACTGGATCGACCTGGTCGCCAGTATTCCCGCCATAGAGCCCCTGAGGCTAGCCCGTCTATTTCAGATATTGCGAGTGATCCGCCTCATTCGTATGACGCACTCACTGATCATCCCTATGGTGAAACAGCGCAGGCAAGCGACCTTAGCTAGCCTGCTGGTTGCCATGGTAACTATCCTGACGTTCTCATCGGTATTGATGTTGATCGTCGAGAGTGGCGTACCCGATGCGAATATTCATACGGCAGAAGATGCTATCTGGTGGGCATTAGTCACCATCTCCACCGTAGGCTATGGTGACTTCTACCCGGTATCGACAGCAGGACATGTTATCGGTGCAGTCGTCATCATCTGTGGAGTCAGCTTCTTCGGGGTGATCTCAGGTTATATGGCATCTATCTTCATTGCCCCCGATGAGTCAGAAAAACTCGAGCTTCAGAGTGAAGAGATAAAGTGTGAATTGAAAATGGCCATCGACCGCATGGAGCAGAACCAAAATGTGTTGTTGGCAGAAATAAATAATTTACGTGAAGAGGTAAGACAAGGAAAAGAAGATCCTAGGCCGTAGGAGGGGCTTTAGCCCCGAGGTTCAATCTATCGAGGTTCCGATCCTACAAAGATGCAAGCCCCACCAGCGAAGCATCATCTTTCCTGTAGGAGGGGCTTTAGCCCCGAAGTCCACGGGCCGGCTAAAGCCGGTCCTACTGTAAGAGGGGCTTTAGCCCCGAGGTTCAATCTATCGATTCTCTCCCGGCTAAAGCCGGTCCTAACGCCAATACGGCTGATTGCTCAGTGCCGAGCGTCTCGAGTGCTCCATGGCAAACACCAGACTCTCCTCTTTATTCTGTAGCCAATCCGAGATATCGATATCCAGCGATTCACTGATCTGAGCCAACTGTCGATAGGCGGCCAAGGTTCTGATCCCTAAAACCAGATCTTGCCAAGGGGCTCTGAACACATCTCTGCTTTGCTTAGTATAAAGCTCGCCATAAGCCACGCCGACGAAAATACTGTCATCCAATGCACGAGCGAAGGACTGATATTCTCGACTGGTCAAGTCGGCTTCCGATGGAATCAAGGCTAAGATCTTCTGCCAGGACGATTCCTGCAGCTGATCGGCAAAGGTCTTAAGTTCCGTTTTAACATTAATATTAAAATTGACACGACTCTCTCCTGCTCGTATTGCGAACAAGAGATCGACTAAGCTCAGTTGCAAGCTGCCATAACGAGTATCGGCTAACATCTTCTGCATAAGACTCGAAATCGATAACTGCTGCAGTGAGCTCAAGGCCTGCTCGGCTAATTTAGCCTTCTTCGGTTGCCTGGCAATAAGCTGACAATTTTGACTCAATATTTCAGCCAGGCTCAGCCCAGTCTCGACGAAACCCAAGTGGGCCTCTATAGCGTCAAACTTAGCAACAAGGCTATCACTCAGTAGATTAAACTGCCCTAAGGTACATCTAAGCAGTCGTACACAAGCGCGCAGACGATAACAAAGCATTGGCAATTGCTTCAGACTATAGGCGTCTGTTTCTAATATCATGGCTTCTAGCTGCTGCCAGCGTTCCAGACCTGTGCTTAAAAGAGAAGTGAGTGTCTGCTTGAGGTCTTGACCTGGTTCTAAGGCGATAAACTCCAGCACCTCCAGACTCAAAGGACTCGATTGAGCCGCTAATCGGTAGCCTCGAAAAGCCTTACTCGCCTTACCTAGACGCACGGGAATGGTTTCGGCTACCTTAATGCCCAGCTCAATTAACGCCCCGGTCTTGCCTGCCATTAACTCGAATTCTAACTCACAAATCGGCTCAGATTTTGTTTCACCCTCTCTGGTGACACTCACTTTACCAATATCTAAGGCGACTTCTACCAGGCTCTCATCCACATAGATATGCCAGGTTCGCCTCTCAAAGTCCGTATCGAACAAACAGGCCAGTCGAGATTGCACTGCTGAAATATTCGCCGTGTTTGGCCATATATTTTTAGGAAATAAATTTAATTCCGGCTCGGCTTTATCTATATCAATATTGTATTCTGGTCGCGAATGGATACCGCCGATCACTGTCCCTGCAGTTTTTATCGTCTGTTCACGCTTGCCATCACAGCCACGAACCCTGAGACCCATGTCCCATAGTCGCAGCTGTAGATCAGGGGTATCGAAATAAGAATTCGACAATTTACGGCAGGCTTTCTGCTCGCTATCTGGCAGACTATCAAGCAGTTCAATCAAGGCTTGTTGTTGTTCTAACTGGAAAAATAACTTTAGTTCTATCTCGGCATTCATTCGCCAATTGCTCGCTCTGTGGTAAGGTTTAGATCTATATTTTTTACGACGGAAAAAAATCCGTCATCAAAAATTCATTAATAATTCATCAAAATTTCAACTACCGGTAAAAATGTAATATTACTGTCACAAACAAACCGTAGGATTGCGCTTTCCAGTTGAGATATAACTCGTTAGAATAAAACTGATAGTTTTAATGTAAATCACAGTTTCAATACGCGGTCGCTTGGGTTAACATGCGCCCGCTTTTTCCAACAGTGGAATAACCTAAATAGGTACACGGCAATGCCAGTAAACTCTATTTTGGGCGTGTTTGCAAAATCGCCAATTAAGCCTCTACAAGAGCATATAGACAAAGTGCACCAATGTGCATCGATACTTATCCCATTTTTCGACGCAACAGCGGCCGGAGATTGGGATGAGGCAATAGTACTACGTAAGCAGATCAGTGCTACGGAGCGTGAAGCTGACTCGCTAAAACGTGAGATCCGCCTAACACTTCCCGGTGGTCTGTTTATGCCCGTCGAGCGAACCGATCTTCTGGAACTTCTGACTCAGCAAGATAAGATCGCCAACAAAGCAAAAGATATCTCAGGTCGTATTATAGGCCGTCAGTTAGTTATCCCCAAAGAGATTCAAGTCCCCTTCAAAGCTTATTTGTCCCGCTGCCTCGATGCAGTCATTCTGGCCAAACAAGCAATCAACGAACTCGACGACCTGTTAGAAACCGGTTTCCGTGGTCGTGAAGTTGACTTAGTCGCAAAGATGATCGCCAAACTCGATAAAATCGAGGAGGATACCGATGATCTTCAAATCAAGATCCGTCGTCAGTTGTTCGCTATCGAAAATGATATGAACCCTATCGATGTGATGTTCCTCTATAAGATAATTGAATGGGTCGGCGACCTGGCAGATCTTGCCGAACGTGTCGGTTCCCGCTTAGAGCTTATGTTAGCTCGCGTCTAACAACAAAGTTATCAAGGTAACAACATGGTTGATGTATTAGTCACCAATGGCCCATTGCTGATTGCAATTGCGGCTACTTTTGGTTTTTTAATGGCATGGGGTATTGGTGCAAATGATGTAGCCAATGCGATGGGAACCTCGGTTGGTTCTAACGCTATTACGATAAAACAAGCGATCATCATAGCGATGATTTTTGAATTTGCCGGTGCTTATCTAGCGGGCGGTGAAGTAACGAGTACGATTCGTAAAGGGATCATCGACTCGGCCTACTTCGTCGACTCACCAGAACTACTGGTCTACGGTATGATCTCGGCGCTCTTAGCCGCTGGCATCTGGTTGATAGCAGCATCTGCTCTTGGTTGGCCTGTATCTACCACTCACTCTATCATAGGCGCCATCGTTGGTTTTGCCGCGGTAGGTGTGGGCACAGAAGCTGTCGAATGGGCCAAGGTTGCTGGCATCGTGGGCTCCTGGGTCGTCACTCCGGCAATATCCGGCTTTATCGCCTTCATGATATTCCAGAGCGTGCAGAAACTTATCTTCGATACTGATAATCCACTGGAAAACGCTAAGCGTTACGTGCCTTTCTATATGGCACTTGCAGGCTTTATGATGTCCCTGGTGACCATTCAGAAAGGTCTCAAGCATATCGGTCTGCACTTCAGCACTGCCGAGGCATATGCATTAGCCTTGGGTATTGCGGTTATTGTGGGTATCGGTGGTACTTTAGCGATTAAACGTCTGAAGATGGACAGCAAGGCCGATCGCCAGACTCAGTTCGGCAACGTCGAGAAAGTATTCGCTGTCTTGATGGTCGTCACCGCTAGTTGTATGGCATTTGCTCACGGTTCTAACGATGTGGCAAACGCGATTGGTCCTCTAGCTGCGGTCGTTTCAATCGTCAACAGTGGTGGCGAGATCGGTAGCGAGGCCGCTATCGTATGGTGGATCCTTCCGCTCGGTGCCATAGGTATTGTCATGGGTCTGGCCATCTTTGGTAAGCGCGTGATGAAGACCATAGGCAAGAACATCACTCACCTCACCCCGAGTCGTGGTTTTGCCGCAGAACTTGCAGCAGCTTCAACCGTAGTGATTGCATCGGGTACCGGTCTACCCATTTCTACCACACAAACCTTAGTCGGTGCAGTTTTAGGTGTAGGTATGGCTCGTGGTATCGCAGCGATTAACATGGCTGTGGTCAGGAACATTGTCATCTCTTGGGTTATCACCTTGCCAGCGGGTGCCGCACTGTCAATTCTGTTCTTCTTCACCATAAAAGGTATCTTCAGCTAAGGCATAAACTTGGTCTGTGGATTGCAAATAATAAGGGAAGCTAGCGCTTCCCTTTTTTATGCCTCAGCTCTCAACCTCTGAAGTGAGACTTGATTTCATCCGTCATTTTCATGACATGCCCTCCTAGTCTCACCCAATTTTTGACATTAATTAAGCTTCATCCACTCATAGACATATCTCTTGCATCTAGCCCTTGCAAAACGCCCTGCAAATCCCTAGCATGTGGCTATATTTCGTTGATGAGAATTCAAAGTGTTAAGATTCTTTGCTTTAGTGGGACTGTTATTACTCTCTCCAAGCCTTTTGGCCGCAGGTCAACCTGGATACATATCCGATAACGTTTATCTCTATCTTCATGGTGGACCGGGTACCCAATTCCGTATCTTGGGCAGTGTAGAGGCAGGCCAGGCAATCTCACTATTGGGTGAGACCCAAGGTGACTACACTAAGATCATCGACCATAAGGGACGTGAAGGCTGGATAGAAGCAAAAATGGTGACTCGCCAAAAGAGTTTCCGTCAACAGCTCCCCGAAGTGCAGGCTGAATTAAATAAGACCAAGTCTGAGTTAACGCAAGCCCTTAGCTCCAGCGATAACAATGATGCTCAACTCAGTAAGCTCAAGTCAGATCTTAGCCGTGCACAACGAGACCTGGCTAAGGCAAGCAGTGAGCGTGATCACGCCACTAGCAAGCTAGCTAACATCGAAAAGAACGAACGTTTCCAGATGTGGCAAGAAGGCGGCATCATTGCCGCTATCGGTTTACTGATAGGTGTCGTCTTAGTCTATATACCCAGACCCAGACGTAAGCAGAAAAATCGCTGGTAAACAGTCTATTCCCCACAAAAGTCTCCCCAAAAAGCCAGCATTCAAATGCTGGCTTTTTAATTTATACCTTGGCTAACCCGCATAGACATTGACTTTGCACACCATCTGGCCGGACAAGATCAAACAAAACTCACATTCACGACCGCTATAGTGTTCCTCGTCACACTTTGATGATACTATCCCGCGGAAAGATGCCAGATTGTATACAAAAAATAAGATGCATCTTACTACTCTTATCTAAAAGGCTCTTCAAAGCCATAATTAGAGAAGATTTTGTTCAAGCAAACTGTCCTTAACCGGCCCAGATGGAAGTGACTACTATGTTCAAAGCAAGTGAAGTTCTGACTGGTCTTTATGACTCAGCCAACCTCGATGAGCTGTTTACAGCCATCACCAATAACTACATTGTCGATGAAGATGAATATCTATCTGAACTCATCAAACTTGTGCCTTCTAGTGACGAAGAGATTCAGCGTGTTACTAAAAGAGCTCACGATTTGGTAGCCAAAGTTCGCCAATATGACAAGAAAGGTTTAATGGTGGGTATTGATGCATTTCTGCAACAATACAGTCTAGAGACACAAGAAGGCATTATCCTGATGTGTCTTGCCGAAGCGCTACTGCGCATCCCAGATGCAGCGACTGCCGATGCCCTAATCCAGGATAAGCTATCGGGTGCGAAATGGGATAAACATATGAGTCAAAGCGACTCTACGTTAGTCAATGCTTCCACCTGGGGCTTAATGATAACGGGCAAAATTGTCACTCTCGATAAGAATATCGACGGCAAACCCAGCAGCCTGCTAAACCGTCTGATCAATCGAGTCGGTGAACCCGTGATCCGCCAAGCTATGCTTGCAGCAATGAAAATCATGGGCAAGCAGTTCGTTCTGGGTACCAGTATCAAAGATGGTCTTAAGAACAGTGAAGCTAACCGCAAGATTGGCTATACACATAGTTACGACATGCTCGGCGAAGCGGCCCTCACTAAAACTGACGCCGATAAATATTTTGATGAATATTCATCCGCGATCACTGCGCTTGGTGCGCAAAGCTATGATGAGAGCCTAGCGCCCCGACCCACTATCTCTATCAAGTTATCAGCCCTGCATCCAAGATATGAAGTAGCCAATGAAGATCGTGTCCTCTCAGAGCTTTACGACACACTTATCAAGCTAATTAAGCAAGGGCGTGAGTTAAATGTCGGCATCTCAATTGATGCTGAAGAGATGGACAGACTCGAGCTTCACCTAAAACTGTTCCAGAAACTCTATAACTCAGATGCCGCTAAGGGCTGGGGCTTGTTAGGTATCGTAGTACAGAGCTACGCCAAACGTGGCCTCCCTGTACTTTGCTGGCTAACTCGCCTGGCGAAAGATCAAGGTGATGAGATCCCTGTACGCCTCGTTAAAGGCGCATACTGGGATAGCGAATTAAAGTGGGCTCAACAAGCTGGTGAAGGCGGATACGCCCTCTTTACTCGTAAAGCAGGCACAGATGTTTCTTATCTTGCATCTGCACGTTACCTTCTTTCAGATGCGACCAGAGGCGCCATCTATCCTCAGTTTGCCACACACAACGCCCAATCTGTTGCCGTTATTATGGATATGGCAGGCGACCGCCTGTATGAATTCCAACGCCTTCACGGCATGGGACAGGAACTCTACGATACGTTAATCGCCGAGAGCCCAACAACACGTATTCGCATCTATGCACCTATTGGTGAACATAAAGAGCTACTACCCTATCTGGTACGTCGCTTACTCGAAAATGGCGCCAACACCTCATTTGTCCATAAGCTGGTCGATCCTAAGGTCGCCATCGAGTCACTTGTCGTGCACCCGATAAAGACACTACAGAAATATAAAACCCTGTCTAATAATAAGATCGTTAAACCCGCCGATATTTTTGGCGCAGAGCGTAAAAACTCCAAGGGACTCAATATGAACATCATCTCTGAATCTAAGCCATTTTTCGCGGCTCTCGAGAAATTTAAAGACACCAGCTGGAACGCTGGCCCTCTGGTCAATGGCGAGCTATTAAGCGGCGAAATGAATGACGTCGTCAGTCCCTTCGACACCACTAAGGTCGTGGGCAAGTTAGCTTTCGCTAATAACCAAGCTATAGAGAAGGCCCTTTCTGGCGCAGACTCGGCCTTTAGCGACTGGTGTAATACACCTGTCGAAGTACGTGCTAATGCACTACAAAAGCTTGCCGATCTACTCGAAGAAAACCGTGAAGAACTCATCGTCCTTTGTACCCGTGAAGCGGGCAAGAGCATTCAAGATGGAATCGATGAAGTGCGTGAAGCGGTAGATTTCTGTCGCTACTACGCCGTTCAAGCCAAGAAAATGATGGCTCAGCCTGAATTGCTTCCAGGCCCAACGGGAGAGCTCAATGAGCTGTTCCTTCAAGGTCGCGGTATTTTCGTCTGTATCAGTCCATGGAACTTCCCACTGGCTATCTTTATTGGTCAAATAGCCGCAGCCCTGGCTGCGGGTAATACCGTTATAGCTAAGCCTGCAGAGCAGACGTCTATCGTTGGCTTCCGTGCAGTTCAGCTAGCACATGAAGCGGGCATTCCTAAGGATGTGCTGCAATTCCTACCAGGCACTGGCGCAACAGTCGGTGCGGCAATCACCTCAGATGAGCGTATCGGTGGCGTTTGTTTCACCGGTTCTACGGGAACAGCCAAACTGATTAACCGCACCCTAGCAAATCGCGAAGGTGCCATTATCCCACTTATCGCCGAAACTGGCGGTCAAAATGCCATGGTTGTCGACTCGACATCACAGCCTGAGCAAGTCGTCCATGACGTTATTGATTCATCATTTACCAGCGCAGGACAACGTTGTTCGGCGCTACGGGTACTCTTCCTTCAGGAAGATATCGCAGACAGAGTGCTTGAGGTGATGAAAGGTGCGATGGATGAGCTAACCATAGGCGACCCTAGCTCAATCAAGACTGATGTAGGCCCTGTTATCGATGCAACGGCTCAGGCTAATCTTAATGCCCATATCGACCATATCAAGCAAGTCGGAACTCTGCTTAAGCAGCTCGATCTGCCAGCAGGTACAGAGAAGGGTTACTTCGTCGCACCGACGGCTGTAGAGATTGATTCTATCAAGGTGCTGGAGAAGGAACATTTCGGTCCTATCCTACATGTGATTCGCTACAAGGCTAACGAACTGAACAAGGTGATCGACGAGATCAACAGCACGGGCTTTGGTCTGACACTCGGTATCCATAGTCGTAACGAGGGCCAGGCCCAAGATATCGCCAACAGGGTCAAGGTAGGCAATGTCTATATCAATCGTAACCAGATTGGCGCAGTTGTCGGCGTACAACCTTTCGGTGGACAAGGCCTATCGGGCACAGGGCCAAAGGCGGGTGGACCACTCTATCTGACTCGCTTCATCACCGAGAAAACCCGTACCAATAACATCACCGCTATAGGGGGTAATGCCACGCTTCTATCCTTAGGTGATAGTGACGATTAATTGAATCCTTCAATGACTATTTAGCTAATCATACCGATAAAAAAACCACCTCTTAGGGTTAATGCTGATCATTTAGTGATTTATCGATCGGTTGACTGATCTTCTAGATGCTTCAGAATCCGAGTCCTATCTCTAGGTCTCGGATTTTTTATGCAAGTTTCTCAAGCTTTTGACATG
>JAKVHY010000028.1 GCA_023284085.1 Shewanella benthica
GCTTAACACTAAGCTTGATGTCTATAACTGGAATAAGCTGTGGAGAGATATAGAGCTTATTGAGATGGACGATATTGATGGTGACGGCACAATCGATTGGGGGCAGTTTGGACTACGCAAAGATGATGGTCGCTTCCAGTGGATAATCAAGAAAGGTCATAGCAAAAAAGGCGTGATAAGAACCTTCTCTTGGGTTGGGGATTTAATTGATGCTGCGCCTATGCTGGTGGGAGATAGAACTGGTGATGGCATTCGGGATGTAGCAGTAACAGGAACACATGTAGATACGGGTAAGTTATTTATACGCATCAATGATGGTAAACAGGCGAATAAGCGAATAGCGAATATCAGTTGGCCAGCGAACTGGGAAGATGTGCAGTTTAAAGAGTTGGGGGACTTGAACGGTGATGGTTTTAATGAGTTTGGCATGCTTGGGTTTACCAAGAGTGGCAGAAAGGTCCAGTTAGTGGTGAAAGACGGTAAGCTACTGACCGAGTATGGACGCTACACACTTGACGGTGCTTGGGAAGGTATCTCAGTAACCAGCTATGATACTAATGATGATGGTATTGC
This sequence comes from Shewanella benthica, assembly GCA_023284085.1. GTDB lineage: Bacteria > Pseudomonadota > Gammaproteobacteria > Enterobacterales > Shewanellaceae > Shewanella > Shewanella benthica. The sequence goes on from JAKVHY010000028.1 coordinate 574, forward strand.
AGACCTGATCATTCGTGGTGTCAGCCAAAGCAACTCCCAAAGCGTTATCTATAAGTTAGCGGGTGAAGATATGTCATTGATTGACAAAATCACCGTAAATTGAGCCTTAGCCTCTAAGTAGCGTTTTTTTCTTATAGTTTCATCTAGTTAAAAAGAGAGCTAAAATGCTCTCTTTTTTATGCCCAATAAAAATGTTTTAGGTTTAATATGACTAATCTCACCGTTTACATGGAGTGTATATGCTGAACCGCTTGCTACTTTTTATCGTTGTTACAATAACTACAATCCCTGCTTTGTCGAGTGAGTTATCAACTCTTGAAATCTTCTCCGATGCTTACCCTAAATCTATCTATTTCAGAAATGCTGAGAATAGTGCAGCGAATCCAGAGGTTTCTTATGAGTCCTGGTCTAAAAGGTGGTCAAAACTTGGTGGCATGGTCGTTAAAGCCCTCGATGAGGAGATCCCAGGACGAAGCGGTGAAGCACAGACAAAGTTCTTAAAGTATAAACAAGAGTTTCCTAACAAACTGATGCTCCTGCATTTCAATGGTAACGCTCGAGATCCTAGATTTGATATGGAGTACTTTCAGCACCAGCATTGGACTTACTTTGTCGGTACTTCAAGCCTGAAATCTATTCCTAAGAAAGGCAATAAAACGACAATTAAGGTTGCTAACACCTCGGTATTTAGAGTTCATCAGGGCAAGCGAAACAAGTTTAATGATGATATTGCTATTGTCGCTAGGAACAGTGATGGTACGTTAAATTGGGACCAAGTTGAGCAGGTAAAACTGCTCAGTATTAATAAGAAAAATAATAGTATTACCATTAAACGGGGACAATTTGGAACCGCTCCGTTAGCCTTTGGCAAAAATAGTTATCTTGCTCCCCATGTTGCTCAAGCACCATTAGCGCCTAATAGTAAGCAGTCTTTATGGCGCTATAACTTTGCAATGCTTGAAGGAACAAATAATATGGCATTGTCACTGGCAGATAACCTGCTTCATTACTTTGAGGTTGATGGAGAGTTGGCGAGTTTCGATGGGGTCGAGTTTGATGTGCTTGCTGATATTCGAGGCATAGGCCATCACTCTAGAAAAGCAAAAATTGATTATAACTATGATGGAAAATTTGATGAGAATGATCGCATCGCTCAAAATCAATATCGTGTCGGAGTTAATCAGTTTCTAACAGAGTTAAGACAAAGGCTTGGAACAAATAAACTGATCATGGCCGATGGTAATGAGTTAAACCAGCAGCGTGCATTTGGCATCTTAAATGGCATCGAAAGTGAATCTTGGCCAAGCCATTGGGATCCTGAGGTCGAGTTATGGTCGAGCGGGATTAATAGGCATAGCTATTGGAATGCTAACTCGTATCAGCCTTCATTTAGTTATTTCAAGATTGGAGAGCTGCCTCCTCAAAATGGGCTAGGAAGTCATGCTCCTGCTAATAACTTTAGAAGGTTAAGAATAGCTGGCGCATTAATAGTTGATGCTGTGGTAGCGCCTGCTTATCGACCAGAAGGGCTTAAAATTGATAACTGGCCTGAGCTAACAGGAGGAAAGCCTAAAGATTATAGTTGGCTAGGGGCTTCTGTTGGTGAACCTGAATTTATCGGGGCTAACGGATATCTACGCAAGGAGGAGTCTGTTACTAATATGATAAAAGCTGACAGTCATACGAGAGTAAGTAAAGCTAAAACAGGAGTTATGTTAGCTTCGACGGCGGATAAATCGATAGGATTTGAAATCAAAATTTCTTTAGATGAGCCAGGGGATCTAGTATTTGCACTTGAAGCTTCAATTAATAACTCCAGTGGTAGCTTTCTGTCTAAGGCTTCTTGGTTGAAGGTATCTGAACAGGCAGTTGATGCTCAAGCTACACAAGTGACCTGGCTAGGTGAAAATTCACACAAAAGTCGATTTTATTTTAAAAACCTTCCTAAAGGTAGCTCCACTTTCCACTTTTTACTTGAGAATAACCTTCAAATGAATATTAGAAGCCTTGCGATGATAAAAGGTCCTGAGATTGTATTAAAGAGATTTGAAAATGGCTTTGTTATTGCAAACCCCTCACGTAAATCTCAGACTGTACGCATACTAGGCTTAGAAGGGGGAGATTTTAGTAAAGTGAGTTTACGAAATAATAAAATGGGTAAGCTAAAAAGCAATAGCGTTATAATTCCTGCAAAAGATGCTGCTTTCTACAAAAAATTGGATTCTAAAAGATAATGAAATTTGTTAAACCGTACCCACTAGAGGTTACATCGCTTTCAAATGCTCTCATTCTTCCAACGGTCGTTGACCGCAAACAGAAAACTTTTACTGGCGGGGTGTTTGATGATCAAAATAATTTAGTAAAGCACTCTAGGCGGATGAATCGAGGGCCAATAGAACATGAGCACTTTCATCAATTAGATCCTGAAGACTGTAATGCCGAGGATAAAGGCGATACTCCTATTAAAAAGGGGAAATATCTGTATCTTGGGTATTACACTGAGCATTATGGTCATTTTTTGATGGAAACCTTAGGTCGTCTATGGTGTGTTGATGAAAATTATGATGGTTATGTATTTAATGACTTTGTTTTGAAGAGAAAAAATGAAGAGAGCATCACCGAATTTTCAAAGATATGTTTCTCAGCATTTGGCATAGGTGAGCATGAAATTTTGATACCTCAGTCTCCGACTCGATTTGAAACTTTAGATATACCTAACTCAGCTTTGTATATTGGGACCGCTGCACATCCTAGGGCTATAGATATTTTTCATAAAATTAAGAGTCGAATCCCTGTGTTTGATGAGCTAAAAGATAAGGATAACATTTACATATCAAGATCTAAGTTGAATAAGAGAAAACGAAAAGTACTTAATGAGCGGCAAGTTGAACAGGCTTTTAAGTTGGCTGGTTTCGACATTATTCATCCGCAAGATTATTCTTTTGAGCAACAACTATTTTTATATCAGAATGCAAGAGTAATGGCTGGATTAGAAGGTTCAGGGTTACACAATAGTTTATTTATGAATCCTGGAGGGCAGGTTATAAATTTATGTGGGCCTAGGGATAAGAGCCGGCTTAAATCGAACCAGGTTATTTGTCATGAATTGAATGATATTGAAGGTATCGTTATCCCCTTCGTTGGTGAAGTTGTTAATGAGGATAAAATTATTAGCCGTATACATATACCACATTTGAAAAAACAGTTACGCAGACATAAGTTTTTATAAAACGTGTTTTTACTATGCAAACTATGTCCGTTTAGTTTATCACAAGCTAGTTGAAGATCATTGAATATTCGTATCGTTGAACATTTATACTTCGCGGGTAAGCCTATATCTTTACTTTGAGAACTCCTGTACTTGAGGAGCTGTTATATGCTTAGCCGTGCTGTAAATACTTTAATGCTCTAAATGAAGCTCTCTCCTATCTTCAAATACTCTCCTTTATTAGCTACTTCTTAAGCGTTTATCTGTAAATTGACTTTTGTCAAGTTTTTGTGTCAAATTGTTGACGATTGGCCTTCTTGGTGTTATTTTTTGTGCGTTAAGCTCACCCATAGCCTTATGGCTTTGACGAAAAGGATGTCACTGTGACGAATCAAAGATTAGCTATACTCACTCTAATACTCGGAGTGGGAGTGTTAGCCCCTACTCATGCCGCACCGCAAATTAAAAAGTTTTATGATATTTCTGCCAGCTATCAGCATGCTATTGCCATCGGTGATAATGGCTCGCTCTATGGCTGGGGGAGAAATAGTTATGGTTATTTTGGCACCAGCGAAATGGAATTCATTACTTATACATATCCCACGCCATTATTACCTGATGGAAAAACCTCTACGGTTTGGTCTTTAGGCCGAGCCAATAATTTCAGTAGTTTGGCGTTAAATCAAGCTGGTGAGATCTATTCTTGGGGGCAAAATCGAAATTGCCAACTGGGCCAAGGCTTGGACAGTGGCTCTACTGTCTATCAAGCTGCACAAGTCTCAGCACAAAATCTATCAGCATTTTCACAGGTTATTACTAGTACGCCGAGCTCTAGCTATAATAGTTATTCTGAGGGCACTGTTTTTGCCATTACTGAAAATGGTAAGTTGTGGGGCTGGGGTGGCAATGAAAATGGTCAATTAGGTGACGGAAGCAGAGATGACGTGTGCTCGCCAAAAGCCATTGCCTCTGATGTCAGCTTTTCATCAGTTAGTCACTCCCAGACACACACAGTGGCTATTTCTGATACTGGAGATTTGTGGGCGTGGGGAGATAATAATTACAAGCAGCTGGGTGATGGTACTACCGTCGATTCTCTCGAGCCGAAAAAACTAATCACTGGTAAAAAGTGGCTGTCTGTTACGGTGGGTGTTAACTTTACGCTTGCCATCGATGAAAGTGGCATTTTGTACGGTGTTGGTTACGGTAGTCAGAAGCAGCTTGGTGAAAATACAAATTTAGATAGCTTAGTTGTCATCGATGCCGATAGCTGGGTCGACATTCAGGTCGGTAGGTATCATGTTATCGGTAAAAAGAGTGATGGGACTATCTGGGCATGGGGCTACGGCGGCGATGGACAGCTGGGTTTAGATACTGGCACAACTAACACCCAGGGAACACCTATTCAGATTGGTAGCATTGATGATGGGCAAATAATCGCTACCGGACAATACAGCAGTTTTGCATTAAAGAGTGATAATACATTGTGGGCTTGGGGTGATGGAAATGATTACCTACAGGGAACCGGTGAGTACTTTGATGAGTGGAGCCCTCAGTCCATTTCATACCGTAAAATCTATAAGGCAAGTAGCGTCAGTGCCGGGTTCGATCACTTTTTACAGCTTGATGCTACCGGTTTAGTCTGGGGGTCTCAAGCGCGAGGCAGTGGCCGGTTAGGAGATGGTTATACAGGTAGTGGTGATATTGCCACCCCAGTGCTTGCTACAACCAATCATTGGTTAATGGCGTCAGGCGGTAAAAATTTCACCTTAGCGATTAAGGATGATAACTCACTATGGGCTTGGGGCGCGAATAACGAGGAGATGTTTGATACTTCTGATGTAGCTCAAGCCTACAGACCTATTCCAATAAGTGATAAAAAATGGAGCATGGTGAGCGCTGGTGCTGAGCATATGGCAGCCGTAACCCAAACCGGTGAGCTCTGGCTATCAGGCGATAACTATTCTGGGCAGATAGGTGATGGCACGCGCACAGACCCGCAAACCTTTAAGCAGCTTGGCTCAGATACCGATTGGCTGTCTGCAACGGCAAGTCAAAGAACAACTGTTGCACTCAAGCAAGATGGTACATTGTGGAGTTGGGGATATAATAGTGATGGGCAGTTAGGCCGCGGTTTTAGCTCAAATTATGAGACATCACCCGCGCCTTTGTATGCCGGCGGTGATTGGGCGTATCTAGCACAAGGCTCAAACGCTTGGCATTCACTGGCGATTAAGCAAGATGGTACGCTATGGGGCTGGGGCTATAATTATTATAGCCAGGTTGGACTAGAGCATACCGATGATGTGACCTCTCCGACTCAGATAGGCACCAAGTCAAATTGGGCAATGGCAGCCGTTGCTAGGCACTATTCATTAGCATTGAAAGCCGATGGTTCGCTCTATGCTTGGGGGCGTAACCAAAATGGCCAACTGGGCAAAGGAGATAAGGAGTCAGCAGCTAAGCCTGTGTTTATCAGTGGGGGGTGGAAGTCTATAGCCGCCGCTGAAAATATGGCCATCGGCGTTAAAGATAATGGAGATGTTTACGTCTGGGGCTATGTTGAAACCCCACGTGGTAACCAGTACCTGCTTGAGCCAACACAATTTAGTTATATGGATCGCGATTTTGATGGTATTGCAGATGATGCCGATGCTTTCCCTAATGATGCTGCTGAATATCAAGATTATGATTTCGATGGTGTCGGCGATAACGCTGACTTAGATGATGATAACGATGGCTATGATGATGTCTATGAAGTCGCTAACGCTAGCAGCCCTTGGCATCAGAATACGGGTTATGAAGACAGCGATGCTGATGGCTTCCTGTTGATGTTTGAATATGAAGCTGGCAGTTATGATAACTCTGCGGCCTCAACGCCTACTCGCGATAAGTTTACTCAATATATATTTGCATCGAATGCCGAACTCGAGCAATTCTCAAATGACGGTTGGCAGTTAGATTCAACCTCTGATGCGCGTTCTGGCTTTGCATTACGCTCAACGACTAAAACAGATAATGGCGAAGATATCCTTACCAAGCCTGCCAGCTTCAATGAGGGTAAGCTCTCCTTTTCGGTAAAAACCTCCACTGAACAGTACGATCAATTTTTATTTAAAGTTGACGGTGTAGAGCAGGCGGTCGCTCAAACCAGTGGTGATATGCCTTGGCAAACTTATGTAATAGACATCGAGGCAGGCCAACATACATTAACTTGGCATTACAAAAAAGACGATGAAACTGCTGAATTTGATGACACAGTTTGGTTAACCGATATCGTGATGCCACTTAACTTGTCAGAGCTTGATAGTGATAGTGATGGTATGAGTGATGCGTGGGAGTACCAGCATGGTTTAGATCCTTTTGATAAATCCGATGCTGTACTCGATAGTGATGGCGATGGCTTAGCCAATATCGATGAGTTTACGGCTAAAACTGATCCTAATAATCCTGACAGCGATGGTGATGGATTGCCTGATGGCTATGAAGTTGAGCACGGTTTAAATGCACTAGATGCCAGTGATGCTTTGTTAGACAGTGATGGTGATGGTCTGAGTAATCTTGCTGAGTTTTTTGCTGTTACTGACCCAAATGATGCCGATTCTGATGGAGATGGTGTCAGTGATGGTGAGGAGGTCACTAACGGAACCAACCCTACTAATGGCTATGAGTTTGTTGCTGACACACTCACAATGAAGTTGGGCGCTGATGTGGATGAAGATGGCGTACAAGATTTTGTTGTTTTAGATTCTTCCAACGCTGATAGTTTTAGCTATCAATTGATTAGCGGTAAAGATCTATCGCGTTTATCAACAACGAATATTCCTGTATCGCAAGATAGTCCAACAGTTCATTGGCTGGCTGATCGCAACAGTGATGGCGTCGAGGAGTTTGGCTACTTTGGATTTAACAGTAATGCCAATAACTACCAATTCGTACTTAAAGATGGAGCAAGTGGCAGTAGTTTAGGCAACTGGACCTGGCCTGCAACTTTGAACAATGCCAAGTTCATTGAAGTGGGAGATTTAAATGGAGATACTCTTACTGATTTTGCCATTTTTGGTCAGCATAAAGTCAATCGTGGTAATCAATTAGTCGTTAAAGATGGGGCTAATGGTACTAAGTTAGATACCTTTAAGTGGGTTGATAACTGGTTTAACCCTGAAGTCGTGATTATGTCAGATCGTACTGGCGATGGTATTCCAGAGATCGCACTCTATGGTGTCCATAAACGAATGAATAAAGGACAATTATTCGTTTATGATGGTGCGCTAAATACTAAGCTTGATGTGTACAACTGGAACAAACTTTGGTCAGATGTTCAGTTAATAGCCATGGATGATCTTGATGGCGATGGCACCCAAGATTGGGGGCAGTTTGGTACGCGTAAAGATGACGGCCGCTATCAGCTAGTCGTGAAGAAGGGGCATGACAAGAAGGGGGTTGTCCGAGTATTTAGTTGGGGAGCCGATCTTAGCCAAGCATACCCAATTCAGCTCAAGGATAGGACGGGTGATGGTGTGAGTGAAAATGCCATATTTGGTATTGCAGATCCGCAAGGTAATGCAAAGTATAAACTTTGGATTAATGACGGCAAGTTGGCCAATACACGGATTGAGAACTTCGCTTGGCCAGTGAACTGGGATGATGTACAGCTTGTTGAGCTTGGAGATGTAACAAGTGATGGACTAAGCGAGATAGCACTCATAGGATATAAGAAGAGTAATCGTATTCTTGAGATCGTTGCGAAACAGAGCACTACCCAAACTGAGCTATATCGTTTTACTATCCCAGGTCGCTGGGAGGATGTCTCTGTGACGAGTATGGATACAACTGGTGATGGTATTGATGAGATTATTATCAACGGTCAAGATCAAACCAATGGTAAGCATAGAGTCGTTGTTATCGACGGTAGGTCCGTTCAAGAAGACATAGTTATATTAAAAGATGTTTATATAAATTAGTCAATTGTAGGTTTAAAAGGTGTCGATTAAGAGAACGGTGATTTCATTGTTCTCTTTTTTATTCAAGGCTCGCAAAGAAAATATGCCTCCCTATTTTGTGCAAGATTCTTTTTGTTTGTTTGATATTTTTGATAGAATGCTAGATCTTACTTGGCTTGAGTAGGGATCGGTATTGCTGATGACCTACAACAGAGCTATATAGTTTAAAAATTGCGAAAGGAAGAAAACGTGTCGAACGATGCTCTGAAGGAAAACACGCCATTTCAGCCACAAGTACACATAGATCTTTGTCACTTCTCAAATGAACTCACCTTATTAAGCGGTTGGTTTACCCACCAATCTCAATCACCAGAGTTAGAACTTCTCACGAACCTCGATGGTGAGTCACTGAATCAACATTGGTTATCTCTTAACAGGCAAGATGTTGAGGAAGTCCTTCAGTTGAATGATGACACATCTTGTTCCGGCTTTATCTGGATTGGTGATACAACAGGACTCGACCCTTCGTGTTTACACATTATGGTTGAAGGTTCTGGCTTTCCATTCTCAGGGTTTTCTCCTCAAAGTGTTATTGAAATGGAGACTGTGATTAGTGTACTTGGTGATGTAAAAGAACAGTTTATCAGCACTGCTGAAGAGTTAAGCATCATTAAATCAAAAGAGAGCACCGAGCTTGTTGGGGAGCTATCCACTGACAGTAGGCAAGTTGAGCACTTCTTTGATCATTGTTTTATTACAGATTCAAACCTAGTTCATTTCAAAGGTTGGTTGTTACATGCTCAACCAGAGTCTGTATTTCTTATCGATAAAGAAGGGAGAAAGTTAGATTGCACATCAAGTTTTATGACTTATTATCGTGCCGATATTTTCAATAAGTTGCAGATGAAAGGCTCAGATCTAGAGGCTGGCTTTATTGGAGTATATCGTCTTGAAGCAGATTTTGTTCCTGTTGAAGTGTCTATTCATTTTGCGGATGCTACAAGAATAAAAAGTAACATTAGCAATGGTGAGGGGAAAATCACAAAACTCGAAGCATTGAAAGATTTATTAAATGCGGTCGATGTGCATGCTAGTCATTTCTTTAACACTGGCTACCCGGTAGTGTTGGAACTGGTCAATGAAATTTGGCAGGGGGGGGAGTCGCTGGATGGACTCGAAGCCGAAATAAAAACTTATGGAACGGTGACCCCTGACCCAAAGGTTTCATTGGTGATCCCTATTTACGGTAGGTACGACTTTATTCAGCACCAAATACTCAAGTTTTGTCGTGATCCTGACTTCTCTAACCATGAAATAATCTATGTATTAGATGACCCTAAGATTGAACGTGAGTTTAATATAGCTTGTCATGGTGTTTATGAAACTTATAAACATGCTTTTAAAACTGTCTATGCAGGCGAAAATCTTGGTTTTGCAGGTGCTAATAATCTTGGAGTGAGTGTTGCGTCTGGTCAGTACATTCTTGCTCTTAATTCAGATGTACTACCCAGCAATCAAGGTTGGCTAACTAGGCTCGTCACTAAATTTAACACACTTGATGATGCTGGTATTTTGGGAACCAAACTTGTTTATGAAGATAACACCATTCAGCATCTAGGCATGTCTTTCGAGCATGATGCTTATTATCCCGGGGTGTGGATGAATCACCACCCTAATAAAGGTATCCCTGAACCATTAGTTTTCGCTGACAAAACAACGGCAGTAGAAGCGGTTACAGGAGCATGTATGTTGATGAAGAAGGACTTTTTTATCAAGTTAAAAGGATTTGATACCCGCTATGTATTAGGTGACTTTGAAGATTCAGATCTTTGTTTGAAATGTCATCAACATCAACACAAAATATATTTAGACTCCGAAGAGAAACTATTTCATTTGGAGCGTTTATCTCAAAACCTGGTTGATAGTGGTGACTGGAAGTTTAAGTTAACGATTTTGAATGGTTTGTATCAGATGCAAAAGTGGGGCAACAAAATTTCAGAGGTAAAACGTATTCATGAATAAGGTTCTCATAGTAGCACATGGCCATCCCGAGTTGAACAAGGGAGGGGGCGAACAAGCCGCTTACAATCTCTTTCAAGAGTGTCTTGCTCAGGGAGATGATGCTTATTTTCTTGCCCGGACCGATGCTATTCCTCATGGTGGAGCAGCATTTTCATGTTTAGGTTCTGAAAGAGAGATTCTTTTTCATACTACTCATGACGATGAGTTTCTTTTTTCAAATATCAAGACAAGACATCTTTGGCGCGATTTTTCAGATTTAATTAAAAAGATAAACCCAGATGTTATTCATTTTCATCATTATTTCTTGTTGGGTATTGAAATGTTTCAAGTGGTTAAGCAATTAATGCCTGAGACCAAGATAACACTGACATTACATGAGTATTATGGGATATGCGCGAATTCTGGTTTGATGCTAAAAGCTAAAACGGACAAGCTTTGCTATAAATCTGGAACTTTGGCATGTAGTCAGTGTTTGCCAACGAAATCGCCTGGTGATCTATTTTTACGTAAAGAATATATCATGCAGCAGTTTGATTTAATCGATCAGTTTATTTCACCATCACAATTCCTAAAACAAAGGTACGTAGACTGGGGGCTGTCTGCAGAAAAAATTGCAGTCCTAGAGAATGGTCAACCTGAAGTAGCAAGCCTTCCCTTGAAAACACAGGGCACTAAAGTACGCTTGACCTATATAGGTCAAATCAATCGGTTTAAAGGGCTAGATGTGCTTCTCGATGCTCTGTTACTTTTAGATCGAAATGAACGAGCTGATTTTCAGCTAGATATTCATGGTGCTAATTTCTCGGCTCAAACTTCAGATTTTCAAAAGAGTATCGCGACTAAACTGAAACGTTTAGGCAGTACCGTTTGTATGCATGGTTCCTATGAGCCCCATGAACTAGCGAGTATTTTGGAAGATACTGATTGGGTGATCGTTCCTTCTGTGTGGTGGGAAAACTCGCCGATGGTGATACAGGAGTCTCTCAATTATGGAAGGCCCTTGATCGTCAGTGATATCGGTGGCATGGCAGAGAAAGTAAAGCACATGCACAATGGATTACAGTTTAGAGCGGGTAAAGCAAGCTCATTGATGCAGACTTTAAAGTTAATTGTTTCAGAGCCTGAATTAAGAGATAGATGTGCGAGCAATATCGAGAAGCCACTGACTATTAAGCAAGCGTATAGTCAAATCAAGAGTCTTATTTAAGCTTATTATGTATAACTATTTTTTAGATGTATCAAACACCTTAGAAGTCGAAGTGCAAAGTCCTACTCTAGGCCAAATAGCGTTACCGAGTATTGTGGTAAAAGGCTATGTAATAACAAATGAAGCACTTAAAAGTATTGCCTGTGATCCGTTATTTGATGACGAGATAGCTTTTGATGTAGAGCTTCATGATGCTCCGAGGCTGCGTAAAGAGCTGAATATTAAAGATAGTGACCACCTATGTCGTTTCAAGATAGTTCTGAATGCTGAAAAACTCGTGGATGATCTTCATTTCGCCATTTCGGCCTTAACGGCTAGTGGGTTAACTTTAAAGTTAGCAAGTGGATTTATCCAGCCTGTTGAACCAATAAAAGATGTCGTGTTTGTCGTTGGTTCGCCTCGCTCAGGAACGTCGGCTCTAGGTAAGTCACTAAGGCGTGGTTTAAAAGCAAATGCACATGGTGAGTCCCATGTTATAGAGGGTTTTGATAAGATTTTAGAGACTCATAATGAGTTTTTTGAGCACTCAGTTACGGCTAAAGTGAAGGGTAACTTTGTTAATCAACTCCCATCAACAGTTTTTTTAGCCGAACAGCTGACAGTGCTACGCCGATTATACAAGCGTTATTATGGGAGCCAGGTGCATTTAGATAAAACTCCCGGTATCCCCATGTTAAATGCTTTACCGTTAGCCATGATGGCGTGGCCTAATGCCAAAGTCATATTCTGCAAGCGACGTGGGATGGAAAATATCGCTTCACGCATCATAAAGTTTCCAAATGTGACATTTGAGGCGCATTTGAAGCAGTGGCGAGCGTCATTTACGACTTGGAGGTGTAGTAAACAGAAGTTGAATAAGCGTTTGAGAAATAACGATTGGTTTATTGAAGTCGATCAAAGAGATATGGCTATATCTCCGTCAGCTATTTCACAACGGTTAGTTGATTTTTTGTTGATAAGCGAGCGACAAGGAAAAGCAATCTTAAAAGCGCTAAACGGGGACAAACCAGAACAGACCTTTGCCCTAGATAGCCCGGTAAAAGCAATGAAGGACTTTGGTTGGAGTCGGGACCAAGAGGAGTTATTTCAGGTTTACTGCTCCAAAGAGATGGAGCGACAAGGGTATTCATTCGATGAAAGCTACTTTTCTAATTTTGCACAGAGTGTTGTAAAGGCGATTATAAAATGACCCGAGTTATCTTACATATTGGAACAGAAAAAACGGGTACAACAAGTATTCAGCATTTTCTTAGTGAAAATCGACAACAACTGTTGAAGCATGGCGTGCTCTACCCTCATATTGGCCCTAGGAGTGATGCCCACTTTGATCTCGTCAATGCCTTACATCCTTTGGATAATAATGGTAGACGTATGGAGTTTTTACCTCCCGTTACTCACGATGATGATTATTATTGGAATGCCTTATCAGCCTGTATTGAAGATAATAGAGATAAGACTATTATCTTAAGTGCGGAGCATTTTAGCTCAAGACTTAAAAATAATGCCCTCGGTTATATCCGCGATTTCTTTGATAAATTAGACATTAAACCTGAGATATTGATTTATCTGCGACCACAGGAAGAATATATCGAATCTTCATATTCAACTGCGATTAAATCGGGTAGCCACCAGACATTTGAACAGGTGATGAAACAGTACCAGAGACAGCCACATCGTTACAATTATTCTATATTACTCGCATTATGGGGTGATTTTTTTGGTCAAGAAAAAATTTGTGTCTTTCCCTATCAGAAAGAAGTGATTGGTAAAGATATTCGCCTGCATTTCATGACATTTCTTGGTATCCATGCTATCGATGATTTTTTGTTACCAAACAAGATCTTAAATAAGAAGTGGGACTGTTCTACGCTTGAGTTGGCGCGTATGCTAAATCATCCTAATCTAGGTTTGAATAAGCAACAAAGAGAATTACTACTGAATAGGTTTAGGCCTTTGCTCGCAGAGCTAAATATTGCAACGAAAAAAACGTCATTGATGACAACTGAAGAAGTCATGGTCGTGCGAGATTTTTTTAAAGATTCGAATGCACTGGTAGCTAAAAAGTATCTTACTGAACACAAAGAGCTATTCACTCTGCCTGTTATTAAAAATGACAGCAAACTTCTCCCTCCGGCATTAACCAAGTTAGATCTGGTCAAACTCTTAGCTGCAGTTGGATTGTCTGATGAGGTTAAGTAAAGCATCTGCGCTGTTGATTTAACCGCTTCTGGTCTGATGTACATATGCACTAGGCTTGGATCTAGCCTTAAAGCTCAGATTTGAAATATTTTACAGTAGAGCGAGTGTTATGGGGGGGGAATGTCCCATTTCTAATGGGAAAGCTCTTATATGGCACGAACCTGGACACACTTATGTTGCTTACTTTAGTTGAGCGAGTGTCAATGGAATTGTGACATATAGCGGCTTTAGCTATTTACTCTCATTGGTTTGAAACGTAAAATATATCGGCTTTATATTTTTCCAGCTAATATAGACCTTTTAGATATAATCAAGGTCGAAAATTCATTAAATAAGTATAGGTTCTATGGATCCAGTTTTAGATAAGGGATTTCGCTCTCCCCAGTTAGCCGCGTTTGGTACTACATTTTTAGGCCCTCTCTTAAATTTCTTTGCCGGAGAGTTACTTCAAGATGCAGAAAAGCATAAGCAGAAACTCTTTTTTTTAGCTAGGGAAGGTTATTGGTTAGAAAAAGCTTATCAAACGCATGTACAGGGCAGTGAAAAGCACTCCGAGAGTGAGTACCTACTTGCTTCACGCGCTTTCATGTTCAAAGTGATGCTCGATGATCCTCGAAGCTATCCATATTCATTGAAAAATGAGTTTAATGGAACGTTTTATGAGCTTTTACGTTCGCGTTTTTTGATTAGTAACAGTTCTATTCAGCAAATTTTTGGGTTAGAAACACAACAAACTACTATCTCTTTGCCTAAGGACCTCAATAAAGTACGGAAAGTATTGCTTAGCAATCAAAAAGCATTAACTGATTTGATTGAACCAACCAAAACTGCCTACTTAAAGTATCTTAACTCAATCGGTGCAACTAAGGGCCTTGTGTTGCATTTAGTTGATGTGGGCTATTCAGGTACAATTCAAAAACTTATGACACTATTACTTGAAAAAGACACTGTAGGACATTATTTGATCTCCTCTAAACCCGGTGTCCATCAAGTGAAAGGCAATACCGCGACGATGAAAGGTTGCTTACAAGAAGGGGTCAAACTTAGAGATGGTTACATACCACTCGATCGATCAATGTTTCTTGAAGCGCTAATGACTGCGCCGAACGGTCAATTTCAAGACATTCGGATGAATGAGCTTATAGAAAATAAGTTTGATTTTTACTATGGTCGTCAAGTTAATGCACAAAAGTATTTTCACGAACTTGAACAAGTTATGAATGGGGCGATTGAACACGTCAACCATTGTGCTTACCATGGTATAGCTTATAGCGGTGCTGAGGTTGAAACGATTTATAGTCACTATGTTACTTACCGTAATATGATCCCTCGTTCTTCTCATCACCTCTTCGCAATCGACGACGACGTTGCTGGCAACGGTACCGTTGATTCACTGCAGTTTTTTGGATTGAAATAATGAATTTTAGAAGCGTTATTAACAATAAACTTCCTAGGGTTGCCAAGTTTATTAAGACCAATCCCAAAGTACTTGCTTTAGCGAAGAAAGTGGAAGCAAAGGTCAATACCCAACAATTTAGGCTTGCCCAAAGTAGATCCAACAAGCCTAGTTTTACACTAAAAGAAATGACCCACTTCTTGAATTCCGCTAAGTCTATGGATCTATTTGATTATTCTTGGTACAGCAAAAGCCAAAGACGCACTTTTTCATGTGAACTTGAAGCATTCGAAGATTTTATTCATAAAAGTCATTTCTCTAATGTCAACCCAAGTGCTAGTTTTGACACTGAAATTTACTATAAAGCGAATACAGATATATACCATCTAGGTGAAAATGCACTCTTGCATTACATCGGAAGTGGTAAAGCAGAGGGGCGAATGTCCTCTGCTGCAGTTAGCAAGTGGCGCCCAAGTATTACACTGGATACTAGTGCGGATAAAGAGTGTAGCTCCTTCAAAATTGCTGTTTGTTTGCATATTTTTTACGATGATTTTATCGATTATTATGCGAGTTGTCTGAAGAACTTCCCAAGCAAAGTTGATCTGTTTATCAGTGTTAGTGATGAAAAGTTTGTTGCTTTAGTCGATGAAAAATTAACTTCGTTAAGTACTGTAAATAAGACAGAAGTCAGGGTAGTACCCAATCGTGGGCGTAACTTTGGGCCTATGCTTGTCGAGTTTTCTAAGGAGCTTCTTAGTTACGATCTGTTTTGTCACTTACACTCGAAGAAATCACTCTATTCGGGCCGGCAGCAGACACAGTGGGCCGATTACTTAGGGGAATATTTGCTTAATGACAAACATGTGATAAAGCAGGTATTAAATCAGTTCGATAGTGATCCTGAATGTGGCATTTACTACCCGACATCGTTTTGGATGATGCCGAACTGGGTTAACCATTGGTTAAAAAACAAGCCTTTTAGCAATAAGATGGTCGACGAGTGGGGAATAGAATTAAAATCAGACTTTTTGCCTTATCCTGCTGGTGGCATGTTTTGGGCAAGGCCTAGTGCCTTGAAACAGTTGTTAGATAAAGATTACCAGTATGAGGATTTTCCTGCAGAGCCCTTGCCCAATGATGGTTCTGAGCTACATGCTTTAGAGCGTGGTCTAGGATTATTAGCTGAAAAAAATGGCTTTAAACAGCTTTTTTATTATCCTCCTTCTGGAGAACTGACATTTGACCAAACATATATTTTGGCCAGTTATGTCAATACTTATGAAGGGATTGAAAATCAATTAGCACCCTTCGAAACCATTTCATTTGATGTCTTTGATACTTTAGTGAGGCGGAGATTTTTTGTCCCTGATTATGCAAAATTGTTACTCGGCAAGAAGCTGGTTAGTGATGGGATAATTGACGATGCACACGAGTTTGTTAAACAGCGTAACTATGCTGAGTTTGCAGTCAGGCAACAGAAGAACTTTATTGGTGATGTGACCATTTTTGAAACCTATGCGCAACTGGCTACCAGTCTTCATTGGGATCAAGTTACAGCAAAGCACTATGCAAAGCTTGAGTTTGCTTTTGATTTAGAGATGATCGAACCAAAAAATGAAATGGTGGATGTCATCAATAACGCCATAATCACAGGCAAAGAGGTGTTGGTGGTATCAGATACCTACTATACCGAATACCAAGTCAACATGATGTTACGTAAAGTGGGTGTGGCGAATGGCTATAGGCTATTAGTCTCTAGTGAAACAGGCTTCAGAAAAGACAACGGCTCTATGTGGGCGTTTTTGAAAGAAGAGATAACCCAACCAGATAAGTTTATTCACGTAGGGGACAATGCTGTTGCTGACTCCCAAATCCCCGGTGATTTTGGCTTTAATAATTATCATATTTTAAACCCGATTGACAAGTGGCAAGCCGCAGGTTGGGTTAACCCCTTCCTAGGCGATAAGTCACTCGATGAGAAGGAGATCCTCAAGTGGGGACCTTTAGTCAGTCAATTCGGTCGTTTTCCATTTTTAGGTGAATAAATTGGTCGATTTAGTTTTACATCCAGGTCATTCCAAATGCGGTTCCACTACGATTCAGGATTTTATTTTTGAAAATCGAGAGATCTTTCGTAAGCGGGGTGTGTTTCTTCCTGACTTAAATTTCAACTTTCCTCATAGTAGTGATTATCAGTTTGATCTTACACATACGCCTAGGGACTATTTAGCGAAAATTCAAGCTGGTAAAGTGCCACTGTCTGATTTGGAACATAAATTAGATGACATGATTGAAAGAGCCAGTGAGCAGGGGTGTAGAAGGGTTATTATTTCTGCTGAAAACTTGATTAATGCGATTAGTGGTAAAATTACTAGTGAGATACATAGTCTATTTAATCGAAAGTTCAATAAGGTTAGAGTCGTATACTATATTAGGCGACAAGACTCGCTGTTGATATCAGCTTGGCAGCAGTGGGGTCACAAAACAGGTATATCTTTAGATGACTATATTAAGAAAATGTCCAGAACCAAATTTGGAGACTTTCTTTTTATAACTAGAAATCTAAAGAAACTATATTCAGGCCAAACTATAAAAGTGTGTCCATTAAGTCGAAAGGCTATGATAGGTGGTAACCTTCTTGCTGATTTTTGCTCACGAGCACAGATTAATACTAATGGCTTAGAATTAAATTTAGAAGCAAGTAATTCAGGATTAAGTAGTGCCTTATGTACTACATTATCAAGTATATCAGATATTTATTCTGATGTTCATGACCAGAAAATAAAAAGCATTATTACTGAGTTGACGCCGAACTCTATTTTACTTCGTGACAAAAAATATTCAACTGAGTTGTCCCAAGAAGTTAAAGAATTGCTCTTTAACAAATTTCAAGAATCTAACAAGATTCTTGCGAAAAACCATTTTCCAAAAATAGATTTTGATGAAACGCTGTCCCTGAGTTCACTGATTGATAAGCCTACGAATGAAATTGATTCTTTACGTGAACGCATTACCAAGCTTGAAGATCTTTGTGCATTACAGATGGATATGATTTTACAACTAAATAATTCTAAAGGTTAATGCTATGCAGACGAAGGTAAAAATTGTTGCCATTGCTAAGGATGAGTCGGCGTATCTTTCTGAGTGGGTTCATCATCACCTTTATTTAGGTTTTGATGCTATTGAAATCTACTTAAATCGAACAAGTGATAATAGTGCCGCTGTTTTGAAAAATATCAATAACCAGTATCCTAATGTGACTTGGGACTATGCCGATTGGGTTGATACTTGTCCAGGAGAAGCCAGTAAGCATATTCAATTTATCACTTATGCCCGTGCATTACATGAATTGAAAAAGTCGAACGAGTTTACTCATGTACTGTTTTTAGATATTGATGAGTTTCTAATACTTGATGGCCTAACAACTTCAGTTAGTGACTTTATCGGGCGTTACCCAAAGAACTCAGCCATATCGCTTGAATGGCTTAATGACTGCCAGCAGGCAACAGACGCTTTTAGCCCCGTTTCTAAAACGGTAGTGGGTAACCTTTCTCCCTTAGTTAAAACCATACTGCCTGTGAACGTAGAAGTTGCTGAATTTAGGCATCATGTACCTGCTTTCGCTGGAAAAATCAAGCATGTTTTGGTTGATGGAAAAGGGTTTAAACCTCGTTCTGAGTCAATACAGGCTGTACACCCGAGTAGAAATAGTCTAAAAAGCAGCTTTATTCTACATAGAGCGAATCGTTCAGAAAATGAGTATATTTCTCTGTTATATCGAGGACGCCCCGGAGATGAGTTTGCTTATAAAAGTAATAGGCGTGGATTTCCTGTTAAGAATAAG
Source organism: Shewanella benthica (assembly GCA_023284085.1). Lineage (GTDB taxonomy): Bacteria > Pseudomonadota > Gammaproteobacteria > Enterobacterales > Shewanellaceae > Shewanella > Shewanella benthica. The sequence continues at coordinate 19,396 of JAKVHY010000028.1, forward strand.
AAAACGCTTGAAATTGGCTTAGATGCGGTTCAATACGATAAATACCGTGACAGTTTCACCAGCTTTAAACTTGAAACAAGCTATGATTCCCATATCAAGCAAGCTAAGCAATTCGTGACTACCCGTTATGAGCTTTCCATAAATAACTTGGCTAAACATTTGAATCTTGATTATCCTCTAATGATGAGATTATTTTTGGGAGTTAAAGACCCTAAGGTATTAACCGCATTTAGACATCACAGGAAAATGCGAATTAATAGCAACAGTCAAAATGTTGAAATGATCAGGGATTTTGCTATTGATGCCCAAAAACAAGATATTGATGAAGCAATACAGTTAATGAATATAGCGATAAAGTTAAGGCCTAATGGTCCTCAAATTATTTCTAAATTAGCCGAATTTCGCGAACTGAAAAATCAAGGGTAACGAGTTGAACGAAAGTATTACTACTAACGAAAAAATAATAATTTCGTTGACAACATACGGCGACAGAATCAAAACCGTCGATCAAGTTATAGCATCATTAAAAGCACAAACTTATCAGTGTGATAAAATTATACTTTGGATTGATGATGAAGAGATTGAACATTCAAATTTGCCTGCTCCACTTATTATGCTTGAGGATGACCTTTTTGAGATCAGGTTTTGTCCCAATTATAAAAGCTACAAAAAATTAATTCCGACTTTAGGTTTGTATCCTAATGCTCATGTGATTACTTTCGATGACGACATCTTGATTCCTGAAACTGTTGTAGAATATATGGTTAAAGCCAATAGAGCTAAGCCTGATTCGGTGATTTCAACAAGAGCAAGAGTGATGCCTGTGGATATCAATGGACAATTTGAACCTTATTCACATTGGACACTGTTAAATAATGAGGTCGAAATTTACTCTAAAATGGGCTTGTTACCTATTGGCTATGGCGGTGTTTTTTATCCTGCTGGTAGTTTATCTAAACATGTTACCGATGTTGCTTCTTTCACTAAGCTTGCTGATAACGCAGACGATATTTGGTTCAAATGTATGTCCCTTTTAAGTGGTTTTGGTACCGTGGTTTTACCTCGCGATGTATCCGCTAAGTACCAGATTATCGAGAATACTCAAGATAGTGCATTGTATAAAACGGTAAATACAGATAATAGAAACGTTGATTGTCTTATGGCTGTAGCTGATAATTATCCTGATCTGAAACTGCAATTTCAATCTCAATATTTCAGTAAAGTGGAGACTGATGCTATCTATATGAGTAAATTGCTAAATAGACCTCAAATTTTTTCAGATAGTAATAAGGGGGCAGATTTTTTTCGGCAGGCTGCACTTAGTATTGAAAAAACAGACTTAAATTTAGCATTGGAATTTATGACAATCGCCAAAACATATCGACCTAATGGACCTTTGATAAAACGCAAGCTCAAAGAGTATCGTCAACTGTTGCTAAAGAAGTAAAGTTATGAAAAACATTGCGGTATTAGGCTGTTTTAGAAGCGGTACAAATTATTCAAAGTCTCTTTTGGAGTCTAATTTTGACTGTCAAGTAAAAAACAATCTGTTTGGTTGGAAACATGGGTTTATTCCGATTATTTCTAAAGACTCTGTATTGGAAAAAAATGAGAGTTTTGAGGCTGCATATTTTGTCACTAAAAACCCTTTTTCTTTCTTGGTTTCATTACATCGATACTATATGAACTATGGTTTTAATATTCTTGCTGAAAAAGATTTTTATAAATTTGTAACTAGTCGCATCATTATCTTTGATTCTAGCAATAAAGAATCTGTGCAATTAAGGTTCTCTTCACCTATAGAACTTTGGAATTCGATGAATTGGAATTATAAATCAGCTAAGGGTGTAGTTCATGTTCGCTATGAAGCACTACTCAACAATCCAGAAGTTGAATGTATTTCACTTGCGAAAAAGCTAGGTGTTTCTAGACTAGATAGACAGTTCATTGCTCCTCAAATGAAAGTTAAGAGAATGAATGACAAATCTATTTATACAGACATAAATTCCATGGAAACTTCAGAACCTTTTTCATCTAAATTATATTCTCAACATTCGTATATGGATCTATTTGGACGAAATTTGAAGGCGTTTATTAACAAGAATGTTGACCATGAGTTGTTATCATCTCTTAATTATTCTGAACTTTATGCTGATTTACGAAAAGTAAGAAGTTTCAGAAATGTTTTTAGTTTTAATATTAAGTGAATACTCATGAATAAACCTGTTGTCATCCATGCTGGTCCAGGTAAAACCGGTACTTCGGCAATTCAGTTTTGGTTAAACTCAAATAGACAGCTGCTTGAAAAAAATGGGGTCTGGTACCCTAAACATGCTCATGATGTTAACAATGTGAGTAGCGGAAACCTAGATACTGTTTTTGAATATGATAAAAATCGTAAAAAGGTTTTGTCACTCTCAAAAGTAAAGTCATTGCTTTCAAAGTTTGAAGCAAGTGAGCATAAACAGCTGTTACTTTCTTCTGAATTTTTCTTCTTACATATTGAAGAACTGATTCAGATAATTCCGAATGTAAAATTTATTGTTTATCTAAGAAACCCCTTAGAGCTTATAGAGTCCAACTATAACCAAGGGGTAAAAAGAAAGCAGACGATCAAATCACTTCATGTGCCTCAAACTTTGAATTTTAAAGTTATCAACTTTATTTCACGTCTTATCAATGATTACCCTGCAGTACAAATTGCTATTCGACCATATGAGAAAAGTTTGTTTGTAGGCGGTGATATTGTGAATGATCTACTTTCAGCCATTGATCTAAAACCGCAGTTTGTTAACAACCTGATTGTTAACTCATCATACAGTTTACAGGCACTCGAGTTTAAGCGTATAGCCAATCACTTTGATTTAGGCCATGCTGATATGCAGCTGGACCGTGTACTTCAAAGTTATGGCGAAGGTTATTTTAATTACAGCCTGATGCATCCCAAGCGTTTTGAATCGTTAAAGCTTAGTGTTTTATCCCAGCTCGATTCCTTTATATCTCTACATCAATTCGATCATTTACAGGATTTTAGAGATTCGATTGCTCAGGGTAAGCAACGAGTAGTGAAGCAACAAGGGATAAATGCTCAAGAGATTGCAGATATTTTCAAGTATATTCAGCGAGTGCAGCCTGAGTTATTTAATACTCTTAAAAAGCTAGCGGCCATACAAAATAGGTTTATTCTCCCCAATCATGCATATTATGAGTTTTTTGATGTTGAATGCCCGCAACGTATTGACGCTGAGTCTTATAAAACATTACAAACTATGTCGACTAAACTTTGTTTGGAAGGGGGACATAATGTTGATGTATTAAGGGAGATCGCTTTGTCTTTAGGCAAGACTGGGCATAAAGAAGCTTCTTTACTGTTTATGGAGGCTGCCCATAAGCTAGCGCCGAATAGACCATTTATTAGGAATGAGATTAATAAACACTACGTGGTAGACGGCTCTAGAAATGTGACAAGGTTATCTTTTACTGAACGCTGTAAGCAATGGTTTTTAAAGCGCTATAGCCAGTTTAACTCATAAGTTGGAGCATTTTTCGTGAAGTTTTTTCGACAAGCCTTAGTGATATCCCTTCGTTTTCTATTGCGTGTTTTTCCGGCATCTTTAGTTAATGTGTTGAAGGAAAACCCCAAACTCCTCGCGTTATATAGTAGGAACATTCATAAGAGTGGCTTGCTGCATAAGCTACCTACACCTGCTGAGTTATCTCGCCTTTATACTGAAAATCTGTGCCATCAAAACAAGCTTATTTGTGATATTGAGATGAATTTGGAAAGGGAAAGGTTTATATCCCCAATCATTTTAATTTTAATGCCTAAGTTGCTTAGGGAACAACTTAACGAGTCTCTTCAAAGCATCTTGGCTATGAAAGGAGTTGCATCCCAAGTTGTAGTTTGGTGTGAAAATGAGCATGTTGTTGAAGCTAGGCGTTTTTTGAATAATGATAGCCCTGATAATTGCGGATATGCAGTTATAAGTGAATTAGTGGAGCTTGAACGGTTAACAAACTCGCAAAATTCTTGCTTTATCATCAATTGCGGTGACCGTGTTCACGCTTCGCTAAATTATGTGTTAGCCGAAAACATCGACGATATGACCTCGATTTTGTATTGTGACACTGATAGCTATAATCATCTAAAACAGCACTTAGACCCCAAGTTCAAACCAAACTGGAACCCTGACCTCCAATTGACGACTGGATACGTATCTAGTGGCATTTGGGTTGACAGTTTTCAACAGCTCTATGGCAAATTGATTCTTTCTGGTTCTGGAATTGCGCAATATTTGATGATTCTATATTTAGAAAATAATCGCATCGATTCTATCAAGAATATTCCTTTGGTATTAGTCAGTCAGAATCAAAATTTTAAGCTTAATTTGAGTGAAGTAAGTGCTTACACGAGAGGCTTGTTGGATGCTTGTGGAAAAGTGACGGTTGATGAGCGTGAGCTTATCAGAATTGAATGGAACATAAGTTCACCGCCACTCGTATCTTTGATTATTCCAACTAGAAATGGTTTGAACCTTGTTAAAGCCTGTATCGAGTCAATTTTAACTAAGACCACTTATGCGCATTATGAGATTTTGCTTATTGATAACAATTCGGATGATCCTGAGTGTTTGAGTTATTTCGATCTTCTTGCTCAAAACGAAAAAATTCGTGTCATTAGCTATAAGCATGAGTTTAATTATTCAGCGATAAATAATTTCGCTGTATCACATGCAAATGGAGACATCATAGGCTTGATCAATAATGATGTTGAAGTTATTTCGCCAGATTGGTTAAGCTCAATGGTAGGGCATGCTATCCGTGAAGACATTGGTTGTGTCGGTGCAAAATTACTCTACTCTAATGAGCTCATTCAACATGCTGGAGTAGTTCTCGGTTATGGACAGAGTGCAGGACATGCTCATAAATTCTACCCTGCAACACATTCTGGCTATATGAATAGGCTAGTGTCTTCTCACAATGTATCGGCGGTTACAGCAGCATGTTTACTCGTTAAAAAAGAGTTATTCGAGGCGGTCAACGGCTTGAATGAAAAAAGGCTATCCATAGCATTCAATGATGTTGATTTTTGTCTGAAAGTACAAAGTTTACATGTTCGAAATGTGTATTGTGCTGAAGCAGTGCTTTTTCATCATGAATCAGTGTCGCGAGGGCTTGAAGATACTGCGGAAAAACAGCAAAGATTTCGTTCAGAGCTTAATTATTTACGTGAACAATGGCCTGAATTCATTCAGAACGATCCCGCGTATAATCCAAATTTGACCTTAAAACGAGAAAACTTTTCAATCAAAGGTCATTCTGAATATCGTTAGAGGATTGTTGCATCTTGGTGTCGCTCTGTTGTTTATCTGTGTTTTGAGTCATTTAGCATCCAAATTACGGATCCACGAGTGATAATCTTTGCTAAACAATGTAGAATCTAGCGACAATTTTCCTAGTCAATATGTGTTTTATCCATAATGACTGTACAGCTATGCGTTACAGAGAGTGTGTCGTTTGAATCAACCGTTTCATGATAATTTTGTCTTTCAATCGTCACACCCTATCCCCGAACAGATCGTTAGTGTTTGTGGGATGTCTGTATATAGTGGAGATAAACTGGCTTGGCTACAAGAAGCTTGTGAGAGTGTTTTAGCGCAAACGTTACCAGCTTCGGTTTTTTTTATCGTGATAGATGGTGACGTGGCTACCGATATTGCTTTGTACCTTTCAGCTCTGGAAAGGGACAATGTAAGTATCATTTTGGCTCATGGTGCAAACAACAAAGGCCTGAGCACCTGCATGAATTACATCATAGATTGGGCAATACAATATAAACCGTCATATTTCTTCAGGATGGATGCCGATGATATTAGTGTGTCTCATCGATTCGAAAAGCAAGTCCAGCTGTTGGAAAACCACCCTGATGTAGATGTATTAGGCTCAGCCCTATGGGAGATTGATGAAAGCGGGAAAAGAGTGGGTATACGTCGTTTGCCGACTAAACACTCAGCTCTACTGAATTCTTTTTCCAGAAGGTGTCCCCTCAACCATCCAACAGTTGCTATCAGATTTAAAGTTTTTGAAAATGAGCATAGATATCTAGTTGATAAATTAAATACTCAGGATTACTTCTTTTGGATACAACTAGCAAAAGGTGGCTATAAATTTGCTAACGTGCGAGAGCCATTGTTGCATTTTAGACGCATCAATGGTTTTTATAAACGCAGAGGGCGGGGGAAGTCTCTCAATGAGTTTAAAGCTCGCATGTTTGCGATGGAACAGCTAGAACAAAAGTCATGGAATAACTATGTCTATGCAGTCTTAATTCTTGTTATGAGAATGATGCCTGCACAGGTTATAAAGGTCGCTTACAAAGTCGATAGGTACTTCCTTAACAAAATTGGACGTCATTAATATATGATTGGTGCCATTGTAGTAGTCTATAAACCTGATTTATCCCTTACAGAAAGGTTATTGGCACGAGTCTGTAATCAGACCGATATCGTTGTGATCGTAGATAACAGCCCGAACGTCAATGACTTTCATAGTGTGATAGATAACTATGAATACCTGCATTTTCCAGAAAATGTAGGTATCGCCGGTGCGCATAATGAGGGGCTTAAACGACTATTGAGCAAAGGCTGTGAATATGGCTTGTTGCTCGACCAAGATAGCCATATACCCAGTGATATGGCATTTAGTTTGTCGAGTTTATTACTTGCTTCTAAAAGCCTTAACCATAACATCATTGCTATTGGTCCTAGGATTCATTGTGAGTTCACCGATAAAAAAGTGCGCTCTCTCATCCAGAGGGAAGTGTTTGAGTATGAGGACCTGGTAGGTGTGACACAAATAATAGCCTCAGGTATGATGATTGACTTAGGTGTGCTTGATACTGTTGGCCTTAAAGATGAGAGCTTGTTTATCGATGGGGTCGATCATGAGTGGTGTTGGCGGGCAAGGCGATTAAACTTTAGCATCGCGAGAGCGAAGAAAGTTGAGATGGTACACCGTTTAGGTGATTCCAGGGCCAAATTTGCCGGAATTACTTACAAAGTCGGCTCCCCAATCCGCTTGTATTACCAGTTTCGTAATATATTGCTCTTGAGTCGTCGAAATTATGTACCCCTATATTGGAAAGTTCGCTGTCTATGCTTTATGCCACTGCGTATGTTTCTAAACGCCACTATGCAAGATAATCGACTCAAAAGAATCAAGTTTATGTACCGTGGGGTTATCGATGGCCTCAAAGGCTGCACAGGTTCTTATCAAAAAAACTGGCATTAGCGCTCAGTAGCTTGAAGTCAGCGATACAAATTCGGCTCATGACTTCTCGTTGTTGTGAGTCTAATAGGGTTATAAATTGCTATGACTTATTCAATTTCAGATGAGACATTATCTCTTTTTTTTGATAAAATATTGTCAAAATTTAACAGGTAAATTTTATGCACCTGTTCTTAAAGTATTAATGTAAGAGTTCTAAACGTGCGGCTTATCTATTGCTGCTCCAATGACTGATCCAAAGTGTTTATTTAGGATGTAACAATAAAATGACTGAAGATAGAATGACTCACCTGAAAGCCTTAGAGGCTGAATCTATTCAGATTATGCGTGAAGTTGCTGCTGAATTCGACAACCCCGTAATGCTGTATTCGGTTGGTAAAGACTCATCTGTTTTATTACATTTGGCACGGAAAGCTTTCTACCCAGGTAAGATACCATTCCCTTTGATGCATGTTGATACCAACTGGAAATTCAAAGAGATGATTGAGTTTCGTGATCAGATGGCAAAAGAATATGATTTTGACTTGATTGTACACAAGAACCCCCGTGGTATCGAGATGGGCGTGGGGCCGTTTACCCACGGAAGTGCTAAACATACCGATATCATGAAAACCGAAGGTCTCAAGCAGGCTTTGGATATGCACGGTTTTGACGCCGCTTTTGGTGGTGCTCGCCGTGATGAAGAGAAGTCTCGTGCTAAAGAGCGCGTTTATTCATTCCGTGATAGTAAACATAGATGGGACCCTAAGAATCAACGTCCTGAACTTTGGAGCATCTATAACGGTAAGGTCGAAAAAGGCGAGAGCATTCGTGTGTTTCCTCTATCTAATTGGACTGAGCTCGATATTTGGCAATACATCTACCTTGAAGGGATTAAGATCCCATCGCTTTATCTAGCTAAGCTTCGTCCAGTAGTTGAGCGCGATGGTACTTTGATCATGGTTGATGATGAGCGTATGCCAATCGAAGAAGGTGAAGTGGTTCAACAGAAGATGGTTAGATTCAGGACGCTAGGCTGTTATCCCCTGACCGGTGCGGTTGAGTCTGAAGCGACCACCTTGCCTGAGATCATCCAAGAGATGTTGCTCTGTACTACATCAGAGAGACAGGGACGAGTGATAGATAATGACTCTTCCGGGTCCATGGAAAAGAAGAAGATGGAAGGCTATTTCTAAATCGCTGCGCGATTTAGAAATAGGACCGACTTGTTGTTTGTAGGAGGGTCTTTAGGCCCGAATCTTTGCTTGTTGCAATCAATCGCGGCTAAAACGAGCTCCTACGGCGACCGTATAGAATTTAGATTTAACTATGAGCATGCTTTTGAAGCTCGAAGCTCATAGATAAGGAACAGAGATGACCACAAGTTCGAATTTGATTGCTTCAGATATTGAAGAGTACTTAAAAGTTCACGAAAACAAAGATATGTTGCGAGTGTTAACTTGTGGCAGTGTCGATGACGGTAAGTCTACCTTGATCGGTCGTTTGCTGTTTGATAGCAAGATGATCTTCGAAGATCAGTTGGCTGCGATTAAAAAAGATTCCAAGCGCTTCAATACCACGGATCAACCTTTCGATTTAGCCTTACTCGTTGATGGCTTACAGTCGGAACGTGAACAGGGTATCACTATTGACGTGGCGTACCGTTATTTTGCTACTGAGCAGCGCAAGTTTATTATTGCCGATACCCCCGGCCATGAGCAATATACACGTAATATGGCAACGGGTGCTTCAACATGTGATCTCGCGATTATTCTTATCGATGCGCGCCATGGTGTCCAAGTTCAGACCAAACGTCACAGCTTTATTTGCTCACTTTTGGGTATTAAGCATGTTGTGGTGGCGATAAATAAGATGGACGCTGTCGATTATGATCAGTCTGTCTATCAGAAGATCAAAAAAGAGTACCGTAAATTCGCAGAAGCGTTAACTTTTGACGACATTCGATTTGTTCCCATCTCTGCGCTAAAGGGAGATAACGTCGTTAACGAAAGTGAACATATGCCATGGTACCCTGGTTCCACCTTAATGAAGCTGTTAAATACAGTTTCTATTACTCGTGCAAAGAGTGATGATTTTCGCATGCAAGTTCAATATGTCAATCGTCCGAATCTTGATTTTAGAGGTTTTTGCGGCAATATAGCAGCGGGAGATATACGTGTTGGAGATACTATCGTTACTCTACCGTCAGGCAAAGAGAGTAAAGTTAAGTCTATAGTCACTTTCGATGGTGACTTAGAGAAAGCTTCAGCTGGTATGCCCATTACCATTACGTTAGAAGACGAGATTGATATTAGCCGTGGCGACATGTTAGTTAGACCCCATGCACAGCCCTTCTCGAGTAGTCATTTCGAAGCGGATGTGGTTTGGATGACTGAAGAGCCTCTGCATATCGATCGTGAGTATGCGATTAAAGTAGGCAGTAAATCTGTCTACGGTCATGTTGAGGTTATTAACCATAAAGTAGATGTTAATACACTGGAAACCCAGCCTACTCAGCAATTAGGTTTGAATGAAATCGGTAATTGTGAGTTTACTGTAACTGCACCGATTCAATTTGATGCATACGATGTAAATCGCTCTACGGGTGCATTTATTATCATTGATCGTTTAACTAACGTAACTGTTGGTGCAGGCATGATACGTAAGCCTGTCGAAGCCAAATTGAATAGTGACAGCTCTCAGTTTTCAGAATTTGAAGTAGAGATGAATGCACTGGTTCGTAAGCATTTTCCTCACTGGGGGGCAAAAATAATTCGTTAACAAACGGATTGTTTTTGAACAAGCTCTTTGGTTATTAAATAAGGCTGTATGGCACTCTTGCTGACAGCCTTTTTTCATTATAACTTGTATTAAATTCACGATAATTTACATTAGCGAAGAACGATTATGTCTTTTAGTGCATATTTAACGCTTGCCATCTTTTTTATGACTATCATTGGCTTAGTTCGATTTCAAAGTCGATCTTCTACTGTGTTTGGAGCCACTTTACTTTCTTTAGTCGCACTTGGGCTCGTTTCTACAGAGCAGCTTCTCTCTAGTATGGCTAACCCCGGGCTTGTGACATTAGTATTATTGATTCTCTGTTCTTTTGCGCTTGAGAAAACTCGGTTACTGCGAGTTATTGCCTCTAAAGTCATTGTGAGTAGTTACCAATCAACTTGGTTTAGGTTGTTTGGCGTGACGACCATATGTTCTGCGCTCCTTAATAATACAGCCGTTGTTGCCACTCTTTTATCTCCTATTCGTAATAATCCGCATCACTTTTCCAGCAAGTTGCTTTTGCCTTTATCTTATGCCGCAATTTTGGGAGGCACACTAACGCTTATAGGCACTTCTACTAATTTAATTGTGAATAGCCTTTATATTGATGCGCAAGGTCAGTCTTTATCATTTTTCTCATTTACGGCTGTTGGTGCTTTCCTTGTTGTGGGTTGCGGTTTCGTTTTATGGTTTTGTAGTCGTTGGCTACCAGAAATAATTCAAAAGGATACAGATTCTAAAGGGTACTTTTTAGATGCCAAAGTCATCGCCGGTTCTGAACTCATTGGTCGTTCGGTTGAGCAGAATGGACTACGTCACTTAGAATCTCTTTTTTTAGTAGAAGTGGTAAGAGATGGACATTTAATCAGCCCGGTAGCGCCTTCTGAAGTACTACAGGAAGGTGACCGACTAATTTTCTGTGGTGACATTGCTAAGATGATGCAATTGGGGCAATTTTCAGGGCTGGAACTGTTTGCCGATAAAAATGGCTTGTTGAAATCAAACTTAACTGAAGTTGTTGTTAAACAAGAGAGTGTATTGGTTGGAAAGTCGATCAAAATATGTGGCTTTCGAGCCCTTTTTGATGCGGCTGTTGTAGCCATTCGACGTGACGGTGAAGAAGTATCAGGTAAGCTTGGTGAAGTTGAAATTAAAGCCGGTGATTTTCTTGTTCTTGCCGTCGGTGAAGATTATCGTACTCGAAGGAACATTAGTAAAAACTTCATTACTGTCAGTGGCGTAGAGCCAGAGATTCGAATCAATGGCTTTAAGGCTTGGTTATCGGTCGGTGGTTTTGTGTTAACGATTGGATTAGCGGCAACTGGCATCATAGGCATGCTAGAAGGTTTGTTATTGTTTTTAGGGCTACTGGTTTTTAGTGAGTGCGTTAATGTCAATGAACTCATGAGACGATTTCCTGCTGATATTTGGTTAATTGTTTCATCTGCAATTTTATTATCTCATGCTTTAGTCAATTCTGGTGTGGTCGAAGCGCTAGGCATTTGGGTCAATGCGTCCACAGATCAGAATCACGTCTATTTAGCTTTAATTCTTGTCTATATAGCAACTTGGCTTATGACGGAGTTGATTACTAATAATGCAGCTGCGGCACTTATGTTCCCTATTGCTTATAGTATAGCGTTAGGATTTGGTGTAGATATTCTTCCATTTGTTATGACCGTTGCTTTTGCTGCGAGCGGTAGCTTCATTAGCCCGTATGGTTACCAAACGAATCTTATGGTATTCAACGCAGGCCAATATCGTTTGCAAGATTTTGTAAAAGTTGGCTTACCTGTGAGTTTAGTTTATGCCGTTATTGTAATAATAACGGTTCCAATATTTTTTCCGTTTTATAAATAATGTGAGAGTAGCGATTAAACAAGTTTGTTGAAACTGTGGTTTTGATAACCTTGGCTAAATTTAGTTTATTGTTTATGCGCATTATAATAAGAATGATTTCAAAGGATAAGAGATGACACAAGATCAATATAAAGTTGTTGAGGTTGAAGGTGATAAGTCATCTGACGTGGTATGGCACCAAGCGAGTGTTTCCCATCAGGATAGAGAAACTGCGAATGGACATCTTGGTGCTGTATTATGGTTTACGGGACTAAGTGGCTCGGGGAAGTCAACTGTCGCTAACGCAGTCGATAAAATGTTGCACGATTTAGGCTGTAAAACTTATGTGCTAGATGGGGATAATGTTCGTCATGGCTTAAACGGCGATTTAGGCTTCTCTGATGTAGACAGAGTTGAAAATATCCGCCGTATTGGTGAGGTTTCCAAGCTGTTTGTTGATGCAGGTTTACTGGTATCTACAGCGTTTATCTCTCCTTTTATTCTTGATAGAGAGATGGTGAGAAGCCAACTAACACATGGACAATTTGTTGAGGTATTTATTGATACTCCAATTGAAATATGTGAACAAAGGGATCCCAAAGGGCTTTATAAAAAGGCCAGAGCAGGCGAGATAAAAAACTTCACCGGAATCGATTCTGCCTACGAATACCCTATCAAACCAGAAGTTCGAGTGAAAACTGCAGAGCAGTCGGTGGAAGCCTGTGCGAAGCAAGTGGTAGACTATCTTAAAGATAATGGATATTTAGGATAACATCGCTTCAAGGGTTAAGACTAAAAGTGGAATATGTCCTGCTTTGTTTGTCATTTTTGAACTTGTTTCAGGATCCAGCTTGATACCTTGTTGCTTTATGTGTTCTATCTTGGACCAGCCTAAGCTCACTGCCTTAGCTCCCTATAAAGGAATTTATGAACTACGATATTTTTAATGGCGATGCCGATGGCATTATCGCCTTGTTACAGCTTCGCTTAGCTAATCCAGTTGATAGTAAGTTGATCACCGGGGTTAAACGTGACATTCAGTTGCTTGATAAGCTCTCTGTAAAGCAAGGAGATCAAGTCACTGTTCTCGATATCTCTATGGAAAAGAATATTAATGGCTTAAACAGGGCGCTAGAAGCTGGAGCCAGTGTCTTTTACGCCGATCATCACAGGAGTGGTGATATCCCATCTCATGAAGGCCTAACTTCGCGTATCAATCTGGATGCCAATACTTGTACAGCGCTTATTATCGATGAATTTTTGCAAGGTCAGTTTCATCTATGGGCTATTACAGCAGCTTATGGCGATAACTTGGTCGCTAAAGCCAATGAGCTAGCCTTGGCGGTGGGTTTAACGACTGAGCAAGCCGAGCAGCTTAAAGAGCTGGGGACGCTCATTAACTATAATGGCTATGGTAGTAAGGTAACTGATCTACATTATCATCCGGCTGATCTTTTCAAATCCCTTTCGGCCTATGCCTCTCCATTTGAAGTGATAGCCGATAAAAACTCTCCTTTTTATGGTTTGCGGGAGGCGTATGAAGAAGATATGGAAAATGCACTCGCAGTCGAGGCTATCCACAAGAGTGAAATTTTCTCTTTGTATGAACTACCAAATGAAGCTTGGGCAAGGCGTATAAGTGGTGTATATGGCAATCTATTAGCGAATCAGAACTTGGATTCGGCTCACGGTGTCTTAACCGAAAACAGTGACGGCTCTTATACTTTTTCTTTAAGGGCTCCTTTACGCAATAAACAGGGGGCTGGGGATATTTGCTCACAGTTCGACTCTGGCGGTGGACGGGCTGCTGCAGCTGGGATCAATGCATTATGTAAACAGGATATCCAAAAACTGATTTCTATTGTGGAAAATAGTTATACGCACCGAGTTATCGCTTAATTAAGCCGGTTCTTTAGGCACTATGTGAATCCTTAGAGTACCTTGTATCATCAGAGATTTAGACATTATGAAAATTGCGGTTGTAGGCACAGGTTATGTTGGTTTATCGAATGCGGTTCTATTAGCACAACAGAATCAAGTGATAGCCATAGATGTGATTGAAGAAAAAGTTAACTTGATTAATGCAAGAAAAACCACGGTCGAAGATGCAGAAATTGAACATTATTTATCATCCAAACAGCTAGATTTAACCGCTACTATGGATTGTGAGCTTGCTTATTCAGATGCCGACTATGTGATTATTGCTACGCCTACTGACTATGACACTGAAACCAACTATTTTAATACAAGTTCGGTAGAATCTGTTATTCAGGACGTCATTCGTATCAATCCCGATGCTGTTATGGTGATAAAATCAACGGTTCCTGTGGGTTTCACTCAGTCAGTGAGAAAGAAGTATGACAGCGACAATATTATTTTTTCTCCTGAATTTTTAAGGGAAGGGAAGGCGTTATACGACAATTTGCACCCTTCAAGAATTATCATTGGAGAGTCATCCGAAAGAGCCGAAACATTTGCAGCTCTTTTGTCAGGCGGTGCCATAAAAAGTGACATTCCAGTTTTGTATATTAACTCTACAGAAGCAGAAGCGATCAAACTTTTTTCTAATACCTATCTAGCTATGAGGGTTGCATATTTTAACGAGCTAGATAGTTATGCCGAATCTCATGATCTGGATTCCAGGCATATCATCGATGGGGTAGGCCTAGACCCTCGCATTGGAAATCATTACAATAATCCATCTTTTGGCTATGGTGGCTACTGTTTACCTAAAGATACTAAGCAATTAAAGGCTAATTATGCCGATGTGCCGAATAGCTTGATTAGTGCGATTGTCGATGCCAATGCTACCCGCAAAGACTTTATAGCCGATTCGATTATCAAGAGGAACCCCAAGATAGTTGGTATATATCGGTTGATCATGAAATCTGGCTCGGATAATTTTCGTGCATCTTCGATTCAGGGGATCATGAAACGGATCAAAGCCAAGGGTATTGAGGTTGTGGTGTATGAGCCAGTTTTGGATGAAGCTGAATTTTACCATTCCAGGGTTATAACTGACCTCAGTGAGTTTAAGTCTATTTCTGACGTTATTGTTTCTAATCGTATGGTCGATGAGATAAACGATGTCATAGACAAAGTATATACACGTGATTTGTTTGGTTCGGATTGATTAAATAGCAGGTGCTGGGAAAAGTAGGTTCTATTAAAAAGAAAAGCGTCAGAGTTCTTAGCCTCTGCTCGGTTTTTGACTTCTAAGTAGGACAAAGTCCGTCCTAGCGCCTTTTTAGGTTTTAAAAAGAGAACGTGATGAAGTATTTAGTGACCGGAGCTGCCGGTTTTATCGGGTTTAAGGTTAGTGAGCGTTTATGTGCCATGGGCCATGAGGTTGTAGGTATTGATAATCTCAATGCTTATTATGATGTTAATCTAAAGTTGGCACGCTTAGACAGACTTAAGCCCTTAGATAATTTTTCATTCGTTGAGCTGGATTTGGCCGATAGAGAAGGTATTGCCAACTTGTTTGCCGAAAGTGGTTTCGGCCGTGTTATTCATCTTGCGGCTCAAGCGGGTGTGCGTTATTCAATTGAGAACCCCATGGCCTATGCCGATAGTAATTTGGTTGGTCATTTGACGATACTTGAAGGTTGTCGTCATCACAAGGTCGAGCATCTGGTCTATGCTTCATCGAGCTCTGTATATGGCCTTAATGCCAAGATGCCATTCTCGACTGCTGATAGTGTCGACCACCCCATTTCCTTGTACGCTGCCACCAAGAAAGCCAACGAATTGATGTCTCATACCTATGCTCATTTGTATGGCGTACCGACAACTGGGCTGCGGTTCTTTACTGTGTACGGCCCATGGGGGCGTCCTGATATGGCTCTCTTTAAGTTCACTAAGTCTATTTTGAATGGTGAAGCTATCGATGTGTACAACCATGGCAACCTAAGTCGAGACTTTACTTATATCGATGACGTTGTCGAAGGTATTATTCGCATTCAAGATGTTATTCCTACTGTCGATGATAATTGGTCGGTTGAAATGGCGACACCTTTTACTAGTTCTGCACCTTATCGTGTGTTCAACATAGGTAACGGTAACCCGGTAAACTTGATGGACTTCATTTCTGCACTCGAAACTGCGTTAGGCATCGAAGCGGTGAAGAACATGATGGACATGCAGCCTGGTGATGTTTATTCTACCTGGGCGGATACCGAAGATCTTTTTAAGACAGTTGCTTATAAGCCAGAAATGGATGTTGCGACAGGGGTTAAACTTTTTGTCGACTGGTATCGTGAGTTTTATCAATGCTAATTTATAGCATTGCCTAATTTGTATGACCTTTTCGAGAAAACTGAGCCTTTAGCTTAGTTTTTGTTGTCTTTCTAGTGAAATAAGTTACCTTTATGAAAGTTGTTATTCCAGTTGCTGGCCTTGGTACGCGTATGCTTCCTGCTACTAAAGCCATTCCGAAAGAGATGTTGCCATTAGTCGATAAGCCCTTAATTCAATACATTGTCGATGAATGCGTAAAAGCCGGAGTTAAAGAGATAGTACTGGTAACCCATGCCAGTAAAAATGCCATCGAGAATCACTTCGATACTTCTTATGAGCTCGAGTCAACACTTGAGAAGCGGGTAAAGCGCCAGTTACTGGAAGAAGTACAGGCTATTTGTCCTAAAGATGTAACCATAATGCATGTGCGTCAAGGTGAGGCTAAAGGGCTAGGGCATGCTGTCTTGTGTGCTAAGCCTTGTATTGGTAATAATCCTTTTGCTGTGGTTTTACCCGATGTAATTTTAGATGAATATACCGCCAATCAAACCAGTGAAAATTTAGCGGCTATGATTGGCCGTTACAAGTCTACTTTGGCTAGTCAGATCATGGTTTCACCTGTTGCTGATGAAGACGTCAGTAAGTATGGTATTGCCGATTGTGATGGCGTGGGTCTGTGTGCTGGTGAGTCAACAGCTATCACTAAGATGGTTGAAAAACCTACTCTAGATGAGGCTCCATCTAATCTTGCCGTTGTTGGCCGTTATGTCTTATCTGAAAAAATATGGGATCTCCTGGCAAAAACACCAGCAGGTGCCGGGGATGAGATTCAACTTACAGATGCCATCGATATGTTGATCGAATCCGATACAGTAGAAGCGTTTCACATGACAGGTAAATCCCACGATTGTGGTGATAAGCTTGGTTACATGACCGCATTTGTAGAGTATGGGCTGAGAAACGAAAAGCTTGGGGCTGAGTTTAGAGCTCAGTTGGAGCAAATTCTAGATAAAGACTAAATCAAGTTTTAAGCTATAAGCTTGATATGACCCCGGTTAAGTGGACACGGGGTTTAAATTCACGGCGGCTTATGGCGATCACCTTATTGCTAAGGCCATTAAATTAGCTGAGCAAACTGGTTTGTCTAAGGGCTGCAGCAGCAGGGATCAATGCATAAGCTAAAGCCGCTCCTAGGGTAAATATATGCAATCCCAATGTGAGTAATTTCCAATATTGTCTACTAAATTCGCTCTCAACGGGTTAGCAACTATGTACCTCATCACTTCCTTTACCTCTTCATCTTGCCTCAAGCAATGATCGTAAAATCCTGGTTGCCACACTTTAATATTCCGTTTCAGATGAGTATTTATCTGTTCTGCACTCCTGCCTTTCACGTAACCTATAGCACGACTTAAATCAGTGACATCATTGAGTATGAACAGCCAATGCAGGTGATCTGGCATCAAGGTATAGCCTATAGTTGACGTTATTTTTTGGTCATCAGACAATTTCAAATTATTAATGACTATTCGAGCACTGCCAAAATCATTAAACAATGGCTCTCTTTCATGGGTATTGGTCGTAACGAAGTAGATATTATTTTCGTTACTGTATCTTCCAAGCCGCAAGTTACTTCCATGTTCCATAATTAGCCTTGTTCTGATTGAAATCAATTTATTAATTTTAGAAGAACTTCGCGGCTAAAGCGCGCTCCTACGGTGTGTGGGTTTGAATCGGTATATATTGTTTTTATCTTTTCTGTAGGAGGGTCTTTAGGCCCGAGAAGAATGATCAAGAAAACCTTCGCGGCTAAAGCACGCTCCTACGGGGGATTGGATTGAATTTGTGTTTTTTGTCTTTTCTGTAGGACCGGCTTTTCTGTAGGAGGGTCTTTAGGCCCGAGAAGAATGATCAAGAAAACCTTCGCCGCTAAAGTGCGCTCCTAGGGTTTAATCGGTTTACCTGACCCCTTGATTATCTGCCTCTCTATTACCTCAAACGCATCACAGGCATATTCCGACCAGAACAGGTTACATAGTTGCTTGTATTTTTGGCTTAGTTTGGCTGAAATATAAAAGCTCTCATCAGACTCTAGTTTCATTAGTAGCGCTTCAAAACTAGATACCTTCATCGCCCTGTCATAGCCAAATAACGGCAAGGTATCGACATAGTCATAGTTGTCTCTGTTTGACTCCTGGGATGGTTTTTTCTTTGACATGGTTTTTTCTATATCAGATGGAATATAAAAAAGTGTCGGTGTTTTTTTGAGAAGAAAGTCTATGCAGAGTGAAGATTGATCTGTGATGAGTAGATCGACTTCATGCATATTGGCGTATATATCTTGCCATTGAGAAATATCGACAATATTGGGGTATTGATTAAACTCTTGTCTAAGGTGTACCTCGTTAGAATCTAGCTTTATCAAAAAAAGCTGGTTGTTTATGGTTAAATGCTCAGACAATACCTTCCAATTGAACGTCACATCGTAAAGGTTAATTTCATCTTTATCTTCTGTTAGATGGCTTTTAGCTTGTAAGTTTGTCTGATGATTTTTTGCAGTTTGCTCCTTCCACGTCGGCGCGTACATAATGACTTTGTCAAAATGATGATTAAAGAGATTGGTGAACGATAGTTTTTGTTCTGGATAGCGCTTGTGGTAGTCAGTTCTAGGATTGCCGCTGCGGAGCATGTGTTTGTCAGTTAGCCTAAAAGCAGACATGAAAAGTTTATCCATCATTGGGCTAGGGCTTAACATGATGTCGGGTTTTATATGTTGCTGGTGGTACATTAATGAGTTAGTCAGCTTACTTATTGAATTTGATGCTTGAAAGGTGTGAGTCAGTGGGCCTGAAGTGATATCAAATTCAATTTTTTTGAGGGGAGAGCCATGCCACAGGTTAACTTTAATCGCACCTTTAGCAAGGTTCTGATTAATATCGCCAATATAGCTGTTATAGAAGTAATACTTGGCAGTAAGACAGTGAAATAAGCCCAGAAAACTTCTTCTATGATAGGCTTCAAAGCCTCTTTTACGCAGTGCTGCGATCACCTCTGGGTTGCCGCTAATCCAAATTGCACGGATAAACTGAGTTTGTTGCCAGTGTATGTATAGGTATTTGGCGTTATCTGAAAATTGATTTTTATAGCTTCCCATGACCGCTTTCTCGCTACGGGGTGAGAATGCAGAGCTATAATAAATAACTTTCCTTAAAATCATTAGTATCAAATTGGTCATTACCTGCTCCTTACATTGGCTATAAGCTCGGGGCTAAAGACCCCTCCTACAAAAAATGTGACGCTGTTGTAGGACTGGCTTTAGCCGGGAGAGAACCAATCCAAAAGTCATAAGCCATAAGCTACGAGCTAGGAACTACGAGCTGTGGCTGTGATCGTAATGCGCGCCAAAGTAGATGTAAGTATTTGCTGGCTCTGTTATCTGCATCGAACTCAAGTTCTAGCAGTTGACGTTCCTCTTTAGGAGCGGATTTATCCAGCAGTAACTGAACTGGTCCGAGTACACCTAAGCGACGATCATCTTTTCCTGTGGCATATCTCGCTTCTGGAGTGTCGCCAAACAGATCAAGCCTTCCGGTGAGTACATGATATATCTGCGGTAATCTGGCTGAGATCGGGCCAGGTATGTTCCAGCGCCAAGCTTTAAAGGTTTGTCCTAAATTGTCGATACAGGTATCTGAAATAGTCGAGTGTTCAGACTGCTTGTTAAAATTGTTTCTTAATGAGGAATAAATCGATAACAGGGGCCATAGGGGTAAGCTCAGTATAAAAATAACGCATAAAAACAGTCGGGTCAGTGTGCTTGTTTTGTTTTCGCCGGGCTTGGCATTGATCTCATTTGCGCCGATCAAGGCTTGATCTTTGATTTGAATGACACCGAAGTGCTGCAGGTTTATAAGCAGATCTTGGCAGAGAATGCTGTTTTTAACTTCTAACCTTTCTCCTACATAGGTGTTTGGCAGGATCAAGCTGTTCTCAATGCTAGATTCTTTGTCGATTAAACAATTACTGCCGATCACAACCGATTCTTTTAACTGTACCTTCTCTTCTATTCGGCAGTTGTTACCTATGATACCCCAACCATTTTGGCTGGTTAAATCACCAGTATGGGCCTTAGTACCAACATAAAAGTCTTGTTGTGCATTCGCTGACAGGTAACTACGTTCGCTAGGCGTTAATGTAGGAAGTTCATTCTTGGCTAAACATAAATTTGCATCCATATACGAGTGAAAGCTATCAAGCATGAAGCTGCGTCCGTGTAAGACGAGTGTCACAACACTGGTGCTGTCGAAATGTGGAGAAAAAGGCCAGTCGATATCGGCAAGATAGGGGAGAGCGGCGGGGAGTAACATCATGCCTGCATTTTGGCTCTCCATCTTGGCTTGTACAAAGTCACTAGGAAACTCTTTAGAAAAGTCGATGAATTGAGAAATAGAGGGTGAGCGAAAAATATCTCCCCTGACGAGCAATAGACTTTCATCAGGGTCGAGCGCAAGACGCTTTAATATTGAGCTGGTTTCTTCTTGGGGTTTACTTAAAAAATATTCTATTTCTAGTCCCCACTTTTCACCATTGCAAAGGAGCTTTTCAATCTCTCTAGCTTGAGATGAAATAATTAACTTTATCTGCGTGATCCCGGATTTGGCTATGTCCTCTAAGGTATATTCAATCACGGCTTTATTACCAACAGGAAGTCGTGCTGGACAGTAATGGTTATTGAGTGGTGCTAATTCATCACCTGTTCTGTTTGCAAAAATAATGGCTTGCATGCGCAGTACTCCATAGTTAGCCCTGTTTAGTTTTTGTTTGTTACAGACTGTCTCGCCCCTGTCTGCTGATGACTTATAGCTTTAATTTTTGTTATCAATAGGCGCCTCGGGCAAATATCACTGCCGGTATGGTTTTAATCAGTAACCAAACATCGGTCAAGAATGATTGTTGGTAGATATAATCAACATCCAATTCAACCTGTTGAGCAAAAGGGATATCTGAGCGGCCGCTGACTTGCCATATACAAGTGATGCCAGGCTTAACTGCAAGCCGTCTTCTGTCATGCAGGCTATATTGTTCCACCTCAGTCAATAGCGCGGGCCTTGGCCCAACCAATGACATATCACCGCATATCACGTTCCATAATTGAGGAAGCTCGTCGATTGATAGTTTTCTGATCACTTTGCCGATGAGGGTGATTCTTGGATCTTGTTTCATTTTAAATAGCACGCCGCCTAGCATCTCATTAGCCGATTGCAGTGTTCTCCGACGCAGTTCTGCATCTTGGTACATAGAGCGAAATTTCCACATTGTAAAAGGGATATTATGTTTCCCAGCCCTTTGTTGGCTGAACAGCACTGGCCCCTTAGACTCCAGGCGTATTAGCAATGACACACATAGCAGCAACGGCAATAAAAGTATCAGTAGTAAAGAAGCACAGAGAAGATCGAGTCCTCGCTTTAATTGGGTATTAAATCTCGCTAGCGCTCTATTTCGTTTGCAGCGCTGTTTAGCCTGAGCATTTAATGAGTGCTGGTTGGTTAAATTGGGATGCTTGATATGTGTGTTAGTGCCTGAATCTTCAAGTTTGTTGGCATATATTGAGTCTGTTAATAATTGACCTTTTGTTGTCTGTGCAGCAGATATTATGGGATTTCTTGGTTGTTTTTGTTGACGTATTTCTTGCAACACACGATATAAGAAAAGCGGATTCCCTAAGATATATCGCTTCCACATTCTCTTTGGCTCCTCAGCGAGGCGACAAACCCACTCCATGCCTATTTGTCTTACCCATAGCGGGGCTCGTATGATTTTCTCTGAGTAAAAATCAAATAATCCGCCTACGCCAAGGCCCACTGCGACATCCAGATTAGCTTGATGTTTTTCTAGCCAAACTTCTTGTCTTGGTGCCCCCATTGCGACCAGTAAAACACTCGCACCTGAAGCATTAATCTGCTTAATCACAGATTGTTCATTGGCTAATGAATCTAAATAGCCATGATGAGTACCTGCGATAGCTAAGTTAGGGTATTGATGGCTCATCTTTTCAGCGGTTTTAGCGGCAATGCCAGGGGCTCCACCGAGAAGAAAGACAGATAAATTGTTTTTTGATAGCTGCTCGCACAGTCTAGGAAACATGTCAGTGCCATTGAGATTGTCTTTAGGGGAGTAGCCTTTCCAAAGGCTGGCAATGCGTATGCCCGAACCATCGGCGAATACCTTGTGACAGCTCGATTGTAAACAGCGACGATAGCATGGGTCTTTGACACTGATATTCAAGCAAGCTGCATTGACGAAGGCATATTGAAGCATACCGATTGAATTACCTGGGGCTGAGTGAGTCGTGTCAGGATGTCGCGTTAGCTTTAACGCTTTGTAGTGTTGGGATTGAATGATTATCTCTGCCAACATCTCTTTCATGGTGAGATTACAGAGTTGTAAATTGAATAAGGGAATTGATTGCGCCGAGCTATTAGCCTTATGGGCTGAGAATATCGATGTCAGTACGACTCTCGATGCTGCCATAAGATAAGACAAGAGATTGCTTTGTGCGTTATGCAGGTGTTCTGCCTTGTCCTCGAAATTAATGCCTAACCTTTGATGCATTTGCTCAAAAGAGAGTAAGCCAGGCTTGCTAAGATATTGATTTTTTTGCTGCTGATAAGAGACTCGACCAGCACCTTGGTCAGGTTCAAGGTAATATCTTTTGTCGCTACCAAGCAGGGAAAGGTCACCCTTGAGTAGGTTGATTAAATAGGGCCATTGGCAACATATTCCTTCACCTGTGAATTGATATAGACCTATTTTTCCGTGTTTTACACCGTGAATATAAACACGTTCTATGGCCGTTCCATGGTGATATTTGCGATAGAGAGACTTAAATACTAATACCGGCGCAGCACCTATGATGAGTAGCAGGGCAACGATAATGTCGACTGTTCTGAGCATATGACCTCTGATATTGGCAGTTTCTACTCGAGTGTCTGTTATCATTTTCCCAGCCTTAAGAGAGATTGCTATTCGATGCTAGCGTTCAATTCATATTTTAATTCACGCTTTAGAATATTGCATAATCTGGGCCAGTTAGATAAGTTGTTATTTAACAGGTTGTTGGTCGGCTTCTCGTGCCGTTTACACTGAGTCTAATCGTGATTTTTCGCAGTTTGCATTTTGAGTATGCAAAGCGCATAGATTAAAGAGGAATGTTTAAAATACCGAAAGTGTCTTGGGGCAATTGTTCATACTTATACTAATCGGTATTAATACCAAGCCTGAGGGACTGTAGTTTTGACTGAGTTGCTTTTTGAAGATTTTATGAGATTAACGATGACTTGACGCCATCTTTACTGATGCGTTTTTTTTGAATATGTCCCATTATAAATTGACCAATATTTTCAAATACCTTGTATATAGATGCTGGTAACACCCAAAGCAGATAGGCTGCCGTTAGGGTGATAAAGGTTCTACCTGTTTCTGTCATCATTATATTGGGAGAAACATATAAGGCTTGATTGATCAATTGGATAGCACTTCTCCCTTGACCGTTGCGTATTGCCTGCCTTGCCAAATACCTGAGTTGGTAAGCTCTTGCATCCTGTTCATGTCGTTTTAATAGCTTTGGCGCGAATAGCCTGGCTTTATCGATCATCATTTCCCAGGAGGCGAGCTGTTTGATGATGTTTGATGATACGCCTTGCTGGCTGAGTCGGTAGAAGGTGAGAGGGGCGGGTATTCCCTCCATTTTCCAGAGTGTGGTGGCGACAATCCTGAGCCAACACTCGATATCTTCAGATTGACTAAAACGCTCATCGAAGTAACAGGTGTAGTTTTCACTATGGTTTAACGCTTGAAAACGAATGTCGTTAAGGGTTTCACGACGAATAACGGCAGCTGAGCCATTTCCTACCGGATTTCGGCACAGCAGGTGAGCGGCAGTGATCCCTGTTAACTGAGGCATCTGATAGAAATGAATTAACCTGCCTTTATGACTCATAAAGCTTGAGCGAGAAAAACTGATCCCCACCTTAGGTGACTGACTCAGGTGTTTGACATGCATCTTGAGTTTATCCGGATGCCACATATCAGCGGAATTGAGCAGGGCAATATATCTGCCTATCGCGTGGCGAATACCTGTGTTTTTTGCAGCGGCTAAGCCTTTATTCTGTGTGTGATTAACGATGCGAATTCTGTGGTCGTGTATCGAATGACAGATCGCTAAACTCTTATCTGTCGAACCGTCATTAACCAGAATAAGCTCAAAGTCGGTAAATGACTGCATTAATACAGAATTAATGGCACTCTTGACGAAGTGTTGCCCATTGTAGATGGGCATAATTACTGAGACTCTAGGCGTCATGAGGAAACTCCTGTGCAAATGATTTTGCCGTTTTTTCATTCACATTAGGTGTTTCTTGATTGTTTGAAATATGGTTAATTCTGTCATATGTGCTTGGTTTGAGGATATAACAGTGAACGTAGCGAGTTAACGCTATTGTGGTAAAAAGGTGAACGAGCAAGACGCCTAAGGCGACGGCTTCTAATCCCCATTGGCTGAAAAAACTGATGCTGAGGACTAATAATAAGGTGACGCCTATATTGAATTTAAGTTTGACACTTTGCATGTCTAGATTGACCAAACGTTGACTGGCCGCTTCAGCAAAGGGCCTGATCAGACCGCATAAGCAGAGCAGAATAAATACCGGCAGGGCCCCTGCATGGATCCAATGTTCGCCGTAGATAAAAGGTAGGTAAATAGGCGCAAATATAATTTGAAGCACTATTATTGGAAATGTGAGCTTGAGGAGTTGAGAATACTGCGAGTGAGAATATTTCTGCATAATGATAGTACTTAGTCCTACACTGGCGGCGAAGGCAAAAAAGTAAACTCCTAGTGCTTCTAGCCCAAAAAAATATCCCACAAGCAGGTAATCTATGTTGTTTCTTAGGGCAATACTCAGATCATGTAAACCAATATTAACCCCCAAATGGAGCATCTCATTTGTGGAAGCTTGCTGCTTGGTGAGTTTATGAGTGATCTTTTTGAACTCTTCTGAAATCTGTAAGTTGGCGATGAGTTTGATACTTATGGCCAGGTTCTTGATATCAGTTTTGCTTGTTTTGTCCTCCATCGGGGGGAGACTTGCCACCTGATGTGACACTCTTGAGGTCTCTATTGCTGATCGTGAATTGATAGAGTGATTTTGATAATAAACGTGCTCGGCAGGAGGACTCTGGGAGTCTGAGCCATAAACTAAGGGGGTATGATACCTGTGGATCCCGACCCATATAAGGATCCCTAATACCTTAGGTATGATAATGGCCCAGATTCCCAAACCGAGCAAAACTAAACAGGCTGTGAGTACACCGTCGGCTATGGTCTGCCATAGTATGGCTTGACCAACCACAGGTATCTTGTTTTCCTTTAGATTAGATGTCGCATGAAGCATGCCGAAGGGAAATAATAAATAGCTTGTTGCCATGAGTATCATAGGCGGGATCAAGGTTGGATCCTGAAAAAAATATGCGAGAGGCCAGCTGAGTAAGCTCATGGCAACAAATGCAATAACCGCGGCGCACCAATTCATTTTATGCGCGCTAGCTAGGGCTGAATGGAAGGTCATATCATCCATTTTGAGCAAAGAGTCTGAGGTGAACCGGATGGTTGGGGCACTGATGAGTTCGAAGCAGGCAAGTATGATGGCGACTTCACCGAAGATTTCAGGTGTAAGCAGACGGGCCAAAAAGATGCTAGATGCAAATCTAATGATCCGTCCCAGCACTTGTGCCGAACCAAGAGAGAATAGGCTCTTGGTGAGCCCATTTCTGTTCTCCTGTTGGACATTATCAAGTACAGGCATCGGTTGTCCTCAATATACAGATAAACGAAATCTAAATAGGGTTTTCTATATAGAGTTATACATAATCAATGCCAGTTGTTAGATGCGTAACTAAGATTTTGAAACATCAGTAATATTTCGTTGTTTTATTTTTTCCCTATCATTTTGTTGTCGATAATATTTCGCTGTTTGCAAATATTGATGACTTTTTCAGGCTTAGATTGGTTGTTTTTGCAAAATGCGAATGAATTGAGGGACAGTATCTGCAGAGATCGAATGGTTTATTTATCGAGGCTTATTTATTACTCCGGATTAATTATTGGTCGTTCAACAGTTAAACCGTTTTACCGTTTAATATGGCTCACCAGTGTCGGGTGAGACTTTGTTTGATGATATGTGTTTCAGTATTGATCTATCGCTCTCTCATGAAGAATACGCCCCCCATAATAGAGACAGCTTTTAGTGTTCATTGGGTCATTGGAGCTGAGGTGACTTCTTGCTGTGTCACTTGTGTTTTTACATAGGTTTCTATCTGCATTATTGAGCATGACTAAACTGATGCAGGCTGCCAGATTGAGCAAGAGAAATAGACTGAGTCCCTTGATTGTATCGCCATCTAATTTTTCCATAATTAGCTCCTCGATATCTTATTGTTGTTAACTTTTAACTCAATTCGCTTTCATTGCTCTATTTGCAGCAAGTGTGTCTAGTCATTATGTTCAGTTATTATTTGCAGCTTGTATGTATCGTTACTGCCTACACTCAGTGAGCACATATATGTTCAATTGCCGCATCTCTATCTTCGAAAATAGTGAACACATGATGTAGCCGCGTGAGTTCAATCAGGGCGCGTACGCCAGCCGAAGGGGAGAGCAAGATCACTTCTCCAGAATGTTTCTGGGTGAGTTTATGTGCCGAGATCAGAATAGACAGGCCACTGGAGTCGATATATTCCACTTGATGTAGATCCATCACCAGCTTGGTGCTGCCGGTTTCTATTTGACGAGAAATAGCGGCTCTTATTGTTGGCGTCTGAGCCATGATCATCTCTTTAGGTAAGGTGACTAAGCATGCATTTTCGAGTGCCAAGGGAGAGAACTTCATAACTAGCTCCTTAAAAGAATCGTCTTGTTTATCATCGATACATAATAATTTATAAAGCACAAGTCGGGCCAATTGTTAACTCGTTGATTTTATAGTTTAAAAATCGTCACCTATGTGTCTCCCCGAAAGACAATCACCTTGTTCCTATTTGATTTGCCTTGCAATTTGCAAAGATAGAAAGCGTTAAATGTTGAAAGGTTCGGGCCTAAAGACCCGCCTACATCTAAAGCACCGCCTACATCCAAAGCACCCAAGGAATAGAAAATACGATATTAGGCTGAGCAGGGTAAAACGAGGCATACCTTGTAGGAGCGGCTTTAGCCGCGAGAGAGCTTCGGGCCTGAAGACCCTCCTACAAAAAAGAAGACGCTATGCTGGTAGAACTAAGATGACGCTGCGCTGTTCGCTTTTACTAACAGGGCGGAGCCCGTCGAATAGGCGTAGCCGTCCGCGGAGCGATAGGCCGAAGGCCGTCGTCTTTGCTATTCAACCTGCTTTAATGCTGGTGGGGTATGAGATCATGCTGCGATTGCCCATGTAGGAGCGGCTTTAGCCGCGAGAGAACACATTGTAGGAGCGTGCTTTAGCCGCGAGAGAACACATTGTAGGAGCGTGCTTTAGCCGCGAGAGAGTACATTGTAGGAGCGTGCTTTAGCCGCGAGAGAACCTCGGGCCTGAAGACCCTCCTACATCTAAAGACCCTCCTACACAATAAAAATAATTCGCCAGCATCACCGTAGGAGCGTGCTTTAGCCGCGATTGATTGAAACAAGCAAAAGATTCGGGCCTGAAGACCCTCCTACATCTGAAGACCCTCCTACAGGAGATCAGCGCAACAGGCTCAACCTGAGGTGAGTGCCTGCGACTGAGTTCTGGAACCTCATCTGATCCATCCAGTTTTGTATGATCCATAAGCCTCTCCCCGAGAGTGAGAAAGGAGAGGGGCATTCAACCTGATTGTCTATGGGGGTGTAAGGGGAGTTATCGAGCAGATCTATGGTGATGAGCTCTTGATCGCAATGCAGAATGACGACTATCTGTTCCAGACGGCTGTCGGTATGCTCTAAGACGTTGGATAACGCCTCAAGAATGCAGGTTATGACTTTAAATCTCTGTTGGGTAGGCACGCTGTTTTGTTGCAGAAACTGTTCGAACTCGGCACATAAGAGCTTACTGCTCCAGATTTTTTGCGATAGATTTAATTGTATGGTGTTCATATTGCCTCCAACGGGCCAGTGCTAACGTGTTTATATCGAAATGTTCGAGGTGGAAATTATCATCATTGAGATATCATCCTGGGGGGAGTTTTGTTGCCAGAGGTCGATGGCGTGACTGAGGTGATGCAACAGAGCTTCCGGTGATAGTTGGTGTGCATCTGAGCAGGCCTTGAGTAGCCTCTGTTGGCCAAACTCACCATAGATGGGATGTTGGCACTCATATAAACCGTCTGAGTAGAGCATTAGGTGCTGTCCACTGCTTAAGAAGAATGAGTTGTACTGGTATTGAAATTGATTATCGATCCCTAGGGGCAGGCCTGAGTCCAGGCTCATCATGGTGGCGCTCTCATTATCGAGCAAGATTGGCTGTGGGTGGCCTGCCATCGTTATTCTCACTTGGCCACTGTCAGTATTGGCTATTCCCAGAATCAAGGTAGCGAACCGCCCGGCATTTTCAGGGTCTTCAAAGTCTGCATTAAGCTCAGTCACAATTAACGCAGGATCTAAGCTGTCCCAGTGGCAACTCTTACAGCTGAGTCTCTGGGCTAGTGTAAAACTTTGCATCGAGGCTGCGATGCCGTGGCCGGTGACATCCAGCAAATAGAAACCCAGATGAGAATCGTCGATGTTAAAGCATTGGAATATGTCACCAGCCAGATCCTGGGCGGGTTGAAATCGGGTAGCCAGGCTCCATTGATTGGTCAGCTTGCTCGATGTTGGCAGTAACGAACCCTGGAGTCTGGCGGCGCTGTCGAGATCTGCTTGAACTTGTGCTAAGTAGGCTTGCTCCTTAGACAGGGCGTTGTTGAGCGCTTGGTTCTGATCGGTCAGGTGCTGCTGCATCTTGACGATGCGCGCCGCGGCTAATAGCCTCACTTTCAATATGCTAGGTATAAAAGGTTTGGTGAGAAAGTCATCGGCACCCGATTCAATGCCTTCTACCATGTGTTTTGTTTGGTTGTTGGCGGTTAGCAAGATGATGTAAGGGGGAAATGGGGCCTGCTTGAGTCGTTGGCATAACTGGGGGCCGGTTAAACCTGGCATTCGCCAGTCACTGATCACAATATCGGGCATCTGGCTTTGATATAACTCGATTGCTTCTTCACCGCTAGCGCAGCTCGAGACGTTCATTCCCATGCTCTGCAGTAGATTGACTATAAAGTAGCGCTCGCTCTGAGTATCTTCAACCAGTAGGACAGAAAGTGTGTCTAAGCGAAACTTGACAGCAGCTGTGGACATTCCATGTGTTGCATTTGACGTCATAAGCAAGCTCATTACCTTATATGTGGTATCAATATAAAGGCAATCTTTGTGCCATAGCCTGAGCTTCTGACCCTATCTTGTTGTTAGTCTTTATAAAGTATTGTGACTTGTGATGATGTTGCTGTATCTGCAAAGGTATTAATTGCAAAATGCAAAAATGTGATACATATTGAATTAACAGATTGTTTTCTTGTGAGAAAAGGATGTTGTTGCTGAATTTATGAGTGTGGGGTTAGATTAGCATGTGATTAAGCCTGCTGAGATTTGGCATAGGCTTTGCTCCAGTATCTAGGGTCGTCACTGGTAAGGATACGCATAATGAAAATATCACCATGGCTCAACACGCATCTGCTCTCCTCTATAGCCTTGTTTTTTTGTGGTGTTTTTACGACGCAAGCATCTGATACAAAACACACAGTTAACGAACCTTCGATTCTCACCTTTGGGGTAGTGCCGCAACAAGCCGCTAGCACGCTGGCAAGAAAATGGTCTCCCTTACTGGCAGCCTTGTCGCAAAATGCAAATTTTCAATTGCATTTTGCGACGGCTCCCGACATTCCCACGTTTGAGAAGCGTTTGGCCAAGGGGGAGTACGATATTGCCTATATGAACCCCTATCACTTTACCGTGTTTAATGAATCTCCCGGTTATCAGGCGCTGGTAAAAGAGCAAGGTAAAAAAATAACAGGGATTATTGTGGTTCAGAAGCGTTCTAAAGCTCAGTCCCTGTCAGATCTCGATGGCCAGTTATTGGCCTTCCCGGCTCCCGCCGCTTTCGCTGCGAGTGTGCTGCCCAGAGCCAACTTGAAGATAGAGGGCATTAACAATCAAATAAAGTATGTTGGATCTCATGACTCAGTTTATCTCGCCGTAGCCCAAGGGTTAGTGGCTGGCGGCGGAGGGGTGAAGAGAACCTTTAAAACCATGGATAAAGAGGTGACCAAGCAGCTGCGAGTGCTGTGGGAAACGCCTGGATACACTCCCCATGCCGTGGCGATTCATCCAAGAGTGCCCGTCGGTGTCAGAGAAGAATTAATGATAAAGTTCACTCAATTCTCTGCGACTCAAGAAGGAAGCATGCTACTGGAAGGGCTTGGGTTTAAACCTTTCGAAGCCGCCAAGAGCAGTGATTGGAATGATGTGAGAGCGTTAGGCTTGGGGGATTTTTCTGAGCCCTTAGAGACCAATGATAAATAATAATGAGCCGCTTATTGCTATAGCTTAGAGATAGAGATAAGAGGGAGGTTACTCATGACGTTTAGACTCAAAACGGTATTAGGCATCGCGTTAATCGAGGGCGTGCTTTTGATGCTGCTGGTTTATACCAGTGTCGATTATCTCAAGAGCTCCAATCAGGCTGAGATTGAAAAACGTGCGCGTTCAGTCGTGACGCTATTTGCAGCGGCGGCTAAAGATGCGGTTATTAGCACAGATGTCTCCACCTTACAGGAGTTGTCCAGCGAGCTACTCGACAATACTCAGATCTTATATGTTGCCATTTATGATCGAAATAACTTGCTCGTCAGTGCGGGAGAACCAAGCCTAATCTCGGCTAGCGATCGATCATTCGTCAATGAAGAGGCGTTAGCTAAACTGGGTGGCGGCTTTGTCGATATAGAGGATGGTGTGCTCGATGTGAAGGCCGATATTATTGAGTCAGGATTTGTGTTCGGCCGTGTTGAACTGGGGATCAGTATCCATGAGTTCGATCAGTTTTTAGCCAGGGCCACGACGCGTTTTAGTTCAATTGCCGGGTTAGAGATGTTGTTGGTTGCGCTGTTTTCTTGGTTATTGGGCAGTTATTTGACCAAAAATTTGAGTGAGTTGAAACGGGCATCCAAGAGAATACTCCAGGGGGAAACCGGGGTTCAAATCCCCGTGAATAGCCATGATGAGATAGGTCAAACGACTCTGGCATTCAATCGTATGATTGAAAAAATAGAGAAAAATGCTCAGGAGCTTGAGAGTGCCAACATTCGCCTCAGTACGATTTTAGAAGCCGCCGTGGATGGCTTTATTATCATAGATACCCAAGGGATCATCGTTCAGGTAAATCCGGCCGTCGGCCACCTTTTTGGTTATGATAATAATGACTTGATTGGCCAAAACGTATCCATCTTCATGCCGAGTCACGAACGACACATGCAAAATGACTTCCTGATGCGTTTCATTAACTCTAAAAGAGGGGTGTTACAAGGCAAGGGAAGGGAGCTGGTGGCGCAACATAAGAGTGGTAAGCTTTTTCCCATCGACCTGTCCGTCTCTAAGATGTTGATCGATGGCGACGTCATGTTATTGGGCTTAGTGAAAGACTTAAGTGATATAAAACGTAAAGAGGCGGAGGCTAAACGGACCGAGTCTATTTTACTGGCGACACTCGAGGCCAGCCAAGATTCACTCATTACTATAGATATCACCGGGCGTATTCAAGAGTTCAATGAAGCGGCCAGCCAGCTGTTTGGCCATAGTCGCGAACAGGCTCTGGGGGAGATTTTAGAGGATCTGATTTTTGTCGATATAGAGAGAAAGGCGTTCAAGGAAGGGCTGGAAATCTTCAGGAAAACCGGTTGTGGTCCAACGATAAAGAAGAGCGTAGAACTCATGGCCATTCGGGCCGATGGCACTCATTTTCCGGTTGAGATGAAGATGATCCCGGTACAGTTGGGTGATGAGATCTTACTCACGGCCTTCTTACACGATGTTTCAGAGCGTATGCAGTATGAGACCGAGTTAAAACAGGCTAAGGAGCAGGCTGAATTAGGCAGTAAGGCTAAATCCAGATTCCTTGCCACCATGAGTCATGAAATTCGTTCCCCATTGAATGCCGTGTTAGGTGGAGTCGAGCTAATGCTGGACTCTAAGCTGAATAAAGATCAACGCATCTATGCGCATACGGCTAAAGAGGCCGGTACTGCCCTACTGAGTACCATCAACGATATTCTAGATTTTTCCAAGATTGAAGCGGGACAGATGGTGTTGGAAAATATGAGCTTCTCGCCAGCTAAGATGGTGGCTCAGGTGATGCAGATTTTAGCGCCTAAAGCCAATGAGAAAGGCGTCAACTTAGCGACATTTATTAATCGAAATGTACCGGATCTCGTCAAGGGAGATGCACAACGATTGCGTCAGGTACTGCATAACCTCGTCGATAATGCGATTAAATTCTCCAGCGGTGGCTGCGTTTCGGTAGAGATGTGGATCCCGGACAGCCATCACCAGGAGGTGCAACTGCATTGCGCTGTCACCGATGAAGGCATTGGCATTAGTCTGCCGGCTCAGAAGAAACTGTTTCAAGAGTTTAGTCAGGTCCATGATCAACATAATACCAACTACAAGGGCACCGGATTAGGCTTAGCCATTTGTTCCGAGTTAATCACCATGATGGGGGGGGAGATCGAGCTGAGTAGCCGCCTTGGACACGGCAGTTGTTTCAGATTCAATGTACGTTTACAGCTCGAGGAACAAAGAGGCAGTTTTACCCATATTCCTGCACATGCGAGAGTCTTGCTGGTTCACCCAGATAAGACCTTTTCTCATCTGGTCAAAAAACAGTACAGCCAGTATGGGGTGCAGACCGTCAATGTAAGTCAACTCACGGACATTTTCAAAATAGAAGCGGTGAAAGGCAGGTTTAATCTTATACTGATTGATGATACTAGCTTGTCTCAGCTGAGTTTAAACTTATCGAATCAATTTAAGCGAGATTTTCTGTTTGAAGATGGCTTAATTGCCGCCTTGATGTCGGGATTAAGTCCTGAAATGCCTGTGGTCATGGCCGATATCGGCTTAGAACAAGTGATCAATAAACCCTTGAGTCGAGAGATGTTGCTTGGCTTGCTCAGTGGCGAGAGTTCAGATGAATCTGATAGCAGAGAGGTCGAAACTCTATTACCTGAGCTGACATTGAGAAATAAACGTCTATTATTGGCCGAAGACAGTCCCTCAAATCGAGTCATCGCCGGGGCCATGTTAGCGAAATCGGGTTTCGAGGTTGAATTCGCCCATAACGGTAAAGAGGCGGTTAAGATGTCAGCCGAACATGACTACGGCTTGATATTGATGGATATGCGCATGCCTGAGATGGACGGCGTCGAAGCGACGCGAGAGATTTTACTCGCTCAGCCCGATACCGTGATATTAGCCATGACGGCCAATGTGTCGAAAGAGGACGTAGAGTCTTGCCTCGATGCAGGC
This sequence comes from Shewanella benthica, assembly GCA_023284085.1. Classification (GTDB taxonomy): domain Bacteria; phylum Pseudomonadota; class Gammaproteobacteria; order Enterobacterales; family Shewanellaceae; genus Shewanella; species Shewanella benthica. The sequence goes on from JAKVHY010000028.1 coordinate 53,141, forward strand.
ATGAAAGACTTTGTCGCGAAACCGGTAAATCAGCTTGAGCTGGTGAAGGCGATAAACAAATGGCTTCCCAGCTCAGATGTCGTTGACCTGCAAAACAAATATACTCAGGCTAAAGGGAAAAATACCGACAAACCTTGTGAAGCCAGTGTTCAGGAATTAAGCTTGATTAAAGAATCCACCATAGACGATATCATGAATGCGAAAACTGATGGCCCACATGTGACAGATAATGAAATGCTTCTGTCGGACAGATTATTCGACGAGTTAGTGCTGTCTGATCTGGTCGATGCCCTAGGACAAGAGTCCATGGAAGGCATGTTCAATGTCTATCTTCAAGAGACCCATGAGCGTTTAGAGAAGTTAGCATCATTGAAACTGTCGATGAATTTTAACGAGATAGATGATCAGGCTCATACCTTGAAAAGTAGCTCAGGCAGTTTTGGCGCTCAGGCCCTTTATGAAGTGGCTAAATGCCTGGAACAAAGTGCCCGAGATAAGGACAAAAGTGAAGTAGAGTCATATCTGCTAGAAGTACAAGAGATTGGAGAGCAGACAATAAAAGCTTTTAGGGAACGCTTTGCCGCTTAAATTGGGCTCACTAGACTTATCGATAGGAATATGGGCAAAACCATAAGTAAATAAATTGGTATAGGAAATAGGTAAAGAAAATATGGAAATTAAGCACTCATTTACCGTTTTACTTGTTGAAGACAGCATGTCGTTGGGGGCATTGTATACCGAGTATCTGCGCTGCGAAGGCGCGAAAGTTACCCATGTTAATCATGGGGAAGATGCGTTAACTGAACTGACGATTTGGCAGCCAGATTTGCTGGTGCTGGATATCAAGTTACCCGACATGTCAGGCATGGATATACTGCAAAAAGTTCAATCTCAGTACCCAGATATTACAGTGATTATGATCACCGCCCATGGCACCATAGATCTCGCCGTCGAATCGATGAAATCTGGTGCTTTCGATTTTATCATTAAGCCATTCGATGCTAAGCGTCTCTCCATCACTGTCCGCAATGCGCTGAAACAGAGACTGCTTGTTAATCTCGTTGCCAATTATGAGAAAAGCTTACCTAAGGCTAACTACATGGGGTTTATCGGTGAATCTCTCGCGATGCAAACCGTATATAAAACCATAGATTGCGTTGCCAATAGTAAGGCTTCGGTTTTTATCATAGGAGAAAGTGGCACAGGTAAAGAGGTCTGTGCTCAGGCTATTCATCATGCCGGCAATCGCCGTGATAAACCTTTTATCGCACTCAACTGTGCCTCAATTCCTAAAGATTTGATAGAAAGTGAAATCTTTGGCCACACTAAAGGTGCTTTTACCGGAGCCATTGCTAACCGGGATGGCGCGGCGACTCGTGCACATGGGGGAACTTTGTTCTTAGATGAAGTCTGCGAGATGGAACTTGAGCTGCAAAGCAAGTTTTTACGCTTTATTCAAACGGGGATCTTTCAAAGAGTCGGTGGCACCAAGGAGGAGAAAGTCGATGTGCGTTTTGTCAGTGCGACTAACCGCATCCCTTGGGATGAAGTGAAAGCCGGAAGATTTAGAGAAGATCTATTCTATCGCTTGCACGTGATACCTATTGAGTTACCCGCGTTAAGAATGCGCGGAAAAGATGTACTATTACTCGCGCAAAAATTCTTAAAAGAATATAACGCCGAGGAAGGTAAGCAGTTTAAAAGTTTCAGTGGTGAGGTGAAGAAAATCCTACAGACTTATCATTGGCCGGGAAATGTCCGCCAACTGCAAAATATAATCAGACAGATGGTGGTACTTAACTCCTCTGCTGTCATTGATGAGTCGATGCTACCTTCGTTATTTAAATCAGACTCGGGCAACAGCCTGGCTCAAATTAAGCCCGTTATCTCCATTACGAGAGCGAATCAGGCTTCGGCTATCAATAGCCGCGAGTCACTCGCGATAGATGAGCAGTCCAGAAGCAAAAACCTGCAAGCAGCAGACTCAGGAATCGATAACGTTGAGATAATTATTCCACTCTGGTTGTCAGAGAAGCAGACGATTGAGGCGGCCATTGAGAAATGTGGCGGAAATGTACCTAAAGCCGCAGCCCTGTTAGACATCAGTGCTTCGACGATTTACCGAAAGCGTCAGGGATGGGATGAATTACAAGGGGCGGTTTCTGAAAATTAGGCTAAGTGATTATATCAGCGTAGAATCTTGGGCACTGATATTTTCAATGTAAAGTATAAGAAGAGCCATTATGAAGTACCTTGTTGACACTCACGCCCACACCATCGCCTCTACTCATGCTTATAGCACGGTTCATGATTACATTGCTGTGGCGAAAGAGAAAGGTTTGCGGTTGTTTGCGATAACCGATCATGGCCCGGATATGGCCGATGCTCCTCATTTCTGGCATTTTGTTAATTTGAGAGTATTGCCCAGAATTATAGATGGCGTTGGTATTTTAAGGGGCATAGAGGCGAATATTAAAAATGATGCGGGAGACATTGATTACTTTGGAGATTACCTGCAAGAGTTAGATATAGTGCTGGCAGGCTTTCACGAACCCGTGTTTCCCCCTGCAGATAAACAGGCCCACACCCGAGCAATGATCAATACCATCGAAAGTGGCAATGTGGATATTATTACTCATCCGGGAAATCCGGCTTACCCTATCGATATCACGGCTGTGGCAGTTGCTGCGGCCAGATCTCATGTGGCACTCGAAATCAATAACTCTTCGTTTAAGATGTCCCGAAAAGGCAGTGAGGCTAACTGCGTCGCAATAGCAAAAGCCGTTCGAGATGCGGGTGGCTTGTTAGTGATGGGCTCAGACTCTCATGTTGCCTTTAGTTTAGGCGAGTTCTCACAAGCGCTGGCAATCATAGAAGAAGCGGAATTCCCCTGTGATCGACTGCTGAATCGAAGTCCAGAGGCCTTGCTCTCATTTCTCGCTAAGAGAGGACATAAGACTGTGGATGATTTTGCTGAGCTGTAATTTAATAGAAGGTACTAGATTAATTAAGAGCCTAGGAACTAGGTCCTAGGCTCTTCTACAAATTAAAAACTTCTTTCCCAGGCTGCGTACACAGTCGTATCCCAATCATCACCACCGCTAGTCATATATTCACTATAACCTAAGGTGCCACCGACTTTTAGCGTACCTTCATAGAAGGGTCTGTGATAGCTGGTATCGAACTGAACCATACGTTCATATTCGCCAGGTGATACCGGGTTGCCCCCTTCAGGGTTAGATGTATCTGTGCCATCGAAATTGAGTTTTAGCAATCTCAGTTTGTTGGTGATGCTCTGCCCTCCACCCAATTGGGTGATGCCACCTATGACCAATGTTCTTGAGTCATTGTCATAGGTGCTACCTAGACTTTTACCATAATAGCGGTAGCCATCTTTGTAGAAGCCGTGCTCATACATGCAGTTGTAAACCTCGTCATCAAGGCCACAAGAGGCTGCCGTGTCAGCATATTCGATGAAGACTCGGGTATTGATATTGGCCAACACGAAGTCAATTCCGCCCATGTTAGATGCGTTAATCAGCTTGTTCTTACCGTTATGATAATCTTCATGGGTACGCTCATAGTAGATACCGTAGGGGATACCGAAGGCGGTATCTGACCAGCGAAAATCATAACCGGCGAGCATGTTTTCCTGACCATTCTCAAGTTCGGCTTCTGTGCCACCACCATTAGCTAACCCATCCCACCAGTCACTCAAGCTATTGCCGTAGCCTTCACCGCCCCATTGCATGGTCCAGGAAAAGCCGACCTCTAATTTTGAGATGGGCCTGAGTGTACCGCGAGCGCCCCAATGTCTGGCTTCAGGCACGTAACGGTCGCTCTCCATCTGACTGAAGCTGGTGGTGAAGGTCCATGGGCCAATCCAGTTTAGCCAAGGTGTTTCGAAGGCCTGGCTGTTATTGCGGCTAAAAGTGATGCCTGGCATAGGTCTGGCGTTAGTCGTCTGAATGAGACCCGTATCCCAACCTGGTCCCCAGTACTTTTGCTGGGCACCGGCGCTGACAATCCAGTTACCTAACATGACGGCGGCGAAACTCTTGTCTAAACGCGCACTGTTACCATCGATAGGGTCGTAATGATAGCTGGCAGAAATTCGGCCGCTGAACCAGTCTTTGGTGACTTCGGCATTCACTGTGGTTTCCGCTTTATCTCGGTAGTCATGACCAAAACCTAGAAAGCGGGCATTATCCGTTGCGGCGGCCAGTTTCACTTCGGCATTGAAGCTCTGATGATCTTTTTGATAGGCGGCCATGACACGGTCATAGGCGCTGGCCTGCATTGATGATAATTTTTCAACTTCAGTCTTATCCATATCTTGCTTTAGCCCTGCCCACATCAAGGGGTAGGTCGTCACTGGCTGCAAAATAATGCCGGTATCGGCGAGCAATTGAATGTCGGCTCTTAGGGCAAGGTCGTCAGGTTCGACCCACCAGGCGGCTTGTGCTGATGCACATGTAAGAAGTAGCAGTCCAGATAATATTTTGAGTTTCATGGTGATCCCTTATGTCATTGACGGGGATTCTAAGTGATTTCAGTACATCATGACAATATAGAGCAGAATATTAGGGGAAAAATTAATTTTTATATCACCATGTTTTTACATCTGTTTGCTCAGTGTAATGTGTGATTGCAGCTTGTTTTACTCTTGTTAGCAAGATCTGATCATCAAAGTACGCCGTCCAATGTAGGCATACTTTGATGTGGATTTTATAAACCATAGGCCATGCTATTCGTTTTCTTGCTTTATCAAGTCATTGATGCAGATTTGCAGTATTGATCGATAAAACCTTGATGAGAGGGCATTTGAGCTACCTGTTTATCAACCATCTGTTTAAGGCCAGCAAGAAATCGTTTTAGCTCAGTATCACTCATATTATCGACAATCTGATGATAGTGCTTTGGCATGATACCTTGGCCTAACATGACCTGAGTCCAGGAATCGATACGAAATAGCTCAGTTTCAGTTAGGCAGACACAGGCTGTGTCTTTAAACAGCTCGATACGGTGAGATAACGACTCTGGTATCGCCATATTTTGACAGTAGCGCCAAAAAGCGCTGTCGTCTCGGCTGGTGGCTTTATAATGCAAGATGATAAAGTCACGAATTCGCTCCATCTCCTCCTGGGTCTGTTTGTTATATTCGTCGATATTGACCTGGCTAATGTCATCGTGGGGAAACAGCTTCATGAGGCGCAGTATTGAAGACATGATCATGTGCAGGGCAGTTGACTCTACCGGCTCGACAAAGCCGCTAGCGAGCCCGATGGCCACACAGTTTTTGTTCCAGCCTTTTAATCGTCTGCCTGTCTTATATTTGAATATTCTTGGCTGTGTAATTGGCGGCGATTCCAAATTATCCATCAGACTGGCGATGGCATCTTCATCGGAGATGAATCGGCTACAGTAGACCAAACCATTGCCCACCCTATGTTGCAGAGGTATGCGCCATTGCCAGCCTGAGTCTCTGGCCATCGATTGAGTATAAGGCCTGGGCTCAGCAGTTTTTTCTGTCTGTACTGCGACGGCTGCGTCACAGGGGAGTAGATGACTATAGCTTTCAAATCCGGTATTGAGCGCGCCCTCAATTAGTCTGGCGCAAAAGCCGGTGCAATCGATGAAGAGGTCGCCTTCGATAAGCTCACCACTTTGAAGTCTTAATCCATCAATATGGCCGGTTTGTCCATTAATTAGCACATCATCGATGATCCCCTCTATATGTTTAACGCCATGGTTCTGGGAAAACTCCGATAGATATTTCGCATATAAGCCTGCATCCAGATGATAAGCATAATTGAGTGGTGAGTCTTTAGAACCAAAAAACTTGCCCTGCTTGGCGGCTTGCAGCTCAGTACAATAATCACCAAATTCACCCTCTATCCCTTTCTGTTTACCGCCGACCCAGAAATGCTGAAACTCTGCCGCCCAGCACTCCTTACCTGTGGTGCCAAAAGAGTGGATATAGTTATCGTCTAACGCGCCCCAGTGAGTGAACTCAATGCCCAGCTTAAAGGTCGCTTGAACGGTGCGCATAAATTCCTGTTCATCGATACCGAGTAACTGGTTAAATACGCGGATGGGAGGGATGGTGGCTTCCCCCACTCCTATTCGGCCTATCTCTTCTGACTCTATGAGACAAATATCCAGATTTTTACCCAGTAGTTTTGATAACGCGGCGGCCGTCATCCAGCCTGCTGAACCGCCACCGGCAATCACGATTCTTTGCACTTTTTTATTTGAGTTAGTCATGCTATTCATCATCGCTCCTATTAACGCTGTTTAATTGCATTGAGAAGTTCAGCGGCAATGACCGCAGCGGTTAACCAGCCCGCGGCGCCACCGCCAACAATCGTCACTTCTTTTATGGCATCCATCATAATTTCTGCCTATTTTATTTGAGTGTTTGTAAAAGCTGCCTGATAGTTCAAGCCGCTTTTACAAAGACTCTGTATTTACCGTTTGTTAGGAGAAAGCCACAGAAGGCATGTTGACTTCTGTGGCTGGCTTTTTTCCTTATTTACCCGATAACCTTAGAAGGTATAACGAGCACCTAAGCTATAACGTGCTCCTCCTTGTTCGAGGTTCCACAGCTGAGCCTCACTGCGGGCGTGTGTACGGTAATCTTCGCCGGTAATATTGATACCATCGAGTGACACGGTAAAGTTCTCAAACACTTGGTATGATATGGTCAGGTCAATTTGTTGATGTGCCTCTGTAAACACAGGATCTTGACCCTTGGTTCCCGATAGGAATTCGTCACGCCAGTTGTACGCGATACGCGTCTGGAAACCAAAGTTTTCATACATAAAGACTAAGTTAGCCGTATCACTCAAGCCAAACAGGGCAAATTGAGCTTCGCTCGGGTCGGCTGAGATGTCATAGCCGACATCGCCATTGACTGTGGTGTAGTTAGCCTGAGCGCCGAAACCTGTATCGCCGAAAAAGTGCTGAATAGCAAACTCAAAACCATTGATTTTAGCGTCTTGATTGTTAACCGGCGAACTTGTTTCAAAATCCATCAGTGGATCGTCACTGTTGGCGATACCCGTGTAGTTATTCTCAAACCAAGTCGCATCTTGAGAGTAATAATCAACCCCTAAGTCATTGGCTGCAACCATAGAGAAGAGTGTGGTATCGGTCACCGACTCACCGAGTGCTTCTAAGTCTGCAATGGCTTGAGCCGCTCGAGGGCCGTTACTCGGATCTCTTAAGCCATATTGATTCATGACTTCAGGCTTATTACCGATGAAGTTGCTAACACGTTTTTCGTAGTATCCGATAGAGGCATAACTTGCATCATCGAAATACCATTCTGCAGAAACATCAAAGTTGTCTGACTCAAATGGCACCAGTGTCGGGTTACCACTGGACGCACCACCAGGCAAAGATCCCGCCAATATTGTGGGTGCCGTTGGACCACTTAGACCTATCACAGCCGCGCTTAGGTCATTGTATGATGGACGAGAGATTGTTTTGCTGTATGAGAAACGTGCAATAACATCGTCGATCACTTCGATATCGAAATCTAAGTTAGGTAACAAATGGCTATAACTTGAATCGATGGAAACGGAATTATTGTCGGCTATAACGCCTTGTTGGACAGAGAAGTCATTGTTGCTGTTCCAACGCATTGCAGTAGGTATTGCCGTATTTGAGGTCGAAGTGATGTCGGTTCTCTCATAACGTAGTCCAATAACGACATTGTATGGCCTATCACCCAATTCACCGGATAGATTGAGTTGCACGTAAGCTGCATTGATATCTTCTTCAATCAGGCTATCGGTAGAAACAGCATCTATGCCACCAAAGCCAAAACCATACTTGTTTGCCGCCCAGGCACCGACTTCTGACGCGCTACCGGTAAAGCCTTGAGTCCAGCCGCCAGCAGTGCTGTAATCATCAAATTCGTCGGCGTAATCGAGCGGAGACAGGAAACCATCCGGGAGTTCACCAGGGTTAGCTATACCCCAGCCGCCCATTTCGTTCATCAGATCTCTTTGAACTGTATGGCTAGACATAGAGCGGTGCTCGATACCAAAATCGATGCCACCATTATCAAACTCGTATGAACCGTCCAGACGTATTTGGGTGATATCGGTCTCATGAGAGTACTCATCTCTATCTAACATAGCTGTGCCCACATCACCAGCATCGAGCACACCGTTAGGGTTCAAGCCTGGGTTAGTCGAGTCATCAAAATCGATCTGCATTAATGGTAGACCACCATTAAAAATACCCGTTTGAGCGGCTGAAACATTGGCACCGAGACCGACATTGATCCAGCTACCATAAGCCGCATTCGGGCTACGCTCAGCCTTTGAGTCATGGGCATCTAACGTCAGGCTAAAGTCATCGGTGACCTCGTAGCTGAGGTTTAAACCGATAGAGTTATTTTCGTTAAGTAGGTTTCCTTCTTGCAGTGCTAAGCCAAGGTCGCGTGGGTTTTGCCAGCGTCGGTCTTCACTGTGAATAATCGGCGTTTTTACAAGTTCATCATCGAATGTAAAGTCGGTTTTAAATGAGTCCATCCAGATAGACTGCTCTGCTCTTTTTTCAAGGGTTTCTTGCCTTGAGTAGGTGTAGTCTAAGGTCGCAGTAAAGGCATCGACAGGTCGGAACTGCAGGGTAAGTTGGGCGTTATCACGGGTACGCTCTCTGTCTGCAATGGTGTAGCGGATATCAGAGGGGAGGGCATGAAGCTGACCCATGGCGGGTGGGTTGTTGAGCACAATCTTATCGCCATCTTGAACTGTGGTGGGTGTATTCGGTACTGTGCCATCCCAAGCTGAAGTGCGCCAGTCAGTGACAAAAGCCCCGACAGCGGCGTTGTGACGCACCTGATGGCTGGCAGTTAAAGAGACACCAAACATCTCCTTGTCATCGGTCCAACTGATAAGGCCTGAAAGCTCAGGTGTCACATCATCACCCACACGGTTGGTGGTGTCGTGCAATGCCTTGGCACCGATACTGACTTTAAATCCCGGATCGCTTAATGGCTTTCTGGTGACAATATTGATGGTACCGCCAATTCCGCCCGATGCGATATTGGCTTTACCCGTTTTGTACACTTCGACGGCACTTACGCTTTCTGAAGCTAGGTTGGCGAAGTCAAATGCACGGCTACTACCATCGCCTGCACCAGGCATTGCACGACCATTGAGCGTGACCATGTTGTATTGAGGACCAAAACCACGAATCGTGACCTGACTACCTTCACCGTTACTACGGTCGATGGCGACACCGGTAATACGTTGCAGAGATTCAGCCAAGTTAGAATCTGGGAACTTACCAATATCTTCTGCGGTAATGGCGTCAACAACACCGCTAGCACTTCTTTTTAGATCGGTTGATTTAATCAAGCTGCCGCGGATGCCTTTTACGGCAATAACTTCGATATCTTGCTCTTCAGCCGCATAAACTGGCGCAAGTGCAGTTGCACTCAGTGCCAGTGAAAGGCTTGTCGCTAATGCTGTTTTTTTAAATGTTTTTTGTTGCATATCCATCTCCCCCGGAAACATTCAATCGTAAATTTATTAGTTAGTCTAATATTGCGAACCCAATGAAAGCGCTTTCAAAACGACTCAAAAAAATAAAGGAGACCCTAAATATTCAAATTTGTAAGCGCTTACACAAAACTAGGTTAATTATTAAACTCAGTCAACATAATAATTACTTTATTTTAACAAGTCTCGTTTTATGATAACAGATTATGTTTATATCGTTATGATTGAATGAGAGTTTATCTTGTGTTTCTGTTTGTCGTTATTGTGGTTTTATTAGTGGTTTAACCTGTTTCTTGGATGGTTTGTATTCTTTCTGTCGGTAAAACTTGGATGAGTAATCGATGTGGCAATTAACATGACTGCTTTAGCAAATCTGCTTATCAATAAGAGTATGAGAAAAAACATGTTGAAGTTTGTCTTGTTGGGATAACTGGGGGAGTTGCGGTTTAGCTTAGGAGTGTGTTGCAAGCATTAAGTCGGTGAGAGAGTACACCGACTTATTTTGGAGAGGATTGGCAAGCGCTCGGTTTTATGAATCTCGTTTATTATCCGGGGTCTATTTCCCTAATGGAATTCCTGTAAATTAGTGTTGGTTCAAACATATTTTTGATATCAAGAGACATGTTTTTATAGATGTTTTTTAAGATCCAACGCGCAGCCATATGGCCCATTTCACCTATCGGGTAATCAATCGTCGATAACTTGGGGTGGATGTAGTTGGCCAGAATGATATTATCAAAGCCGATTATGGATACATCTGCTGGAATATTCACTTGCATCTGCCTTGCTGCATCCATGGCGCCTGCTGCCGTTTCATCGTTAGCACATACCAGAGCGGTAAATTGTTCATTTCTGCCTTTGAGAGTCTTAAAACCTTGGCTACCGCCCGTTTCTAAGTAATCCCCTTCAAACATCAATGATGGATTAAACTCAATTCCAGATTCGGCCAAGGCTTGCTTGTGGCCCTTTAAACGGGCCTGGGTATCAAGCTTCCACATAGGTCCGGAAATATAGGCTAAAGACTTATGTCCGGAGTCGAGGATGGCTTTTGTCGCTAAATATCCCCCTAGCTGGTTATCTAAGCAGATGCAGTTATCTTTGAGCGCCGGAATATATCGGTTGATAAGCACGATAGGTGTTGAGCCTTTACTTAACTCGATCAGATATTCATCTGAAACGGCCTCTACGTGAAGTATGAGTGCATCACAGCGACGGTCGATGAGAAATTCGATACTCTCTTTCTCGCTTTGTTCGTCACTGTGCCCGGCAGCAATAATCACATGTTTTTTTGACGTTCTTAGCTCGGCTTCTATGCCACTCATCATGGCGCCGTAGAAGGGACCATGAAGCTCTGACACTAAAACCCCGACACTGTTAGAGCGTTTAGAGGCCAGTGATTGTGCGATAGAGTTTGGCCTGTAGCCAAGCTCCTCCATGGCGTCGAGCACTTTTTTTTCGGTTTTTTCACTGACTTTGGTACTCTTGTTCATCACTCTGGATACTGTCGCTAGCGACACTCCAGCTAGCACAGAGACATCATAAATGGTTGCCATACTTTTCCTTATTGTGCTTAAAACAATCGGTGTTACGTATAAAGCGCTGTTGCTATCTTATTCTTTACGCTATGAATTTGCCAAAGTTTTAAATTGACTTTGAAGCGAGAGCAGCATGACACAAGCCAGTAAGCAGGCTTAACTCACTTTAATGTTTAAACGGGTATTGAATTAAACTGGAGCTAATAAGCTTCTACGTTTAGCAAGATCTTCGCCTATTTCTTGGTTTTGTTGACAGCCCAGAGGGTAAAACAGCATTAAGATAACGCCTGCAAAGGCAAAGCCTGCTGGGATCCAGCTCATTAACAGCTGCATACCTGGCAAAGAACCTTCTATGGTGGATTTGTCCATGCCATCGTATCCATAGCTTGCTAATACCACTAAAACGAGTGCTCCGGCAAATCCGCTGCCAGTTTTTTGTACAAAGGTACCGGCAGAATAGATCAAGCCAGTCGCTCGACGACCGTTTTTCCATTCAGAATAATCTGCCGAATCACCCAGCATAGAAAAGAATAGCGTTGGCATCATGGCGGCAAAAAACTCAGCTGAACAGCCTAATATGAAAATGGCGGAAATATTGCCATTAGGCACCCAGTAGAAGGCGGTCGTTAATAGACCACTAAGCATAAGTGATGTGATGAATAGGTTTTGTTTACCCCATTTTTTCGAAAGGTATCCGGTAGACAAGGCGCCTAGTATCGAGACTAACAGCAGCGCGATAAAATATTGCCCCACCATGAGTTCATTACCCACCTGATATTTAAAATAGTAAGCAATCACCCCATACTTGATGCCATTAAACATCATGGTGAGAAACCCCATACCGAGTAATATTAACCAAGGCTTGTTAGTCAGTAGATCCACCATATCTCTCTGGGTTCTGGAGAAATTTTTTGTGTCTTGATTGATGAGCCGTTTAATGACAAACCACATCAGAGCCATAATAAGTATGAAGAAAATACCGCTATATAGGTTGCGATAGTAAAAAAACAGCGTGGTTGCAAGCAGTGGCAATATAATGAAGGGTAGGTTTTTACACAGATCTTTCAATTCGGTGGAAAGATTACTGGACTCATCGATCGCAGGAGTCACGCGCTCCTTGGTTGTCGCAAAGGTGATAACCATTAACGTCATCAATATAGCGGCGAACAGGTACATGGAGTATTGATAACCTTTTGAGTCATCACCGGCACCAAAATAGGCAACAAGATCGGGTAAAAATCCCATGACTAACAGACCGCCGGCGAAGGCGCCTGCTAACCTGAATCCTGAAAGGCTGGTGCGCTCGGTGGCACTCGCAGTCATGACGCCCATTAGTGCGGAGTAGGGAACATTATTGAGAGTATAAGCCAAGGTTAATCCTATGTAAGTGACATAGGCATAGATAAGCTTATTCTGGTCACTGAAATCTGGGGTGGTGAAACATAAGACCATAAACAGTGCCAGAAAAGGCGTAGATATTAAAATCCAGGGGCGAAATTTTCCCCATCGCGTCGATGTTCGATCGGCAATCATCCCCATGATGATGTCGGTTACTCCATCGGACAGGCGGACAACCAAAAATAGCATGGCCGCCGCAGCCGCGGTTAAACCAAAGGTGTCGGTATAAAACACGGCTAAATATGCCAAGGCGCCACGCCAGACTAAGTTGGCGGCAGCATCCCCCACGGCATAACCCAATTTTTCTTTAATTAAGAGTTTACTCATTACTGGCTCCACTTATTATTATCTTTATCGGTTGCTGATGAGATCTCTATACGCTAAACCACTGGATTTGATGGTTCTCTCTTGTGTTTCGTAATCGACATAGACGATACCGAAGCGTTTCAGATAGCCCTCTGCCCATTCGAAGTTATCCATTAAACTCCAGGCAAAATATCCTCGGATATCGACCCCTTGTTCGATGGCAAGGCCCACTGCTCTGAGATGCTCTTGATAGTAGTCGATCCTATTAACATCTCTTACTTCGCCATCCACAAGTGTATCAGCCTCGGCCGCGCCATTCTCAGTAATATAGATAGGGGGAAGTTGATAAAGAGAATTGAGAGAGGTAAGCAGTGCTGTTAATCCCCTGGGATAGATTTCCCAGCCCATATCTGTGTGAAGAGCGGCGTCGTTAGGCACCTCTTCGAATATGTCCTGCTCATTAGCCTTATAGATCAGGCGGGTGTAATAGTTCACACCGAGGAAATCTAATGGTTGGGAGATGATGTCCAAGTCGCCATCATGGATATCTGGCCTGACATCTGCGGGTAGAGATTCGAGTAGGTCTGGATAAGCGCCGTCCATGATAGGTTTTATATACCATTGATTCATATAGTCATCGGCGTATTTGGTGGCTGCAAGATCGGCCGGATCTTCGCTGCTTGAATAACAAGGGGTGAAATTGAGCACGATTCCGTTACGGGAAAATGGGCTGTTTTTCTGCAACACCTTCAAGGCTAAGCCATGGGCTAACAGTAGATGGTGGGCAGCGGTTCTGCCGGCCTTTGCATTGGCAATTCCCGGTGCGTGAACACCCACTTCATACCCTAAGTAAGCGCTACAAAAGGGTTCATTCAGCGTCGCATATGAAGACACTCTATTACCAAACGCTGTAGATATTTTATCGGCGTAATCACTAAATAGGTAGGCAGTTTCGCGGTTCAACCAGCCGCCATTATCTTCAATATGTTGTGGAAGATCCCAGTGATACAAGGTTACAAAGGCTTTTATGTTGAGCTGTTTTAATCTATCGAGCAGCTTGATATAAAAATTGACCCCCTGTTTATTCAGGCTGCCATCTTGATTAATGACTCGTCCCCAGGATATCGATAAGCGATAAGCATCGACATGTAAACTTGATATCAACTCAAGATCTTTTTCCCAAAGGTTGACATGATCGCAGGCGGTTAAGCCATCAGATTTGTCTGCGATGGCACCCGGTTTTTGACAAAAAGTATCCCATATATTTGGAAGGCGATTAGTCGCACTTCCTTCAATCTGGAAGGACGCTGTCGCCACCCCGTAGGTAAAAAGGGGCGATAACATAGGAGAATTTTTCGGTAATTGTATTTTCATCACAGTAATCAACATCTATTAATATTTATCAATAAAGCAGTAGTTAATCACTGCGGCGTGTAATGCTAAGTTAAGAATTCAGCATTGGGAGCGCTTACATTAAATCTAAAGCCGTTGCTATTCGTTGCGGGTATGTTATAAATGAAAGCGCTTACATCAAACATAGAGCTTTGAATGTTAAAAATCAATAGATTTATTTAACAGTTTTATCAGTTGTAACCCATCGCGGTTGATGTGATACGAGCGAGGCAGGGCTGAGGGGATAACTCAGCGACTAATAAATACACCTAATTAAATAGGGGAGAGTTATGGCTGCGATACCGACTACACCAGCTCAAGAACAACAGCTTGTCAACCAAGGCAGTGCTGGCAAGGTACAAGGTTATCGGTTTTCATTAACCTGTTTAACCTCGCTATTTTTTATCTGGGGCTTACTGACAAGCTTAAATGACATTCTTATCCCTTATCTTAAGGGAATGTTCGATCTCAGTTATACCCAGGCTATGCTGATTCAGTTTTGCTTTTTTGGAGCATATTTTATTGTATCTATGCCTGCGGGGGCGTTAGTTAGCAAGCTAGGTTATCAAAAAGGCATAGTACTTGGATTGATGATTGCAGGTTTCGGTGCCTTGCTGTTTTACCCTGTGGCGACAACGGGGTCATATTACGCCTTCTTAGGCGCCCTATTTGTATTGGCCGCCGGGATAACCTTGTTACAAGTTTCAGCTAACCCTTTTGTGAGTGTGCTTGGAGAGGCAAAAACGGCATCGTCCAGGCTGACGATGACACAAGCATTTAACTCATTAGGTGCGACTCTGGCACCGATATTCGGCGGCTGGCTCATACTGTCATCAGTTACTGACCTTGCTGCTAACAGTCAAAATCAGCCAACGGCGGTGCAAACGCCTTATCTTATATTGGCATCTGCATTATTTATCATGGCACTCATTTTTGCCTTTCTTAAATTACCTAAAGTTGACACTAAGCCCGAGGAGAAGAATGCTCAACTGGGCTCTAGTCAACGAGGCTCTAGTCAACGAGGGAGTGCTCAACAAGGAAGTGCCTGGCAGTATCGTCACTTGGTATTAGGTGCGCTGGCGATTTTTGTTTATGTTGGCGCCGAGGTTGGCATTGGTAGTTTACTGATCAACTTCGCCGCTATGGATAGCATAGCCGGTTTAGAAGAGATGAAAGCGGCTAAATATGTGACCTATTATTGGGGGGGCGCCATGATTGGCCGTTTTATCGGCGCGATTGTGATGCAAAAAATCTCTGCAGGCAAGGTGTTAGGTTTTAATAGCATCTTGGCCGTTATTCTGGTGCTGATCGCCATATTCTCATCGGGTATGCTAGCGCTCTGGGCAATCATTCTCGTTGGACTATGCAACTCCATCATGTTTCCTACCATATTTACTCTCGCACTTAGCGGATTAAAGCAGCATACCAGCCAGGGCTCTGGCATCTTATGTTTAGCCATCGTTGGCGGCGCTTTACTTCCTGTTGCGCAAGGCGCTATTGCCGATATTGCCGGGATCCAATTATCATTTTTAATTCCTATGCTCTGCTTTGTTTATATCGCCTTCTATGGCTTGGTCGGTAGTCGAGCGGCGAGCCGAATTTCATCGGGTGCGATGGAAGGGGGACTTAAATGATTAAGCATAATAAAGCCATTGCTTCGTTAGCATTAGCAAGTGCACTCGTCATTACCTTGAACAATTGTAACCAAAGGAGTGAACCGGGTTTAGATTTGGCGACGCAGGAAGAAATATCGCCGGGATCTGGGTTAGGGCTAAATTCTAGTGACAAAAATATTGAGATTTGGCCTGAGCTAGTTTTGGATTTGGCGCCTGGTTCTAAAGATGAAAAGCGGATAACTGACTTGCTCAAGACCATGACATTAGAGCAGAAAGTGGCGCAGATGATCCAACCTGAGATCCGTGATATCAGTGTCGAAGATATGCGTCAATATGGTTTTGGCTCTTACCTCAATGGCGGCGGCGCTTTTCCTGATAACAATAAACACGCGACTCCCGAAGACTGGGTAACGTTAGCCGAGAACATGCATCAAGCCTCAGTCGATGACTCTTTGGACGGTTCGAGTATTCCTACCATGTGGGGAACCGATGCGGTTCACGGTCATAATAATGTCATAGGTGCGACCCTGTTTCCCCATAATATAGGCCTTGGGGCTGCTAACAATCCAGCACTTATCGAGCAAGTTGCGGCAGTTACAGCAACCGAGGTGAGGGTGACGGGTATCGATTGGGTCTTTGCGCCAACCGTTGCCGTAGTGAGAGACGATAGGTGGGGCAGAACCTATGAAGGTTATTCTGAAGATGCTGAGATAGTAAAATCCTATGCCGGCGCGATTGTCAAAGGGCTTCAAGGCACTGTGGGTCAGGATTTTCTCGGCGATAACCGGGTTATCGCGACGGTGAAACACTTTCTTGGAGACGGTGGTACCCAAGGCGGCGCGGATCAGGGAGATAACCTTGCAACCGAGCAGGCATTGTTCGATATTCACGCTCAAGGCTATATCAGCGGGCTAAGTGTTGGCGCTCAAACGGTAATGGTCTCATTTAACAGTTGGAATGGCGTCAAAAACCATGGCAATCACTATCTGTTGACCCAAGTACTGAAACAGCGCATGGGTTTTGACGGTTTAGTGGTGGGGGATTGGAATGGTCATGGGCAAGTGCCCGGTTGCAGCAATGACAGTTGCGCTCAGGCGGTTAATGCCGGGCTTGATATTTTTATGGTGCCGACTTCTGCCTGGAAGCCTCTGTATGAAAATACCTTAGATCAGGTGAGAAGCGGTGAGATCCCGACTTCGCGTATCGATGATGCAGTGAGCCGAATACTCAGAGTCAAACTACGAGCGGGCTTGTTTGATAAACCAAGCCCAGCCAATCGATTGCTGTCGGGGAAAACCGACTTGATTGGCGCTAAAGCTCACAGAGATATTGCCCGACAAGCGGTAAGAGAGTCGCTGGTGATGCTTAAAAATCAAAGTAACATTTTGCCCTTGTCACCCAAGTTACGTGTTTTGGTTGCCGGCGATGGTGCGGATAACATAGGTCAACAGTCCGGTGGCTGGAGCATTACCTGGCAGGGAACCAACAACAGTAACGCAGATTTCCCTGGAGGCACTTCCATCTATGGCGGTATTGCCGATACTGTGAGTGCCGCGGGCGGCCAGGTTGAGCTGAGCGTGAGCGGTGAATATAGCCATAAACCCGATGTCGCCATTGTCGTGTTTGGAGAGGAGCCCTACGCCGAGGGAGTCGGTGATCTGGCTCATCTCGAATTTCAAGCGGGTACTAAGCATGATTTAGCCCTGCTAAAGCGGCTAAAGGCTCAAGGTATTCCCGTGGTCTCTGTGTTTTTAACGGGTAGGCCCCTCTGGGTTAATGCTGAGCTCAATGCATCCGATGCGTTTGTGGTGGCTTGGTTACCGGGCAGCGAAGGTGGTGGAGTTGCACAAGTCCTATTTTCCCATTTAGATGGAAGCGTGAATTATGCCATGACGGGCAAGTTGTCATATTCATGGCCTGCCACTGCGCAGCAGACTAAGGTCAATCGTTTTGATAGTGACTACACTCCCTTGTTTCCCTACGGGTATGGGCTCAGTTATGCAGAGGTAGACACATTAGGCTCAGATTTGTCGGAAAAGATCGATAAGTCGCGAGCTCAAACCGATGTAATGTCAATCTTTGATGGCTCTGTTAAGGCGCCTTGGCAGTTAATGATTGGTAGCGAGGGAGTAAGGCAGCCAGTTTTGAGCAGCCTGCAGACCAGTGAGTTTGTCGAATACCAAACTCGTGACAGAGAGGTTCAGGAAGATGCCAGACAGATAACGTTCAATGGCAAAGGGAAGGGCGAGGTGAGCTTTGTCAGTCAGTCTGCTGTTGATATGAAAAGGTTTCAACAATTCAGCTCTGTGTTATCCGTGACCCTTAAACTCAATGAGCCTGTTACCTCTCAGGTTCAGTTAACCATGGAATGTGGAGACAAATGTTTTGGCAGCGTACAGATTGAGTCACAACTGGCAAACATGCAGCTTGAGCAGTGGCAAGACTTGACTGTCGATCTTGCTTGTTTCACTCAGGCTGGTGTGAATCTTGAGCAGGTGAGTGCTGCGTTTTCTTTGTCCAGTGCCGGGAAATTAAGTTTGGTATTTTCAAATATCAGTATTGAGCCGTTAACCGGTGAACACGCGGATGTTTCGTGTCATTAAACTGAGGTGACTCACGTTTCCCTGAGTTGCTTGTGTATTGAAAAAAAAGGATTTTTTATTAACAGCTTTTGAGGTTGGAGCGAGAGCACATGGATTTATCCCTAGGATAAAAAGTGCTAATTTTTTTTCTAATGGGGGTGATTACTCGATATCGTACCCGAAAACGACAGTTTCTATTTAGGTCCGTCGATGCTGAATACGATTGCAGTGCACTAAGGTGACTATCTTTCACTTGTGGCTTAACTTAATCTGGTGAGTATAGATGAGGTCAACTAGTACTTTTTCGATGTACTTTGATGAAAATGTTATTAAATATCTTAGAGGTTTACAGGCATAGTTATCATGCTTTCAATAAAAGCTGAGCGTGCCGGTCAGGCTAAAATAGTTAGAATTAATCAGAGTCGATAGTGGAGTAAGACAGATGTTGCGAATGGGCGTTGATCTTGGTGGAACTAAAATAGAGCTGGTAGCCTTGAATGCACAGGGGAAAGAGCTCTTTAGGAAACGTTTGCCTACACCTAGGGAATATGAGGCGACACTCGATACCATAGTGAGTCTAGTGGAGGAAGCCGAGACGACATTGGCTATGACGGGAAGTGTCGGTGTTGGCATCCCAGGTGTTATCTCGCCCTTTTCCGGCTTAGTCAAGAATGCCAACTCAACCTGGATTAATGGCAAACCTCTGGATATCGATTTAGGTCATCGTTTGAGTCGTGAAGTCAGGGTTGCTAATGATGCTAACTGTTTCGCGGTCTCTGAAGCCACCGATGGTGCGGGCGCAGGCAAAGGTGTGGTGTTTGGCGTCATCATAGGCACAGGCTGTGGCGGAGGCATCGCCATCAATGGCCGGGTACACAGTGGCGGCAATGGCATAGGTGGTGAGTGGGGCCATAATCCGCTGCCATGGATGTCGAAACAGGAGTTTAACTCCACCTCGTGTTTCTGTGGTAATCATGACTGCATCGAGACCTTTATTTCCGGCACTGGCTTTGTGCGAGATTATAACCTGGCCGGAGGCAATGTGACCAAGGGCTCTGAGATCATGGCATTGGTCGATGCCGGTGACGCACTGGCCGTGGCGGCGTTTGAGCGCTACTTAGACAGGTTAGCCAGATCCCTTGCCCATGTGATCAATACCCTAGATCCTGATGTGGTCGTGTTGGGGGGAGGCATGTCTAATATCGATGCCATCTATCCTAAATTACCCGAAATATTGGCAAAATATGTGCTTGGCGGCGAGTGTCGTACCCCTGTGGTGCAGAACCTTTATGGTTGCTCATCTGGAGTGCGGGGTGCCGCCTGGCTGTGGTGATGCAAGGCTTAGATAAAAGATAGCCGATAACTTATGTTAAACTAGCCCGAAATTAGGATCACCGGGCTAGCAACATGATGTTTTGGCTTAAAAAAGCAATTTCGCAACTCTTTATGCCAATTCCTTTGGTTGTTCTCTTATTGCTATTTTGCATCCTGATGCTGAGAAACCGAAAACTGGTTCGTTTTGTATTGGCTGTTGCCGTGGTCATTCTGGTCTTTTTGAGTAGCTCGGTGGGGAGTAATCTATTAACGGCTTCTCTTGAAAATCAATATAGAGTCAATAACCAAGCCATAGCTGCCGGCTGTTTAGTCATGGTGCTAGGCAGCGGCCATGATGATGAGGTCCGCGGGTCCGCCGTGCACAAGTTATCGGCCACGGCTTTGGCTAGATTAACCGAAGGGGTGCGCCAGTACCAATTGGGCAAAGATTGTATTCTGATTGTTAGTGGCTGGGGAGGAAGTGCCTCTAAGACCCCTCATGCTAAAATCATGGCTGAAGCCGCCATGCAGCTTGGGATCCCTAAAGATCGAATTATTACTTTCCCATTAGCTAAAGACACCATAGAAGAAGCTCAATATCTTAAATGGGATGTGGGTACCTATCCATTTAGGCTCGTCACCTCAGCGACTCATATGCCAAGATCTATGGACATTTTTCAAGGCCAAGGTTTAACCCCCGAAGCCGCCCCCACAGACTTTATCACCAGACAAGGCTATTGGTGGCAGCTGGATGCCAATAATTTACTCTCTTCTCAGCGCGCCATTCATGAATATGTCGGCAAGCTTTGGCTTACGCTTAAATATGAAAGTGACTAGGGCTGGTGTAAAACAGGTCATTGAAACTCAATAGCAGTAAATAGATCTTTTTAGGACAACTCTTGGATATTGAATTAATACAGATAAACTCGAAATTTAAACGCAACAGCAGAACCTTGACCTTAGTTGGTGCGATAGTACTGACAATAGGCATAGGCTTGTTTTTGTCCTCTACAGCCATGTTTGCTCCAGGTATGCTCTGCTTCTCGTTAGGGGTGATATCTTTAGTACTCGGGGTGTCCAAAATTCTCGAGCCAGAAATCAGCCTGGAGCTTAACCAGCAAGGGCTTAAGTATCACCATAGACGCGGCAGTATTTTTATCGAGTGGGATAATGTACAGAGAATAGACATTCCCCGTGGACTCGATGGTTTCGACTCTATCCCATTGCCATATATAGGCCTCAAGCTTAAGCGAATCAACCCAGTGCTGGATATCATACCCGGTCGACTGGCCACCGGCCTGTTAACCGAGCAGCGACCACTCTTGATGTCTGCGGTCACCCTGGATGAAGACTTAATCGAGTTGGAAGCCTATATGAACTCAGAGTTTACTCCGTTAGTAGTCAATGATGAGCGCTACAGAGGTGTGTTGGCTATGTTCGGTCACAGATGTGAAATGTTAAGTAAAAACATGGGGTTTCATATTTATATCCCCGTAGATTGTCTGGACAGACCCGCAGATGAGTTTGTTAAACTGCTCAGAGAATACCTGTTAAAGGTAAGACAACTCCAAGAGTAAGTTTGTTGCTGGAGTAGGCGCCATAGGAAGGCGCCTGTAATTTCCACAGATGTGGGTTCGTGAGTTACAGCTGGTTTATTCAGTTTGCCTGCAGCTCGCCTCGAATATCAGCCTCTGGCTCAGTGTGACCGTCTTCGTTTAGTGGCACTGTGTTCAATAAGGCGATATCTTCTCTTACACGCATACCGATAAACTGGCCCCCCTCAAATATCTCCATAGACTCACAGGCTATCTCACCTTCAACGGTACCTGTGCTGGTGATATTGAGCTTTTTACACTTAAGTTTGCCCTTGAAATTACCCGAGACTTTCAACTCTTCGCAGTTCAGTTCTCCTTCAACATAACCATCAATTTCTATGGTTATTTTCCCCGTTGAGCTCAGTTTTCCGTACACTTCACCACCTATGAGTGCTTCTCCGGCAAAGTGACTCTCGCCTGAGAGTTTGGTGCCCTGAGCCACGAAGGTGAGTCCTGTGCTATTTTTTTTATTTCCGAACATAATGCTCTACAAATAGGCCATGAATAAACTGATGTTAACCTTAAATTAACACTAATCAAACCACTAATATTTGGCACTCTTAAGTCATTTTTTTGGCTGTGCCTTGTTTGAATTAACTAGAGCAATCGCTTTGTTTATTGGTCAAGGGACAGAAAATTGATGGCATCGGTGGGGCAGGGGGAAGCGCAGGCGCCGCAGCCGGTGCATAGGTCTGTGTTTATCACAGGTTTAGGTGCCTGGCCGATGGCGGATTTAAAGCTGATGGCGCGCTCATCGCAGGCATCTTTACAGCTTTGGCACCACACGCCTTTATACGCCAGACAGGTCTCCTGTACCACAGCCTTTAATTCCCAGGGGGCTTGTGCGGTATCGAGAAACAAGGGCTCGGGGCAAACTTCGACGCACTTCTTACAGAAGGTACACTCGTCATCGGCAAAGTTAATCTCAGGAAAACCACCATCCCCTCGGAAAATAATCTGTGTCTCGCAGGCCTTGATGCACTTATCACAGCGGGTGCAGATATCGGTAAATTCGATATCTGTTTTACTCCATGGCGGTCGTATTGCGTTGGACTTTTTTCGACTAAAAAGGCGTCGACGACTCTGATTGATATTACTCATTTGCTACTGCTTCATTAAGTGAAAACTAAGGTCCTGGAACCATCTTATATTCAAGCCTAGAACCTAGGACCTTAATTTATAGTCTATTGCCCATAGCCATTAGGATTACTCGACTGCCAGTGCCAGCTGCTACTGGCCATATCTTCCAGGCTATGGGTCGCTTTCCAGTTCAGTTCGCTCTGGGCTTTATCCGGGTTTGCATAACAAGCGGCAATATCTCCTGGACGACGTGGGACAATTTGATACTTGATGGGCTTACCGCAGGCCTTCTCAAAGGCTTTCACCATGTCGATAACGCTGTAGCCTTGGCCTGTGCCTAAGTTATAGGTTACCAATCCAGACTGAGTGTTGAGTTTATCTAACGCCCTTAGATGACCGACGGCCAGGTCGACCACATGAATATAGTCACGGACTCCGGTGCCATCATGGGTGTCATAATCATCACCGAATACGCTGAGTTTATCACGTTTCCCCACGGCTACCTGAGCGATAAACGGCATCAGATTATTGGGTATATCATTAGGGTCTTCACCTATACGGCCACTCGAGTGAGCGCCTACGGGATTGAAGTAGCGCAGTATGGCGATGTTCCAGCTTGGATCTGAATGATGCAGATCTTGTAATATATGCTCGACCATTAGCTTAGACTGACCGTAGGGGTTAGTTGCACCTGTGGGAAAGTCTTCGGTGATAGGTAGGCTGGCAGGATCGCCGTAAACGGTGGCCGACGAGCTAAAGACGAGATTTTTAACATGGTTAGCCATCATGACTTCGCATAGGACTAGGGTGCCGGTGACATTGTTCTCATAATAGCGTAACGGCTGGGCCACCGATTCACCAACGGCTTTGAGCCCAGCGAAATGGATCACAGATTGGATTTGATGGTCAGTGAACACCTTCTGCAGGAAGGCTTTATTGAGCACATCACCTTGATAAAATGTGACTGATTTTCCGCTGATCTCTTCTACTCTATGTAAAGCCTCGATGCTCGAGTTAACTAAGTTGTCGACGATAACGACGTCTTGTCCCGCATTTAACAGCTCTACCACTGTATGGCTACCGATATAACCCGCGCCACCTGTGACTAATATGGTCATGACTGCTTTTCCTCGTTTAACTCTGATACTAGATTGATTAGGTATTGTTTGAAATCTTGGCCTATCTCTTTATGACGCAGGGCATGCTCTATGTTGGCCTGCATATATCCCAGCTTGTTGCCGCAATCGTGGCTCTTTCCCTTCATGTAATAGGCATTTACCGTCTGCTTTTCCATCATCATGGCGATGGCATCTGTGAGCTGAATCTCATCTCCGGCCCCTGCTGGAGTCTTGGCCAGTAATGGCCAAATATCTGCGGGGAGGATGTAACGCCCGACGACGGCGAGATTTGATGGAGCCTCATCTATGCTGGGTTTCTCTACCAGCTGAGCTAAAGGCGCCGAATCACCAGGTGTTAACTGATGGCCATTGACGTCGGCGATACCATATTGATTGACTTGCTCTAAGGGCACGCCTTCAACCATGATCTGGCCGATATTGGTTGAATTAAATAACTTCACCATTTCAGCCAAGTTATCTTGGCTGAGGTCGCAGCTGGCTTCATCGACGATAACATCGGGCAATAGTACGGCAAAGGGCTCATCTCCTATTACCGGCTTAGCGCACAAAATAGCATGGCCTAACCCTTTCGCCTGGGCTTGCCTGACACTGATCACTGTTACACCGGTTGGACAGATGGACTGCACTTCGCTTAATAGTTGGCGTTTCACTCGTCTTTCTAGCTGGGCCTCGAGTTCGAAACTGGTATCGAAATGGTTTTCAATCGGATTCTTACTGGCATGGGTAACCAGGACAATTTCATTGATACCTGCGGCGATGGCTTCATTGACAACATATTGAATTAGTGGCTTATCGACGACGGGCAGCATCTCTTTCGGAATGGCCTTAGTCGCAGGAAGCATCCTTGTTCCTAGTCCTGCAACCGGGATCACAGCTTTACGTATTTTCGCTTGTTTCATTTCTATCCTTTGCTTAGTTGCCTAATTCGGTTGCAAAACCAGCTTAACGTGCTGAGTTTAGTCGCTTATCATGAGTTTCGTCAGTGATAATTACAGCCTCACTGCTCTATTTTAATAAACTGACAAAGAAAAGCCATGTTATTAGCCTACTTAGGCGTAAAAGTGCATTTCTATAATACCCCGTAAAGTTAAAGGTACGGGTTAATGGCATTAGTTCTAGTAGGTTATGATATTCATCACTTAGGCTGTAACAAAAAGATTACAAAATTGGTGTGGATTTAGGCAAACAATAAACTGTGAGGGAGTTAACAAAAAAGCTCGATTGATCGAGTATGAATAAGGGAACCATAATGAGTAATGTAAAAAGACATGAGTAAAAATACACAGTATGTGGCTCGATTACCTGATGCGGATGGCCACATAGATTACCCTCAAGCAGAACATGATATCTGGCAAGCCTTGTATTCGAGACAGCTGGGGAATTTATCTGAATACGCCTGTAACGAGTATCAACAAGGTCTGATCGATCTGGGCTTATCGGACAGTAATATTCCACAGCTTCAGGATATCGATAAGGTGTTGCTAGATACGACGGGCTGGAAAACGGCTGCCGTGCCAGCATTGATCTCTTTCGAGCGCTTCTTTGAGCTGCTGGCTAATCGAGAGTTTCCTGTTGCCACCTTTATCCGCAGTAAAGATGAATTTGATTATTTAAGAGAACCAGACATTTTCCATGAGGTGTTCGGCCATTGTCCCCTGTTGACCAACGAGTCGTTCGCTAAGTTTTCACATACTTATGGAAAATTAGGTTTGTCGGCGAGCAAGGAGGACAGGGTATTACTGGCTCGTTTGTACTGGTTTACCGTCGAGTTCGGCCTGATCCGCAATCGAGACCATTCTTTGTCAATCT
Source organism: Shewanella benthica (assembly GCA_023284085.1). GTDB lineage: Bacteria > Pseudomonadota > Gammaproteobacteria > Enterobacterales > Shewanellaceae > Shewanella > Shewanella benthica. Next base: position 78,428 of record JAKVHY010000028.1, read on the forward strand.
ATGGTGGTGGTATATTGAGTTCACCGGGAGAAACCTTATATGCGATGGGTGGTGAGCCACAGATTAAACCTTTTGACCTCGTCGATGTGTTAAGAACACCTTATCGCATCGATATCATGCAGCCTGTCTATTACGCCGTAGAGGGCTTATCGTTTCTCGATGAAATCGTTGAGATGGATATCATGGGAGCCGTAGCAGAAGCTAAACAGCTTGGCATGTTTGCCCCCCTGTATGAGCCGAAATCTAAAGCCAGTTAACTAGTACCAATCTCACTTAGTTTAAGATCAATAAATAAGAAGGAAGAATAATGTCCAAGTTATCGGAAATGAAATGTGAAGCGTGTCAGGCCGACGCACCTAAAGTCTCTGACGGTGAACTCGCGGAGCTGATAAGAATGATCCCAGATTGGGGAGTCGAAGTGCGTGATGGCGTGATGCAGTTAGAGCGCGTCTACAAGTTCAAAAACTTTAAACTTGCCATGGTATTCACCAATACGCTGGCGGAACTGGCCGAGGCTGAATTTCATCATCCGGGGATCTTAACCGAGTGGGGCAAGGTCACTGTGACCTGGTGGTCTCATTCCATTAAGGGACTGCATAAGAACGATTTCATCATGGCGGCCAAGACCGACCAGTTATTAACTTAACATTTATTCATATAAAATCAGCAGGTTAGTTTCTCTAGCTTGCTTGTTTTTTTCAAAGCGGTCCCTCGTACTGTAAACAAGACTTGCCACATTTATCATAACCTTCTAACGTATAAGCCTTTGATGAACTGCTGAAAGCCGAGTTTCATATTTGAAATAGACGGCTTTTTATTTGTGAGTTATCCCAATAACTATATTATTAATAAAGGGAAATTTGACAGTATGCGCCTTGAAGTATGTTGTTTGGACCGGGTCGGTCTGGCCAAAGACATTTTGATGATTTTAGAAGGTTACGGCATCAACCTTATCGCGATAGATGCCAGTAACCAAGGTTTCCTCTATCTGCAGTTCGCCGAAGTCAATTTCGATGTGCTCAGCGAGTTATTGCCCCTGATCAGGAAAGTGGAGGGGGTGCATGATGTCCGCACCGTCTCCTTTATGCCATCGGAGCAGGAACATTACGCCTTAAAAACCTTGTTGAAGACTCTGCCCGATTCTGTGTTTTCACTGGATGTGAAAGGCCGGGTGCGGATCGTGAATGAATCTGCACTCATGACGGTGGGAATGGCTGAACATGAAATAATAGATGAACCGCTTAATCACTGGGTTCAGGGGTTTAACTTTAGTCGTTGGCTCAGTGAGGGCTTAGTGCTGGCGCAGGCGACTCGAGTCAACATAGGACAAAATGAATATCTAGCCGAAATGCTACCCATCTATCTGCCCGATGAGAATGAGAAAAGCATACTCGCAGGCGCCGTAGTCTCGTTGAAATCGCCGGCGCGAGTGGGCAAGCAGTTCAATGCTCTTCAGAGTCAAACTGTGGGCTTCGAAAACGTTCTTGTGACCAGTGACAAGATGAAAGAAGTGCTGGTACAGGCACGCCGTATGGCGCAACTCGATGCGCCTCTGTTGATCACCGGGGAGACAGGGACGGGCAAGGAACTGATGGCCAGGGCATGTCACGATGCCAGTATGCGCAGAGAGCATCCTTTTATCGCCATCAACTGCGCGGCCCTGCCGGACAGTGCCGCCGAAGAGGAGTTGTTTGGCTTCGTCAGTAACGGTACTGTGGTGAAGAGAGGTTTCTTCGAGGAGGGCAAGGGCGGGACTGTTTTTCTCGATGAGATTGCCGAGATGTCTAAATCGGCACAGGTTAAGCTGCTACGCCTACTCCAGGACGGAACCTTCAGACGGTTAGGCGGAGACAATGAGGTGAGGGCCGATGTCAGGATCATCTGTTCGACTCAGAAGAATCTGGCTGAGTTGTGTCAGACCGGCGAGTTCAGAGAAGATCTGTTTTATCGAATCCATGTATTGAGTTTTCACATGCCTTCACTGCGTGAGCGCAAGGTGGATGTGATCCCACTTACAGAGATGTTCCTCGAGCATTATAGCCAACAACTGTCTATTCCAATCAGGCGTATTTCGGCTCAATGCCGAGAGCATTTACTCAACTATGCCTGGCCGGGGAATGTGCGTCAGCTTAAGAATGCCATCTTCAGGGCCGTGTCTATGTGGGATGGCTCTGCCGAGTTATCGGTGGAGCACCTGAAATTGCCTTCCTATGCGGAAGGGTTTGGTTATTTTGACCATCAATTTGAGGGAAGCTTAGATCAGGCAATGAAACAATTTGAATCCAGCTTGCTAAGGCGACTCTACCCGGCATATCCAAGCACGCGTCAGCTGGCTAAGAAGTTGGGCGTTTCACACACTGCTATCGCCAATAAGCTCAGAGAGTATAAGATCAGCAAGCAAAAATAGATGTAAAAGCTTATTGCCACGCGGTGACTGTTTTTTTCAGCATATTTTCGGTGAAAAGCCCCTATTTTAGCTGAGGGGAGTGAGTGTAATTATATCTTTACGGAATAGGGGCTTATTGGGGCTCATGTGATTTAGGTCACGCTATTCCTATCTGGCTATGCTTAAGGTACTTATACCATTCCGAGTAAGTATCTGAACATTCAGCGGGAATTCAGAGCACAGTAGGCAAGGCGAATGTTTGAAGCTAATAGTTATTCTATATCGAGAACATTCAACGTAGCATAAAGGGCTTTGAAACCCGCACTGCGTGAGGCTCTCAGTGTTTCTACTTCTGCGTTACATTGACTTAAAAGGGAATAACCATTTCCTCATCAATGCGCCTTGAATTAAAAAAACTGAGAGTCTCTGAACTGACCAGATACTTATATGGAATGGTATTATACAACCATTATTACAATAGACATGATACTCGACTGAGATCAAAACTCAGTCGGGTGCAGATTTAGGATAGGAGCGGGTATGAAGTTAGCCAGTTATAACAATGGTCGTCGTGATGGCCAGTTGATGTTAGTGAGTAAAGATCTTTCTAAAACTGTGGCTGTGCCTGCAATTGCTCATACGATGCAGCAGCTAATAGATACCTGGGAGCTACTGCAGCCACAACTGCAAGAGCTGTATGAAGCGTTAAACGATGGCCTGATCGATAATGCCGTCGATTTCGATGAAGCCAAATGTTTATCCCCTCTGCCCCGTGCTTTTCAATGGGCCGATGGCAGTGCTTATGTTAATCACGTCGAGCTGGTACGTAAGGCTCGTGGCGCCGAGATGCCAGAGACATTCTGGACCAATCCTTTGGTCTATCAAGGCGGCTCAGATTGCTTTATCGCGCCTAAAGCCGATATTCCATTGGCGAGTGAAGAGTGGGGCATAGATTTCGAGTCCGAAATTGCCGTTATTACCGATGATGTACCTATGGGCGTATCTGCCGATTCTGCCCAGAAGCATATCAAGTTGCTGATGTTAGTGAATGATGTGTCTCTGCGTAACTTGATCCCGGGTGAATTGGCTAAGGGCTTCGGCTTCTTCCAGGCCAAGCCATCGAGCAGTTTCTCTCCTGTGGCGGTGACGCCTGATGAGCTGGGTGCTCGCTGGGAAGACTCGAAAGTGCATCTGCCACTTATCACTCATTTCAACAATGAGCTGTTCGGTCGCCCTAATGCCGGCATCGACATGACATTCAACTTTAGTCAGTTGGTGTCACATGTTGCCATGACCAGACCCTTAGGCGCTGGTGCCATCATAGGTTCGGGTACCATCTCAAACTATGATCGTTCGGCGGGTTCCAGCTGTTTGGCCGAGACGCGCATGCTAGAAACGATTGCCGATGGTAAACCATCGACCCCATTTATGAAGTTTGGCGATCGGGTGCGTATCGAGATGCTCGATGATAATGAGCAGACTATTTTCGGTTCAATCGATCAGCAAGTCGTCGAGTATAAAGGTTAACTTTTACAATATGTGATAGAGCGGGGCTAATTCAATTGGATTAGCCCCGTTTTTGTAAGCCCAGACTTTTAAGCCCAAATTTTTAAGGAAGTATGATGTTGAAATTATACGGATACTGGCGTTCGAGCGCCGCATATAGAGTCCGAATTGCCTTGAACCTTAAAGGACTCGATGCCGACTTGTTATCAGTACACTTGGTGAAAGATGGCGGTGAGCAGCATAAGGCCGACTATGCCAAGCTAAACCCTCAGGAGTTAGTGCCGACCTTAGTCGATATCGATGAAAGTGGTAATGAGTTCGTGTTGTCGCAATCTATGGCTATTCTCGAGTATCTGGAAGACTGCTATCCACAGAGTGCTCTGCTTCCTACAGAAGCCAAATCTAAGGCACTAGTGCGCGCGCTCGCATTGTCTATCGCCTGTGAAATTCATCCGCTCAACAATCTTAAGGTGCTGCAGTACTTGGCTGGCGAGATTGGCATAGCCGATGAGGCTAAATCTGCCTGGTATCATCATTGGATCCATGAGGGATTCGGTGCATTGGAACAACAACTCGAGAAGCATGCCGGACGTTTCTGCTTCGGTGACAGCGTGACCTTAGTGGATCTCTGCTTAATTCCACAGGTATACAACGCCCATCGCTTCAAGGTGGATTTGACCCGCTATCCCAATATTTTGCGTGTCACTGAAAATTGTAATCAACAGGATGCATTTATCCAAGCCATGCCAGAAAATCAGTTTGATGCCAGCTAACTGAGGCGAGACTACTGGTGTATAACGCTATAAATGTTATAGGCTACTTTGTCATAAGAGTCAGGTGAAACTGACTCTTATGCATCGCTAATTAGTTAGTCATCTCGAGTGAGCACTTCTAATAGCTCAATCTCGAAAGATAGATCAGAATTGGCTGGGATCATAGATCCTATTTGACGCTCTCCATAGGCAAGATGAGCCGGAACCTCGAGCTTACGCTTACCGCCGACCTTCATCCCCATTAAACCGATATCCCAGCCCTTGATCACTCGGCCCGTGCCTATGACACATTGAAATGCCTTGCCCTTGTCGTAGGAAGAATCAAATTTAGTCCCATCTTGCAAAAAGCCTTCATACTGGGTGGTGATTAAGGCGCCTTTGACTAATTCTTTGCCGTCGCCAATCTTTATGTCTGTTACTTGTAATTCACTATTCATCAGTTTGTCTCTGTTAATACCAATCGGTATAAATGCTTTTATTCTGGCTATGTTGCGATGATTTTATCACGCCTATAAATGTAAACTAAGCATCACCTGTTTTTCATCAAGAAATCGACGAAGGCCCGGTCTGCCTGGCTGATGGGGCGCTGTTTTTTCCAGGCGATATGCAGATCGAGAAACACTTGAGGCTGAAAGGGTTTAGCCAAAATATCGTCCTTATCGCTGATCACCATCTCCAGCACGCTGGTGATGGCAAAACCTTGTGATACTACCTGTTTAATGAGATTGATAAGGTTGGTTTCGAAGGCAATATTGGCTCTGAGCCCCAAGGATTTTGCTTGGGTTAACATCCATTCCCGATGAAAGTAGCCGGGTTTGAACATCACCAGCTCATGTTCGAAGAAGGCTTCTAAGCTGATGCTTTGCTGTTCTGCCAGGGGGTGATCAGGTCCCATGGCGACGACCAGCTGCTCCCTTAGCAACAGGTGGCTGTCAAATTCCGGACTAAGATCTTGAGCGGTGATGATGGCGATATCCACCTCTTCACGGGCAAGCATCTTGAGCGAGTCCCGGGTTCCGCCTTCAAACAGGCACAGTTTAAGATCCGGGTATTGATGGCGAAATGCCATCAGGCGAGAGGGGAGGTAGAAGGAGCCAAGCATACCCGGCACGCCAATTCTGACCTCTCCCTTGGTCAAGTTTGCCATTGACTTGATGTGGGCCTCGGCCTGCTTCAGTTGCTTGATGATCAACAGGGCATGCTGATGCAGCACCTTACCTTCTGCGGTGAGACTAAGCTGTTTGTTACCTGAGGTAGCCCTGTTGACCAGAGTGACGCCTAAGGAGCTCTCAAGGCGTTTGATACTTTGGCTTAAGGCCGGCTGGGCCATATTCAGGCTCTGGGCCGCTTTAGTGAAGCTGGCGGTTTTAACCAGGGCATCGAGATGCTTAAGTTGTCGTATGTCCATAACAAAAATCAATACATTTTATCATTTTAATCTATTATTGTTATGTTAACGTCGGTGCTAACCTATGTCTATGGAGTTCGATCATCGACTTGTATGGGCTTATGTCTTTAACTGATAATATAAACAATAAAAACAAAGAGGTAAGGCTCATCTGGGGCTTGTCAATCGCCTCTGTGGTCATCTATATCAACCTCTATTTAGTGCAAGGCATCTTGCCTTTGATTGCCGAGACCTTCGATGTTGATATCAGTCACTCGACCTTATTGCTCTCGGTCACCAGCTTTGCCATGGCGTTTTCACTGCTGTTTTATGCCTTGCTATCCGACAGAGTCGGACGTAAAGCGCCCTTGATGATCAGCTTATACCTGTTGCTGTTGACCGATGTGCTGATGATTTTTGTGACAGATTTCCCATCTCTCGTACTCTTACGCCTGTTACAGGGAGTCTTGCTCGCGGCCGTTCCTGCCATTGCCATGGCCTATTTTAAGGATGAGCTGAGCCAAGCGTCCATGCTGAAGGCGGGGGGAGTCTATATTGCTGCGAACAGTATCGGCGGGATCTCCGGACGTTTGCTTGGCGGCGCCCTGTCATTGCACTTGCATTGGCAGCAAGTGATCCTGGTTATTTTAGCTATCTCGATAGCGGGTGTGCTCTTGGTACATTATTTACTGCCCAATACCACTAAGTTAAAGAGCCAAGAGGAGCCCAAAGCGAGGGGCTGCATGTTCAGGGCTGAAGATCTTAATGGTTTTGTGGTGCATCTGCGTGATGCCAAGCTCAGGCAAATTTATCTGGTTGGCGGCTTGGCCTTTCTGGTCATGGTGAATCAATTTAGCTTCATTCAGCTTCACCTGATGGCGGCACCGTTTAGCTGGGGCCGCTTCGAGGTGACCCTTATTTTCCTCTGTTATCTGAGTGGTACCTGGGCGTCTTATCATTCCGGCCGTTGGATTAAGCGCTTTGGGCGCCGGGCTCTGTTTCGATTATCTCTGTTGCTGATGTTTTTAGGCTCCTTGTTGACTCTAGTCGATACTGGCGTATTTATCTGTGTGGGCTTTTTGATGACAGCATTCGGTTTTTTCTTTATCCACAGTGGTTGTAATGCCTGGGTAACACACAGGGCAAAGCGTCATAGAGCCAAGGCGACGTCTCTTTATCTGTGTAGTTATTACCTGGGAGCCGCCTTGGGTGGACCCTTGTTGATGCCATTTTGGCATCATTGGGGCTGGGAAGGCGTGGTGCTTGGCTCAAGTTTGGTTATGGCGCTCTTGAGTCTGGTTTTACTGAGATTGACTAAGGATGAGCCGATGACATTGTCAGCCCACGCTAGCAATAGCTAACTATGCCAAGTTCGTTATCGTCATGACTGCACTTGCTTGCCTGTAAAGTGTCCATGGTAGAAGATGATGCCTGCTGTGAAGGTAATTGATGAGCCCAATAGCAGTGCCCACTTCACATCAAACATAGAAACCACACCGCCGACTAAGGCCGCGAGCAAGTTCCCCAGACAGAAAATGGTCACTAGCATGCCCATCAATTTGCCTTGAGCCCGGTTCTCATAGGAATGTGAAAGATAAGCAGGGAGGAAACCGTTGTAAATGGCGATGCCGGCGCCCATTAAGGCAAATGTTATCAGGTAAGCTTGGCTGGTAAAAAAGGGTAATGCGGCAAGAGCTGAGCCGAAAAGGAATATTCCCAATAGACCCGCATGAGGATGGTCTAGCTTTCTCTGTATGATGGGGTTGATAAAAATACTCGTTAGAATCATGCATGTAGTAAGAAATACAGTGGCCCAGCTGATATCGACAGCAAGATAGCCAAACTCTCTTACCAAGTGTAGGGGATAATACTCATAATAAAGATTGACCCCCATGGTCAAGAAGAGATAAAGCAGAAAGAAACGCCTCAGATCGGGTTGCGATAGTAGCGACAGGCTCGAGCCTGTCTCGGCATTTGTGTCGCGTTTATCTAAGCTCTTGGGCAGTAAAATATGACTGATTAGCGCGCAGATTAGGCAGGCGAGTGCAGCTACCCAGAAGACCATATCTATGCCAGCCATAATGAGGTATCCCCCAGCCAAGGGACCGAGTAGGTAACCGCCATATCCCATAGAGCTTATCAGAGAAAAGCTGCGCGTCTTGTCTATGATGGGGTGGAGATCGGCTGCAATTGCACGTGCGATAGAAATATTGCCTTCACATAAGCCTGTGAGTAAACGCGAGAGACAGAAGAGGAGAAAGTTCTCAGAAACGGCGGCAATAGCCGTTAAACTATATCCTAGCGCACTGCCCAATAGCGTTAGACTTAATAATTTTCTACGGCCGTAATTATCTGATATTGCACCAATAATGCTACTGCCGATGATAATTCCTAGTGGGTAAATCCCTAACACTATGCCTAACAGTAACTCAGAAGGTAGATTCAAGAATTGAGTCAGTGGTGATGTCCCTTCTGCAAACAGTGGTGCCAATATCGGATAGGGTAGGGCTATGCCGGCAACACTGATCAAGGTGACTAGTAGGGTAATGGATAGAATTTTATTGCTGTTGCGTTTCTCGTTTTTTGAGTCCGAATTTAGCGCTTGTAAGCGCGGCTGGCTGTGCTGAAATTGACTCATATAGATAACTTATTGGCTGAAAGTCATTTTACTATTGCATCAAAAACTAATTAAGTAAAGGCTAAGCTTTACTTAATCTGAGGGGGGAGTCCGATTAGTTATTTTTCTGGGTTGATTCGTTTCGAGATAGCGTCACTCGGGAGTAATTCTAAGTGGCCCAGTTCGTCGAAATACCAGCCGGTGATAAACCCTTTCTGTCTCATGGTAACGAGATTTTGCATGACTTCTTTCGCTTCAACTAACGCAGAGGCTTCATCGCAGTTATGAGTTAGCTTAAGGTAAGCTGCTATGCTGCTCAGGGAGGCGGATTGACTGACATCTGCCATAGGATAGATCTCAATTTATGTTATATCTGAAGAATAGTTGAACTTAGAAAGAATGGGGCTGAAATGGCTTTCATATCGGGAAATATTATAGCGACTAGCTGTGTTATTCGATAAACAAAGGTCATCGAAATTAGCTATAGCAATTAGATTATATTAATTTTAACGGGATTAATGTTGAGGGATTTACTATTTGGAAAGGCTGAAATGGTGGTCGATACTGGGCTCGAACCAGTGACCCCCTCCTTGTAAGGGAGGTGCTCTCCCAGCTGAGCTAATCGACCTGGGACTTTCATTTGTACTGTGTATTTTCTTAATCACTTATTCTCATAAGCAGTAAGAAAATGGTGGTCGATACTGGGCTCGAACCAGTGACCCCCTCCTTGTAAGGGAGGTGCTCTCCCA
>JAKVHY010000029.1 GCA_023284085.1 Shewanella benthica
TGCTCCACACGTTAAGTTCAAGCCTATCGAGCTAGCCGGTGCTCCACACGTTAAGTTCAAGCCTATCGAGCTAGCCGGTGCTCCACACGTTAAGTTCAAGCCTATCGAGCTCGCTGGTGCCCCACACGTTAAATTCAAGCCTATCGAGCTAGCCGGTGCTCCACACGTTAAGTTCAAGCCTATCGAGCTAGCCGGTGCTCCACACGTTAAGTTCAAGCCTATCGAGCTAGCCGGTGCTCCACACGTTAAGTTCAAGCCTATCGAGCTAGCTGGTGCTCCACACGTTAAGTTCAAGCCTGTTGAACTTGCTGGTGCTCCACACGTTAAGTTTAAGCCTATCGAACTTGCTGGTGCTCCACACGTTAAATTCAAGCCTATCGAGCTCGCTGGTGCTCCACACGTTAAGTTCAAGCCTATCGAACTGGCTGGTGCTCCACACGTTAAGTTCATCAACCAAGAAATCGCTTAAGGTCTAGGAGAATTATTATGTTTGATTCAATTAAGAAAGCACTTGGCCTAACTCACAAGCCAGTTCGTATCAAGGTACAGCTTCCAGAAGGGCTGAACCATCTAGAAGTTATCCCTGCGACAGTGTGGTGGAAGTAGACTGACATTGTTCGTGAGCTGAGATATTAGATAACTCATAGAACAAGTACAAAAAAAGGAGCCTTAGGCTCCTTTTTTAGTTTCTTTACTTGAGGCTTTCTAACTACAAATTGCTCATCAAAACTGAAGGAGCTAAGCTGGAACAGGAAGTTAGCACTTTAATGATCCTGAAGACTTACCGACTGAACGTCGCCAAGCATAATGTTTATGGGTATTAAATAGCGGATAGGCTACAGGCCCTATCAGCAGGCCCAGCAAGGTCCAGCGCTTGATGCCCAACCCAGCTCGAAAGGCTAAGTTCCCCATGACTATACCCGATAGAAAAAGCACACAGATAAGGGTTACAACACTTTCTACATTTGCGAATGCTAGCACCAATCTACCACCTCATATCAAAGCAGAGACGCATAACATCTCTTGATAACTACCGAGTTTAAGGCCCCTAATAGCATTGAATCCCAGAGAATGAGTGATAACTCCATCAGGCCTATGCCTTTGTCGATATAAACTCTACTTTGGTTTTATCTATTCTGACCGTATAAGCTGCGGGATTGTACAAAAAACATCTTATAAAGTGAATAAATATTGGGCAGAAACTTTCCTTAGAGACAAAAAAATGCGGCATTATGTTGCCGCATTGTTAAATTCAACGATTAATTCTAGATCAATCGAAGAAGCGCTGATTGGTCTCAGCCATCTGCTTTAACTTATCACAAGCTGCAAATCTGTCGCCGTGCTTAGCTTGGTATTTCTCTAGCTTAGCAACTAAGACGCCTGCTCCCAGCGTATCGATATAGTGGAATGGTCCACCCAAGAATGGCGGGAAGCCAATACCGAAGATAGCACCAATATCACCGTCACGAGGTGATGCGATAATCCCCTCTTCCAAACAACGTACTGCCTCATTGAGCATCTGCACTACACATCGCTGCGCGACTTCGGAAACTTCAGCATTCACGCCAGGTTTCAAGCCGAGGACTTGGTATACGCTCTCATCGACCTGCTTCGCTTTCTTCTTGGATTTGCTACCGTACAGATAGAAGCCTTTGCCGTTCTTACGACCCTTTCTGTCATCGCGAAGCAACTTATCGAACGCTGCTGGCGCCTTAAATCGCTCACCTAACTCAGCTTCCAATATAGGAGAAATCTTCGCGCCTACATCAATACCGACTTCATCGAGTAACGTCATAGGACCAACAGGGAAACCAAACTTAACCAGTGCCTTATCTAAATGCTCAACACTCTGACCCTCAAGCAGCAATTGTGCAGCTTCGTTCATGTACAAGGCTAGAATACGATTCACATAGAAACCGGCGCCGTCTTGAACGACGATCGGCGTTTTCCCTTGCTTGCGAGCAAAGGCAACCGTAGTCGCAATGGTCTCGGGCGAGGTTTTCTTATGAGCGATAACTTCAACCAAAGGCATTTTCTCAACGGGAGAAAAGTAATGCAGACCGATGACATTTTCGGGACGAGTAGCCGCCTCGGCAATCTGTGAGATTGGCAGTGAAGAAGTATTTGACGCAAAAATGGTGTTCTCACCACACTCACGTTCGACGTCTTTTACCATCTGATGCTTAAGGTTCAAGTCTTCAAACACCGCCTCAACCACGATATCGGCATCTTTGATGCCTTTATATTCTGTGGTTGTGGTCATCAGCGACATGATATTGTCTCTGGCCGAGGGCGTCATATGGCGACGCTTTACACCTTTATCGAGCAGCTTATAAGCATAAGAGAGTGCGTTGCTAAGCCCCTGCTCACTGATATCTTTCACTCTAGCCGGGATCTTAGCTTTGCTGGTCGTCACAGAGGCAATACCACCGCCCATGAGGCCGCCACCGAGTACCATAACCTTGTTGACCTTACGAGGCACAACATCTCCGGCACCGGTCTCTCTCTTCATCTCGGTCGTGGCAAAGAAGATACTTCTTAATGCGGCCGACTCTGTCGACATCACCAGCTCGGCGAAATGGCTGGCTTCGACTTCAAGCCCTGCGGTTTTCCCCTTAGCCATGCCTTGACGCACACAGTCGATAATCTTTGCCGGCGCCGGGTAATTACCTTGAGTCTTCTTCTGAACTTGCTTACCCGCTTGGTCAAAGATGATATTGCGGCCAAAAGATGTGCCTTCGAGCAACTTGTTAACCAGAGACTTTTTCACCTTCTTAGGCGCACGTTTACCTTTCAGCGCCATTTCCACGGCGGTAGCTAACAGTATCGACTCGGGGACGACATCGTCGACCAAGCCCATCTTCAACGCTTGCTTAGGTCGGATCTGCTTACCCGTTAGCATCATATCTAACGCCGTAGTGATACCAACAAGTCTAGGTAGCCTCTGGGTTCCACCGCCACCTGGCAACAGGCCTAGCTGAACCTCAGGCACGCCCATCATGGTCTTACCATTTTGGCTACACACTCTTTGATGACAAGCCAATGCCAGTTCCAAACCACCACCCAGACACACACCATCTATTGCCGCAACAACGGGGATCGACATGGCTTCGAGTTCGTTAAAGACTATATGTCCTTGCTGTGACAGCGCCTTAGCGTCTTCCACCGAGGTACAAGCATCCAACATGGAGATATCTGCACCAGCAACGAAACAATCTTTCTTTCCAGAAGCTAACACTAAGCCCTTGATACTGTTATCGGCTTTAATTTCCGCCAATATTTCAGTGATCTCGGGGCCAAACTCGGTGCGCAAGGTATTCATGGTTTCGCCGGGTACATCTATCGTCAGTACGGCGATGCCATCTTCACGGCGAACTAAATTAAATGTCTTTTCCATAAGAATTACTCCACTTCTACTATCATTGCTACACCTAAACCACCTGCCGCACAGGCCGTGGTGAGTCCAGTACCACCGCCGCGACGTTTTAGTTCACGACAGACTTGGGTGATTAATCGAGTGCCCGTTGCGGCAAAAGGATGACCATAAGCGAGTGAGCCACCTAACACATTAAATTTGCTCATATCTATCTCACCTATGGCTCGGTTTCTGCCGAGTTTCTCTGCGGCGAACTTTTTCGAGGCAAACATCTGCATATTGGCAAGGGTTTGAGCGGCAAAGGCTTCATGCATCTCGATAAGCGTCAGATCTTCGAGCTCCATACCCGCACGTTGCAGTGCCAGAGGCGTCGCATAAGATGGGCCCATCAACATGTCTTCCCATACATCGATGGCGCTAAATGCATAACTCTTGATGTAGCCGATGGGATCATAGCCAAGCGCTTTAGCACGGCTCTCACTCATCATTAACACCGCCGAAGCACCATCGGTTAATGGTGTACTGGTGGCCGCGGTAACGGTACCATGCTTGCGATCGAATGCAGGCCTTAGCTTGGCATAGGATTCCAGGGTAGAGTTTTCACGAATATTATTATCACGGTCGATAAAGCGCTTATAAGGCGGAACATGAGCTGCCATGACCTCATCTCTAAGATGACCGGCATTCCAGGTCTCAGTCGCAAGCGTATGGGAGCGGTGTGCTAAGGCATCTTGATCGGCGCGACTAATGTTATAAGTTTTGGCCATCTGCTCTGCGGTTTGGCCCATGGAGATGCCGGTAGAAAACTCGGCGACAGCTGGCGGAACGGGGAACAAATCTTTTATCCCTAAGCGTCTGAAGATAGCCAGCTTCTGACTGAAAGAGCGGGCCTTGTTCAGATCGACTAACGCATGAGCCAGTTTCTTCGATACACCAATGGGCAGAACCGAAGATGAATCCGCGCCACCGGCGATACCGATATCGATATTGCCCGTCATAATTGACTCGGCAACATTCACCGTAGACTGAAAACTGGTCGCACAAGCCCTGCTAACACTATAGGCATCGGTACTCACGTTCATACCTGTACCCAGTACAATTTCTCGGGCAATATTAGGCGCTGCTGGCATCTGAACAACCTGTCCATATACGAGTTGCTCTATCTCTTTAGGATCAAGCTCCGAACGAGACAACATCTCGTTGACGACCATCTTGCCCATGTCCAGTGCCGAAACACCGTGAAACGCCGTAGCTTGTTTAGCAAATGGTGTTCTTAACCCCATTACTATTGCAATACGATCGCCCTTGGCGTTCGTTACCTGTTGTCTGTGACTCATTTGCCGCCCTCTTATTATACGTCTAGCCGATATTTAGCTGTTGACGCTATTATTTCCTTGCCGCGTTTTAATCTGTCCGACTGTACTGCATATAACAGGTCTGACCATTAAAGTGTGATCCGATTCTAACTTCTTAAAGGAAAGTTTTAAACACCTGTTTGGTTTTTAGACTGAAAAATATCAATAAAACCTTTATTAACAATGTTTAATGAAGTTTATTTTGATTTATCTTGTCCTATATATGCATATTACAAATAGCTAAATCTAGTTAAAGCGACAGTGCAGCATATAACTAAGTCGTACAATTAAGATGACTTTTATACACAAAAGGTAAATTGGCACTAGCCAAACCCTATGTGAATTTTTTACCATGTCGTTGGTCTATAACTTAACGAATTAAAACAAGCCGAGTAACATCATGCCTTTGAGTCGATTTCACGCGTTACGCGAATACCTTAACCAGGTCATTTTGGGACAACCAGTCCTAACCGAAAACTTACTAATAGCCTTGATCGCAGATGGACATTTACTCGTAGAGGGACCTCCAGGTCTGGCGAAAACCCGAGCGGTAAAGGCCCTATGTGACGGCGTCGAAGGGGATTTCCACCGAATTCAGTTTACCCCGGATTTACTCCCTGCCGATTTAACCGGAACCGATATCTATCGTGCTCAGACGGCAACCTTTGAATTTGAAGCAGGGCCCATTTTTCACAACCTTATCTTAGCCGATGAGATAAACCGTGCCCCCGCCAAGGTTCAGTCGGCTCTGCTCGAAGCGATGGGGGAAGGTCAGGTTACCGTAGGTAAGAATAGCTATAAATTACCTGAACTGTTTCTGGTCATGGCGACGCAAAACCCGCTAGAGAACGAGGGGACTTATCCGCTACCCGAAGCACAGCTAGATCGCTTCCTGATGCATCTCAAGCTGGATTATCCCAATGCGGAAACAGAGTTCGCGATCATGCGTATGTCACGCAAAGAAGCCTTGAAGCAAGCGGCTCCCACTGTAGAACCTATCATTCAAAAAGATATTTTCGCAGCCCGCGAAGAGTCACTGGAACTCTATCTCGCCGAGCCGTTAGAGAAATACATAGTCGACATTGTGATGGCGACCAGACAGCCACAACGCTACAGCGATGAACTGGCCAGTTGGCTTGAGTATGGTGTCAGCCCACGAGCAACACTGGCATTGGAGCGCTGTGCCCGCGCCCGAGCCTGGTTACTCGAGCGCGACTTCGTCTCACCGGAAGATATTCAAGCCGTGGCACCCAACGTATTGAGACACAGGTTACTGCTGAGTTATCAGGCCCAAGCCGAAGGCGTGAGTAGCGATCGAGTGATCGATTATATTTTGTCTCAAGTCGCGGTGCCTTAAGTGTCTGAAATTGTCCTCCCTCTTTTTGCCGACGGGGTAAACCTGAATCAAAAAGAGCTGCTAGCATGCCAAAATATCGCCAGAGCGCTTCCCGAGAAACGCTCTAAAGCCCGTGCCAGTCTCTCGGGACATAGGGCCAGCCTGATTAAGGGCCGGGGCATGGAGTTTGCCGAAGTACGGCAATACCAACCCGGTGATGATGTCAGGACCATAGATTGGCGCGTCACGGCCCGTACGGGTAAGGTCCATACTAAACTCTTCGTTGAGGAGCGCGAGCGACCAGTACTGATTTTACTCGATCTTAGTCACAGCCTCTATTTTGGTTCCAGCTTACTGCTGCAATCGGTACAGGCTGCGCATCTGGCCACCACGCTGGGCTGGAGTGCAATCCTACACAGCGACAGATTAGGGGCATTGATTGCCACAGAAGATGAGCATATTGAACTCAAGCCAAGAAGCCGTCAAAAAGGCATCTTGCAACTCATCTCAGCCATCGAATCTGTGCATAAAAAACAACTGGCTCGGCTGGCGACACATCAGGCTGAGCCTGATCATATGTTCCGTGCATGTCAAAGGCTCAGGCGCATAGCTAAGCCTGGCTCATTGATCTGGATAATCAGCGATGGCAGCAATTTCAATGAGTCTTGTCTTGCGCCTCTGTCAGATCTAAAACGCCATTGCGATATGGGGGCCTTCTTAATCACAGACCCTCTGAGACAAGGCAAGCTAACACTGCCCAAACAGTTCCAGCTGCCGGTTAAAGATGGCAATAAGGAGCTGACCCTCAATCGAGCCGGCTATGATACCTGGCTGCAAAAACAACTTCAGACCCAAGCCCAGTTTACTCAAATGATGCAAAAATTAAATGTTCACACACGCACATTAGATGCGGGCATGACCCTTAACGATCAACTTGGAGCGTTAAGATAATGCAGCCCACAGCCAATCCCGCCCTAACCGCATTGAAAGACATTCATACACCCGAGGCCATCAGTAACATGCCAATGGCCTTAGGTTACTGGCTGGTCCTAGCACTGATATTGATTGCGCTAACTGCACTCATGTTCAAACTTAAACAAACAAGGCGCCACAGGGCGCCAAAACGCGAAGTCTTATTAGCCGTCGCGTCATTGGACACCTCTAGCGATAAACATGCAGCCGATATTCCTGTTCAGATTAATAGCTTAATCAAACGCGCAGCCATGAGTTACCTCTCAAGGGAACAGGTGGCGGGTCTTCAAGGCGAGAGTTGGCACCAGTGGATGGCGCAGCAAGTTAACACTGTTAATCCGCGTCTCAAAGCCCTGCTCGACAGGCGCTATCAGAGAGAAGGCCTGACTCAAAAAGAGGCCGAAGAGCTCAAAATGTTAACCACCCATTGGCTCAAACAAGCCTTACCATTGAAAGAAAACGCTCAGAATATCGGTACCAGCAACAAGGAGGCACAATGCTGACTCTTGCATGGGCCTGGTTACTCTTACTACTGCCACTACCACTCATCTTCAGAAAACAGCAACAAGAAGTCGAGATCAGCGGTCATCTTCATCTGCCCGGCATAGGTGAAAATGGGGCTGAGCAAATTCAGCAACAAGGCCATTCCCGTAAAGCCTACTGGCTAGTCTGGGTGCTGTTAGTGATTGCCGTTGCGCGCCCCTTGTGGATGGGTGATGCTATCGAGCTCCCCAGTAAGGGCCGTGATCTTATGATGGCGGTGGATCTTTCCGGCAGTATGCAGATTGAAGACATGGTGCTCAACGGACAAGCCGTGGATCGATTTACCATGATACAAGATGTTGTTAGTGACTTTATCGAGCGTCGTAAGGGAGACAAGTTAGGCCTTATTCTGTTCGCAGATCATGCTTATCTGCAGGCCCCGCTGACCCAAGACCGACGCTCTGTCGCTCAATTTCTACAGGAAGCTCAAATAGGATTAGTCGGCAAACAAACCGCCATAGGCGAAGCGATAGCCTTAGGGGTTAAACGTTTCGACATGGTCGACAAGAGTAATCGGATTTTAGTGCTGCTCACCGATGGCTCCAATAATTCAGGTTCCATCTCTCCCGATCAAGCCGCCGCTATCGCCGCTAAGCGTGGAGTGAAGATCTACGCCATCGGCGTCGGCGCAGATGTCATGGAGAGACGTTCTATCTTCGGCACAGAAAGAGTCAACCCGTCGATGGATCTCGATGAAGCACAACTGAGCTCCCTGGCAAAAACCACAGGAGGCCTGTACTTCAGGGCCAGAAGTTCTCAAGATCTGCAGCGGATCTATCAAGAAATTGATAAACTTGAGCCCATTAGCCGAGATCAGCTCAGCTATCGACCTCAATCGGAACTCTTTTATCTGCCATTGGCTGCCGCCTTGTTGCTCACTATCTTAATGGCACTATCGCAACTCCCCTTATTTAATCGACCCGTGCAATGGCTAACGGCCCGTCGAGGAGACAGATAAACATGCATTTTCTTCGACCCGAGTGGTTTTTCGCACTCGTCCCCCTGATAATTATCATGCTATTGCTGTGGCGCAGTGAACGAAAAAAATCGACATGGAATCGTTACATTGCCCCCCATCTAGCCAGTCTATTAGTCACACAAACTAACGAGATAAAACGCAGCAAGTTATGGTCTCTCGGATTAGCTTGGCTCGTGGCCGTGCTTGCCTTGTCAGGACCCGCGTTCACTAAGCAATCTTTACCTGTGTACGAAGCGGCTCAGGGCAGAGTGATCGTCATGGATATGTCTCTGTCTATGTACGCAAGCGATCTGTCTCCCAATAGATTGTCACAAGCAAAATTTAAGGCCACCGACCTTATCGGTGAGCTAAAAGAAGGCGAAACCGGACTCATCGCCTATGCAGGGGATGCTTTCACCATCAGTCCCTTGACGCGAGATAGAGCAACCTTACTCAACCTACTGCCAACCTTGTCACCGGATATCATGCCGGTTCGAGGCTCTAATTTAGTCGCGGCGTTGGAACAAGGCAAAAACTTACTCGCTCAAGGTGGACACATACGCGGTGACATCTTATTGCTCACAGACGGCGTATCGACATCGCAGATGCGTGCAGCAAAAGCCGTCTTACAAGACAGTCAATATCGCTTAGCCATCATGGCTTTTGGCAGTGAGCAAGGCTCACCCATTCGCCTGCCTGATGGGCAGCTACTCAGGGATAATGCCGACCAAGTTGTCGTCGCTAAGACAAACTATTCGCTGCTCAATGAGCTGGCCCAGGCTGCCGATGGTGTATTAATTCCCTATCGAAGTGATGGCCGGGATCTCGAACAGATGCAGAGCTGGCTGTCGACAACCGGCGATACTAAGGCGACTGAACTCGATGGTGAGATCTGGCAAGATGCCGGCCCCTATATCGCGCTGTTACTCCTGCTGCCTGTATTGCTTAGTTTCAGGCATGGATTGGTTGCGGCCCTTGCTCTCTTTATCGTCTATATCCCAACTCCTGTTCAGGCATCGACCTGGGACAATCTCTGGCAGACCCAAGATCAACAAGGAATGCAAGCCTATCAGGCGGAGGATTTTGAGCAGGCATCAGATGCCTTTACCTCTCCTCAATGGCAAGCCAGCGCCCTGTATAAGGCTGGAAAGTATGATGAGGCTCTGTCATTGTTCGAACAGGATAACTCTGCAAACGGCTTGTACAATCAAGGCAACAGCTTAATGCAGCAGAATAAATATGATGAGGCGATAAAACGTTATCAAGAGGCATTAGCACAAGCCCCAGAATTAATGGGTGCAAAGGACAACCTAGAACTGGCCAAAAAATTAGCGCAACAGCAGCAAGACAGCCCAGATCAAGAGCAGTCAGATAAAGAGCCAGCGGATCAAGATGATCAGCAAGACAAGTCAGACTCGCAAGAAAAGTCTGAGGACGATACAGACAAAGATTCTGACAAAGATAAGCAGCAGAAATCTGAACAAGATGAGCAATCTCAATCCAATGAGTCACAGCAGGACAGTGGATCGAATAAAGATGATGCAGGCAATCAGAGCCCAGAAGATAAGAGTAACGATTCTGAGATGCAGGCCGATCCAGACAAGCAGCAGTCTCAAAAAGATAACCAAGACAGTGAGCAGGACAAACAAGCCAACAGCCATGATAGGCAACAAGAAGAGCAAGAGCAGCAGGCTAGTTCGCAAAACCCGCAAGCAGCCGATGAAAATCCAGATGAAGACGCTCAGGCAAAAGCCCAAGCCGCTCAAATGCATGAGGGACCAGAAGCACTTCCTCCTGAGATGGAGCGAGCCTTAAGAGCTCTGGTGGACGATCCGCAAGTTTTACTGAGAAATAAGATGCAACTCGAATATCAAAAACGTGCAAGACAAAATGCTAACTCTAAGGATCAGCAGCAATGGTAGTTTCCAGACGTTTATTACTAGCCTTAGTGACGCTAGCTTTTTCCATTCCCACTTTTGCCATTAGCCAGCTGGAAACAAGTGTCGATAGAAACCCTGCCGTTGAAAAGGAATATTTAGTCCTGACCATCAGTGCCGACGATGATGTCAAAACCGGGGATCTAGATACATCCCCCCTGCTCAAAGACTTCATTGTTGGACGCACCAGTGTCAGCCGCAGCACACAAATCGTTAATTTCGACTCCCGGAAGCAAACTCGTTGGAAAATCCTGCTGGCACCTAAGCATGCCGGCACTATCTTGATCCCCTCTTTGAGCATAGATGGAGTCGTGTCGACACCTATTGAGCTGAGCGTCGTCGCTGCGGGCAGTCAACCCCAGCAGATGAGGAACCTGTTTATACGTACCAGCTTATCCACTGAAGAAGCCTATGTGGGACAACTCATCATCTATAAAGTGAAACTCTTCTTAGCAGTGGACCTTCAACGTGGGCTATTAAGTGCCCCTAACTTAGATGGTGCACAGATAAAACAACTGGGTGAAGATGTCGATACGACAGAAATTTTCAATGGCCGTCGCTATCGGGTCATCGAACGCACATACGGCATCATTGCCGATCAACCCGGAGAACTGACCATAGACGGCACAGGGTTTTCGGGCGATGTGTTAGTGCAAGGCTCTCGTCGAGGTGGCATGTTCTCTTTCAATGAAAGCCGTCCCATGGAGGCCAGAGCCGCAAAATCAATCTTACTCATTAACCCTATACCCAATGAGTATCACGGTGAATGGTTAGTATCAGATCTGGTCGCGCTAAGTGAAGACTGGCCGGAAGAGACTCAGGAGTATCAAGTCGGTAACCCTATCACACGTACCATTAGTTTACTGGCATCGAATACGGATGAAACCAGCTTACCGGATATTGTAATACCTGTAGCCCAAGGTCTAAAAACCTACCCGGAAAAACCGGTACGCAAGACGTTTTTGCGAGATAAACAGATGGTGTCACAGCTGACCCAAACCTTAGCGATAGTGCCAACCAGAGCCGGAAAATACACCTTACCGGCCATCACAGTGCCTTGGTGGAATCCTCACACCAAACGCCAGGAGCAAGCGACGCTCCCCGCCAGAACCATCACAGTGATAAACAGTGACGTAGCAGAAGTCAATTTACCTCAGATAACGAATACCTCTGCGACCAATACAGCGGATTACTGGCCTTGGCTAAGCTTAATCTTTGCCACCCTATGGTTAGCGACCTTAGCGCTGTGGAAAAAGAGTCTCGGCCAGGTTAAACAGCTCACGGCTAACCAGGCTGACTCGGTATCGCCCCTAAACATGACTGATGCAGTAACCAGCAATGAGAATGTTAAGCGCCATGTCTCCCCCGTCCTAACGGCTAAGCAAGGCACTAGCCTATCGACGCTGGAAGCCGCCTGTAATGAGGGAAACCCCGGAAAAGTATTGACGGCGCTTCAGGCTCATTACGGTGAGCAACATTCTCGCTCCATGAGCCTTGCCGACATAGCTGGGTTATCCTTTGAATTGAATCAGGCCATTTCGCGGCTGCAGATCAGCGCCTTCAGTAAGAAACAAACGCCTGTGGATTATCAGATGGTCATCGAAGCGGTGAAATCATCAAAAAATAAAAAGGTTCAGCAGCGGACCTCCGCACTGGTTGATCTTAATCCTAAGTAGCCCTCACCACGCCACAGGCAAGAAGCTGACCTATTGTTATTTAATAGTTAACTTCTTGCCATTCTCTTCAAGCAGGTTAAGCTAGCCACTATTGTGGTAGTTAATCGAGCACTAATTTAAAAATGTTTAATCGCCTGCGAAATAAAAAACCCGATTCCTCGGTCAATACTGACATGCTAAGTAAACAAAAGCGATACGATAGCCTTGTCAGGGCACTCCATGCTGATATATTCCGTTACGCCTACTGGTTATGTGGGGATAAGCATATTGCGGAGGACATCACCCAGGAGACCTTTCTAAGGGCATGGCGCTCACTCGAGTCATTAAAGGATGATAAGGCGGCTAAAGCCTGGCTTATCACCATAGTGAGAAGAGAGAATGCCCGTCGATTCGAG
Organism: Shewanella benthica; assembly: GCA_023284085.1. Taxonomy (GTDB): domain Bacteria; phylum Pseudomonadota; class Gammaproteobacteria; order Enterobacterales; family Shewanellaceae; genus Shewanella; species Shewanella benthica. The sequence goes on from JAKVHY010000029.1 coordinate 12,549, forward strand.
AGAAAACAGTTCGATTACTCAGATATTGAGCAAGAGCAACTGGAAGACCATATCTCTACCAGCACCGAAGATAACGCAGAGCAGTACTTGATCCGCAGGCAGATCTTAAAATTAGAGATCGAATACCGTGAACCGTTAATTTTACAAGTCATTGGTGGCTTCAGCGGCGAAGAGATTGCAACAATATTAAAGCTCAACCGTAATACCGTGATGACTCGACTGTTTCGTGCCAGAAACCAGTTAAAAGATTTAATAGAACAACCACAAGTAAGAGGTCAATCTAATGGATGAGCTGAAGTTTAGACGCCAGGCCTATGGAGAGCCAAACTGTCAGGACGATGATTTTTTAGCGGCGATGCACATCGCCCCTGAACGCGAAGCTTTCGTTAATGAATTAAGGAAGCTCGATAAAAAACTTGAACGCGCCTTAAAAATTGATGTTCCGGAAGATTTAGTGGCCAAGTTGCTGCTTAATCAACAGCTGCATCAGCATCAGAGACTGAGACGTAAGTCCGGATTTACTCTGGCGCTTGTCGCATCAATCGCATTTATCGCAGGGATCAGTTTCACCCTACTGAGAATGGCCCCCGTCGACTTAGGACAACATGCCCTCGCCCATGTGTATCATGAGACTAAAGCACTGAGCATAGATCAGAATGTCAGCTTTAAAGATGTCAATTTTCAGCTAGCCTCTCTGGGTACAATAGGCAATGCAAGGTTCACTCAACAACTGGGTAAAGTCTATTACAGTACTTTTTGTGACTTTCAAGGCGTGAAGAGCCTGCATCTGGTTATGCAAGGAGAGCATAGCAAGGTTACCCTCTTTATCGTCCCCATTGAGGATCGTATGGTGCTCGAACAAGCCTTTGCCGATAACAAGTACAAGGGAAGAGGTTTCACAACCGACGATGCCTACATGTTACTCGTGAGTGAAAACGATGCTGACCTAAGTTACGTAAAGAAAGAGATTCAACAAATATTCATCTAAAGTCGTAACACCCTGTGGTAACATCCGGTCACCACAGGACCTACCAGCTTCACATTTTCAATCAATATTGAGCTTCGCATCTAACATCTGCTAGCATGTCGTCCACTTTCTTAAAATAAAAAGTAATGGCATACGCATGGATATTGAATTACCGATATTAGTTACCTTCATCGGCTATCTCGCCCTAATGATGGGGATCGGCCTATGGGCCTATAAAGCGACGGACTCAGTTGACGATTATATTTTAGGTGGTAGAAGCATGGGCCCGGCCGTCACCGCATTGAGCGTCGGTGCATCAGATATGTCAGGCTGGCTACTACTGGGATTACCCGGTGCAGTTTATTTGGGTGGACTAGGCGAAGCTTGGATCGGTATAGGTTTGGTCTTTGGCGCCTGGTTAAACTGGCTCTTCGTCGCCAAGCGTCTGCGTATATACACGGAATTTACCGATAACGCGCTTACCCTACCCGACTTCTTCGAGAAACGCTTCGAAGACAGCAAAGGCTTACTCAAGCTAGTTTCCGCGGTCACCATTCTAATCTTCTTCACCTTCTATGCTTCGTCTGGCATGGTAGGCGGTGCAATACTGTTTGAAAAAGTCTTTGGCCTCGATTACACCTTAGCCTTGATTATTGGCTCGACCATTATCGTCGCATACACTTTTGTTGGTGGATTCTTTGCCGTCAGTTGGACCGACTTCTTCCAGGGTTGTTTGATGTTGGTTGCCCTATTAATCGTCCCGGTGGCAATCTTCAGTCAGCCTGAAACGCAAAATGGTCTAGACAGTATCGACCCGGCCATGCTCTCCATGTTCAATGAAAGCACCACAGTGATAGGCTTAGTCTCACTTCTCGCATGGGGTTTAGGTTATTTTGGTCAACCTCACATCCTGTCTAGATTCATGGCCATCAAGAGTGCCAATGATATTCCGCTATCACGTCGTATCGCCATGAGCTGGATGGTTATCGCCCTCATAGGTGCACTTGCTACGGGCATAGCCGGTAGCTTGTACTTCGCCAACGATCCATTGGCCAATCCTGAGACCGTTTTCATCCACCTGGCACATGCGGCATTTAACCCATGGATCGGTGGCCTGCTTATCGCCGCGATTTTATCGGCCATCATGAGCACCATAGATTCACAGCTCTTGGTCTGCTCTAGTGTCATCACAGAAGATTTCTATAAGAAGTGGTTACGCCCACAAGCCAGCAGCAAAGAACTGATGTTAGTGGGCCGCATCGGCGTACTCGCGATTGCCATTATCGCTGGTATCGTTGCACTCAACCCAGAAAGCAGCGTGCTTGGACTCGTGAGTTATGCCTGGGCAGGATTTGGCGCGGCATTTGGTCCTGTGGTATTACTCTCGCTCTTCTGGAGTGCTTACAGTCGAAATGGTGCGGTAGCGACTATTGTAGTCGGTGCATTGACTGTGGTGATCTGGAAACAGCTTTCAGGGGGTCTCTTCGACCTCTATGAAATCTTACCAGGCTTCATTTTTGCAACGCTTTCAGGCGTGATTGTGAGTAAAATATCTGCCCCTTCCGATAAGGTCAAAGAGCAGTTTAGAGTATTTACTTCAAAGTTATAATCACTAACAATAAGGCATTCACCCCTTCAAAGACAAAAATAGCGTACACGTGTACGCTATTTTTATCATTTATTTTCAGCCCTGTTTTTTACAAGCCCGCAACGTCAATTCAAACCGAGCAAAAGCCTTGATGCGCCTCATGATAGGCGCTCCAGCTCACGGTTAAAATACACACACATCAATAGCCTTAAAGCTCATGATTTAATTAACAAAAATGCAACTGACATTTGCAACTGGTCGGAGTTGTCGGCAGATAAGTCCATCCCTAAGATGCACTGGTCTAACAAGTGGACTCGCATCAAACTTAAAAAAGCGGATAAAAGCTGAGTTTGAATTCCGGTCCTAAAATTACAGAGATGATAATGATGAAAAACTTCAACAAGACTCTATTAGCTATCGCCGTTACGCTTGCAAGTACACAAGCTATGGCCGCAGGTTTTCAATTAAACAGTCAATCGGCTACCGGAATTGGCCGTGCTTTCGCTGGTGATGCAGTCATCGCAGATAACGCTTCTGTACTATCGCGCAACCCAGCAGCCATGGCGCTGTTCGACGAGAAACAGCTCTCTATGGGCCTGACTTATGCCGATGTGCAAGTTCAAGTTAGCGATGTTACTCATGGCGGCTCAGGGGCTAACTATGGCTCAGTCGATGATGCGGCAGAAGCCAAGATCATCCCTAACTTTTACTATGTTAGCCCAATAAATGACAAGTTTGCCTATGGTGTGGCTATGTTCAGTAACTTCGGTACAGGTACCGATACCACAGAACTTTCTAACAACATCATTGGGGGTGAATTACCGGCTCCAATCGATCTGCTGGGTAAAACTGAAGTCACCACCATTAACTTCAACCTAAGCGCCTCTTACCGCATCAACGAACATTTCAGTGTCGGTGCCGGTATTGATGTGATCTATGGTCAAGGCACCTTGACTCGTGGCGGTTCAGTACCGACACAAGAAGGCCCGGCTCATATGGATCTTGTCGATGTTGATGCCGATGGCATCTCATTTGGTGGTATCGTCGGTGCCGTATATGAGATTAATGACGATAACCGCTTCGGCATAAGCTATCGTTTTAGCCCAGAATTCAGTGCTGATGGTACAGTGAATTATGGTGGTACTGATTTTGAAGAGATCAATATCCCATTGCCTGACATTTTCCAAGTCGCCGGTTTTCATCAGCTGACTGACAAGTTTGCCGTTCACTACACGGCTCAGTTAACCACATGGGGCGATTTTGATGAAATTTCAGTATCTGACCCAGTTGATGCTCAGCTTAAACATTATGCATGGGATGACTCTTGGTTATTCAGCCTAGGTGGTACTTACACACTTAATGACAGCTGGACACTTCGTGCCGGTTACATGCATGACCAAGGCGTAGTCGGTGAGCTTAGCTCTATCTCAATCCCTGACTCAAATCGTAATTGGTACACAGCAGGTGCAACTTTTAACCTGTCTAAGCAGACTAGCCTCGACTTCGGCTTAGCCTTCGTCCGTGGTGAAGATGTATCACTGACAGAAATAAGTGCGATTGTTGGTGATGTCCATGCCATGACTCGCTCTGATGCGACTTACTACTCTATGCAGTACAACTACAAGTTCTAAATATATTTAGTCGTTGATTGTCATGAAAAGGCCGCACTCAGTGCGGCTTTTTGCTGCCTGGAGATAAACATCACTATCTGCGCTGATTAAACACTTGTTAACTAGATTTCAATAGCAAAATAAATCTATACTCTTTCTTCAGGTTTCCACTCAAAGGAATTGGATTAGGATGAATAAAAACAACGCGATAAGTGCACTTATATTAGGTTCCTTACTTTGTCTTGGCTTGGCATTGCTGGGCTATGGCATTGGACATAGCCTGATCGAGATGAAATCAATGGAAAGAACGGTTACCGTCAAGGGGCTGGCAGAACAGGAGGTTAAGGCCAATATCGCTATCTGGCCGATTCGCTTCACCGAAGTCGACAATGATCTCACCACCTTATATCAAACGGTGCAAACTCAGACAGACAAGGTGATCTCCTTCCTGCTTAAACAAGGGTTTTCTATCGATGAGATATCCAGCTCTCAGCCCTCAATCGAAGACAGACAAGCACAGGGATATGTGGACCCCAATGTGAAATATCGCTACGCCGCCAAAGTGACCATCTCTATTTATACCAAGCGAGTCGGTCTTCTCTTAGAAAGCAGACAAAATATGCTCGAGCTAGCCAAAGAGGGCATTGCCATCTCCAGTCAAGATTACAACAGCAGGACAGAGTTTCTGTTCACTGAACTCAACTCAGTCAAGCCTGCTATGGTGCAAGCCGCTACGACTAATGCCAGACAAATAGCCGATAAGTTTGCTCAAGACTCAGATTCGGTACTCGGCAAGATAAAGAGTGCCTCTCAGGGCCAATTTAGTATATCCGATAGGGACAGTAACACCCCTTATATCAAGCGAGTGAGAGTCGTCTCCACCTTAACTTATTATCTCAAAGATTAGTGAGCTTAAGTGGCATTGATTCCCCCTGTGTAAGGATACTTGGGTACACATTTACCCTATGCCTTGCGAACGTTATACTGATTAATAGCACCTTAAATAGTTGCCGGCGCTTGCTCTGCTTAATGCATTAGTGAACGCTCAATGCCTTGAGGTTAAAAGCATCCAAGCCAACGAGTCATATTCATTTATAAATATTAGGAAAATAAAGTGAAAAACCAGATAAATGCCGCCCATAGAAGTATGCAAAATCACAGCTTTATGATCATTTTCGCGTTACTTAGCCTCTTGATGAGTCAATTCGCCTTGGCGGCAGATAAGGATCCAAGAGTCGCATGGAATAAGATAGATGCGGGTGCCACAGTGATCGATGTCAGAACGGCAGAGGAGTTCGCAGCGGGACATTTAGATAACGCGATCAACATCCCTTTCGAAGAGATCGCCGCTAAAATTAACACGCTCGACATCGCCAAAGACACTCAAATTGTACTCTATTGTCGCAGCGGCCGACGCAGCGGTATCGCTTTCGATACCTTAGTCGCGGAAGGTTTCACTCAGAGCTACAATGGCGGTGGGTTTGAAACCCTGAGCCAGTTTAAGCAAGGTGACAAGCAATAATTAAGCCCCTAGTTCATCATGATCTGTCGATGACTCATTAAGCCTTCTTAAGAGTTATCGACACCTTATAATACACCTAGCCTAGAACACTGACTCCTCAGACTCACACTTTTAAGCCACTGACTAAATACTCATCCAAGTTTACCTTAACCCTATGACAAACCTTAGTAATTGGCATTGATCTCACTCATCAATATTACTTTTAAGAATATATTATAACCAATAATTGTTAATGCCATTCCCCCATACTTTCAGTCTCTTACAAGAATAAAGTATTACCAAACGACGACAAACACAGTTTTGAATATTGAATTCAAAACACATTAATTTCATCGCCATTCGCATACCGACCCACAATTCCCTGTCAAACCCGCAAATTAATGCGTTTAAAACGTAATAATTATGCAGTAAAGATTTAATTACTCCCCTCCCCACAAACAACATTACGCCGTTAACGTTAATTTTACAATTTAATTACATACAGTTACATTCACTCTCGAGTAACCGGTTTATTTTAGTTTCCACTAAAAATAGACCTAATAATAATGATTAATTCTAATTAACATGGAAGACAACTATGACAATAAGCAAAACAACGTCTGTTGCACTCAGCTTATCTGCCTTGGCAATCGCCATTTCAGCTAATGTACACGCTGCGCCGACCTTTACCCCGGGGCTTCAATCGAGTGCTACAGGTATTGAACAAACATCTCCGCTGCCTAAGCGCTATATTGTAAAATTTAAAAATACTCAAGCCGCTTCAAGTTTCCAATCGGCGTCTGATGAAATGAGTGTGATGAGCTATGTGCCAAGAACGAACGAAGTCTTCTCTCATCACAGAGCACTCAATAGTGTTTCAGCAAGAGAGATGAAGCGCATCGGTCGCAGTAATAGCTATACAGCCAAACTCGACTCAAAGAGTATTCAATCCCTTCGTCTGCGTGCAGATGTTGATTATGTTGAAGAAGACATGCCCAGACACCTGCTGAGTGAAACGACTCCATGGGGTCAAACCTATGTGGGCGCTACCAGCTTGAGTGACTCGATGGCCGGTAATCGCACCATCTGTATTATCGATTCGGGTTACGATCGCAATCATGGTGACTTGAGTGGCAATAACGTCACCGGCACCAATAATTCAGGTACAGGCAACTGGTTCGATCCGGGCAACAATAATGCTCACGGTACTCATGTAGCAGGCACCATTGCAGCCATCGCCAACAACTCGGGTGTTGTAGGTGTGATGCCGAACCAAACAGCCAACATTCATGTGATCAAGGTATTTAACGAAGCTGGTTGGGGATACTCTTCATCTTTAGTTTCGGCCATAGATACGTGTGTCAGTAACGGCGCCAACGTAGTGACTATGTCTCTGGGTGGTAGCAATTCCAGCACCACAGAAAAGAATGCCATGACGGCTCACGCGAATAATGGCGTGCTACTCATTGCCGCAGCAGGTAACGCTGGTGATAGTACTCACAGCTACCCGGCTTCTTACGATGCGGTAATGTCTGTTGCCGCTGTGGATAACAACAAAGATCATGCTGCATTTTCCCAATACACTAACCAGGTTGAGATCTCAGGTCCAGGTGAAGCGATTCTATCGACTGTGACCTTGGGTGAAGGACGTTTAGCCGACGTCACAATCGACGGCCAATCCTACTTCGATAATGGTATCGTCCCACATAACCGTTATGTAAAATCCGGCAACGACCATATTGGCACCCCGGTTAACGGCAGTGTCACCGGAGTATTAGCAGAGTGCTCGGTTTCTGGCAGCAGCTTTAACTGTGGCGATATGAACGCTAAGGTTTGTTTAGTTGAGCGTGTCGGCAATCAAGGCGCTAGCTACCCAGAGATAGATGCGGTTAAAGCCTGTAACGCGGCAGGAGCGAGTGCAGTTATCGTCTATGGTAATACCGAACTTCCGGGCCTACAAAATCCCTTCCTTGTGGATACCAACAACGAAGCTCCACTGGTTTCAGTCTCAGTCGATCGCGCAACGGGTCAGGTTTTACAAGCACGATTGGGCTCTACGGTCACTGTCGCTAACACGGCTAACGAAGATTACGAATACTACAACGGCACATCAATGGCCACCCCTCACGTTTCAGGTGTTGCCACATTAGTATGGAGTCATCATACCGAGTGTAGCGCCGTGCAAATCCGCTCAGCATTAAATGCAACGGCTGAAGATCTTGGTACTGCTGGACGTGATAATCAAACAGGTTATGGCCTAATCGATGCGGTAGCCGCTAAGGCCTATCTCGATGCATCTTGTGATGGCCCTACCGATCCGGGCACAGGCCCCGGAGAGTTTGTCCTTGAAAACGGTGTAGCGAAAAACAGCTTGGCAGGCACTAAGAATGACGAGCTTCATTTCTCACTCGAGGTCCCTGCTAACGCAACTGATTTGAGCTTTAGCATGAGTGGCGGCAGTGGCGATGCGGATCTGTATGTGCAGTACGCAGCGGCGCCAACCACAGGCAGCTATGATTGTCGTCCCTGGAAAGGCGGCAACAGTGAGTCTTGTCCTATCAGTAATGTGCAAGCTGGCACTTACTACGTGATGGTTCAAGGTTACACTGCCTTTAGCGGAGTCAGCTTAGTCGCGAGCTTCACTGAATCAACTGGCGGTGGCGGCAACACAGGTGGCCCAGCAACCTACACCAACACTAATGGTTACTCCATTCCTGATAACAGCTCAGTCGGCGTTACTAGCCCGATATCTGCCACTCGAACCGGCGACTCTGGCACCGTGACAGTGAAAGTGAACATCAGCCACACTTATATTGGTGACCTACAAGTAGAGCTGCATAGCCCATCGGGTCAATTTGCTATCTTGCACGATAACGCTGGCGGCAGCTCAAACGATATAATCCAGAGCTACACAGTCGATATGACAGGTGTTGAATCTGCGGGTGACTGGACACTAAAAGCGGTAGACAGTGCTCGACGTGATACCGGCACTATCAACAATTGGGAGCTTACTTTCCAGTAAACCTATTTAGCTTTATCAATGTTGTTGAGGGCGCATGCGCCCTCTTTTTCCTCCTAGGCTAAAACCTCCCCTGTTCAATCTTGCTCGATAACTGATATAATTAACTCAATATCAATTAATCTAATGAACTCATGACCCAAGTAAACAATCCACTACATGGTATCAAGCTAGAAAACCTACTCACCGACTTAGTCGAACATTATGGCTGGGAAGAGCTAGGCACTCGCATCGATGTTCGTTGCTTTAATCATGATCCAAGTATTAAATCCAGCTTGCGCTTCCTGCGTAAGACCCTCTGGGCGAGAGAGAAGGTTGAATATCTTTATTTGAAGATGAATAAATTACCTTTACCGGCAAGAAAGCCAAGAGATGATCACTATCAGGCCAGTGATAAGAGCCTACGAGCGGCGAGTAACAGGCCAAATGCTCACTCTGATGACAATAGCGATGATGACAATCAGCTCAATACCAATATCTGGGGAAGCTAGCAGCCTAGATTAAATATAAAGCACAAAAAAGCCGGAGTGACCTTAGCGTCTGTCCGGCTTTTCTATATCAATAGTACTGATGGGTATTAGCCTTTAAGCGGATACTCACTGCCATCTTTCGCCGTGAAAACTTGCGCAGCTTGTGAGTTTTCAATGATTCGCTTCTCTTCAATATTAAGCAGGCTAATCCAGTATTCATGACCTTCTAGCCTGACATCATCTATGTGGGCCTGGTCTTTAATACCTGTCTTGCCACCGCGATCGAAACTCAGCTCCACATGGGTCCCGTTACTGTTAAGCAAGATAGCTTCAGGTTCACTCTTATGGCCGTTTAGTGCCACAAATTGCCCTGAATTCTTCAGACCAGTATGGGTTCCGTCGGCAAAAAACATCAACAGCTGCTGATAGTAAACCACGTAACTGCGCACCTCTTTATGAGAACCTTTAGCTAATGGAAAGGTGTTGTCCAGAAACTGTTTGGCATTAGCCATCATGTCAGTATCATTGACTGCTGCTGCAGTTTTCACATTGACAATTCCGGCATTGATAAGGTTTGTAAAATTCTGCTCGCCATACTCATTACTGATAGTTGATATATCCATAGCCTTATCCTCTCAAATCAATCTCGGGTTATTTTCCATTATTAACAAACGACTAGTATTTTTATAATTGAATTATCACCTAGTTTTTCATTTATGCTTCAGGTGAGTCACTCATATTCATTCTTTCTCGATTGCTTGATTTGTAGTCTAGCCAATTTTTGACTACAATTTCACAATTAAAATTATACAGTGTGAATTTTACAAAATGAGAACAACAAAAAGCTTAATGCGAAAATCACATTTTCTGGGTACTAAGATCCGTAACCTAAGAAAAAGAAACCATCTCACCATGGAAGATCTTTCTGCTCGTTGTGTGCGGGTCGACCCGGAAACCGCCCCCTCAGTGTCATATCTGTCTATGATAGAACGCGGTAAACGAGTGCCCAGTGCTGGCATGTTAGCCGTCATCGCGGCGGTATTTCAGAAAGAGGTCGATTGGTTTTTAGATGATGCACCTGAAGATCACGCTATCACGCCAGATAAAGGCCGCCGTGGTGGCATAAACGGCATGGCACTGGAGCCAAGCTTTTTGTTTTCCAAAGATATATTGCAGATTGCCATACCTGAAATGTTGTCACAAACTGGGGTCACCGGGCGACAGTTTGCTCATCTTTTGATCCGCGCCCATCAGGAACATCATCAGAATCACTTCCCGGATCTCGAACGTGCGGCCGAAGAGATAGGACAGAAACGCCTGCCACTCGCCCTGGAAGATATCATGGATATCGCTAAGGGTATGGGCCTCAAGATAAAATGGGTCGACCGGGCCCCAAAAGAGGTTGTCGATGAGATGGGGGCCAGCTCCACTCAGCTGGTGACCTCATTTTTTGAACCGCCTTCGACCATCTATATCAATAAATACCTGAAATCTAACCCGACTCGACTCAAGTATGATCTGGCGGTGCACATAGGACACTGTGTATTACACAACAAGGATGGATTGAAATCTGTACTCACCACTGGACGAAGTCAGATCAGTACCGAGATGGACAATGGCACACCACAGTCTTCGACGGTCAATGCACAGGACATTCTCCACGCCTGGCGTGATTTTGAGTCCAGTTTCTTCGCCGGCGCCCTGCTTTGCCCTAAAGTCCCTTTCAGGCAGATGTTAGATCGTCATGGCTATGAGATAAATGTTCATCAGAAAGTGGGGGTGTCCGCATCGGTTGCCATGCGCCGCATGACGGTTGTCTCTCCCTATCCCCACTGGCACTATTTCGATGCCTATGCGCCAGGGAAATTAAAAGCCGTCTATCGCGGCAACGGTATTCCACTTCCTTGGGGCAACATGCGCTTAGTTCAAGACCCCTGTCAGCATTGGGCAGTATTTAGAAAGATCAATGAAGCCAGTGCAGGCTCATCTGCACAACTGTCGATACTCGATGTCGACAATGAGCCTAGGATCTACAGCTGTGAGTCGATAAGAGTAAAAGACATGGCGGGCAACAATCACGTACTCTGTGCCGGCATAGATCTCAACCCCGCTATCGAAGCTCAGGGAGGAGACGCTAATGCGATAGCCGCAGAATTAAAACAAGCTTGCGTTAAGCATGGTGGCGAAGCCGAGATCCCCAAGGCCATAAAGAAGGATTTAACCAGTGTGGCTAAAATTCTCAATATCAACTGGGTCGAGCGAGGCATAGATACCCAAGCCAGGCTCATCTGCTCCAGAGGCGCGGTCTGTCCTCGCCAGCCAACTTGTTATGAAGCTGGCAAGTCTCAATGTGAATAGATTTCTTGGTTAATAAAGCAAAGAGCCTGGATACAATTCCGGCTCTTTATTCACTTTTTTATAAGCTGTAACCGTTAACACTCGCTAGGTGAACAACTACACCCTTAATGCTATTTTCCCTACTGCCGCGCCGGATTCTAAACGGGCATGTGCTTCGGCAACTTGCCAGATAGTGAAGTCAGACTCATCGAGCAGAGGTTTGATAATGCCTGAGTCCACCAACTCGGCTATCTGAGTTAAGATCTCACCGTGAGATTGTCGATTAATGCCTTCGACCATAGGGATAAGCATAAGCACGCTGTGAAAGCTCAGACTCTTCAATGCCACCTGTAATACATTATCGATGGGTAAAGTGGTGGCAACAGCACCATTAAATCGAGCGGCTTCGAAGCTGAGTTGAATATTGTCACCGGCCACGGGATCGAATATGGCATCGAACCCCACGCCATTGGTGTACTGTTGAACATAGTCGGACACAGACTGCACCTTGATATCGACTAAGTGATCGGCGCCTATACTCGCGGCAAGCTTCATATTACGCGGCATCGATGTCGCGGTGACTTCGGCGCCGAGATGTTTGGCCAGTTGAATTGCCACATGACCCACTCCACCCGTCGCGCCATGAATCAGTACTTTATCGCCTTGCTTTACCTTGAGTTTATTACATAAGCCTTCCCATGCAGTAATAGACACTAAAGGCAGCACGGCAGCCTGTCTCATGGTCAAGGTTTTAGGCTTAAGCGCCATTAAATCGGCATCGACCAACATAAACTCCGCTAACGCACCATCGATACCCGCAATCCCCCCCGCACAACCATAAACCTCATCGCCAACCTTGAAGTGACTCACATCATCGGCCACTTCAGTCACAATTCCAGCAACATCACCGTGGAGTATTTCAGGTAAATTAGCAGACCAAGGGGTGTCGCTCGAGCGCAACATGGTATCTAACGGATTAACGCTCGAGGCTTTCACTTCCACCAGCATGTGGCCTGGTTTCAATACAGGTTTTGCTTTTTCGGCCAGTTGAAATACATCGCTGGAACCCAGTTGTTTAATGATCATGGCTTTCATATTTATCGTCTCTATCAATGAATGACTAGTTAGTGAGGCTATTTTATCTATTGCCTAATGAACCATCAAGGCACCATAAAACAAACTACTTTTGTCTTTTAGACAAGAATGCTATTCTGGTCACATTACACCGACAGAGAGATAAACTCATGAGCATGCTCACTCGGCTGCACTATTTTAACTGTGTCGTAGAAACCGGCAGCATCTCGAAAGCGAGTCGAATCTTCGATATTCAGCCCTCCTCCATCTCCCGCCAGTTGATGGCATTGGAAAAAGAACTTGGCATTCGCCTACTCAATCGCAATACACGCAATATAGGCTTAACCGAAGCGGGACAAACCTATTATCAGTATTCTCAGCGTATCGTCTCCGAGCTGGATGAGGCTCACAGGGCAGTCAATGAGTTACAGCAAAACCCTAAGGGACATTTGAAAGTCAGCATGACAGTTGGCTTCGGTGAAAGCTGTGTGCTGCCGTTGATCCCCGCGTTTATACGCCAATACCCGGAGGTAAAAATTGAGCTGGAACTCACCGAACGTGTCATAGACATGGTGGAGGAGAATGTCGATATCGCCATACGCAGCGGTCACCTGCCGGACTCAAACTTGATCGCCCGCAAACTGACCGATAATAACTTCTTGCTCTGTTCTAGCCCTCAATACATTAGTCGTCATGGACTGCCACAGTCAGCCAACGACTTGCATAAATTTGATTGTATAAGATATGGCTATGCCGGCTGGCGTGAGTGGTTCGTGATGAAAACTGAGCCCCAGCTTACTTTTAAAAAATTGACCATATCATCAGGGCTCACGGTCAACTCAGTCAATGGCCAGAAACAGCTATTATTGAATGATGCAGGTTTTGCCTTAATTCCACTGTGGGCAGTGAAGGAGGAGTTGAAAAATGGCAGCTTAGTCCGAATACTTGAGCAGGAGCTATTTAGTCCTTGCGCCCCTTTGAGCTCAACCTATGCGCTCTACCTAAAGCGGGAATTAATCTCACCCAAAATCAGGGTGTTTTTGGATTTTCTCCGAGACAAGTTAGATGTAGAAATCTAGATGCGAATATAACGCCTAGATAGGAAACTCGAAGATCAAGCGCCATACCTTGACGCCATCGCCGGCCCGGACACTGAGACCCAAGCGGTCTATTCCCATCCAATCCCAAAGGATTGGCTTAGAAAACGCTAAGGTCGCGCCCACTTCTAAACTATTCGATACCAAAACATCTTCACCGAATGGCGTAGCAAACCTGAGTTTATCGAAATACCAATAACCAGTAGCAAACACCCTAGGCTCGACATCGACGCCTAACCAATCCCAGCGCCAATGAATATTTGTCCCTATATCGATTCCAGATAGCAGTGCAGAATAGGTCTCACTCTGAGACCCATCGAAGCTGGCATAGCCGGCGAAAAAAAGTCGATTAACCCAGACAGGTTCTGATTGCCTTAATTCAAGATCCAATAAGCTGGAGACACCAGCTGAATAGATAGCGACATTGGTGCCCGAGGTAAAATTAGTACCGTAGCCAAGATCTACATAGGCTTGAAATTCATGATCCTCAGAGGTACGGGTACGATATTCGAGACCCGGCGTTATCGTCATGGTGCCAACGCTAGAAGGCAGATCACCGTCGGGAAGATCGCTCCATTTAAAATTGAAGAAACCCAGAGATATCGGAGTGCGCAGGGTAAGGGAATCAGTATCATTCTTATAGAGTTCGAAACTGATGGGAATATTAACCACAGTGGCGTTCTGCCCTGAAGTTTGATAGATACCACTGCCGAGATAATTTGCAAACGCGTAATGGGTAAAATCTTCTTCGGCATAGACAGAAAAAGATCCAAGCAGGGTTAACGCGATAAGGACTGATTTCAGAACCATATATAAGAATTATATTATTAGTATGGCTCTGAATATAGCGACAGAATGAAGGAAAATCTACAACTTACGTTATTCTTTGCCTTCATCAGCAAAATGATATTCGGACATCAGATGACCAAGTTCCGTTGACTTGGTCTTTAAGTAAGCCTCGTTATAGCGATTTTTGCCCACTTGTAGCGGAATACGCTCGACGACCTCTATGCCTAACTCTTTCATCGCTTTTACTTTGCGAGGATTGTTAGTCATTAATCTGACTTTCTGGACGCCAATCTTCTCCATCATGGGCAAGATCATATCGTACTTACGCATATCGGCGGCGAAACCCAGTTTTTCATTGGCTTCGACGGTATTGGCACCCTGATCTTGCAGCTCATAAGCTCTGATCTTATTGAGCAGGCCTATGCCACGCCCCTCTTGACGAAGGTAAAGGAGAAAACCTTTACCCGCATCGGCAATATTTTGCATCGCAGTCTGCAGCTGAAAGCCACAATCACAGCGTAGACTGAATAGAGCATCACCCGTTAAGCATTCTGAATGAATACGTCCAAGGATCGGGCTCTGGCTGTCCAGTTCGCCCAATGTCAGCGCAACATGCTCTTTTCCAGTCTCTGTATCTTCAAAACCATGCATAGCAAATACGCCCCAAGGCGTCGGGAGTTTTGAAGAAGCGATATACTTGATCGACATGAAATAACCTTAAAGACTCTCTTTCCCTGAGATGACTATTATCAGAAAAACAACGAGAATGACCTGTGTCTAAAAACGACGGTTTTATAACCCTACCCTTCCACTCTATCGAGCAGTGAAGGGAGGAATATTATCTGGTTTTACCAGTAAGTGAAATACCCTAGCATTTTAATCGGCTATTGATTCACCTAATACTAGCATTCTCCCTACGTAGTGAAGAATGATACGCCTGACGACGATAGAAAAACATGATATCGCTCACTAAAGAATAACCGTCTAACCGGAATAAATTCGATAGTTAAAATTCTTTTGGTGCGAAGCCTGTCACAACCTTGATACCCATTTCGCGACCGAGTGCAGTCATAGGATGAACCACGACCAAGCCTCTGACAGATTTCTTCAGTTTACCCATGTCAGCCTGCTCTGCTTTTGTCAGGGGACGCTTAAATTTCAAGCTAACGACCGAGCCACCTTCCTTACTCAACTCGCGGGTCTGTTGAGTCTTAGCGCTGGCGATACGCTTATTCACTGCGTTTATTTCCTGTCTAAATTGCAACATGATGCCTTTATCTCCGCGCTTTTCTGCTGCGGCTAATTTACGACGGAACTGTTCTAGCTTGTCGTTAAGTCCATGAAGCTCTTCTTTTAAATTCATGCTCGTGCCTTAAAAATATTCTGTAAAATGCAAAAACAGCCTCAATGCGCGGCTGTTTTTTAAAATGATTTGGAACCTATGGCCGCCATTATAACAGTAACTGAATGAATACAGTTATCGCTTTTCTGCCAGATTGTAAATTACCTGATTGCTGCTACCACGAAAAACCAGGCTGACATCTGCATTTTCCTGCTCAAACTTGCCATCCACCAAGACATCGACATAATCTAGCACCCTCTTTTGCTCAGCGGATAAGTCATCTAACTTGTATCCGGTCCACAACCAAATATCTTTATCTGGACACTCATTTTTAACTCTTTGAACTAGGGCGAGTATCTCAGAGATGTTCTCAGGATAGAGAGGGTCGCCACCTGAGAGTGATAAGCCTCTGCGCTTAATTCGACTATCTTTAAGATCGTTAATGACTCGCTGCTGCATCTGTAAATCAAATCGATGACCATGATCTGGATTCCATGTACTTTGATTATAGCAGCCACGGCATTGATGCTCACAGCCGGAGACAAATAGCGTCGCCCTCGTTCCCGGTCCATTGATAACATCTACAGGAAAATATTGATGGTAGTTCATAGTACAATTCCAACCTATCGATTTAATAATGTCCCGAGTAAATAGAGAAGGCGCTACTGACTCAGTAACGCCTTGGTTTTTGCTGCATTAATATACAAAGTAGATTGATTAAAGGTGCTTAACCCGGCGCTTCACTTCTTCTTGCTTGCCAAAGTTAAAGGGCCTCGCATCGGGACTGCCTAAGTAACCACAGACTCTACGGGTCACAGAGACCCGACTCGGCTCATGATTACCACACTTAGGGCAGGTGAACCCCTTGCTGGTACATTCAAACTCGCCGGTAAAGCCACAGTCATAACACTCATCGATGGGCGTATTGGTGCCATAATATGGCACTCGGCTATAGCTGTAATCCCACACATCTTCCAATGCCTCGAGATTGTTCTGCATATTGGGATACTCGCCGTAGCAGATGAAGCCGCCATTGGTTAATGCTGGATATGGCTGTTCAAAATCCAACTTGTCGTATGGATTAACCTGCTTTTCAACATCGAGATGGAAGCTATTGGTGTAATAGCCTTTCTTCGTCACCCCTTCGACCACGCCAAAGACCTGAGTGTCGAGCTTACAGAAACGGCTGCAGAGGTTTTCACTCGGTGTACTGTAGAGACTGAAGGCATAGCTGGTCTCCTCTCGCCACTTGTTAGTCGCCGCTTTCATATATTCGATGACTTCGATGGCTTTTTGACGCAAGGTTTCGCAATCATACACATGCTTATCTGTGCCGTAGAGGGCATTGATCGTTTCATGTAAGCCGATATAGCCTAGAGAAATGGAGGCGCGACCATTTTTGAAGATACTTGAGATATCATCATCGGCTCTGAGCCTTACTCCACATGCCCCTTCCATATACAGGATTGGCGCCACACGCGCTTTCACGCCTTCTAAACGCTCAATTCTGGTATCCAGAGCCTTACGGGCAATGGCGAGACGCAGATCTAAGATACGATAAAATTCCGCTTCATCGCCCTTGGCTTCCAGCGCAATCCTTGGCAAGTTCAGACTCACCACACCTAAGTTATTACGACCTTCATGGATCAGCTCACCATCTTCTTCATAGGTCCCAAGGAAGCTACGGCACCCCATAGGGGTCTTGAAGGAGCCGGTGACTTTTACTACTTGCTCATAGTTGAGAATATCCGGATACATGCGAGTCGAGGCACATTTAAGCGCAAGTTGCTTGATATCATAGTTACAATCACCCACCTTGTGATTGATGCCGTCACGAATGGCAAAGACTAGCTTAGGGAATACTGGCGTCTTACGCTTTTTACCCAGACCCGCAATACGAATCTCCAGCATAGATGACTGAATGAGGCGTGATTCCCAGGAGGTGCCTAAACCGAAACCTAAGGTGACAAAGGGTGTCTGTCCATTGGCCGTATGTAAGGTATTGACCTCATACTCCAGAGACTGGAACGCATCATGGCACTCTTTTTTAGTCTGCGCGGTAGCAAAGGCTTTCGCATCTGTGATCCCCCAGTCCAACGCCAGCTGATACTGCTTGTCGTAACTCTTAGCGACGAAGGGAGCCAAGACTTCATCGATACGATTAATCGTGGTTCCACCATAGATATGACTGGCTACCTGGGCGATGATCTGCGCCGTCACGGCCGTCGCCGTAGAGATAGACTTAGGCGTCTCAATCTCGGCGTTACCCATCTTGAAGCCATTAGTCAACATGCCACTGAGATCGATCAGCATGCAGTTAAACATGGGGAAGAAAGGCGCATAATCGAGATCGTGATAATGGATCTCACCGGACTCATGAGCGGCAACCACATCTTTGGGTAAAATATGTCGGGTAGCATAATGTTTAGCCACGATACCGGCTAATAAGTCGCGCTGAGTCGGGATCACTTTAGCGTCTTTATTGGCATTTTCATTCAGCAGATCTGCATTGGTCTGATCGACTAAACCGCGGATTTCTTGGTTCAATCTACTGCTTGTTTCACGGTGCAGGTCTCTATCATGACGATACTCGATATAGACGCGAGCGAGGGACTTATAAGGACCTTCCATCAAGTGATTTTCGACCAAATCTTGTAGCTCGTGAATATCTATCTCAGTATGCTCAGCCACACATTTAGCGACAGAGGCCGCAACACTCACGGCGTAACTCTTATCTTCAATACCTGCCGAGTTCGCTGCAGCCACTACAGCGTCTCTAATCCTTGTTTCGTCAAAAGGCGTGCGGTAACCATCCCGCTTAATAACTACTGGCATTGTTCAATCTCTCCTCAAGTGACGTCTAATTTAACACCATATGTAGTATTAAATTAACCATGCAACACAATATGCTGTGTATTAAGCTACAAAGTCATAGAAAGAACATTGATCGAGATCATGATTTTAAGGATAGGTTTTAACGAGAAATTATTCCTGCCAACAAGACCACTTATTGATAAGAGTGGCCTTGACCTTAGGAATGAAGCAAGCTAGATGGACTGGCAGATATAACAAATGAGAAAAGCGAAACAGAAGTATTCGAATAAGTGGATGAAACAGCAGAAACTTACCTTGTAAGAGGATTAAAACCTGCCGAGACTCAGGTAGCTATTTACCATGCCAACCGCTTGTTGATTTTCCCCCATAGAGGACGCCAATTGCATCATAGATTTAAGCCCCTGCCACTGCTCACGATCGCTCGATGACATCTGGGTATCACTCTTAAGATAAATATTCAATTGCGCCGATACCCGGGTCGCTTGCTGACCCACCTCTTTACTCTGAGCATTATCCATCTGATTAAGCACGCTCTCGGCATCATCGAGCAGGCTGATCAAGACACCTGTCATGCCTTGGGTATCGCCACTCGCGGTTAACTCTTCACGCTTATCTTGAATAAATGCCTTAAAATCATCGGGCTGACCTTGAACTTCTAGCAACTCAAAGCCCCCTTCTGACAGACGGTTCAGCTGGGTATCTGACAAGATCCCATCTTGATGCAAGCGCTGGATAAGTTTTGGCAGGTCGGCAACAGAAAAGTCACCCGTAGAAAAGAAGTCTTTTGCCATGGCTTCAATTTTTTGTGCCCTGGCCGCCCTAGGCGACAGTGACACCGACTCATCTTTAATCCCATCCCTATTGAGTCCGGTCGCCGTCTCTTTCGATTGACTCAGGCTGACCTTATCACTGCTCGAACCGGCTTCAGTCTGATGACTGTTAACACCATAACTGTCGGCCAGACTGTTACTCTTGGCCCCACCGGCATTAGCGTTGCCTGCGGCGATAGTCCCTGAGTTAATTTGGCTGCCAAGGTTAGTGATTGGATTCATTGTCAAAATACCGACATAAAAAGAGATATGCAGCTATTAAGCAGGAAACATGCCGTAATATAGATTAAATGACGAATAATGAAGAGAAAACCATAAACATGCTGACTCTATCTCATTATTTCCTATTTAAGTCTTGGGTCAAGGTCATGCACATCTTCCTCAGAGACTCAATTTCAGGCTCAGAGAGGGTGACTTTATCGAGCAAGACTTGCTTGAGTGCTAATGCCTCTTGTTTCAGCGCGAGCCCCTCAGGAGTGGTTCTGATGACCTTCTTGCGCTCATCTTCGGCATCGATGGCACGATTCAATAAGTCTTTGGTTTCTAACCGCTTGACTATAGGAGTCAAGCTGCCTAAATCCAGACGCGTCGCCTGAGACAGTTGAGTCAAACTGACGCCATCATTTAACCAGAGCGCCTGCATCACCAGATATTGTGGATAGGTTAAGCCACACTCATCCAGCAAGGGGCGATAGGCACGCACCAGGGCATTACCTGCGGTATACAGGGCAAAACAGACGTTGTCCGACAAACAACTGCTTGCTTGTGTATCGTCTGCGTTCGTTTTTGAATGAAGATTATCGGTCACTATTCATACCTTAGGCGTTATGCAGCATTTTGCTTGATTAAGTTTACAAGATAGCTGGCAGCCAATATACCCGCATCTACACTCTATTAACTTAACGAGTCTACATATTTAATTTGCGCGCAAACTAGTTGCGCGATAAAAAGTTTAGGTGTAGAGTTTACCACAATTACTTAGTGCGCAAAGCAAAGAGGTTTTATGAACGCCAACCAGATCCTACTAAACTCTCGCCCAGAGGGGTTGCCTACAGCAGATAATTTCAAACAGACATCTGTGGAATTACCGACTATCACGAGCGGTGAGTTCCTGGTTAAAAACCTATGGATGTCGGTAGACCCTTATATGCGTGGTCGCATGATAGACAGAGAGAGCTATATTGCACCATTTCAGATAGGCCAGGTACTCGAAGGCGGCTCGATAGGCGAAGTGATTGAGTCCAATAATCCCGAGTTCCCAATCGGCAGCAGAGTCAGTGCCATGCACGGCTGGCGTAGTCACTATGTCACCGATGGCAGCGATCATACTCGACTGCCAAATACCCCAATGAGTGAATCTCACTTCCTCGGTGTCTTGGGTATGCCCGGCATGACCGCATGGACAGGTTTGACCCGAATCGCCGCCTTAAAAGAGGGAGACACACTATTTGTTTCTGGTGCAGCGGGTGCAGTAGGCAGCGTTGTGTGCCAGCTCGGTAAATTAATGGGGGCCAAGGTGGTGGCTTCCGTTGGTAGCGACGAGAAGGCCGCTCATCTGCGCGACTTAGGCGTCGATGCGGTGATTAATTACAAGACGACAAAGGATCTCAGCGCAGCACTGAAACAGGCCGCCCCCCAAGGCATAGATGTCTATTTTGAAAATGTCGGTGGTGAGCATCTCACCGCCGCACTGAACAACATGAATGACCACGGCAGAATCGCGGTGTGCGGCATGATCTCTCAATACAATGATACAGCGCCGACTCCAGGCCCGAATAACTTGGGCATGATCATCATCAAGAAGCTTAAAATTGAAGGCTTCATCGTGTTCGAACACTGGGATCATTATCCTGAATTTGCCAAACAGATGGGTCAATGGTTAGCGACGGGTGCCGTCAAGGCCGAACAGACAATCTACCAAGGACTCGAGCAGGCACCGGCTGCCTTCATCGGCTTATTCGAAGGTAAGAACCGCGGCAAGATGTTGGTCAAACTCGACTAGTACTATTGCGCTTAATTTTGAGGAAGCTAGAAATGTTAAAGGGCCCGAATAGGCCCTTTTTGTATATGCCCAGCATATTAATGGTTTTCTCGTAGTACTGATGAGCAAGTACATATTTAATACTTGCTTAGTACTGCTTCTATCTGATGTCTGGCATGTTTCACCGCCAATTCCCCCGCCGCTATCGCCTCTGCTGCACGATGAAATTCCATGGTGCCTATATCACCGAGATCTGGGATCAGGCAAATATCCGGTGGATCGCCCATGAGTCTGGCGCGTTTATGGCGCTGCTCGAGAATATCCATAGATTGTGACATCACCGCCAACATGCCAGGATCTGAGCGGCTGCTCTTGGTAAATTTTTCGCTAAGGTGGCTGACATATTCCCGGCCACGAGCAAGCAGATCCATAAAGCCGGTATCTTGATGCTCCTGTGCTTTGACACTCTCCTCAAGTGATGGCTTATTACATGTCATGTCCACAGGCAGGACCTGCATACGGCCACGACGCTGACCATTCAGATCGACCGCGATGACCACATCGACGCCCATGGCTCTGCTGACGGATACGGGAACCGGGTTGACCACGGCGCCATCCACCAGCCAACGTTCACCTACTTTAACCGGCGGCAATATGCCAGGCATGGAGCAGGAAGCGCGAATGGCATGACGAAGATCTCCCTCCCTAAACCAGATCTCCTGGCCCGAGTAGAGATCGGTAGCAACGGCAATCATGGGCTTATTGAGATCTTCTATCTGTAGATCGCCGATGCGACTCTGAATCACATCGAAGACCTTATCGCCTCCAATAAGTCCGCCTTTGCGCCAACTCAGATCCATCAGGCCTAAGACGTCCCAGCTGGAGAAGCTTCTCACCCAATGTTCGAGTTCATCTAGCTGGTCATTGGCATAAGCGGCACCGACAAGCGAGCCGATAGAGCAGCCCGACACTTTATCTGGATAGATCCCCATCTCGGCGAGTCCATTGAGCACGCCAATATGAGCCCAGCCCTTGGCAGCTCCACTGCCCAGTGCGATTCCAACTGTTGCCATTCATTCTCTCCAAAGCAATTTTTCTAGATGTAAAAATCTGATGTAAAAAAGCCGATGCATCAACATCGGCTAATATTACACACTAAACGAGCTTATCCAAAATAAGATAAACCAGCATGAAGAATAATTAACACGCTATCATAAAGTAGGTTCAACAGAGTCCTGGCTCACTGTTATCTCAGGGATAGTGATATATACCCGGCGGTTATTGGCTCTGTGCACTTCGGTAATATTATCGACCTCGGGATGGGTCTCGCCTAAGGCCTCTATGCTAATCTGCGTGTCGCTCACCCCTAACTCTTTGAGGTAACCGGCGACGGACTCGGCACGCCGTTTTGATAGCTTAAGGTTGTAGTCTGAAGCGCCAACGGCATCGGTGTAACCTTGAAGCACCACAGACGAACTTGGGTATCGATTCAAATGCTCGGCGACTTCAACCAAGATATGCGTCTGCAAAGGCACTTGACTATCGAAATCAAAATGTACTGCCTGAGTCACTGCGGCGATAATAATTGGGCTCGGTGCTATGACAACTTGCTCCACTGCAACTGGCGCAGGCTGAGTCACAGGTTGAGCCATAGGCTTAGTCTGACCGAAACGGTAGCTGAGCCCTAAACTGGTGAAGTGGATATTACTCCCCCCAAGCAGATCGCTGCCAACCGAGTCGAAATATTGATACTCGACACGCGCAACCCAAGACGGAGTGAGCTTATATTCCAAGCCTATGCCGATCATAGGGGACCAGCCATTGTCACTGTTATATGAAAATGGGCCTGTGTTGCTACCATCCCACCTTAACGTACCGGCTTTACCAAACAGATCCAGGTTTTCGGTGAGTGGCAGTTTGCCCTTCACTGCAAACTCCCAGCCTTTCATGGTGCCTATATACTCGTTAAGTAACCCAGTCTCAGGGTAAACTGCCGACGCTTGGCCGAAATCGTTGTAACCGGCCTCGACTCCCCAATTACGGTGAAATTGATAACCCGCGAACCCACCCCAGGCGGAATCGTTGCCATCGCAATCCACAGCTTGGGCTTCACAAGCATTTTGATAATTAACCCAGCCGCCTTTGCCACCAAGATAGAAGAAACTGTCATCCTGTGCAGTTAAGGCCTCATTGGCCTTAACTTCGTTAGCTTGAGTCATGTCATCTGCCATGACAAAAAATGAACTGCTTGCCAGCAATGATAAGGTTGAAATTTGAACAAGCAAGGAAGTGCGCTTCAACGAATACATTATATAATCCTTTATCTAATCTTTTATCTGATCCCTCTACCAGCGGACAAAGCATTGCTCAATACATAGCTGAACTATGAGAACACCAGAAGATTTTAAGCGTAAGCCATCAAAAAGACAAAGAAATTATAATCATCGAGCTCATTTTCTCACTCATTATTTTTATCTGATGAGTGAAAGCCAAGTAGAAATAAACACTGAACACCTTGAGATATGCTCCTCCCTTCGCTTAAAGAGCATGCAAACCGATCACCATTACGTGATGTTTATGGCCCAAGCTACTAAAGTCAGGTTATAATACGCAGTCGAATCAAACTTGGAGTACACCTTTGCAATTTACCGATTTTTCACTGGATAAACGTCTGTTAGATACACTCGATCATATGGGCATTGAAACGCCTACAGAGATCCAGCTGCAGGCTATACCAGTAGGTCTGTCAGGAAAAGACCTGATGGCGTCATCAAAAACAGGCTCAGGTAAAACCTTAGCGTTTTTGTTACCGGCGATGCAGAGGATAATTTCGACTAGGGCATTGAGCAAAAAAGATCCTAGAGTGTTGATTTTATTGCCAACACGAGAACTTGCCAACCAGGTTTATGGCCAGCTTCGTTTGTTAGTCGCCAACACGCAATACAAGGCGATGAAGATATTGGGCGGTGAGAACTTTAACGATCAGGCAAAGTTACTGGCTCGTGACCCACACTTCGTGGTCGCGACTCCGGGTCGCTTAGCGGATCATCTCGCCCAGCACCATTTACATCTAAACGGCCTCGAACTGCTTATCTTAGATGAAGCAGACCGTATGTTAGATCTCGGCTTTGCCGAACAGCTAAAAGCCATTAACAAGGCCGCCGATCATAAACGTCGCCAAACCTTGATGTTTTCGGCCACCTTAGATCATGGTCTGATTAATGATATTGCCGCCGAATTACTCAAGTCTCCTGAGCATGTGGATGTCGGCGCGGGTAATATCGAAAACCTAGATATTACCCAACGCATCTATCTTGCGGATCACTTAGATCACAAGGAAGCCTTGCTCGACAGTATCTTAAACAATGAGACTCATAAGCAGATCATCATCTTCACCGCAACACGTGAAGATACCGACAGGTTAGCGACTAAATTAGCCGCATCCGGACACAAGACCGCATCACTAAGCGGTAACTTGAAGCAGAGTGCCCGCAACCAGATCATGGATCAATTTAGCCGCGGCCTGCAAAAAATACTGGTCACCACAGATATAGCATCACGAGGACTCGATCTTCTCAATGTCTCCTTGGTGATTAACTTCGACATGCCAAAATTTGCCGAAGAGTATGTGCACAGAATTGGTCGTACGGGTCGCGCCGGGGCTAAGGGTGATGCCATCTCTTTCGTCGGCCCTAAAGATTGGCTCAGCTTCAAGCAAATACAGGTATTCCTGCGTAAGACATTCGAATTCACGGTTATCGATGGTTTAGCCGCTAAATTCTCTGGCTTGAAAGATAAGCCAAAAACCGACAAGAGAACTAAGGCAACAGCCAAGAAAACCACGGCAAACAAAGCTAAGCGCAAGGCCAAGCCTAAGCCTAAGAAGCAAGATAAGCGCTTTATCACGGGTATCGATATCGGTGATGCTCCAATGCTAAGAAAGCCAAAATCAAAACTTCAGGAAACACCTGATTAAACAATTAAATAGCCGCTAAATTAGTTTGGCGACTGAGTATCAATTTACGATCGTCAGCTAACGTAACATAGCGTGATCAAGAATATTTTTAAGGGTAAACATGAGAGTTTGTGGCATAGAGTTAAAAGGCGGTGAAGCGGTAATTAGCCTGTTGAGCTATGAAGGCGAGACATTTAATATACCAGATTGTCGTCAGCAATCATTCATCATTTCACATTCAGAAACGACCGAATCAATTCGTGATTTTCAATTCACTTTTAAGAAGTTAATGGAAGATTACCATGTCGATAAAATCGTGATCATCGCACGTGAGCAGAAAGGTAAAATGGCCGGTAGTGCCACCAGCTTCAAGGTCGAAGCCGCCATTCAGCTGCTCGACTTGCCGGTTATCTTAATTTCGCCAGTGACAGTCAAAGAGCGCCTGAAGCGCAATCCACCTCAGGTTGATTTCGAAGGTCTGGGGCTAAAACGTTTCCAGAAGCCTGCATTTGATGCGGCATATGCTTACCATAATCAGCATATTTTTAATGTTTGGGGTGATGACCAAGCAGACAGCTAAGTCTTTATGACTTATACCAATAGGTATTAAGCTGCTAAGTGAATATGAGGGCTAAACGCCCTCTTTTTTATGCCTTTAAAAAACAACTTATATCAGATTAACTCATGGAAAATCAGCTTAAATACCTCAACGGCTACCGCCAAGAAATAAAAGATCAAGTCGCTAGCTTACTTGAAAATGGCAAACTTCAGTCTGTGCTGTTGAGCCGTCATGGGGATATCCACAATATTCGTACCGACAAGGCCCTATACGATTACACCATAGCAATAAAGAACCGCTACCTACGTAAGTCTCAGCCCCTGTCGAAAGTCCAATATGACGATAAAATTTCCCTCAGCCATCAGGCATTGGGATTACACTCCTTCGTATCCCGAGTTCAAGGCCGTAAGACTAAGGCGAAGAATGAAATTCGCATTTCATCACGACTAAAGCGTGTCCCTGAATCTCTGCTAAGAATGGTGGTGGTTCACGAATTGGCGCACCTGAAAGAGAAAGATCACAACAAGGCTTTCTATCAACTCTGTTGTCATATGGAAGGGGATTACCATCAGTTAGAGTTTGATCTTAGGCTGCTACTGACCTTAGTCGAACACGATCAGAACCCATACACCTAATTGACATTAGGCCGTTGACTGTATTTATCTTGAGAGTAATACCTATCGAAATAAAGGCAGTGTTTCATGCACAAACGATTTATAAAGGGAACTCTTCAGGAGTTTAAGTATACATAGTCACCCTGTGATCTTGCTGCTCATATCAAGCTTAGGCTGAGTGCTTGCATCACCTTGTCTAAGCCGATTTTGGATGCTCTTAGTGCTTCTAGCGACGTTAGTCCGTCCGGACGCTCATCCTGCTCAATCACTAACCATTGGGTACCACCCACCGCTATATTTGCCTTAAGCAGAGCCAACCAATCTGTTATATCCTCACCAATCAATGGCTTTAGCCCTAAAGGATTCTCCCCTTCTTTCGGCAGCTTGGCCTTATAGTGAGTGGTCACCGTTCTTCCTGGGTATTTTTTTATATATTTGATAGGATCCTGACCTGCATAAGTCACCCAGCCCACGTCCAGCTGTAGGATAAAGCTATCTTGAGTCATTTGGGCGATATGGTCCCAAAAGGTCGAACCTTGATATTGATTAAACTCATGCTGATGGTTATGAAACCCAGTCTTAAAACCATACGCTTCAAGTGTTTTTTCAAGGGTATTAAGCTCATCAATAAACTCATTGAACTTAGTCTTATCCCAAGCTCGCTCATCCCAAGGCAGGATAAGCACCTCAGCACCTATTGCCTGATAAAAGGCTACCGATTGCTCAAAATGCGCGTCATCAAACTGTGATAGTTGAATATGTGCCCCGCTCACCTCTAGGCCCAAACAATCCAGCATAGTCTTTAAGCCAATAGGGGAGTCTACATATGGACCAAATTCACCAGCAAACTCGACGCCTTCAAAGCCCATAGCAGCCAAGGTGGTAAGCGTACCAACAAAGTCTTCACTCAACTCAGTTTTTACAGAACAAAGCTGCACGCTTTGCTTAGGCAATAAGCCTCTAGCACTGCGACCCCCTACTTGCTCAGCCTTGACATGCTTATTCATTCAAATGCCTCCAGAAGTAGATCACTGTTGCTAAACACAAAATTAATATAAGAAAGCACTGCCTGTCAGTATAGGTAAATATCTACAACAAAAACTCACCACCGCCACTGACATGTAAGCGCTTTCTCGCTAGTATAAAGCCCATATAAG
This sequence comes from Shewanella benthica, assembly GCA_023284085.1. GTDB lineage: Bacteria > Pseudomonadota > Gammaproteobacteria > Enterobacterales > Shewanellaceae > Shewanella > Shewanella benthica. Next base: position 40,274 of record JAKVHY010000029.1, read on the forward strand.
CTGACAAGATAATAAAATCAAAGAATGCTTTAGGGATAGGTAATGAATACTGTGCTCTTTAATACCCACGATATAGTACTGCTGATCACCATATATCAGTGTGTACTATTCGCCCTCTTCCTGCTCACCTTCAAGAAAGGCAATAAACAGAGCAATATATTATTGGCATTGTTTCTGCTGTCATATGCCGCAATCCCTCTCGATACATTAATCAATTATGGCGCCGCATTCAGAGCCTATGTCATAGATATCTCTCCCAACATTTTTTACTTTTTTGGTAATGCCTATTGGCTAGAGTCTGTGTTTCTATTGTTCTATGTCCGCTCTATGATCTATAAAGAATTCAGTTTAAAGAGGCAAGATGCACTGCTATTTGTGCCATTTCTGCTCTACTGTATATACGAAGTTAATATCTGGTATATGGTCGATCACTCGAGCCAAGTGGCAATACTCAGCAACTACCAAGTGGCAGAAGAGCCACTATATTCACGCTTCATAGGTCTGTTCAGAGAGTGCTTTCGCTTGTTCTGTGGTGTACTTTGTCTGATTGAGCTTCAAGGCTATCAGGCTAAGATCAAAGATAAGTTTGCCAATATCGAGAGTGTCGATCTAACCTGGCTTAAAATTCTGGTGATAGGTTTTCTCTTCATCAGAGCCGATGCGATTTTGGTCTCTCTTGCCATGTTCTCTTCATTCGAATTCGATGTCATTATCGATTATGAGCGCTTAGGCCTTATCTCTAATTACACAGTGCTGCTGCTCATTAGCGTGCTTATCTTCTTCAGTCTTAGATTCTCCTCTGTGTTTAAAGGTATAGAGTCGAATGGAACGGTCACTTCCCCCTTGGACAAGTCCCCTATTGATCCTAGACTAATCGATAACATCTTGCTCTATATGAAAAATGAGAAACCTTACCTTAATCACTTGTTAACTTTAGATAATCTCGCAAACCAACTCAGTATCTCTCCCAGACATCTATCTCTGGCTATCAATCGACACTTTAAACAGAACTTTTTCGAATTCATCAATGGCTATCGCATCGATGAGAGTAAGCAACTACTTCAGCTGAGCGTAAATAGTCGGGTGACCATGCTAAAAATAATGGATCAAGCCGGCTTTAACAGTAAAGCGACCTTTAATACTTTCTTCAAGAAATTAGTCGGCCTGACACCGACTCAATATCGTAAAGAACACTCAAAATCTGACATAAAAGCCGCTTAGTACTCGCGGCTAATTAATCCACTGATGATTAAAAACTAAATACTCACCATGTTTTCAACAAACTCTCACTGGAGATTTATCACTCCATGGGATAGCTAAAAACAGCTTTCTGGCGTATGTCCTCGACCGATGAACCTAGCATAACTTCAAATTCTCCTGGCTCTGCCAGCCAGTCATTTGTTTTGATATCCCAAAAAGACAGGTCGCGCTTATTAAGGATCATAGACACAAGCCCACTCTCACCCGCCCTCAGGGCTAGTTTGCTAAAGCCTTTAAGTTCTTTAATGGGCCGAGGAACACTGGCCTGCATATCATGTAAGTAAAGCTGTACCACTTCGCTGCCCTCTCGCTCTCCGATATTGGTTACCTGAACTGTCACCCTTATGATTTCATCAGCAGAGAGTGCACTCGAGCTAAATTTGATATCACTGTATTCAAATTGTGTGTATGACAGTCCGTGGCCAAAAGGAAATAATGGCTTAATATTTTGCTGTTCGAACCAGCGGTAACCGATAAAGACTCCCTCCTTATAGAGAGATTCCTCGGCGTTATAATCATCCAATGCGATAGGCGCAGTGTCAGCAAGTTTAACCGGTAAGGTAATGGGCATCTTGCCACTTGGGTTCACATCACCGAAAAGGATATCGGCGTAGGCATTGCCCGCTTCCATGCCCCCATACCAACCCCAGACAATGGCTTTTGCCTGCTTAGCCCAAGGCATCTCGACCGCCGAGCCGCCATTTAAGAAGACGACTGTATTAGGGTGTGCAGCGATAAGTTTCGAAATCACCTCATCTTGACCATTGGGTAGCTTCATATCGACTCTGTCTATGGCTTCTCTGTCATCGGCGTGAGACAGGCCGCCAAAATAGATCACCGCATCGGCAGATTTCGCTGCAGATAAGTACTCACTCTCAGGGGTAAACAAGGCGCCAGGGGCTTCCCATCCCAGCACCACACTGCCACTACCGTTATAATTAAGCTCGAAATTATACTTTTGATCCGCATTGAGTATTATCGAATGCTCAATTACGGTTAGCGAATCGCTTTGATATGTGAGTACCAGCTCACCGTCGATGGATAAGCTAGCCTGACCTTCCAGTGCTAGCTTTAATTTATGACTTCCCGTGACTAGAGGCTTAATTAGGGTGTTAAGTAACACGTACTCAGCCAGACCAGGCTCGCTGACTTGATAAGCTGAGTTGGCTATCCAATCATCGGCTCTTAGCACGCTTTGATGCTGACTATCAGTAAAGCGTGTCAGCTCCCATTGAGGGGTTCCAGTCCAGTGGCGCGTCGCCATATAATCTGTGGCAATGGGCGACACAGATGCACTGCTTTGAACTCGCATTACCGTTATTTCAACCTTGTCACCGAAACGGTTCTTGAGCCCTTGTACTGGTGAAATTTCATAGAGTGGCTTCACTTCAGATGAACCACCACCTTGACTGTGGAGCATCTCAGCATTGGGACCCAAAACCAATATGCTCTTAAGCTCTTTCTCTTTAAGCGGCAGCACCTTGTCGTCATTTTTCAGCAAAACCACACCGTTAGCGATAATATTCCGCGCCGCTTGATGATGATCGCTAATATTACGCTGACCGGACAGCCTATTCTTATCCATCATGCCTATGGTGAGCTGCACCCGAAGAATACGCCTGACTTTGTCATCGAGCACAGCCAGGGGCACCTTGCCAGACTCGATCATCTCCAGCAGTGGCTGGGCTAAGAAGTAATCATCATAACTGTCGACATCTGTGCCCATCTCGATATCCAGGCCATTCATGGCGGCATCATAGGTATTGATGTCCACATTCCAGTCGGTAAGCAGTACGCCTTTATAGCCCCATTCGCCTTTTAAGATATCCATAACCAGGTGCTTGCTCTGGTTAGCATTAGTACCGTAGTAACGATTATATGAGCCCATGATAGTTTGAGTGTTGCCCTCCTTGACCGCGGCTTCAAAGGCGGGAAGATAGATCTCACGTAGGGTTCGCTCATCGGGCTTAGCATCGACGCCGGTGCGATTCAGCTCTTGGGTATTAAGCGCATAATGTTTTACCGAGGCGGCTACATCGTTACTCTGAATCGCCTTCACTTGCGGTACCACCAGCTTAGCCGCCAAATAGGGATCTTCGCCCAGGTACTCGAAGTTTCGGCCATAGAGTGGCAAACGCGCCAAGTTAACCCCAGGGCCTAAGATCACATCTTTGTTTCGATGGCGTGCCTCGCTGCCAAGCACATTGCCGTGAAGGGTCGCCATGTTCGGATCCCAGCTCGCCGCAACGGCCGTGAGTGGAGGAAGATAAGTCGAGTAATCATCATTCCAATTTGCCGAGTTCCAACTATAACGTTCAATCTCATACCGCACCCCATGTGGCCCATCAGACATCCACATCTCATGGATCCCGAGGCGTTCAACCGACGCGATTGAGAATTTGGCATTGGCGTGGGTTAAGGAGATTTTCTCCTCAAGGGTCAGCTGGGCAAGCAATGCCTCCACTCGTGTTTCAACCGTCGCCAACCGCTCCACTATCCGCTTATCATCTTGTTTTTTCTGATTGACTACCTGGCGATCGTCTAGTGTCTGCGGGCTTAGCTTTTGAGGTATTAGTGTTTGAGTGCTTTGGCTATTGTTACAAGCTGCTAATGCAGTCAGCGCTATAGCAAGAATAATCCCTGGTAACTTCATCTGTTCGCCTTATCGTTTTAGTTATAGCTATATTGATTCAAAATCAATGTGCTCAACAAAAGTAGCAAACCAGACGCGTCCATTCGACTAAACGCAGACAAGTTGGTGAATTTGAACGTTCGACTTTACGTATGCAGAAAGTTGAACTTGTAATCACTTGTTATTTAAAGATTAATCAACCACCCTTAGGCATGATATCAGCGATAATTCATAGATATGAGTATAATTAAGAGATAAAAATAACAAAAAAATATCAACCATAGGCTGATATTGTTAATCATTTGGTTTTATTGAGAGGCGTGAAGCAAACAGTAAGCTTAAGCCTGACCCATCATCATCTTACGTACCTTGACCAGTTGTTCGAACTCATTCATCTGCTTTTTAGACAGCTTACTGGACATAGGAATATTGGCTTTCATTGGGTTAACAGGACGACCATTAACATGAAACTCATAATGAAGATGCGGGCCGGTTATGCGCCCCGTGTTTCCCGAGAGGGCAATGACCTGGCCCCGAGTAACACGTTGTCCTTTATGAACTAAGGCTTTCGACAAATGCAGATAGCGAGTGCGGTACTTATTACCATGCTGTATCACCACATATTTACCGGCATACCTATGGTTAGTCACCAGAGTGACGATACCATCACCGGGAGCGATGACCTTAGTGCCGATTGGCGTAGCGAAATCGGTACCATTATGAGGGGACGTCCGCCCAGTCACTGGGTGATGGCGATGACGATTAAAACGTGAGCTTATACGGTAGTTCTTCAGCAGCGGAATACGCTGAAACGCACGTGACAGACTGCGGCCTTGATCATCGTAAAAATTACCATCACTATTTTGAAAGGCGGTAATGTCACTGCGACCACGATGAATAGTGATACCTAGAATATCACTGGCCCCCGTTGCCGTGCCATCGATAAACTGATCGTTCATCAATACCGAGAATTGGTCACCGGCACGCAGATCCCTGGCAAAATTGAGCTTCTCTTTTAGCAGAGACTCGATGCGTTGGATCTCTCCAGCATTTAACCCTATCTTCTTGGCCGAAACATAGAAAGACCCATGGATCTCGCCTGAGACACTGCGATTGCGCCAGATCCCTTCGATATTGATATCATCGGCATTGAAACTGCCGTCATCGAAGCGAGTAAACACCACTTGATGTGCCGCAGAGAAGTAGAGCTCTAATTTTTCAAGTTCTCCCTTGTCATCGAGCCAGAACTTTATCTGGTTACCCGGCTTTAACGTATCTAATGCCAACACATTTAAGTCGGCCTCTAATACCCGGTACATGGTTTGCTGATCCACGCTAGCCTGCATGAAGAGCCCGCTCAGCGTATCGCCACTGGTGATCTTATGAATAAAATCTGGCCTTGTGATGATGTTATCTACTTGAGTCGTAGGTTTAAGCTGAGCAATCAAGGTGTCGATATCTAAATCGATCGGAATGCGCTGGGGCATCGATTCGTTATTCGTCGGCCATAAAATAGCTGCGGCGATGATGAGTCCCCCGCCCAGCATGATTTTTTTATTAATATTAGATTCTTGTAAAGACAAGAACGCCTGAATATTCGATAGAGGTGACTTTAAAAAAGCAACCTTAAGAAATGAAAATTTACCCGTTCGCAACTTGTAGCCCCATCTAACTTATTTTGTTTTAGTACAAAAAACCTGAGCTATCCTGTCAACAAAGTGTCATCCATTCTTGGAGTGAGTGATATAAGTGGTGTTATATCAAAGCATGACACACGGTTTTGTTACATTTATATAAATTTGGCTTGTTCATCCATAGGGATAAGCAATCGAGATAACTTATACCAAAATTAAGACAAAGTACAAACTGATCGACTAGAGAATTTTGAATAATTATTCTTAATGTGATTTAAATTGCATTGGAACTATCTAGTTGAACAGAACCAATGCGTTAATTAACTGACTTTGAGCAAGCACTCGTTTAAGGAAGAACGATGACCGTTTCACTGCCTTGGGCTGTTTTGATGATATCGATGCGGGTGCCTATCTGCTCCTTCATCTCGGAGACATGAGAGATAACCCCTATCATGCGGCCAGAAGATTGCAGATCCATCAAGGTGCGGATGGCTAAATCCAGCGAGTCTTGATCTAAGCTGCCGAAACCCTCATCGATAAACAGGGTATCGAGTTTAATCCCCCCCGCGTAAGCCTGCACCACCTCTGATAAACCCAATGCCATAGAAAGCGCCGCCATAAAGCTCTCTCCACCGCTCAGGGTCGCCACAGGCCGCACCTTAGAGGTGTAAGCATCTTCCACCTCGAGATCAAGCCCTGAGGCCTTATTGCCCTTGGCCCTATCCTCTTTACGTATCAGTCGATAGCGTCCCTTGCTCATCATCTGCAATCTATGACTCGCCTCGAGTAGCACATCATCGAGCAACACACTCAAGACGAAGCGCTGTAAGCTGATCTTGTTGCCTGTCTGTCCATTAGCCACTTCAGATAAGGTGCCGATAATGGCGTATTCATCTTCCAGCTTCTTGGCTTGTGAATCGGCATCCTTAAGCTGCTTTTGAGTCTGAGCCAATTGGGTGACTCTGCTCTGAATGAGTTGCCAACTATGCTCAGCCGCTTGCAGCTCTGCCTGACTCGTCGCCACGCGCGCCTCGACATCGATTAATAGAGGCTTTACTTGCCCGTCAAGCTTGTCACTTATCTGAGTTAGGGTCGTCTGATTGACGATACAAGTCTGCTGATACTTAGCGATTCCATCCGCTATCTCTTTAAGCGCTTCACTGGATAACAAAGCATGGGTTAATGCCTGCTTATCACTAAAACCTGAACTCGATAATTGACTATTTAACTGCGCATGGGCCTCATTACTCAGCTCCCTTGCCTGAGTACAGTTCGACAGAGCACCGGCTAAAGCGGCAGACTGTGCAGCATCTTGCTCCAGCGCTTGTGTATGAGACTGACGTATGGTGCTTATCGTTTGCTGTAGCGTCTTAACATGGGACTTAGCTTGGCTTATCGCACTATCAAGTAGCTCTAAGCTATGATATTGCTCAGGTATAGCAGCTGATGCTTGCTCCACCTGCCCTTTCAGACTCGATACGTGATTCTGCAGCTTTTGAAAATGCTCTCGTTCAGCATCGAGCCCTGTTTGCAGCTCCCTCTCCTTTGATTGCCAGTTTTGTATTTGCTTCCTTAACTGAATTAATTGCTGAGCCGCAGTATTGGCTTTGCTAAGCCGCTGCTGTAACTCCTGCAATTGTGACTGCAAGCTTTCAATGGCTTGCGTACTGCTGTCGCCTATTCTTTGCTGAAGTTCATCTAATTGCTGCAACTGCACTTGATATTGAGTATTTAAGCCTGAGTAATCGGCTCTAGCTTGGTTAAGGGCTTCATTTGCCAACTCTTCAATTCGCTGAGCCTGTTGCAGCTCCTCTTCAGTTGGCAGTTGCTGCTCACTTTGAGCGGGATTGGGATGTTCAACGCTGCCACATACCAGACACGGCAATCCAGGACTAAGCTGCAATGCTAAACTGGCTGCTTGGCCACGATACCAAATCAGCTGCAGTTGTCGGTGGCTCGTTTGCGCTTCGCTAAAACGAGACTTGAGTTGTTGGCCTTTATCTTTCGCCTGTTTCAAGGCCTGTTCAGTATGACGAGATTCGATACTCGCCTTTTGCCACTGCTGATAACGCTCAATCAAGTCGTGTTGAACCGTGACAGCTTGCTGGGCATCAACCTGCTTGCTAGCCACTTCTTCTAACAGAAAGATTCGTTGCTCTGCAGCATATTTTTCAGCCGTTAGAGCGTCTAATACTCCCTTCTCTTTAATACCCTTTTCTTTGGCTTGATCACGTTCATTTGTTGCCTGACTGAACGATTTTTGCAGACCGTCTAATCCTTTAAGCTGAGGCTCCAATTGAATTAACTTTTGCTCTTCATTCTGTGCTCGTTGCAGTTTTAGATCTAACTCGGCCAATGAGTCAAACTTAGCTTGGCTTAAGGCCAGTGCCTGCTCACTATTGTGCTTAGCAGATTGAATTCGAGCCAAGCTATCTTGAGCTTGAGCGACTTCTTTTTCACGAGACTCTGAAACATCTAACACTGGCTTTAATTGCTGCGCCTTTTGACCGTTTTCTAGCCTTGCTCTGTCTTGCTCAATCGCCGGCTTTTGCTCATCTAATACTGCAGCTGACTGTTGCAATTTATCCAGAGCGTCGAAATCATTGGTCAGTAACTTGGCAGACTCGAACAGCTTATTGGCATAAATAAAGACAAGGCTCGCCTTCTCTTTACTCTCAACGGCTTGAGTTAATTTAGGTGAAACCTCGGCAAGCTCAGCGTTTAACGCTTCATCAGACTCAAGCTCGATATTGTGTAAGATCCCATCGCGTCTGTTGCGGTGATCCCGAACTTCGGCTTTAATTGCAGAAGCCTGAAACTTGAGTTTATCTTCAATCTTGCGATAAATTTGAGTCTGAAACAGCTGACTGAATATCTTCTCTCTGTCTTTCGAGTCTGCCATCAGGAGTTCGCGGAACTTACCCTGGGGCAAGACCATCACCTGACGGAACTGGTCGGCATCCAGACCTGTGAGTTGTTCAATTTCAGCAGTAGCCTCAGAGACCTTGCTCGCCACCAGCAGATGCTCGCTACCGTCACTATCGATACGATACAACTGAGCCTCAGGTTTCTGCACCGTGTAACCATCACCACTTTTCTTGACGCGTTGCTGCTCGGGCACCCGGCGGATGCGGTATTGAATATCACCCAGGGCAAAACTAAAGGTCACCTCGGTGAGTAGACTATCGACGGCTAAGTCGCAGCGCATCTGACTGCCCTCACGCTCATCACCGGTCGTCTTACCGTATAGGGCGAAACAGATGGCATCCAAAAGCGTGGTTTTACCCGCGCCAGTCGGTCCATTGATCAAAAATAATGGATTGGTGCCCAGCGCCGCAAAATCGGTTTCTTGGGTCGACGCGAAGGGGCCAAAGGCCGACATCACCAGTTTTAATGGCCTCATGATGCACTCTCCACTCTGTGTAACTCATCGATTGCCGCTGTCATCGCCTGCTGCTGTGCCTCTGTCATTGGCTCTCCGGATACCTGAGAGAAGAAATCTCTGAACATATCCAACTCGCCCTTCTTGATATGATCCCGACTTAACTTTACCTTGCCGTTATCCGCCATCAAGCCCGTACGCTCTAAGTGCAGCACATTAGGGTATACGCTTCTCAACTTACCCATGGCATCTAATATGGCGGTTTTATCTAACAGTCTCACCATCAGGTAATCTTCACGATTGACGTCTTTCTTTCCTTGCTCGAGTAACTCAGCCAATTCCCCTTCGATGATGCGCACATCTCTATAAGCCTTGAGCGGTAAAAGGCTGATATTTGCCACGCCCTGGGGATCTAATTCAACCAAGGTGACTGATTTATTTTGATGCTGCTCACTGAAAGAGTACTTAAGCATGGAGCCAGAATACCTGACATGCTCAGCCCCCTTATACTGAGGCCCATGGAGATGACCCAGCGCCGTATAATTAAACGGGGTAAATAAACTTGGAGAGATTCTATCCGCGCCGCCTATGCTTAGCGGACGCTCAGACTCAGACTCACTGCCGCCATCGAGGAAACAGTGGCTGATCACGACTTTGGGTAACTCTTGGCTGTCATGTTCATGCACTTGCTCAAGCAATTTAGCCATCGCCTCTTCATGACTCGTCACTTCACACTCAAACACATGGCGCACAGTGGCAGGATCGGCGTAGGGCAAGCCATAAAAAACAGCACTGCCCTGCTTGCCTTTAAGCTCTATAGCCGCAACGTCTTTGGTCAGCGGACCTATGATATACAAGCCACTATCTTTCATCTGTCTCGAGGCAAAGCCAAGACGTTCATGACCATCATGGTTACCCGCGATCATGATAATGGGTATCTTAAGTTCATTGACGAGACGATTCACCACCTCATCGAGCAGCGCCACGGCATTAGCCGGTGGAATAGACCTGTCATAGATGTCACCGGCAATAATCACGGCATCGACATCATGTTCGACGGCGAATTCAACGATCTGATTTAACACGAAGCGCTGATCTTCGAGCAGGTTCTGGTTATGCAGCTGCCTGCCGATATGCCAGTCAGAAGTGTGGATAAATTTCATGCTTTCTCGTTTAAAAATGAGGGGGATGGAGAACCTGTTTTTTGATTTAGCTATAGTAAGAAAACTATCGCCGTTTCACAAGCGTGATAACCCTGTGACAATCACTTTTGCAGCTAAAGATGTGTTAGTCTTTTTTGAGTTAAGCTCATTTAACTGATCCCAGTGATGACTAGATTCTGATGCAATAAATACCTAGTTTAAGGATTAACTTTTTGTAATGATTCATCCACGTTGGTGAAAGGGACAACACGTACAATTCAGTTCTCAACAAACAACCCAGTAGGATAACAAAATGAAATGGTCTAAATTAATCTGTGCAGCGCTGGCCTTCACATCACTATCAGCATTTGCGGGTCAAGAAGACGACGCACTGTCCGCACTAGCATTACAACGCGCTAATTACACCTTAGAGCAGGCGATTGAAAAGGTTAGTACAGATTATGCTAAGCACATTGTCGAATTTGAAATTGATGATCATGATAATCAAGCAACCTATGATATTGAAGCTGTCAATCTTGAAACAAAAGAAAAGCATGACATTGAATTAAGCCTTGCAGATGGCGCGATTTTAAAACATAAGACCAAAAATAGCTTAAGCCGCTTAGATGATGATGACCTGTTAGCGTTACAAGAGTTACAAGCATCAAAATTTAACTTAGGCGCTACCATTGCCCAATTACAGCTAAAATATTCTGCTGATGTTTTTGAATTTGAATTAAAGAATAAAAAAGGCATTACTTTCTACAAGTTTAAGCTGATGGGTGAGCAAGGCCTTACACGTGTCATTGTAGATGTAACAACTGGCAAAGCCATTCCGGTAATGAAACGCTAATTCAGTCAACATTTATGGGGGAGTAGCACTCCCCTAGGGAAACTTTTTGCGAATCCTTGTTATTGAAGATAACCAGACGACTCGTCAATACTTACAAAAAGCCCTTAAAGAACAGGGCTACGAGATAGATCTAGCGGATAATGGCCAAGATGGTTTATTCTTAGCCCTTGAAGGCGACTACCAATTAATTTTGCTTGACCGGATGCTACCTAAGTTAGATGGCTTAACGGTATTAACCACCTTAAGAAATGCAGGCAAGCAAACACCAGTACTGATTTTAAGTGCATTAGATAGTGTTTCTGAGCGTGTAAAAGGGCTGCGTGAAGGCGGTGATGATTACCTAATCAAACCTTTTGCGCTGTCTGAGCTACTCGTGCGTATAGAGATCTTAATTCAGCGCAAAGGGACTCACAACGAAAAGCTAACCACCACTTTACACGTTGTCGATCTAAAAATGGACCTGCTTTCTCATAAGGTGTTCCGAGGCTCAACTGAAGTTTTCCTGCTGCCAAAAGAGTTTAAACTGTTACGTTATTTGATGGAGCATAGCGGACAAGTGGTATCTCGCTCGTTACTGTTTGAAGCAGTTTGGGACTATCAATTTGATCCACAAACTAATGTTATTGATGTTCATATGGCAAGATTGCGTAAAAAGGTAGAATTTGATGGTCTTACCCCTTTACTGGAAACAGTACGTGGCGTCGGTTATAGAATGGTGGAGCAGCGTTAAAACAGCCCACTCGGTGTGGCGTCTAACCCGTTTGTATACTGGCTTGTTATTATCGGTGGTGACCATCCTACTGGTAGTCTTGTACCAATTGAGCATTGGTCAAATGAACCGTCAGCAAGAGTTACAAATGGCTAATATTATTGCTCAGCAAACATCACTTGCTGAGCAATTAACTACTGAGCAGTTTATTGAACAATTTGAACTACAGGCTCAAAGTTCACGTCAATACATTCTAAGTTATCAAATAGAGCAAGAGTTCATTGGTAGGCTTAGCGCCCCCCCGACAACGTTATCGCTATGCCCGAGCTTATCGCGTTTCCCGATTTGGTTAGACCAATACGATGAAATCAGACTGGTTTCCGGTTGCTCTCAGCCTTTGGCCTCTGGAACGCTCATTGTTGCTGTCGACGACGAATCATTATATGAACTAAAAGCACAGTTTATTAGTGCTTCAGCAATTGCATTATTACTGGCCGTATTGCTCGGCGTAATAACCGGATTGATTTTCTCAATGCGGGTATTAAAACGCATTAACAGCTTTAACCAAGTCGCATTACGGGTTGAATCAGGCCAATTGAGCGCGCGTGTCGCTGTATCTGAACAAAATGATGAATATGATCATATGGCATTGCATATCAATACCATGCTCAATCAATTGCAGCACTCCTTTGAAACGATTTCCGGAATTACTGATGCTATAGCTCATGATTTACGCACGCCGCTGAGCCATTTAAGGCAGCAAATTGAATCGGAGATATTAAGTAAACAGCAACTGAATCACCCCAGTGAACAGCTACAATCCATGCTAGATAAGCTCGACGAAATATTATTCACCTTTAGTGCAATGCTTGAGTTAACTAGACTTCAGCAACAGAAAGAGAGCAACAGCCAACACTTTAAAGCGGTTAATTTACAACAAGTCATTATCGATGCAGTGGATTTAATAGAGCCGCTTGCAGAAGAGAAACAACAAGTTGTCACTATAGAAAAGGCTGAGCCATTCTCTATTCAAGGTGATGCAACGCTATTGTTCCGTACTATATATAATCTGCTAGAGAACGCCAGTAAGTACGCAGGACATAATGCACAGATCAACGTTCAGTTAACCCCCCGCGGTTTTACTGTCAGTGATAATGGTCCTGGTATTTGTGATATCGAAAAGGAAAAGGTTTTTCAGCGCTTATATCGCATTGAAAAAAGCCGTGGTGTGGCTGGCTATGGCTTAGGTTTAACCTTAGTAAAAGCGATAATCCAACTCCATAACGGCAAAATAGAATTACTCGATAATAAGCCTGGATTAATCGTCAACGTTGAATTTGTAAACTTAAAAAAGGTAACAGATAAAAGCATCACTTAACCAATTTAACCCATAATCGTATATCGTCACGAACTTCGGACAATGGGCGGACTCCGGCTTCCAAAATCACATCATGAAATGCAGCAATATTAAAATCATTGCCTAAAAGCTCTCGAGCTCGCTTTCGTTCAAATAGAATCATATCCGCCCCCAACATATAGCTCAGCGATTGACCCGGCATCGCAATATAACGGTCCACTTCGATCTCAATCTCCTGACGTGACATAACCGTATTGTCCATCATGAAATTTATTGCATCCGTACGCGACCAGCCACGTAATTGCAGTCCAGGTTCAACAATGAGACGACTAGCTGCCCAAAGGTGCTTGGCAATCATGCCTTGACGATCATACGTTGAGGAGTATAGGTTCATTTCATCCGCTAAATACTCCGCATAGAGTGCCCACCCTTCAAGAATACCGGCATTATATCCCTTCGATGGAGCCTTTCGAGGATATGTCACCCATAGGTGATGCCCAGGTATGCCTTCATGAAAAGCGATCACCTCCGCCATAAGACGTCGTTCATTTGGCCGTGATGTATTAATGATATATTTTGCTGGCGAGTTTTCCTGAGCTTGAGCGTAATAACCTGCAGGTGCAGATTCTTGCAGGTACTTGGGCATTTCACTCACAATAAATTTCTGCGTTATTTGCTTTGAAAATGACAATTGGGTTTTACTTTGTGCCCGCGTTAAAGCCATCTCAGAAACAGATACTAACTCATTGGCGCTAGTCTTGTGATCTTCAGTGGATGTACGCAGACTTTTAAGCATGCTCTTTATCGTATCGCCCTTTTGACCTGTCGCAAGCAGTTGATGACGAGATTCATTGAGTAACCGTTGACCGACATCTTCGATATCTTTTTGGGAAAGATTCAAAGTCGTCCACCATGACACCGCTGACAAAAAACAGTGAGTCTCACCGTTGACTTTGGATAAGCTCGGATCATTGCTTGTTGCTGGAAGATATTCTTTTTTAAGAAATTGATTAAAATCTGACACTGAAGGTACGATATTATTGCTGATCAAAGTGTTCCACTGTGCCGCATTATTATCTGTGGGGGAATTGAAAGTGTACTTAGAATTTTTCATGGTGAGATCAGATAACAGATCGTGAACTTGTTGCTGTACTCGAATAACGACCGCACGCGGCGCTGTTTCTTCAGAGATGATACCTAAGCGTAATGTCTCCGTCGCTAGCGTTAATGCTGCAGGAACTTGAGACCAGGTTCTGATCGCATCACTAGTAATATCAGGCCCAGCCGCTATGGTGTTCTGCCACTGCCGGGGCCACTTTACTTGCCAACCGATGACCTGATTAAGATAACGCAAATCCGTTTTGCAACTTTTAAGCGCCTGGGCGGCAAAGCCACCATCAGCCACAAGAGTCTCACTCTGTGCGCTGGCACAAAACATCATAAGTGCAGCCATAAAACCGCTCAAAAGTATTTTCACTCGCTAAACTCCTTTTTAATGGACTCACTGTATATGCCCAGAATACTCACTTGGTGCACGAAAATGATTTAACCAGACCATTTTTGAACGTTTAGCATACTCCACTTTTTACGGTGTAAATTTATTGTTAAATAGTATTTGGTAAATAATAATTTCAATTCTAAAAACTCTATTATGCAAAGTGCAGCATTGTCTTAAAAAGCCATAGAAGGGCTAAATAGAAGAGGAGTATTTTCTTGTCAATCAGCCAGCATAAATGCGCTTTTCTTGCCAAAACCTTGATGATGTCTAAATTAGGCACTTAAAAATGAAATAATGAGTGCGTTTCTTACTGAAAATTGTTACTAAAGGCACTCTAAGCTATTTCGATATTTTCAAGTGTAGGTGTCATGCAGTATTCAAAGTTTGGTGAAAAATTTAATCGTAACTCCGGCATTAATCAGTTGATGAATGATCTCAATGAAGGGCTACGCACACCAGGCGCCATAATGTTGGGTGGGGGCAACCCCGCCACTATTCCGGCGATGCAGGATTACTTTCACCAAGCAGCAAGCGAGATGCTGGCAAACGGTGAGTTGGTAGCGGCATTAAGTAATTATGATGGGCCGCAAGGTAAAGACACCTTCTTAAAAGCCTTGGCTGACTTGTTACGAGACACTTACGGTTGGGAGATCAGCGAGAAAAATATCAGCCTGACCAATGGTAGCCAGAGTGCCTTCTTCTACCTATTTAATCTGCTTGCTGGCAAGCAAGTTGATGGCAGCCATAAGAAGATACTCTTGCCACTTGCACCCGAGTATATCGGCTACAATGATGCAGGGCTTGATGATGATATATTTGTCTCTTACCGCCCCGAAATCGAGATGCTAGATAACCGCATTTTTAAGTATCATGTGGACTTTGAGCAGTTGAAAGTGGATGACTCGGTAGCGGCAATATGTGTCTCAAGACCAACAAACCCCACAGGTAATGTACTCACCGATGACGAAGTCGCTAAATTAGATCGACTCGCACGTGATAATGGCATTCCCCTAATCATAGATAACGCTTATGGCACCCCGTTCCCGAATATCATCTTCGAAGAAGTGACACCATTTTGGAACAGCAACACCATATTGTGTATGAGCTTATCCAAATTGGGTTTACCCGGCGTACGCTGCGGCATCGTGATTGCCAATGAGGAGGTAACGAAGGCACTGACCAATCTTAATGGCATTATCAGCCTAGCCCCGGGTGGGTTTGGTCCTGCAATTGCCAAGCACATGATTGAATCAGGCGACTTATTACGTTTAAGCGAATCTGTGATCAAACCTTTTTATAAAGAAAAGTCAGAGTTTGCACAGTCTTTGCTGCAGCGGTCCATCAGCGATAGTAGATTCAAAATTCATAAGCCCGAAGGCGCCATGTTCCTCTGGCTCTGGTTTGATGAACTCCCCATTACCACCATGGAACTTTATAACCGCTTAAAAGCACGCGGAGTATTGATTGTACCCGGAGAGTATTTCTTCTTCGGACAAGAGGACCAATCTGAAGAAAAGTGGGAGCATGCTCACCAGTGCCTGCGCATGAACTATGTGCAAGATGAAGCCAAGATGCGAGATGGTATTGCCATCATAGCCGAAGAAGTTGAGAAGGCTTACGCCCAAAGCTAATTTACTTGTCGGATAACAAGTTTCAAATATCTTGATTGGGTTCATTTAGCGGTTTTGCTATTTGGTTGGTTTGCTGGATGCCGTGACTTAGCTGTTATCTAACGCCTGCCCGCCGAGGGATGTGCACTCTTTATTTTGAGAAGGTTCTGCGACACGGTGAATATGGCGTAGCCATTAGCCTATGAACGAGAGGCATGGATGCAGAACTGGCCTTTAGATAGGATATCATTTAAGCACAGTCCCTGTGGGCTCTGCCATGACATCCTTGTCACGGAAGGTCACACCTGAGTATTTGCAATTTTACTGGCATGTAGCTCACTTTTGGACAAAAACGTGATGACTTGTCAGATAACAAGTTAGTTAAATATCCATTGAGTTAGGTTCAGTTGACTGGTTTGGTATTTGGTTAGTTTATTGAGAACCATAGCTTCATTCTAATCTATAGCCTGCGGCTCGCCTAACATGTAAACACTTCTACGAGGCGCCGTGAACACTTCCCTGTGGGCTCTGCCAAAACGTCCTTGTTTCGGAAGCTCGCAGCCGCGTTCACACCTAAGTGTTTATCTCTTCGATTTCAGCTTTATTGGTTTGTAACAAGTTTCTGGACAGAAACGTGCTAGAAGTGTGGCTCTAGTACATGAGATTTTGATTAGGAAAAGTATGGCAATTGGATGCGCGATAACGCCCTGTTAATAGGCTAAATATAGTGGGCTAAAATAAGCAATGAAGGAGCAAAATCCAACTGTATTTTGTCCTTTTTTAACAGCTTGTTATATGCCGATTGCCACCTATTTATCGTCGTTTTCCAATATAGGTTGATCGTCCTGCGGCTGATTATCATCTACTCCTTCTTTTTTCAACCGTTTCTCTTCCTTCTTTTTCTTTTTTGCTATTTCTTTCTGGCGCTTTTCGAAACTGTAATTTTGCTTAGCCACTCGTACTATCCTCTACATAACTTCAAGATTGTAGCCTTTAGAATACGTTATTTTCCAATCGATTGCGCTCTTCATAGCATCGACAGCACCCACGATCGAGAGAGAGCACTAATCAATACGGAATGTACACTGCTCCTCAGACACATAACGCCGCCAACAACCGTGGAGTAGTTGGCGCGATTTGTTGCGACCTTTGCAAGAAGCGCGACAGCTGACGAAGTCGGGTTGCTTGACCTTATTAAGTCTCAGCTTACTGATAACGCAGCTAATAGATTTATTAATCAATTTTCTTGCAACATGTATAGCAGTTATCAGTTGGCAAACGATAGTTAAAGAAACCAAGCATGATTTGATGTTTCCCACAATGGGGACATGCGTAAACAATCGCCTTTAGCATCAAGAAACATCCAAGCGCCATACCCACAATATAAAAAGGGTTCATATAAAACGTAAGCTCGATAGGAATCGTATTGAGCATTATCGCGACAATTATCTGGACAGCAATTAGAAGCTTAAATACTTTAGCCCGGGTCATTCCGTTTACCTTATCTAAGTAGACTTAACGCCCTGCTAATAAGTGAGCCATGTGCTGGCGGGCGATTTGCTCAGCAAATGGCATGACAGCCTTGGTGAATCTGAATTCAGCAAGGCTGTTATGAGTGATAAGTACATACTACAACTCTTTTCCGCATTTACTACAATGGGACTTTGGGAGTCGCCAACCATAGAAATACACCGTTTTATAGATGACAGGCTCACCACAAGAGTTGCACTTTAACCGCATTAGATAAAAGCAAAAGTATGCAAAATAGCCTATTCCAGCCCAATAGGTTATTGATACCTTTTCTAAACCATCATCAAATGATGTATCAGAACCAAAAATAACATGCATAAGCCAAAGAAATACCATAACAGCTAAACGAATGTAAAACCCTTTGACAATTCTTGCCATTGACTAACTCCTGACTCATAACAGCTTATTGAATAGCTGCTCAATAATGTTCCGGTTAAAATTACAACTTAGTAGCAATCGCCATAACATAACAGACTGTTCATTAACAAGAAATCATGTAATTCAAGATTCAGTCGCTCAATATCAAGTCCGCAAAATTGAGCGCCTTGATGTAGAGGTCTCTACAACCTTTTACTAAACATTTTAATTTCAAAAGCTTACAGAGTTTACGAGGGTTTATCGAGCATTAAATGTGTGTTTTTCGCTCTCTTTTCTCACGAATTACCAGTGTGAAGTTATAACTGTATATTTATCTAGTATTTTCAAGACAGTTTTGAGTGTCCAAGACATTAGAAAATATAAGGCTATATTAGCTGCTTTACGGTGACTTAATCTTTCTCGCTAACGCATAATGGGGCAGAAACGAGCTACCAATTAAAGCTTAGGCTTACCAACAAAACCCACTCAGCCAGAAGCGAAACTAGAAAATGTAATCAGTCTTCATTCCAAGGCTAGCTTACTTTGCGGCCAAACTACCGAGACATCCACTTTAAAAGTAACAACTAATTTTTTGCCCTTGCTCAAAGTAGAAGTGCGCTGACAACTTTGGGAGCCATAGTGATTCGTTTTGTTGTTATTCCCCTTGATATTTTATCTTGATAAGTGATGTAAAACACTTGTTGGTTTTTTGGCTATCAACCTGATTTTTAGATAGTTAACCTACCGTTTGCCCGATGATTTTGAACATGGTTTTTGTCGGTTTTTTAAGATAATGACCCGTAAGAAAAATAAACTTCACCTCAATGAATATTTTTATTTGTATTTTTTAAAAAGTGGTGTAAATTACGCCGCCTTATCTAGTTCAAACTTGTATTGATAGATAGATGTCATGGTCTGATTCAGGTCATTTTACCTGAATCATTGTGTTGTTTATTTTGAATACTCTACACCTCCCCAAGCCAGCCCTGGCCCAAGATCTTTAGAGCATTCCGTTTTATTAAGAGATCCAATTGAAAATTTTATTTTTGATGTACCCATGGGAAAACATCGAGCCTGAAACCGATACTACAATTCGGTTGATCCATGAGTGCGTTGCGCGCGGCCATACCGTAGCGCTGGCGACCACGAGCAATTTAACCATGCGCCACAGTGAAGCGAGTGCATTTTGCCGTGTGTTTAGCAAGGAACAGCCGACACCCAGCAATATCGTTTCATTTTATAAAAGAGCGCAGTTTAAAAAACTGCGATTACCGCTAGCGGGTTTTGACAGCATAATTATGCGCGCCAATCCACCACTAGACACCATCGCGCTTAATTTCCTTGATTCAGTGCGTGACGATGTCTTTATCATGAACGACATTGATGGCCTGCGGATCGCTAACAATAAGCTGTATACCGCGTCGTTTGACGACCCAACAAACCAGTTCATTCCGATCACTCATGTGTCAAAAACACCTGAATATTTAGAGGAAGTGCTGCGGGAGTCAAAAACCGACAAGATGATCATGAAGCCGCTCGACGGCTTTGGCGGCCAAGGTGTCATCTTGGTGGAGAAGACGGCACAAAAGAGTTTCCACTCTTTACTCGAGTTCTACATCAACAGCGGCAATGGCGGAAACTACGTTATTTTGCAAGAGTATGTCGAAGGTGCAGAGCAAGGTGATGTGCGTATTTTAATGCTAAACGGTGAACCTATTGGCGCCATGAAGCGCATTCCTGCCTCTGGCGAAGTGCGCTCAAATATTCATGCCGGTGGCAGTGTGGTCAAGCATACGCTAACCAAGAATGAGAAAGCCCTTTGTAAGCACATTGGCCCTAAGCTGGTGCGTGATGGATTGTTCTTTGTGGGGATTGACGTGATTAATGAAAAGTTGATTGAAGTTAACGTGCAAAGCCCTGGTGGCATCATGCGGATCAATAAGTTGAACAAGGTTAAGCTTCAGAAGAAGGTCATAGATTTTATTGAA
Source organism: Shewanella benthica (assembly GCA_023284085.1). GTDB lineage: Bacteria > Pseudomonadota > Gammaproteobacteria > Enterobacterales > Shewanellaceae > Shewanella > Shewanella benthica. The sequence continues at coordinate 60,226 of JAKVHY010000029.1, forward strand.
AATGTCGTCAATGCCAAAGAAGCATTAACGATCAGAAAAACAGCGTTTAAGAAGGCGATCGACGATGCTCACATTAACTGAAAAAGAGTGTATTGGTCTAATCAACAAGGGCGAGTGCTTTCAAGCTGAGGTCGATGCTGGTTCGTTCATCGTTAAGATTGATGAATACTCGCCCGTGGTGTGCACGGCTATTCATAACGGCCACCGCCTGCGAGCAGATTTAAACAAGAGCTTCTTACTCACCAAGCCTGAGCGTTTTTATGAGGAAGACCCATACACTGATGAGCTATTGTCGTCTTTTCCAATCGTAATGATTGGCAACGATTCGCGTTTTGAATACGACTTAAATCGCCCTAAGACATTGTCGACCTATTTTAAAACGGCGTGGGACAAGCAAGTTTGGCAAAAGCCGTTAACGCCAAAGCAGCGCAGTGAGAGTCATGCTAAACATCAGTCTTTTTATAATGTACTTGAGGCACTCATTACTCGTTTAGAAAAGCAGTTTAAGAACAGTATTGTGTTTGATGTGCACTCATACAATCATCAGCGTATTGAAGCTAATACGCCGACGTTTAACATTGGTACCAGTCAGATTGATATCGAGCGTTGGGGCGCGACTTGCCATCATTTTGAAAAGCAGCTGAGTCAAATAAAGCTACCTAATCTCGATGTGCGGGCAGCCACGGATGAAGTGTTTCAAGGACGCGGCTACTTGATTGCTCATATTAACGCGCACTTTGATAACACCTTGGTGTTGCCTGTAGAAGTGAAAAAAGTGTTTATGGATGAAACCACGGGTGAGTTATACCCCTTGGTTTTAGAGGAGTTAAAAGCGGGCATTAAACAAGCGATATCAGAAACGGCAGCGTACTTTATGCGCCGCTTTGGCAAGCGTAAGTCGGTTAGAAATGTCGACCTATTATCGTCGACGTTACCGCCAGAGATCTTATCACTTGATAAGAGCTTGTTTAAGTTGGCCAATAACGTCTCGACACTGAAATATATCAATCCGATTAATATCGCTAGTGAACGTAAAAAATTCTTAGCCCGTAAAGGTGCTGTTGCGCCTGAGTTTAACTACAAACAACTGAATTTAAACCCTTATCAGTTTAGGGAGCAGCTGTATAAGTTACCGGTTATAAACATTATGGATGCCGATATTCAACAGCTATATCGCCATGTGATTGACAACTTAGCGACCAAGATCGACCTACTCTGCTCTATTGGCACCGATGACTTTGTTTATAACTCGCTTAAATATTATGGCCAGCCAGATAAAGACGATATCGCCAATGCAGAGTTCATATTACGCGCGCCAGCCATTAAGGATGATGAAGAGGAGCCCATATTTGATGCTGATTATGCGGTTAAGTCATTCCAAAAGCAGGCGGATGAGTGGGGACTTAAATGTAAGGTAGAGAAGTCATCTCGCATTGTTGCCAAAGCAATGGTGGACAATGAAAGGGGCTGTCTGTTAATTAATAAAGATGCCATGTTCACCGCTAAAGAGCTCATCGCATTTGCATATCATGAGCTTGGAGTGCATATGCTCACCACGATTAACGCTAGGAGTCAGCCGTTACGGGTATTGTCTCTTGGTCTAGTAGGCAATACCCACACTCAAGAGGGGGTAGCGATTTACAGCGAGTATTGCTCGGGTAACTTAACCCTGAACCGATTGAAAATATTGGCGATGCGAGTGATAGCGGTTAATTTAATGCTTGAGCAAGGTGATTTTTCGATGACGTTCCAAACACTCATACGGGAATATGACCAAACAACAGAGCAGGCATTTACCTTGACCACACGGGTCTATCGAGGAGGTGGCTTTACTAAAGACTTCCTTTATCTAAAAGGCTTTAGAGATATTGTGAGCTTGAGTAAAACCTCGGCACTGGATAACTTGCTAGTAGGAAAAGCGGGCTTACTCGACTTACCCATTATCAGCGAAATGGTTGAACGAAACATGCTTAAAAAACCTGTGCCGCTATTTGCATTGCAGCATACTGTTACGCCCGATACTGCCGTTATCGATTATTTAGTCTCTGCGATCCGCTAAATATGATTATATCGATAAAATGCCTGAACCCAGGAACGGATTAAGGCATTTTATTGCTAGCCTAGGAGATGGCTAGCTTGGAAGTGTCTACAAATAAGGTCGTTCTTAGGCATCCTGCCTCCACGACATTGGTGCATCCCTGCACTGCACTGCCGCAGGCTATAAGTCATAATGAGGTACGATCTTCAATTACATATCCCAACACTAAAAGCCACTGGATTCCGGCTCGAAAGATCTGCCGGAATGACAGATAAAACCACCTGTAACCAAATGAACCAGAACGAAAATGTAAACGAGCCATCATTCCAAGACTAGCCAACATTTATATCCAAAAGAAGAGGTCATACTGTGCTGACAATAACTTCACACTCATGGCGATAGACATAGTGACGACCAGTGGTTTGATAATTTTTGTCCCCTTGGTGACGACCATACGCGAGCCTAAAGTGGCTCCGATTGCCTGGCCAACGAGCATGACACCGCCGATCATCCAAAATACTTTGCCACCGATGGCGAAGAAGATGAGTGAGGCGATATTAGTCGAAAAGTTAAGAACTTTCGCATGAGCAGTGGCTTTAGCTAATCCAAAACCTGCAAGCGACACGAAGGCTAATGCGAAGAAACTGCCGGTTCCCGGGCCAAAGAATCCATCATATAACCCAATGCCGAATGCTGCGGTGAAACCAAACATGACAGGGGTAAATACTTGATGTTTGTCCTCTTCGCTGATCTTCTTTGAAAACAGAAAATAGCCACCTATAGCTAGAATTAAGAATGGCAACAGTGTTTCTAAGAAAGCGGTATCGACCATCTGTACGGCTATGGTGCCGATAGCAGCACCGACGAAGGCGCAGGCTATGGCCAACTTCATCTCACCGAGTTTCACCATGCCTTTACGCACAAAGTAGAGGCTGGCAAAGAAACTGCCACCACAGGCTTGCAGCTTGTTGGTCGCCAGTGCGGCAGTAGGCGGAAGACCTGCCCACATAAGTGCTGGAATCGTGATTAAACCACCGCCTCCCGCAATCGCGTCAATAAAGCCTGCCAGCATGGCCACGCCAAACAGGAGTGCGATAAGTTCATAGGATAATTCCAATGGCATAGATAAGTCTCAAAATAGTTTACACGCGTAGAATGGCGTTATTAGACGATATTTGCACAATATTCGCAAAGGAGTTATCGTCCACTTAGGGTGAGATATTCTCACACAAGTAGTCAACGGGGACATGATGCATTCACCTCTTCCACCACTCAATTCACTCCTGGCTTTTGAATCTGCCGCGAGACACTTGAGTTTTAGCAAAGCGGCCGACGAACTATTTGTCACTCATGGAGCCATCAGCAAACAGATCAAGGGATTGGAGTCATTTTTAGGCGTGCCTTTATTCATTCGCCAACATAGAAAATTATTACTCACGGACGATGCCCAAGGTTACCTGATCCAGGTGCAGTCGGCGCTGCAGACAATCAATAATGCGACAGATGAGATAAAGTCACAACAGATGCGAGCTCAGACACTGTCAATCAACGTCTTGCCTAGCCTCACCATCAATTGGCTTATCCCCCGGATGGAGGAGTTTAAGCAGCGCCACCCTCATCTGTATGTGGATCTCTCCATCGGCGATTTTGCGGTAGATTTCGATAACAGCCGCTGTGATATTGCCATTAGAAGTGCTCAGCATGAGCCCACAGATGCCAATTTTATCAAGCTAATGGATGAAGATCTCTGCTTGGTATGCTCTCCTTTGTTAGCCGAGCAACTTAAAACAGTCGAAGACATCAACAAGATGACCTTGCTTAAGCACACGACTAGACCAGAGCTTTGGCCCTACTGGTCACAACAGGTTGGACTGACTCTGACCACAGATAAGAAGTTTGGCATGGAACATTTCTATATGCTCAGTCAGGCAGCGGCAGGAGGCATGGGAGTGGCGCTTATTCCAAGATTTTTTATCGAAGAACAACTGGCAGATGGAAGTTTAGTGATCCCCTTCGATACAGGCTTCACCAGTCCTTACATCTACTACGTGCTGACCCCGAAATCCAGTAACCTGTCACTCAAAGCCCAAGCCTTTATCGATTGGTTATTGGAGATATTTTCCCCTTATCGTAACTAGCCACCTAATCCGTAGCTCCTAGCCCATAGCCAGGAGCTCGAAACTTTCTCTGCCTGACCTAGATCCTTCCAGCTAAAAACTGGATTCCGGCCACAAGCATGCCGGAATGACCTGTGGTTTTGATTCGCTTTAGCCTTATAGCTTTCTCTGCTCTATCTCGAGACTTATAACTTTCTCAGCCCTACTTCTAGCTCCTAGCCCGAATATCAAGCATAAAAAAGGAGAAGCTCAGACTGAGCTTCTCCTTCACGACGTTCAATGGTTCAAAAAACGCTTAAACTAAGCTATCTACTACATCGAAGGCTTGCAGATAATTCATTCCCGGCGTGGCGTCAAATTCGAAGTTTAATACCTTCATACAGGTATCGAAGGTCTTCTCACCGAACCATTGCTTATCGAAAGCATTAAGTGCCTGAATGATTCCCTCCCGTCCTCCGTCTCCCTGCAATGATACAGGTGCCAGAGTGGAGATAAAGCTGGCGACGAGACCATAAAGATCTCTCTCGGCATCACCTTCTGCGGCCCAGAAGTTGGGGTCGGCGTAGCGGCTGGCATAATGACTGGTCGCTATATCTAAGCCGATGCCAAAGTTGACTAAAATGGCTTTCTCTTGGTTACAGATGATATTTTTAGGACATATGGCGCCATGATAAATATCCATCTGATGCATATATTGCAATCCGCTCAGCAGTTGCGTAAACCACATCACAGGCTGGCCTAGCTGAATTTCGGGTAGCTCATCCAGAGATACGCCGTACTCCCATGCTCGTGTGATAAAGAGCTCATCACTCTGGGGTAACTGGCCAAAACCCAACACCTTTTCAACATGGGGATGGTGTAATTTAGACAGGCTGCGGTATAAGTTACTCAAGGTGGGCCATTTGGCCTCTACCTTAGTATAAATTGACACACCACACTGATATTGTCCCTGGATATGGGTTGCACGCCAGAACTGGCTATTAGGCGTCGCCGCGATAAATTGCTCCAGCTTGTAGTGGTGATCGATAATTGCCCCAGTGGTGATTTCTACTCGCTCTGGCAAGGTATCGCATACACCGTTATCTATCAGTGCCGACAGATCGCACCTAAGGGCGTCGAGATCGACTGTGCCGCCTTTAGCCGCCAAACGATACCATTGGTATACACGCGGTTGTTTCGTCTGCTCAGCCAGAGCCAGAAAGCCCTCTGCATAGGCTTGGATATCTTCATTGGTATTGAGGTTATCTTTGATATCGATAAATTCAACATCACCCATATCTGAGATGAAGACACAATTACTGGCCCAGCCACCGACTGTATAGCCACGACGATGTACCTGTTGCAGACCGGAAACCGAGCGCCTTAATATCTCTAACAATTGATAGGTGGTGAGTTTCTCGAACTCCAAAATATTCAAGGGCACACCACGGGGCATGCGGATTGGCAGCACCAGTTGTTCCCCGTCTTGGATCAGCGGGGCACAATAAGGCACGCCACTACAACCTGTAAGGGCTTGTAGGCGCTTGAACTCTTCCCTTAGCTGATTTTCATGACTTTCCGACTGCGCTTGATCGGCAAATTGAGTCGGAATAAGAATTTTCAATAACCAGGGGGCCGTCCACCCTCCAGGATTGTATTCGGCCTGCCAGACCTCTAAGCCACTCTGAATAAATAGACACTTGAGCTTAGTGAAATCCTGGATCTTATTATTACGTTGCTCGACAAGGGCGACCTGACCTATGGTTTTAAGCACCATCTCTTTCTGCTCATCGGTCACCTGATGGCTGTGTGGCGCGGTTAAGCCCCACTCTTTGGTCAGGGCGGCAACTATCTGTTGTGGCGTGTAAATACTGAGAGAGCCTTGTTGCTTCTCAAGTTTGATCTCTTCACCCTTGCGGCCAGTAACAAACACCATTCCCTGGCACCAGGGCGCATAAACACCGACTGGGATCTTATTCTTGACGTTACCCGCCAGAACGCGGGCAACATAGTTGGCCTTGGCCAGACTGTTATCCACCTGCCGGCCATCTAAGGACCAGGCATGAAGTCCGGCATCTAAGCGTCCTATATAGCCTTTGACATCGACGACATAAACGCCCCACTCACCAATAACCAGCGCATCGACTTCCATGGCTTGCCCTGATTTAGTCGGGATCTCCACATTGGTGAGTAAAATATAATTATCGGGTAACTCATCCGCCAACAAGGAAAATGCCCATCGTTCGGCATCATTGACCGGAGTTCCAAAACTTATCTGTTTTGCCATTCTCTTTTCCTTCTGTGGCTGTTACTCAACTTGTTACGCTGAAGTTCAATTAACGTAAAGCAATTGATAGCTATCATGAATTAGAGGCATAAAAAAAGCCACTCAAATGGTGGCTTAGTACAAAATATCTATCATCTTATGGCTTATGGTATAAATCCGATAAAACGCCACGCAGTGGCATCAATCGAAATGCGCAGCAGATCGATTAGTGCTTACACTCGTCACTGCATTCATGCTCGTCATCGGCAAATTCATCGTCGCCATCTTGATGTTGCATCACGCCCCAACCATCGGTAACGCCGCCGAACTCTTGAGCAAATGTATTGAGCTCAACTTCTCGATCGACTATGGCTTGATACTCAGGAACCATGGGAATACAAACGATCAGCTCCCACTGGCCAAGATCGTCATTGAGATGAAGTTCCATCTCACCTTCAAGCTCAGATTTCCCCAGTTCTTCAGACGCATACTCGGCATCTCTTTGGTCATCAAAAACAAGGAAGAAGTCGACATCGAGTTGCTTGGTCAGATCGATACCCGCATCGGCCATCGCCGCGAGCATCTTGCCATTGTCATCATCTGGAAATTGCATTTCTTACTCCACTTAAGTGCTAGTCAGTCACACGTTAAGGTGCGGTGATTATCTGTACTGACTCGCCATTGAAACAAACGACTTCACCAGCCCTGACTTTTTTACGTTTACGGGTCTCAACTTCACCGTCAACGGTTACCTTGCCTTCACTAATGACGAATTTAGCTTCACCGCCCCCGCCAATCATGGCCTGGACTTTCAAAATCTTATATAACTCTATGTATTCTTCACCTGGCAATAGGGCCAAGGTTGCTATTTGTGCTGTCACACGTATTACCTTTAATCAAAATTCTTATGAGATTATAGCACCGAGCTTAGACAAGGATAAAACCTATTCGCCTCTTTCATGGCTCAATAGGCCATAAGTACAATCATCAATCCAGGTCTCATCGATTTTATAGTTGTCTCTCAGCACGCCTTCCAGTTGGAAGCCATTTTTTTCTAACACTTTTGCCGATGCGATATTCTGTTTCGCACACAGGCCGATAAACTTGTGCACCTGAAAGCTTAAGCACGACCAGTCAATGACCGCCTTGAGACCCTCGGTCGCATAGCCCTTACCTTGACCTTCGTTGGCTAACATATAACCCACTTCGGCGCGGTTACACTCGTAATTAACACAATATAATCCGGTATAGCCGATGAATTTATCGGTTCCTAGTTCCTCTATGACCAGAGTCAACCAGTCACCGGATTCATATTGCCAGGGTGCTAGTCTATGCTCAAACTTTTCCAGAATCACAGACTCCGCAACCGGGCGGCTGACAAATTGATTGATGATAGGATCTTGATGAAGCATCAAGAAATTATCCCAATCATCGGCTCTGAGACTGCGAAGCCTGAGTCTATCGGTATAAAGTTCCAGCATAGAGTATGACCTTTTGCTAATTATCCGCGGCTTGTCACTTCAAGCAGGTGATAACCAAATTGTGTCTTAACTGGGCCTTGAACTTCATTCAGAGGCGCGTTAAACACGACTTCGTCAAACTCTTTAACCATCATGCCAGGACCGAAAGAGCCAAGGTCTCCACCTTGAGCGCTCGAAGGACAAGATGAGTTAGCCTTTGCCACATCAGCAAAATCTGCACCGCCTAAAATCTCCTGCTTAAGCGCTTCACATTTCTCTTCGCTGCTAACTAATAGATGTCTTGCTGTGGCTTGTACCATGATGTAACTCCTCAATTTTGAAAACTTGCCTGTAGATCTATACACGGTATAGAAAGTGACAATAAAATAATTAATCCAAATCAAACATCTTGAATGCTTGGCTTCACAAGGTGAAGCACACTATTTAATCCCGTAGGGAGTAAATAAACCCAGCTAGTATATTGATAAAAGCTGGGTTTAAAAAGGTTTTAGCTGATGAAACTGTGTTTAACTAATGTCTCAATGAATTACTTCTGAGTTTCTACCCAATGATGGATCTTAAGCTCCATCACGGCCATAGGCAGAGATCCAGAGGTTAAGATCTGATCATGAAAGGCTTTTAGGTCGAACTTATCGCCTAATGCTGCTTCCGCTTCGGCTCTAAGAGACAGAATCTTGAGCTGACCCACTTTATAGGATAAAGCCTGGCCAGGTATTGCCATATAGCGCTCAACTTCGGCGATGATGTCTGACTCAGCCATAGGCGAGTTATCTTTCATGTATTGAATCGCTTGCTCACGTGTCCAGCCTTTAGCGTGCAGGCCAGTATCGACCACGAGTCGCATAGCGCGCAGCATCTCATCAGATAGCTTACCAAAATACTGATAAGGGTCCTTGAACAATCCCATCTCAACCCCTAAGTATTCGGCATACAGGGCCCAGCCCTCTTCAAACGCGGTGTAATTACCAAAACGTTGGAATTCTGGCACGCCGGTTAACTCTTGCTTTATGGCTATCTGGAAGTGATGTCCAGGAGCTGCCTCATGCAGAGACAATGTCGTCATCCCCCACTTAGGCTGCGCTTTTAAGTTATAGGTGTTGATATAGAACACACCAGGGCGTGAGCCATCGACGGCTGGAGATTCATATGAAGCACCAGCGGCTGACTGCTCACGGAAGCTCTCCACTGGCTTAACCACATAATCGGCCTTGGGCATTATATTGAAAAACTTAGGTAGCTCAGCATTTATCTGCTCTTTAAGGCTCATATAACCATCGATAAGACCCTGGCGATCGGTGAAGAAATATTGAGGTTCAGATGACAGTGAGGCGAAGAAGGCCTTGAGATCACCCTTAAAGTTCACCTGCTCACGTACCTTGTCCATCTCAGACAGGATACGGGCCACTTCACTCAGGCCAATCTGATGGATTTCATCCACAGGCATCAGGGTAGTCGTGTGGGAATTAGCCAGATGCTGATACCAAGCTTTACCGTTAGGTAAGTCCCACCAACCGTCGCTCGCTCGCGCAACGGGGAGATATTTAGTCTCGAAATACTCGGTTAATGAGGCTAATGCCGGGATTAACTCTTGATTGATAAGCTTAGTGTAACTCGCGGTGAGTTCGGCTTTCTCCGTATCAGAGAAGCTCATCGGCAGGTTATTTATTGGCGCGTAGAACAAACTATTGCTGGCATCATCGACAAGTTGGGCCTTAAGCTGAGGAATAATACGCTCGACTAACACCCGAGGCAGAACAACCTTGCTTCTCGCCCCCTCATCCATACGCTCTTGTGCAAGCTGCGTCCAGGTAATGAAGCCCGTTAAACGAGATGCCCAGTTATGGTAATCTTCGACGGTATTAAATGGTTGAGCACTTTCACCACTGCCCAATTGCACCATGCTAATGACTGTGCTGTAGAACTGGTTCATTGGCATGAAACGAGCTGGGAATGTTTCATCTACCAGAGCGACATTTCTATCATAGTAAAACATGTCATAACTGAGCTGTAGCTCAGGAGATAAGGTGCTTCTGTCTATCTTCTCGACTCTTGCCTTATAGCTGGTATTAAGATCATGACGCGTCTTTAGGTACTCATTGGTAAGCGCGCCGCCAAACTGATCGTTGTAGTCATTCACTCCAACAAATGTGGCATAGATAGGCTCAAGTTTAAGGTAGTCCTTAAAAAAGTCGTCCACCAATGCCAGATAAGCCTGCTCGGTTGACGCCTTCACATTCTGGCTGGTTTGTGATACCTCAGAAGAAGCGCCGATTACTGTTGAACTTGCATCCTTACTCGCTGGATTCTCATTGTCTGAACAACCAGTGATCCCCAGTACTAACCCTATTGATACGGCTAAAAAAGCTCTTCTCATCTGTTTCTTTCCCTATATTCGGTGCAATTGCTTGTTATTTTCTATACTTAATACCAACGTTCAACTTATCCGTACTGCTACATTGATACAGCTATCCCAATTTTTTTCTTTATAGGACCGAAAAGGAGTCAGTCAATGATCTATTCATTTCGCAACTCAGGTTTCAGAGATCCAGAAACTGGCGTCTATAATCGAACCTACTTTATGGAGGTATTTAACCGCGAATGGCATCGCCATATCAGAGATCACCAAAGTCTGGCGCTATTATATCTATGCCCGCACATACATGAAACAGTTAAGCAACCTCATCTGCTCGAACTCTTTATGAAGCAGGTACAAGAAGCCATCTTAAGAACAACAGATCTGGTAGCAAGACTCAACAATAACAGCTTTGCTTTAGGCTTATTCAACATCGATGAAGCAGGCACTCAGATTGTGCTACATAGAATTGAAGAGAAGATTGAGATTTTCAATTTAGAATATGCCAAAAAACACACCAGTCACGTCGATTATGAGCTCGCTGGTTATACTTGCACACCGGCGCGTAACCTGAGCATAGAATTAATTTTCAAAGACGTAGAGAAGTTAACTCATGAGTTAGAGATGGAAAAGCATCGACATGTTGAGTTGAGACAAATGCAATAAAAAAAGCCCCTTGCGGGGCTTTTTAGACTCATTTAATCAAGTAAAAGTTACAGTGTTACGTTATGAACACGTGCCTTCTCTTTGATGTAAGAGATATAACTCTTCGCTGAACGAGCCGTCTTCTTATCCTTCGCCGCTAATTTAGCACGCGAATAAGCAGACTTATATTGCTTAAGGTTTAGATAAGCAAGTGCTAGCTCAAATTGAGCCTCACCTGGATTATCAATGCCTGCGTCGAGTGACTTCTTCAACGCGGTAACAGCAGCTTTAGACTTACCATCCATAGACAGGATTCGACCCTGTCTTAGATAATATTTGCCATTGTTACCCGCATCTGCAGCCTTACCATAATATGAAGCAGCTTCTTTCAACTCTTTCGCGTTGTGATAGAAACCAGCCAAGATCCCAAGAGTCTTCTCTTCCTCTTTGATCGTGCCCGACTTAATGTGCTTCTCATATATTTTGGCTGCACGGTATGGCGAACCATTCTGTGCAAGTAGCTGAGTCAAACGAGTAATGTTACCCGCACTCTCAAGAAAACCATTTTTATAAGCAAGATCATAAGTGGCTAGGGACTTAGTGTACTTTTCCGTCATCAGATAAAACTGGGCTAACTGAACCCAAAGGCGTTTATCATCCTGGAAAAATGGCACCATGGTCTCTAACACTTTTACCGCTTCCGGATACTTCTTCTGATTGAAGTAAGCCGTTAGCTTCATCTGATACAGGCCTTTATCAGGCTTATCAGACAGTGCTAGTCCCTTGTTAGCAACCTCAAGAACCTTGCTCCAGTTCTTCTGCTCTGAGTAACCGATACCTATACGACGGTAGATTTGAGCATCCTCTTTACAGGTAAACTCCATCCACTTGTAGTAATAAGTGATCGATTCTTTAAACTTCTTCTCTTGAATCAAGAGATCGGCATAAAGTCTCAGCGTTCCAGCATGGTCACCGCCACCTAAGATATTGGCATCGACAGCTTTCTTAAGATACTTGATTGCTGTATCCATCTGAGCTTTTTCGGCGTAGAAATTACCCAACATGCGGTCAATATATGCTTTATCGAAATCACTCTTAGGGTTGGCCTCGAGTAATATCGCGATAGCTCCGTCAACGTCATCTTCGGTGTAAGCTTTGAAAGATTTTTGCACTTTCTTCGCTGCACTTTGGCCAACGGCCTTAGACTTACGTTTCTCGATGGGACACTTCTCGACAGCTGCTGCTGCCGGAACTAGTGCTAAACTACCACCAAAAGAAAGTAATAAAGCGGCAGCTATACTAGTCGTTCTTAAACTAAGTTTACGCATCGTTAATTGCCTCCTTTGTCTAAGGTGAAGTCCAACTGAACTTTCATACCAGTTTGTCTAAGTGCCTTACCGTCAACGATCTTCGGCTTATATTTCCACTTTTTAAGTGCGCGCCTTGCTTCTTTGTTAAACAAACGCTTAGGTTCAGCCTTGATCACTTTAACGTCTTCAACACCACCGAGTGCATTAATGGTAAAGCTAAGTTGTACCCAACCTTCTTTGCCATCACGTGCAGCGGCTATCGGATACTGAGGCTCGATGCGAACGATAGGTGTAGCGTCACCATCGCGCGTCATCATGTTACCCAGTTTAAAGCCTGTGTTTGCACCACCAGCGTCTACACCACCCATGTTAAATGACATGTTTGTATCTATGTCAGATGAACTGTCAGGCGGAGTCGTATCCGGCTTAGGTGGCTGCTCAGGTGGCGCAGGAGGCTTAGGTTTAACCCTAGGTTTCTTCTGTGCTGATGCATCCTCTTTGCTCATGGTTATTTCTATGATAGGTGATTCAGTCGAACCTGCGTTGCGGGTAGGACCGCCACCTATCAAAAATGCCATGAAGACAAATAAGGCATAAGTCACAGCACCACCAAGTAGTAATGATACTATTCCTCTAAGCATATTAGTCTTTCCCCGCCGATACAGATATCTTATCTACGCCCGCCTTCTTGACACTATCCATAACCTTGATAACTAGGCCATGTTTGGCATCTTTATCGGCTTGGATTAGCACGGCCGCTTCTGGCGCCTCTGCAAGCATACGTTCTACGTTTGCAGTTACACGCTCGATATCGACCAGACGGTTCTCCATCATTATAGTGCCTGTCTTGCTCACACCGATGAAGATGTTAGCAGAAGGCTTCTTAGTCGCTGTAGACGCTTCAGGCTTGGTATAATCAAGGCCTGAAGGTTTAACAAACGAAGTTGTTACAATGAAGAAGATCAACATGATAAACACGATGTCTAGCATCGGTGTCATATCAATCTGAGCTTCCTCTTCCACGCTGGAATGCTTTCTACGTGCCATGTTCAATCTCTCTCTAGTGGTGACGCATGCTGTCTTTTAGCTTTTCTAAACTGATTTTCATCTTAGCGTCCAGACGAGTACTGAAGAATACTCCCGATAACGCCGCAACCATTCCCGCCATTGTCGGCATGGTCGCCATTGAAATACCAGCTGCCATCATACGAGCATTACTCGTCCCATGAACTGCCATCACATCGAATACCGAAATCATACCTGTCACTGTGCCTAACAGACCTATCATAGGGCAGATAGCGACTAAGGTTTTAATAAACAGCATACGTGCATTCAAATTTTGTTTCGCTTGGGAAAGCCAGGCTTCACGGATGCGGTGTGCATACCAAGAGGTAGAATCCTCTCGGGCATCCCATGAGGTTATGATTGCCTTATGTTCGTTTGGTGATATCCAATTGAGATACCAGTAACGTTCAAGCATCAATACCCACATGACAAACAACACTGCCGCGACCAACCAGAGAACATCGCCTCCGGCGGCCATAAAGCCCCTGACGGAATCCCAGATATCCATCAGGAATAACATTAGGCGTTCCTCTTCTCAGCGTGAGTCGCAACCATACCTGCACTCTGTTCTTCAAGTACCTGTACGATTGACTTACTACGAGCAATAACAATTGCGTGCATAAGCATCAGAGGTAGAGCAGCGACCAGACCTTGTACTGTCGTCATCAATGCCATTGAGATACCGCCAGCCATAAGCTTAGGATCACTGGTACCGAACAACTGGATACTTTGGAAGGTGGCAATCATACCGGTTACTGTACCGAGTAGACCCATCATAGGTGCGATAGCAGCAAGGACCTTAATGATCGAGATACGCGCTTCTAGTGCCGGTGTCTCTTTCAGAATAGCTTCATCAAGCTTAAGTTCTAGCGTTTCAACATCGACATCTTTGTTGTCGTGGAAAGCCTTAAGAATACGACCTAAGGCATTGTCACCTGGGTTATCCAGATTCTTGCGTTGGGCGTTAACTTTAGCGCCTACAAGAGTCAGCGTGACTATACGCTCGATAGAGATGATGGCACCGATAATAAGCAGGCCAATAATGATGTAACCAATAGTTCCACCCGCTTCGATACGATCTTCAATGGTCGGCTTCTGCGTAAAGATGCTCAACAACACACCCTTAATAGGATCTATGTAGAGAGGAGCGATACCAGAAGTGATATCCTGGAACTTAGCCACAGTTTTGACTTGGTAGCCAGATGGCTGCTGCGATAGCTCCTGGATAAGACCAAGGTCGGCGTTATAAACGACATATTTGCCATCGGCAAGTAAGTTGAATGCACCCACACGTGTGATGGATGTATTACGGATATTACCGTCGATATCAGTAACAGCACCGTCGAAATTCACGACCTTGCCAGACTGGGCCATTTCAAATAACTGCTCTTCCCAGAAACGCTCTAGCTCGTCAATCTTTGGCAGCTGCTTACGCGCGCCAAGCTCTGCGATGAAAATATCACGTCCAGGATATTGAGCACTGATGTTAGATGCTACCAGTTTACCGGAGAAATCACCGGCATCACCTTTAACGACACCGAACATCTCACCCAAGTCACCTTGAGCCGTTTTAAGATCTTCTTCTAACTGACCAATTTTACGCTCGTTATCGAGGAAAGCTTGGTTTAAATCTTTACCGCGCTGACGCTCGGTAGCTAAAGCATTCTTTTCACGTTTAAGTAGAGCGGCCTTATCGCCACGTTCATTTCTGAACTCTTGCTCACGCTTCTTGTTTGTATTCGAAGCATTGGCACGATCTGTTTGAACCTGCTTAAGCAGCTGGTCGATCGTTTTAGGCGCATCTGCTGCACTGGCAATACCTGAAGATAAAATCAGGGTTGCAGCAACGATTGCTGTAGTTATTAACTTCTTCATTATTGTGCAGCCTCCGCAGCAGGGATTGGTAACGAGAATAGATCCGGAGCACCCTGTTTACGTGCAATGCGGATACCTTTAGTCAGTTCACGAAGATAGCTTTCATCAAGCGGATCCCATGCCTTAGTTTCATCGTTAAACATCCAAGCTGACTTCTGATCTAAGCTCTGTGCATAAAGGGCTACTCGGCCTAAGTTGAAGAAATCAACCAAGACATCTTTACCATTGAGTTCCAGCTGACCGGTTTTAACGGCAACGAAACTGCCGTATTCACGTTCGATGCTGTAGGCATCAAGGATAAGACGAAACTTCTCGGCAAGAGTCACTTCAGCACTGTTCAATAGTGCCTTAAGATTGTTCACACGCTCAACACGAGTTTCTTGGTTGAAAGGAAGATCCAGAGCAATAAACTGCTCCAGTGCATCAACCATCTTAAACATTAGAGGGACAACACCTTGACGCAGTGTATCTACACCATTGATGTCTTCTTGAATTAATTTCATTGTTGCTTCTTGGTCTGCGACCAAACCTGCAACGTAATCGTTGTAAGATTTTAGTGATTCGCGCTCATCTGCAACTGAACCATACTCGAACACCATGTCCTGAGCTTGGTCAAAGTACTTATCTACTTTCTTTTGAGATGTTGCTGCTTCAGCGTGAATTTTGCTGTCAGCCTTCTGAACGTCAGAAAGAGGATCTGCAATCACTAAGTTTGAGCCTGCTAAGGCTAATGCGCCTACGAGCGCTGTAGCGATTTTTGTTTTATTGCTTACCTTGGACATAGTTCCCAACCAATTTGAAGTAAAATTAAAAAGGTTTTACTTATTAACAACACGGAATTCCGCTTATAGTTGCGAGAATTTCCTGCTTATAAGTATGTCTTTCTCTTGTGATTGTTAATTATTATCTTATTTTTCTACACCGCAAAGGTGTAGCACCGCTGGCATCATTTCACAAAATGTTGACCTGTGTCAACAATTGAAACGACCTAAAACTAGTGGAAAAAGGCATTAGAGAGCTGAAAAGCGGCAAAAGGCAGTTTTTGGGACAAGTATGTAACGCGGACATTAGAAGCTGACCATTGAATAATAGACTTACCACCCACTTACTTACTGAAAGATAAGAACATTACCAAATTAACAAACTATTAATAAAATTAACAACTCGTTAACCTAAACTGGTTTTACCAGTAATAATATCTCTCTACAACCCCGTCAAATATGCGTATAACGTAACATTTCAACTGGATTTAACTGCTAAAATGCCATTAATTACCGGCTCAACTAGCAAGATCACGTTATGGGGATAAATTCGATCCAGATCACGAAAGCATCGAGGTGAAATCCAAATCTTTTCTTACTTAAAAGCCGTATGACACACTATTTCAGCTGGATAACACCTTATTATCTAAAGCTGAAATCGTAATACAATATCCAATAAACCCTTATGGTTACTGGACTATTTTTGAGACAAAGACTAGCCCAAGCAAGCTAACTAAGAAGTTATGAAGAATTCTCATTCCAGTGCCTAACCATTATCTTTGCAACGCTGAAAAAGTGCCTCACAACTTTCCTCGTATCTTCTGTGAAATCAATTCAAAGGGGGTGGTCTTACCAATGCATGCTTAATGAGACTCTTTTCACTCCTTAAAATTGCTGCTGGAATATTTTTTCGTTTATTGCACCAAAAAATAATGCCGCACAAAATGTGCGGCATTATTACTAATAAATTAATATATTTAAATTATATTAGAACTTTTGGCTAATACGAGCAAACCAGCTACGTCCGAATAAGCGATATGTACTTTCATCGGTGCTACCGTTATTGGCAGTCTCTATGAAAGGAGGCTCTTCATCAGTAATGTTAGTAACACCAACGCTGAACTTAGTTCCAAAATCAAAGGTATAAGCAACTGTTACATCATGATATACAAATGAATCAACATCATACTGGTGATTACCTTTACTTGGGTCAGTCGGATCATTTGGAGTTGTACCCCAATATGTTAGATCATCATACTCAAGTCCAGAGATGTAGTTCAAGTTGTAGTTAATTGACAGATCTTCCCATGTGTAGCTAGCGGTGAAGTTCATTTTATCAGTTGCATAACTTGTATCATTCTCAAAGCGACCGTTAAGGTCTTCCATTTCGAATAAGTTAGTATCTGAGTTATAAACTTGGTTTTCACGCTCTAAGAAGTGAGTCCAAGAAAGGTTAAAGGCGAAGTCACCTGATAACGCTTCTAGTGCGTAGTTAGCCTCAACATCCATACCTGAAGCAGTCATACGACTTAGGTTAACAAGCTTCTCGTTAATATATGAGATTTCGCCATTAGTACGCTCAACATTGTCACACAAGGTTGTAACGCCACCTAAATAACAACCATTTAATGAATCTGCAGCACCAATTGAATCAATTACATCTTCAAGGTCAATCGCCCAATAATCTACAGTAAGGCCAAGACCTTCGATAAAGTCTGGAGAGTAAGCGATACCAACAGTAAAGGTATCACCCTCTTCCGGCTGAAGTTCTGCGTTACCACCAGCTTGAGCTAACTGCTGTTGATCACTGTTGTTACTACCGCCTGATGGCACGCCATCTGCCATACAGTTGCTCTGCTGAGTACCATCTAGCTTGCCCCAGTTGCCAGAACTACATGGGTCAGTAGCTGTTGAGAATGTATCACTTTCTGGTGAGTATAGAGAGTCAATTCCAGGAGCGCGGAATACTGTACCGTATGTACTGCGGAATAGTAGCCCATCCATAATGCCCCATTCAAGGCCTAACTGGTAAGTCGTCGCTGCATCAAAAGCATCGAAATCATCGTAACGAACACCTGCTTTCAAATCTAAACGTTCAACACCAGGCAAATCAGAAAGTAGTGGAATAACGAACTCACCAAATAAGCTGTTAACTTCCAACGAGCCTGAAGTACCTTTACTCTTATTACCCGTTACTTCACCCATGAACTTACCAGAATCTCTAACGGCATTTAGTTCTTCTTTACGGTATTCGTAACCAACACCACCAGAAATAATACCTGCTGGCGCTTCAAACAAATCACCACCGATGAAAGCAGTTACAGTTTGTAGAGTATAAGTATCAGAATCGATTAATGGAGCAGAAGTATAATCAAGCATCTCTTGAGTTACAGAACCTGGTCCACCAAATACATTCATCGATACACAATCTGCGATAGGTGAATCTTCAGTACCACAAACAATATTACCATCAGCATCTTTAAAGGAAGGACCCATAGCTTTTGATAAGTTTGGTCCATACAGCTGACCAAAGTCAGTTGAGGCTGTTGAGCTATGGCCATAGTTATAGTTTACATCGTAATAATAGCTTTCACCGATATCACCTTCGAAACCGATTACTTGCTGGAAACGTGTTACATCTTGCTCAAAACTACGTCCGCCTTCTAACATACGACGACGTGAACGAAGAACATCTTCACCAAATGGGTTGTAGTAGTTATCTTTTGAAACACCGTTAAACTCTGTTCCATCTGGAGTTGTACCCTTATACGCAGGGTCATAACGAGTGTCGTATGGAACGGCAGCTAACTCTTGGCGAGACTTACGGTGGTTAATACGAGTTTCTGAATACACTGAAACATTGTCGTTAAAATCAAAATGTCCTTCAGCGAAAAAGTTCAACTTCTCGTAAGGAGTTTGCATGTAGTTTACTGGGTTATAGTTGTACGTGTCAGCATCGGTAAAATCACGCATATCACCTAATTGAGCAATACCACCGTCACACGTACCGTTGGTCTGACTTGGGCCTGACGCAAGGTAAAAATTACCACAAGGAACTGAACCACTACCTAAGAAGTAAGAGTTTGCATTTGGACCTGAGCCAATAAGACCATTCTTGTAGAACGATGCTTCAGCTTCTTCACCATAAATAACCCAAGGGTTATTGAAGAAATCTATATCGGTATCGCCTTGGTAAACTTCATCTTGTTTAACGTAATCCACACCAACTGTAAAGTGACCATCGTCAAATGCTTTACCAGCGACTAAGCTGAAGCTGTTTTGCTTGTTAACGTCGATATCGAATGAGTTACTTGTTTGGAAAGTTGCTTCAATGCCTTCGAAATCGCGACGAGTAATGATGTTTACAACACCTGCTACTGCGTCAGCACCGTATGTAGCTGAAGCACCATCTTTTAGTACCTCGATACGATCGATCATTGAACTAGGAATTGACTGGAAGTCCGAAGAAACTGGACGACGACCGTTAACCAATACCAGAGTACGAGAAGAACCTAGACCACGAAGTTCTACGAAAGTACCACCGTTACCACCGTTGTTTGTCGTTGTCATGGCTGGCGAGCCTGACATCACGGCACTATTTTGCAAGAACTGACCAACATCTTGAATACCCTGAACAGCCATTTGCTCAGCAGTAATTGTTGTCATTGGAGAGGCTGTCTCCAAATCGGTTCTTTTAATACGCGAACCAGTCACTGAAATTCTTTCTACTTTTGCTTCTTCTTCTGCTGCAAAAGCTGCTGGTGCCATCATTGCTGTTGTTGCTACAGCACCACTAATTAGTGCGAAACGCACTGAATTAGCTAATAAGCTATTTTTGTACATGTTGTTTCTCCCTGGACTCTTATTTTTTATATTTTTTAAATGTATCAAAACAAACACAAACCGTTACATTGAAATACATTCGCAAACAAATAAGACCACACCTGAAACATTTAATCAACAAGCGAACATCATTTTTTACAGGTGTTCTTGCTGTTGATTATTTTGTATACAATTAAACTTTGTCAGCTGATTTTGCTCCTCATATGAGATGCATTAGATGGTTAACGATAAGAGAAGGGATGCATCATATACTGGGGCTAGCTTTAAAATTAGGAATAAACCACTTTAAAAACAGCGCTGTAGACGTAAAACACGGCATGAACATGACTATATTATTTTTAGCTAACCTCGATAAAAAGTTAAATTAATCGTGGTTTTACATAATTGAGCTGGTACATATCGACTCTACACCTCTACCAGACTTCTCGTTTACGTAAACTTTAATGTACAGTTATTGGGCTTTTTGTTTTTCAATCTAGAAAGTAGAGTCTATGGATAAGTAGATGTCGTATATATGTGCTAGGTATTTGTTAAGCAGATAGGGGGTTTTTTACCCATTAAATTTTCGGTACACATAAAAAAACGCCCGTATAGGGCGTTTAAAACAAGCTAACTAGCTAGCTTATTACATGTAGTATCTGATACCGATTGCTACGCCATCACTCTCATCTGGAGTGTCATTTGCAGCATTAAAGTCACTCATGTCTTTACGAGCTTCGAGATAAAGCATTGTCTTCTCATCCCACACAAAGTGAAGACCCACTACAATAAACTGACGCTTAAATTCGCCATCATTATAAAGTGCTTCATAAGCGTCGCCAGCCTTTAGGTAGTTATAAGCAAAGATAGGCTTAAGACCATTATCAAACTTGTAGCTGAACAGTGATTCAAGACCTACAGCGTCAGGCATTAAGCGACCAATGTTATCAGTATCATGAAATTCGTTTTTGTTGATGTTAATCGCCGCGTAGAAACCAGGCTGTTCAAACCCGCCCCAAGTCAGGCCTGCACCATAGATGTAGTCAGTTTCAGAGATACCTTCACCAGACTCCAAAGCACCGTCAAATTCACCTAAGTTAAAACCAGCAGTAAGCGTCAGCATATCTGTAGCGGCATAAGTGATAGAGCCACCCACTGTATTGTTGTATTCAATTGTACCTAAAGATTCGCCAGTAATAGCCACAGAACTACCCGTCATGAAGCTTTTATCAGCGGTCGGGAAAGGATTATTACCCTCTGTGTCTGCTATCAAATCAAAGCTGTCTTGCTTTAATTGCACCTGCAGTCCGAAGCTAACATCACCGAAAGTATTACGGTATTGAACTGTGTTATCACCACGGCCTGTACCATTGATTGCACCATCGGCCTTGTTGTAAGTGTAAGTACCCGACGCATTACCATCCCAAGTGTTTACTAGGTTAGTGTTATAAACTACGTCGTACCATACGCCCCACTGCTTACCGATAGAGAGTGAGCCGTACTTATCGTGTGCAAGACCTGCGTAACCAAGACGGTTGTTAAGGAAGTCACTGCTTTGAGACTCGAAGTTACTCTCGCTACTGTAAACAATGTCACTGTTACCGAATGGGTTTACGCCCCACTCAAGTTTAACAAAGGTTTTCCAGTCATTTCCCATATCACGAGTGAAACCAAAGTTGATGCGTGATGAACCGTTTACCACCTCTGTAGCACCTTGAGTGTTGATGATGCGGGCATCCATCCAACCGCCGATTTCTACTGCGTTCTTGTCATCTTTATAGATTTCGATAGCCGATACTGACGGGATAAATATGACGGCAGCTAATGCCGATGCTACTAAAGTTTTTTTCATCTGATGTCTAACCTTTATGTTTTCAGTCTGCTTGGTTCTATTTTTTGTCATTCCATTGTTCAATGTCTTCCTAGTTGCAGCTGAGGTTAGCAAAAGATGAGTAATCGCTCAAAGACGAAAGTCACAAAAACCACCTGTTTTTTCATCAAATTAACCAAGAAAACCCTTTGATAGCAGACGATAAACTATCTGTTAACATAAAAGCAGAACAATCTTAAGAAACCACTCACTAAATTAACGACATCTGCTTAGAGCTGATGTCCGAGAAACGTTTATCGAGCAGACCTAAAACAGGTTCGGCGATGGGGGCCAGTTGCCTGGTTAAATAGTAATGATAATCAATAATAGACTGACGATACTTAACCGGTTCGGCGCCGTTAAGTGTCATAAGGTACTCAACTTTAGTCCCCCTCTTCGAGAAACGCTCAGAGCCTGACAAGTCGCACATCATTTTAGCCGCCTTAACATGAGGAGATGACTTAGCCGTATAATCGGCAATATCTCTACGCAGGCGCTTACTGAAAACGAGCTCTTCATCCAGCTTGCCTTGCATCAGGTCATTGACGACCTCTTGTAAGAAAGCCATTACATCTTGTTTAGAGAATAAACGGTAATAGAGTGCTTCTTGTATGCGTCTGGCAAGCGGGCTCCAGTCACTGCGCACTTGCTCCATTCCCTTAAAGACCAGCTGCAGTTTTCCTTCATTATTCGTAAGGGCACCTACGTATCGTTTCTTAGACCCTTCAGTTGAACCTCTGAGGGTTGGCATAAAGAACTGCTCATAATGACATTCAAATTCCAACTCTAGATGACACGCTAAATTCATCTCTTTATCTAACTTACGTTTCCATCGAGTGTTAATCGTTTCAACGAGCCCCTTACCTATCTTATCGACATCGATATCCGTCGGATCTTGCCCCAACCAGACAAAGGTCGAATCGGTATCGCCATAGATGACCTGGTAGCCAAGTTCCTCAATCCAAGCTCTTGTCTGTTTCATTATCTGGTGACCCCTGAGGGTAATAGAGCTGGCAAGCCTAGCATCATGGAACACACAGCCACGGGAGCCTAATACGCCATAGAGAGAGTTCATGATTATCTTAATGGCCTGTGACAGTGGCGCATTCTTTTCGCTCTTGGCCTCTTCCCTATGCTCCATGAGTGTTTTAACCAGTTCGGGTAATATGGGAGACTCCCGGCTAAATTTGGCTCCCAAGAAACCCTCGACATTATCGGCTTCAGGTTCAGACAATCCCTTGATAAGTCCTTTAGGATCGATGAGGAAGGTTCTGATGATGGAAGGATAAAGGCTTTTAAAGTCGAGCACTAAGATATGCTTATAAAGGCCGGGGATAGAATCCATCACATAGCCGCCTGGGCTCTCAAGCCCTTGACTCGTTGCCATTGCCGGTGCGACGAAACCCGCCCTGTGCAGATGAGGTAAATATAAGTTATTGAATGCGGCGACCGAGGCTCCGACTCTGCCAAGTTCTAACCCTGTCAGCCTGGAACGCTCTATAGCAAACTCAAACAACTCAGTTTTCTTGAAAACATCCCACACCAAACGGCTATCGGTTAAATTATAGTGGGCGAGCGCCGCTTTATTATGATGAAATAGCTCGGTGATCTCCTCTCCTCGATTCTCAACTCCCTTCTTACCGCTGGGCAATGCCTTCCCCTCCTCGAGCAAGGCACGTGAAACAGACTCTAATGAGAAACTGTCGAATCGATAAAATGCGGCCTTGAGCCAATCGATGCCGTCTAACACGACTCTGCCGGGCAGAGAGAGAGTCTCAGGACGGTACTTATCCGCAACCTTCCAGCTCAGATCGCTGCCTCCCCTGCCGATTGCAAGCTTGATCCCATGTAGTTTTGCTCTTCTATAAACAAGCGCCAGATCGAACGTCACCACGGCCCAACCTATGATGATGTCGGGATCAAATTCTGCAAACCAATCAATTAAACGGAGGATAAGTCCTCTCTCATCAGCTACCCACTCGATATAATCAGCTTGGTCATCAGATATTGCCGTTCTATCGCTGCTTATCTCACCAGGTGAGCCCACCATGATCACTTTCTTATACTCGTCATCTAATGTCTTACCGTAGAGACCGACTGAGTAAAGCTCGCCCGACATACTGCATTCAAAATCGAGGGATATGGCTTGAAGCTGGATATCGACTGAGCTTTTTCTTGCCCTAGTGGCAGTAAACCGGGTCAGAGTACCCTTTACCGCAGGCTCAAAATGGCCGATAAACTCCACATCCAGCGCTATGTATCTCTCTATTAAGTATCTGTGTTCCGGACGAATATCAGTTTCAAACAGAGGAATGCCGAGATCGACAGCGCCTCTGATCACATGTCTGAATAGCTGTGATGAGCTTGCATAAATGGCCGTGACCGGGTCGCTATTGAAGCTTTTAAGCGGCAGATCCACCTTTCTTAGTTTTGCTGACTGCGGCAATGCTTGCAGCCTGGGCAGATCAGATGTGGCACAGAAACACACATATTCAGCATGAGGCACTGTAA
>JAKVHY010000030.1 GCA_023284085.1 Shewanella benthica
AAAGCTTGAGAAACTTGCATAAAAAATCCGAGACCTAGAGATAGGACTCGGATTCTGAAGCATCTAGAAGATCAGTCAACCGATCGATAAATCACTAAATGATCGGCATTAATCTGCATAGATGCTTTTTTTACGTCTACTCTGTCAACAGACGGTTCAAAACACAGTGAAAAAAATGGTTTGAAAACGATTTTAAAATATTAGGCTATTCGGCCCCAGCCATCTCTTTCTCCAATGCCTTAGCCATGGCTGGTCGCTTAGAGACTCTGTCACGGTAGGCCGCTAATTTAGGCGGAATGGTCTGTTCGAATCGCGTCGCCCACACTAAAGTATGTGCCAATAATATATCGGCGGCGCTGAACTCATCGCCTAGCAGAAAATCAGACTCGGGAAGCCAATTCTCGGCAATGGCTGCCGCCTTATCGAACTCCCACTTCGCCACAGGAAACATGCTCTCTTGCCTCAGCTCCTCGGGCAGCGCGAATTTATGCTTGCCTATGGTCCACAACGGCTGCTCAAGTTCAGTGATGATAAAACTCACCCACTGATGATGCAAAGCAGACGCATCGCTGCCAGGTTGTGGTAACAGCTTTCTGTCACCATATTTCTCGGCTAGGTGCAACACGATAGCCGCAGACTCGGTCACCACGAGTTCATCATCGACTAATGCGGGAACCTTGCCGCAAGGGTTCACAGCAAGAAAGTCGGTGCTGCGGCTATCGCCTTTGGCAAAGTTAATATAGTGATACTGCCAATCCAAACCCAGCTCTTCTAAGGTCCATGACACGCGTAGTGAACGACTTCGGGGTACTCCATATAACTTGATCATTCTCACTCCCATTGACGACTAATAAAAAAGGCTACACCTTAAATGTAGCCCTAACAATATACCCAAATTCAGTTAACTTGAAAGATTAAAAGTTCATCGTCAGCTTGGTATAAATATATCGACCCAAGGGGTTATGAACCGCCATCGCATAACCATAAAGGTCGGCATCACCATCACCTATGGCGAATGGTAGCCCCTCGTCAAATACGTTATTCACGCCGACACTCAACTTGAACATCTCGCTGAAGCGATAAGAGCCCGACATATCCACCAGAAGTTGAGATTCGACGGTACGTGTCTTATTGAAATCATCAAACTCACCGATATAGCTCAGGTTAACATTGGCGGCAAAATCATCCTTCATCCAGTTTGTCGTCGCCAACCAACGGTTCTCCGGATACTCATAGCCACCCGTATAATCGACAGACTCGACACCATTATCTTTCTCAAAATTATGTAAATAGCTCCACTCTAAACCAAACTTAATGTCGCCATAACTATCCAGCTCCAACCTATAATGGGCTGAAACGTCCATACCCTGCACTTCTTGAGAGCCTAAGTTAACGAAGCTTGAGTGAATAACATCGATTGGCCCCAGGTTCTGACCAGGCTGAGCTGCCGAGCGTTCACAAATACTGCTATTTTGGTCGTCACAATTTGCGTCATAAATGTCACTCAGCAGTAACTTGTCTATCTTGTTATCCTGGACGATGCTAAATATATCAAAACCCAGATCGAATTGCTGACTAGGAGCCCAGATCATGCCCACGTTCCAGGTTTCTGACTCTTCTGCTTCCAAGTCAGGGTTACCGGCAAATACCGTGTTATAGTCCAGTAATTCACAATCCACACCATCTGCAGCACAGCGATATTTATCGATAAAAAAGTTACTCTCCTCTGACGGACCTAAACCTATCTGAGCTAAAGAAGGCGCCCTAAAACCTGTTGACCAAGAGGCTCGAGCGGTAAGATCTTCAGTCATTCCCCATTGGAACGCGACCTTAGGGTTAATAGTCGAGCCAAAATCACTGTAATTATCGTAACGACCCGCTAGCTGTAATTCGAAGCTATCGGTTAAGGGGATAGAAAACTCGACATAAGCCGCATACTGATCACGAGCCCCCTGAGCCGAAACGGCTTCGGTACCGAAAATCAGACCTCTGCGGAACTGCTCATCGGGTATATCGCTGACATCTTCTTCTCGATATTCAGCGCCCGCGGCCATCATGATGTCTCGACCGCCAAGGGTAAATGCCTGACCGGTAATACTGGCATCATATGAAGTGATATTAGATTCACCTTGTCGCACTAAGCTCGTGGTGATGCGGTCTATGACATCTTGAGGGTTATAGGTGCCACCGAAAGGGTTATAGTTGCCTGCATCGATCTCAGCTTGCAGATAATCGGTTCTGACCCAGCCCTGAGATCGATCACCCGTCTGGGTGGATTTACTACGCCCTCTCTGGGCGGATACTTCCCAGTCCCAGTCATTGATCATGCCGCGAAGCCCGACCACTAAACGCATAGAGTCAGACTCGATATCCCAGCGACGAGCCCCAGCATCGACGGTACGATAACGACCGATCTCGATAACCTGATCCTCGCCCCAAGGGTTATTTGGATGAGTGCCAGGTACAGTAAGACCTGCATCTTCATCGAGAGGAGTGGGTGCACCTCCCGCTTCAGATGTGTTGTGCTGCACCGCAAACTCAAGGAAAGCAGTCAATTCGTCATTAAAGTCATAATCGAACTGTCCGATAGCGCCTACGCGCTCAGATTTAGGAATGGTGAGGTTGTATGGGCCATAATCAAACAGACAGCTGCCGCTTGCAGTTGCCGAATCTGCAGGACAATCAGGATCGATAGTCTTAACACCATCGACATAGAAATACCCAGGAAAGCCACGGGATGAGCGATAATCTTCACCGCCATAAGGACTCTGGTTCGCCGTTCCGAAGCGCCCCATTTCACTGGCGGCCAGTGTATCGTTCTTAAAATAATCCAGGATAATCGACGCACTGCCCTTTTCAGACTTTATCCCCCAGACTAAGCTGGCAGTCTGCTCGCCATAGTCAGTACCTGTGGCATCCCCGAAGCCCAGATTGATCTCCAAACCCTCAATGTCTTTCCTCAGCACGATATTGACCACACCAGCGATAGCGTCAGATCCATAGATAGCAGACGCGCCATCTTTGAGGATATCGATACGCTCAATTGCTGATATAGGGATGTTATTGATATCGACGAACGAGTTGGTTATGCCCTCGGCAAAGGCCGAGGCGGCAACGCGGCGCCCGTTAATCAAGACAAGAGTGGCATCTGGACCGAGTCCACGCAGACTGATGGACGCCCCCCCATTTGCCGTAGAATCTTGGCTGTTACCACGCGTTGAAAATGCACCAGCACCGTTGGCAGGCATACGCTCGAGTAATTGCTGCAGGTTATCGAACCCCATATTAGCAATGTCTTCCTTACTGATCGATTGAATAGGCGATGGCCCTTCGATATCGGTACGTTTGATACGTGATCCCGTCACTTCTATACGTTCGACGGTTTCAGCTGCCGCATATAGGTCATTAGCGAACAAGGAGGTGATAGCCAGCGCGCACAGGCTAGGTGTTATTACTTGCTTCATTGTTATCATCCTTTGATATTATTATTTTTCAATCACTTGACTACAACAAACCTCAATCAGACTACTGATTACTCGTGCAAGTACTAACCTAATGCCTAAATTAGAGAAGTCAATTAAAGCGGGGCCTTAGACATAAAGAGTTACAAACTCTATGTAAATGGCCTAGAGGAGCAGGGATGACTAATACTTTTAAATCAATAAGAACCATTAACAACATAGAATCCACATGGCTGGCACAAATGTGAGGATATGACTGAAGGGACAAAGGTTTTTAGAATTATTCAATTTGATGCCTTGCACGACGATCAATCCTATCTCGATGCCGCATTGACTCAAGCATTTAACAGCAAAGACTTTAAACAGCGACTTGTCGACCATAGGCCTAAAGAGCATTTTCCAGATAAATTAAGCTTTAGCGAATAAACTGTCAGCCTTCTGCCTAATAAACTTCTTTTAATCTTCATATCAGGCGTGTCATATTCTATGGCCACTATATAAAAGATAAAAATAACAATTAACTAGTGTTGGAGCCGGTACTGAAAATGAATGCTATGGATAAACCACAAGATGACCCGCAAACTGGAGCCAGTGTAAATAGCTCACCAAACACCGGAAATCCATTATCTAAAGCCAGATACCTGCTTAGCGCATTAGGGCCTGGCTTATTGATGGCGGCTGCCGCTATCGGTGCCTCTCACCTCGTCGCCTCGACTCGTGCCGGCGCAGAGTTTGGCTGGCAGTTGGCCTGGGTTATCTTAGCGGCTAACCTGCTTAAATATCCTTTCTTCGCCGCCGGTGCTCGCTATACGGCATCCACAGGAGAAAGTTTACTTCACGGTTATCTTAAACAGGGCAGAGGCTATCTCTTACTGTTCACGGGTCTCAACACCATAGCCGCGGTGGCCAGCACAGCCGGGGTCGCCATGCTAACAGCCGCTATGCTGACCCTGTTCATCCCCCTCTCCATCGATCTACTGGCGCTGATTGTCTTACTCTCTAGCCTGGCCCTGCTTATCTTCGGCCACTATACCCTGCTCGATAAACTCACTAAGATGATCATGCTCTGCCTCACCATATCCACTCTCATTGCCGTGGCATTGGCCTTCAATGCTCCGCCGGTCATGAGTCCAGATTTTATCTCACAGTCACCTTGGCAATGGAGTTATATCGGATTTCTCGTCGCCATGATGGGCTGGATGCCCGCCCCCATAGAAGTCAGTGCATGGAACTCCCTCTGGCTGTTAGAGAAGAAGAAAACGACTCATGTAACCAAAGAGCAAGCCATCTTCGACTTTAATTTCGGTTACCTGACAACAGCAATTCTTGCCATCGTCTTCCTCGCTCTGGGCTCCCTGGTTATGCACGGCAGCGGCGAGCAGTTTTCCGCATCTGGGGCTAAATTTGCCAGCCAACTCATAGATCTATATAGCCAAGTATTAGGCAGCGAATCACGCTATCTGATCGGCACCGTAGCGCTATTGTGTATCTTCAGCACCACAGTGACCGTCATCGACGGTTACAGCCGTACCCTGAATATGGGCTGGCGCTTACTCACTCAAACCCAAGACACTGAGAAAGGTTTAACCAGAGTCATGCTGGGCATCAGTGCCATTGGCTTAGGCATCGTTTGGTTTTTTAAAGGAGCCCTACTGCCTCTATTGGAATTTGTGATGATCTTAGCTTTTATGACCACAGTCATTTTTGCTTGGCTAAACTATAAGTTAATGACCAGCTCGGCTCTGGCTGAATCAGATCGCTATGGCTGGAAAATGAAATCTCTGTCAATGTTAGGCATGACCTACTTGGTCGGTTTTGCCCTGCTGTTTATCTACTGGATGGTGACAAAATAAGTGAGCATGAAATGCAGTTAACGACAAAGATGCACCGACAAAACACCCTATTAACTTGCTTAGTGTTAAGTGCACTAACACTGAGTCACTCCAGTTATGCCGATTTTCCATCGCTTAAAAATGGAACACAACAGTCAGATAGCTCGGATGGGCAAACTCGAAGCGAGCCTGTGGCCGCACCACAAGAAATAGACGTTGCCATAAAACAGGCTATCGACACATCTCTGCAGCCGTTCAGTGGCAGTGTCCTACTCTTAAAAGACGGCAAGCCACTGCTCACAGTAAATAAGGGCAGAGGGATCAGCAAAAATACCAGTTTCGTCATCGCCTCTCTATCTAAACAGATAACGGCGACGCTTATTTTGCAGGCCGTGGATGCTGGCAAGCTAGATCTGAATCGCTCCCTCAATAGCTATCTCATCGATAACAGGACATTAGACGAAGGCGAGATGCTTGAGGCCGATGATGATTATGATACAAGTACAGAGTCTGAGCGAGATGAGGACTTCGATGCAAAATTTGAAACCGCTACCGAGCCCGAAACAGTCCTCGAATCCGAAGCGATCCTTGCCCCTAAAATAGTCCTCGATGCTGACAGCGAACTCAAACAGACAGAAAAGAGTGACTTAGCGCTCTTGTCACAAAAAGGCGGCTCGTCACAAGCAGTCGGCTCATCCGCTATCATTTACGGCATAGATGTCGAGTCGGCACAAAACAAGCCCTACATCGACCCAAATAGATACAATGAAAGCATCACATTGCATCACTTGCTGAGCCACACATCGGGAGTCCGTAAATTAGGTAAACCGAATCGATTCGAGGCTGGTAGCCAATTTCAATATTCCAACTTTGGTTACGCGCTTTTAGGCGAAGTTCTCGAACTCGTAAACCAGCAAACCTTGGCTCAACAGATAGCCGACTTTAAGCTAACCTACAGACTCGGGGGCCTCTACGCCGAGGTTGGCACCATAGATAACATACGTCAACGCGCCCCCTCTCTCGCCGTCGGGCTCAATGAAGCTGGGGGAATATTGGCTCCCTCCGGGCTCGAAGTAACCGAATCTTTGCTCCCTGCCGGTGGAGTCATTGCCACAGCTAAGGCCTTTGCTACATTTCAGCGAAAATTACACTCGGGTAGGCTCATCAGCCCCCAGAGTTACCAGTTAATGACAAGCTCACATACCGACATAGAATTCTTGTGGCCGAATATGAGTTACGGTTATGGCCTTAGGATCAGCCGAGAAGATGGCATCACCGAATACAGCCATACCGGCTACCTGCCAGGGTATATGTCGATGACACTGCATTACCCCGAGTTTAATCTGGATCTGGTGATGCTGGAAAATATCTCATTAAACGTCAATGATCTCGACCGGGTATTTGAACTGCATAACCAGATACGAGCGAGTATCAGAGAGTCGCTTATTTATGCTAAAAGTCTGGAAAAGAGCAGGCTCATAGACACAAAAGATAAAATAGACAGTACAAATAAATCCGAGGCTCACAGAGAAACTCAGATATAATAGTACCCACAAGATCCCGCAGCCGCGGAATCAACGAGAAAAAGATAAAGACTAATGATTAACAACGATATTTTACGCCGTCTACGCTTCGTGTTCGATTACCAAAATGCCAAGATGATCAAGATCTTCGCCAAGGTAAATCATGAAGTGTCACAAGAGCTTCTTCTTAACATGCTAAAGAAAGAGGAAGAGGAAGGTTACCAGCCTTGTAACGACAAGACCATGTGTCAGTTCCTTGATGGCCTTATCATAGAGAAGCGTGGCCTGAGAGAAGGCGCCGAGATCCCTGAGCCGGTATCGCAGATCAACAACAACCTTACCTTCAAGAAGCTAAGAGTTGCCCTGGAGATGCGTGAAGATGACATCATCAGCACATTAGCTCTGGCCGATTTCAACATGTCTAAATCAGAACTCGGTGCTCTGTTTAGAAAGCCAGGTCATAAGCATTTTAAAGAGTGCGGCGATCAGGTTTTACGTAACTTTCTCGCGGGCCTGTCAGTCAAGCATCG
This sequence comes from Shewanella benthica, assembly GCA_023284085.1. Lineage (GTDB taxonomy): Bacteria > Pseudomonadota > Gammaproteobacteria > Enterobacterales > Shewanellaceae > Shewanella > Shewanella benthica. The sequence continues at coordinate 7,347 of JAKVHY010000030.1, forward strand.
CGGTAAGTAACGCAACATAACTTCTATCAAGAAGTGATTATCTAAAGCACAGCTCAGGCTGTGCTTTTTTGTTTTAAACAAAACAAAATAAAATGTAAGAAACAGGTGAAAAAGAGGTAAAAAATAGTTTGAAAACAGAACAAAGATCACGTTTCGTGATAATCTTGCCAGTCTCACGGCATCTATAATTAACACTATCGAAAAGGTTACCAATGGACGATCATAAACGCCCGCTCTACCTTCCCTTTGCAGGACCTGCGATTCTCGAAGCCCCCTTAATCAACAAGGGCAGCGCATTCTCCGATGAAGAACGTATATTCTTCAACCTCGAAGGCCTGCTGCCTCATGTCATCGAAACCATCGAAGAGCAAGCGTCTCGTGCATATGATCAGTACACTAACTTTACCAACGATCTCGATAGACACATCTACCTGAGAAATATTCAAGACACCAACGAGACGCTCTACTATCGCTTGGTGCAAAACCACATTACCGAGATGATGCCTATTATCTATACCCCGACTGTGGGTATGGCCTGTGAGCGTTTCTCCAAAGAATATCGTCGTAACCGCGGCCTGTTTATCTCCTATCCGAATAAAGATCGCATCGAAGATATTCTCAATAACTCGACACGCCAAAAAGTGAAGATCATCGTCGTCACCGACGGTGAACGTATTCTGGGTCTGGGCGATCAGGGTATCGGCGGCATGGGCATCCCTATTGGTAAGCTGTCTCTGTATACCAGTTGTGGCGGTATCAGCCCAGCATATACCTTACCAATCACCTTAGATGTGGGCACAGATAACCCGCATCTGCTAGAAGATCCTATGTATATGGGCTGGCGTCATCAGCGCATCGGCGGCGAAGAGTATAAAGACTTCGTCGAAGCCTTTATGCAGGCGGTTAGCCGTCGCTGGCCAGACGCCTTGATCCAGTTCGAAGATTTCGCCCAAAAGAACGCCATGCCTCTGCTTGAGCGTTACAAGGATCAATATTGCTGCTTCAACGATGATATTCAAGGCACCGCTGCCGTCACCGTAGGCTCTCTCCTAGCCGCCTGTAAAGCCGCTAAAACTCAATTGAATAAGCAACGCATCGCCTTCTTAGGGGCTGGCTCAGCCGGTTGCGGCATCGCTGAAGCCATAGTGGCTCAGATGGTCTCGGAAGGGATTTCAGATGCTCAGGCTCGCCAACAAGTATTCATGGTCGATCGCTGGGGCATGCTACAAGCCAACATGCCTAATCTACTGCCATTCCAACAGAAGCTGGCGCAGAAGTGTGATGATGTAAAAGGCTGGGATAACTTCAGTGATAACATCTCACTACTGGATGTGATGAAAAACGGTAAGCCAACAGTACTTATCGGGGTATCCGGTGCACCAGGATTATTCACCGAAGAGATCATCAAGGCAATGCATGCAAACTGCTCTCGCCCAATCATCTTCCCGCTATCGAACCCAACCAGCCGCGTCGAAGCCACCCCAAAAGACGTGCTACATTGGACCAATGGCCAAGCACTTGTCGCGACAGGCAGTCCCTTCGAGCCGGTAGTCGTCAATGATAAAACCTTCGAGATAGCTCAGTGTAATAACAGCTATATCTTCCCCGGTATCGGTTTAGGTGTACTCGCCTCAGGCGCTAAACGCGTCAGTGATGCGATGCTGATGGCATCGAGCCGCGCATTAGCCGAATGCTCACCACTTGCCATCAATGGCGAGGGGCCTCTGTTGCCAGCACTGGAAGAGATCCACAGTGTCAGCAAGCACATCGCCTTCGCCGTGGGCAAAGTCGCGATCGAGCAAGGTCATGCACTGCCATGTACCGATGAGCTGCTCAAACAGGCTATCGAAGCTAACTTCTGGACAGCAGAGTATCGACGTTACAAGCGAACGTCTTTCTAACGCTTCTTTAGCTCGTCATCCTGAACTTGTTTCAGGATCCAAGTTCGAGGTTCGAGGTTCGAGGTTCGAGGTTCGAGAATAGATTAAAGCTACCAGTTGATACTGGTAGCTTTTTTATTACCTTGAAATTGCTCATTCTCATCAATCATCCTGATTAACTTAGCAGGCGTCCCACCATACAGTGAATCAGGCGGCACATCTGTATTAACGACTGAGTTAGCCGCAATCACAGATCGCGCACCAATGGTCACACCTTTGTTGATCACAACATTGCCACCAATCCACACATCATCCTCAATGGTAATAGGATCGCAGATGGTTTCCCAGTTACGACGTTTGAGATAGTTCAAGTCGTGGCTAGCACAGTAAAGCTGCGTGTTCGGGCCAATCAACACGTTATTGCCAATAGTAATTTTAGCGCCATCCAGCATAGTTACATTCATGTTGATGAAGGTTTTTTCTCCAATCGAAATCGTCTTGCCGAACTCACAATAAAATGGAGAGCGTACTATACTAGAAGCTGAAATATTGCCCATTAGCTGTTGAAACAGTTCACTACGTTGAGAGTTATCTGTATTTTGGTTAATGGCCTGCAATAAATTCGAAGTATTTTGACGGATATGATTAATACTGTCTGCACCGCCGTCAAAGTCTTTGCCTGCAAGCATCTTCTCGAATTCGGTCATGTTGTCTCTCAACTTTATTGTATAGGTTTGTTGAAACAACATTGTATCACTTGCCGTGTCACCTACTCATCACCCCATTCGTAACTTAGCGCTAGTGCACACTTCTTGTTACCTTACGCGCAAAAATCACCAGAGTACGCCTTACGCAGAATGTCTCAAAGTGGTATCACAACTGTGTTGGTAAGAAAGTATTGTCCAAAAGTGAGTTACTAGTCAGTAAAACTAAAATCGAAGAAGCAACTTTCTCGAAACAAGAACAGATGTGAACTCGGCTGTGAGCTTCGACATCTGGGCGAGGTTTCACATAGTGAAACTCATCGAGATATAGGGATAACAATACTTAAAACTTGTTATCCGGCAAGCCGCTGACTAAAACAAAAGTACAAAAAAGGCCATGGTTTCCCATAGCCTTTGAACATATTCAATCCACTCGATAGTCAGTGCCTAGCACTCAGTCAATAGGATTAATGTTTCATCCATGATGAGACAACTATTTTCCGTCAATAACAGCCATGATGCTGTTAAACAGGGCCCTATCGGTACGCGACTTTTTCAGTTTCTTCGAACAATCCTTGAGAGAATCATCTGAGATACGGGTGAAGATACCGTTGTACTCTTTCTCGTCGATGGCCTCATCACTCTCGGCCATCTCGGAGATGTCTTGCGCCACTCGACTCAACTGTATCCAGGCATTAGCAATATAGAAGCCATGAAAGTCCGCCTGTGGTAACTGAGCCCTTGCGCTGTTAGGTAGCGCTTGCCAGCCCTTGATGAACTTCTCATCAGTGTCTTCGAGCAACTCGTTACAGAGGTTAGCGTAGGCTTCCAACAGATTCTCAGGAAGCTTATCCATGGGAAGAACGACACTACATACATTCAATGACACCTGCTCAACGCGGGCCTTATACTCTGGGGGGATCTCAATCATGGTTTTGCTCTATAATTTTTCAATAAAAAATTTCTGCCTTTATACCTGTCCCCCGGAATAAAAGCAAAATAACTACTAAATAGACAAATAGCAGCTTCATTTTTCAACATCAAAAAATACAATATCTTATGTCAATTTTTTGCATAAAACATATATGATGATGGGGGGATCTAGGCTAATATTTATGTACGCCAACATCATGAGCCAAGCAAAAATATGCATCAGACCATAATGGTTTATCGGCTTTTACGACATAAAATCATACCCAGGCTTGCATTAATATGTCAGGCCCTAGTTTGCCGAGCGCCCAAACTTAGAGGGGCTGGCAAGCTAACTTTACCTTGGCTATGGCTCATATTAGTCTCCCCCCAAGTCTTGGCCGATGAGCCAAAAAATCTGAACGCCACCTTCGAAGAATTGGAAAGTGGTGTGATCTTATCCAGTAAAGATCTTAAGGCTAAACTTGAGTATCTAAAAGCCAATATCACCTTAGCCGACTTAGATAACTACCTCAGATTACAGCGAGTGCTATGTTGGAGCACTGATGCATATGACAGCAATAAGAGAGCTAAGGGATTAGAGTTTGCCCAAAAACAACTGAATGCTGAAATCATCAAGCAATCTTCTGAGACCCATGCCGATTTAACACTATGCCGAGCCTGGTTGTATCAAATCGGGGGAAACGTCGAACTAGCCTTAACAGAATACAATCAAGTCATAGCTCGAGCCTATCAACTCGAGTCTCCTAGGCTTATCGCCGATGCACGAAGTTTGCGGGGCGCTATGTACTCATTTCAGGGAAATTATGCCCTAGCCCTGGAAGATCTGTTCAGTGCTCAACAGCTCTACGATAACCTGAACCTGACTTTCTGGAGTCTATATAATTTAGCCGACATAGCCACTAGCTATCGCCGATTTGACGATCCTCAGACGGCTTATAAATATTATGCGAAACTCGAAACCAAGTTTATAGAAATTGGCGATCTCGAATCCGCCAATGGCATGGTGACAGAGATGGCCATCGCCCTGGAAGAATTAGGTGAAAATGAAGCCGCATTGGAAAAATACCTGCAAAGTTATCGATACTGGCAGCAGGAAAAAGATGAAATGGCCCAAAGCTTTGTCGCCATTAATTTAGCGGGTATTCTCATCAAGTTGGATAGGTTGGATGAGGTACAAAAATATCTTGATGAGGCACAGAAATATGTTCTGCCTTCTGATGAAGCCTTCTATAGTTTTATGATGCTATTTCGCGCTCAAATACAGGCGTTACAAGGCAATCCCAGTGCGGCAATCCCCCTTATCGAAGAAGCTAAATCTGCCTTCCTGCGAGTAAAGAATACTCGTGGTCTCACCCAACTCTATAAGCTTGAGAGCCAGATATTCGCGGAGCTTTCCCAATGGCAACAAGCATACCTTTCACTGGAGCATTTTAATCGACTCCATAACGAATTGGATATCAAGCTACAAACCTATAGAACCACAGAGATGCAGACTCGCTTTAATACTAAGCAAGTTGAAACTGAAAACCTCTTGCTGCTAGAGACACAAAAAATAAGGGATAATGAGTTACTGATTTTACAGCAGAATCGTTATTTACAATTTACCGTCATTTTTCTCGCCTTAATAGTCATAATAATCATCTCTTTCCTTGCCTATAAACAAGCACAGAAGTCTAAGCTATTGAGTGTCTTAGCCTTGACAGATCACTTGACTCAACTGGCGAACCGCAGACACACCTACGCCGTCGGCGAACAATCTTTCTCTAAGAATCATGATGTGATGGCCTTAATATTATTCGATGCCGATCATTTCAAGAAGATCAATGACAACTTTGGCCATGATGTCGGTGATAAAGCACTGACTTTACTAGCCAGTATTTCCAGTGGTCTGATGCGAAAATCTGATCTGGTAGGTCGGGTCGGCGGCGAAGAGTTCTTAGTCATATTGCCTCATACCAACTTAGAACAAGCCACAGAGATTGCCGAGCGTTTAGTGGACTCAATAGCCATGACAGATTTGAGTGATATAGCCGAGGAATTAATCATGACCATCAGCGCCGGAGTCGTCGCTAGGGAACAAGATAAAAGCTTCTCCGAACTACTACAACGGGCCGATAAAGGCTTGTATCTGGCTAAATCCAGTGGAAGAAATTGTGTCAAAGCAGGATGAATACATATGGCGAGTAAAAATAGGGCCAAAAAAATCGAACAACTCAGAACTATGCTCGCCTATGTGTTCAACGAATCGCAATCCAAACATCAAAATAAATCCACGCCATCAGGCCACTAGATCAAGTTAGAGTAAATTAGCAAGCGCTAAGGCCAAGCGTTGCAGTCATTTATTGGTAATGTTATAGTCCGAAAAATCGCTTCGTATAATCCCAATGATATGGTTTGGGAGTTTCTACCAAGAGCCTTAAATTCTTGATTATGAAGTCTGTAACTTTATGCACTATCTCCAATATGGACTATCTGTTAATAGATAGGATCTGCGTCCGATAAGCACTATAGATCCCACTTTTAATCGGTATTCATATAGGTACTATCCAATAAAGGTAGAGACTCATGAATTATTCAAGCTTACCCAAGATCGATCTACATTGTCACTTAGATGGCAGCGTTCGCCCACAAACGATTATCGATCTGGCTAACGAACAGAACATCTCCATTCCCAGCCAAGACATCAACGAAATCACTTCATTAATGATCGCTCCCGAGACATGTCAAAATCTCGAAGAGTATCTGATGCGTTTCGATCTGCCTCTGTCTGTAATGCAGACCCAAGCAGGTATCGAACGAATCTCATTTGAGCTTTTCGAGGATGCGGCTAAGGAAAACGTCAAGTATTTCGAGGTCAGATTTGGTCCACAACTGCATCAGTTACAAGGTCTAAGCTTCGATCAGATCATAGGCTCAGTCGTCAAAGGCATGCAGCGCGCCGAAGCTAAGTATGATATCAAGGGCAACTATATTCTCTCTATCTTGAGAACGTTCCCCAAGGATAACATCAGAGATGTTATCGATGCGGGCGCTCCCTACCTGAACAAGGGCGTGGTTGCCTTCGACCTAGCTGGCGCCGAGCTACCTGGATTTTGCAGTGAGTTTATCCCCTATGTGGATTACGCCATCGAGAAAGGCTACCGCATCACCATACACGCCGGAGAGCAAGGCGTGGGTCAGAACGTATTCGACGCAGTCTCTATGCTAAAAGCCGAGCGTGTGGGTCATGGGATTCATATTACGGGTCATCAGGGCGCCTATGACTTAGTGAAACAGCAGAATATCGGCCTGGAGACCTGCCCCAGCAGTAATATTCAAACTAAAGCGGTGGATAAGTTGAGTGAACATCCGCTAAAAGCCTTCTATGAAGATGCTCTGCCCATCACAATCAACACAGATAACCGCACCGTCTCGAATACCACTATGACAGACGAGGTACGTAAGGTGATGCAAGAGTTCAGCCTAAGCCGTGAAGATTACTTCAACATCTATAAGATCAGCATCGAGCAAGCGTTCGCTTCGGATGAAGTGAAGCAACATCTGATGAGCTTCGCCGACTAGGCTCAAGGGCCACTCAGTCTTTGAGTATACAAGGCCGATAGCACAGGTTATCTAGAGCACTCTTTGTCTAAACTCGGTCTAAAATACAGAATAAAAAGCCAGCTTATACGTGTATAGGTTGGCTTTTTTCATGGCTGCTGCGTCATATTAGCCTATCTCCCATGCAGAGCAAGCAGGGCTAACTCATCAGGCTTTGATATGTGAGTACTTGCGGAAAAAAGTCGGCGAAGACGAATCCCCATTCCTACTAGAACGATGAAAACAACAACTCGGCTCAATGACCCAGGCATAATCAAATCACAGAACATCAAATCTGCAGCCAAGGTAGCGCATTACTGTTATCATATTGAGGTATTTCATTGCCTATTTATCCCTATGTCTGACTCAGTTCTAGCTCCAATAAATTCCCATCCATTCTCAGCCACAGAACTAAGAGAACTCACAGCTAAAATCAAGCTGTGGGGAAATGAGCTGGGGTTTGCTCAAATTGGTATTTGTGATACTAATTTAACAGCCGAAGAGCCTAAGCTACAAGAGTGGCTAGACAAGGGTTACCACGGTGATATGAATTACATGCAAGCCCATGGCATGATGCGCGCAAGACCCCATGAGCTACACCCAGGCACCATCAGGGTCATCTCTGCCAGGATGAACTACCTGCCGCCGGAAGCTGGGTTCGCAACCAATCTCAAAGATCCCAACCTTGCCTATATCTCCCGCTACGCAGGTGGCAGGGACTATCACAAATTGATCCGTAATCGCCTCAAGAAGCTAGGCCAGAAGATCCAGGCCGAACTCGATATCATGAACGCGGGTAAGACCAACTTCCGCCCCTTTGTGGACTCGGCGCCGATACTCGAAAGACCCCTGGCCGAGAAGGCTGGTCTGGGCTGGACAGGTAAACACAGTCTATTGCTCAATGAAGATGTGGGCAGCTGGTTCTTTCTCGGTGAGCTATTGATCGATCTGCCTCTGCCCGTGGATATTCCCGTCGCCGAGGCTTGTAATACTTGTGTAGCCTGTATCAAGTCGTGTCCAACCAATGCCATAGTCGAGCCTTATATCGTCGACGGCAGGCGTTGCATCTCTTATCTGACCATAGAGCTACAAGGGGCCATTCCCGAGGAGTTTCGCTCCCTCATCGGCAATCGTATCTACGGCTGTGATGACTGCCAGCTGGTGTGCCCGGTCAACAGCAAGGCACCGCTCACACTCGAGAGTGACTTTCACACCCGCGACCCACTCAAGCAACCTGAATTACTTACCCTCTTTAGCTGGACTGAGGCCGAGTTTCTCAAGATCACCGAAGGTAGCCCCATTCGCCGTATCGGACATAAGCGCTGGCTAAGAAATATCGCCGTCGCTCTGGGAAATGCCCCGGCTTCAGAAAAGATCGTCCAAGGACTCCAGCAGAGAAAAGCCTCGGAAGAGGCCGATGAGATGGTCATAGAACATATCGACTGGGCATTAGCTCAGCAACACGCCAAACTAGCAGCAGCCCAAAGCTCGGAAGCCCAAAGCTCGGAAGCACAGAGCCTGGAAACAAAAGGCCAGGAAACTGCAGATTTGAGCCAGGTAGCAAGGGTCTTGAGCCAGTCAGATAGAGTCCAGAAAACCTCATCCCTCAGTCGAAAAACACAGAGAGTGATCCGCAGCGTCGAGAAAGGCCTGCCAAGGGATGCTTAAAGGCAGAACCAAGGAGCAAGTTCCTAGGTTCTAGGTTCTAGGTTCTAGCTCCTAGAAACTCGCAACTCGAGCCTAATTATCCTCTATCGTAAATCCGACCTTGATGGTCACCTGCCAATGCGCAATCAAGCCCGCCTCCAGATGTCCCCGAGTCTCAATCACCTCAAACCACCTGAGATGCTTCAAGCTCTGCCCCGCAGCAGTGACGGCATTTTTGATCGCTTCATCCGAACTGATAGGCGAAGATCCCACTAGTTCAATAACTTTATAGGTATGGCTCATAGCTAGCTCCGGGTAATCCAGTGATTGCGCGAGTACAGGTTATTACAGGTAATAGAGCAAGAGCAAAACAACACTCTGTCCAACTCAGTATAGGAGAGCTATCAGAACCTAGCTTCTTATACCAGATTACCCCTTCAGAATGACACTGAAAACTGAGAAAGCATTCAAGCAGGATCCTGAAACGAGTTCAGGATGACGACTAAGCCACAAGCAACAAAACACAAAACATACGTCATTCCGGCATGCTTGTGGCCGGAATCCAGCCGTTTCTATTACAAAGTAAAACGTCCTCCCTTCCTAAAATATTACCTTAGTAAATATTGACTCATCATTCCTTTAGCTGTTGATAATTCAACCGTTCCCCGCTAAGTTCACTATAGTTTTACCCATTATTTTAATCAGCTTTTCGCTCTGCGTTATAAAAGGAATTTGTAATGAATAGATCTAAGCTTGCCCTCTTGGTAGCATTTTCTCTAGTTTTACCTCACTCGAGTATTGCTGCTACTCAGTCAAAATCCGCCAGCCAATATACCAAGGAAGCCAATGCGGCAGTACTTAAGGCCTTGCCCTTCAGTGACAGACAAGATTTTGAAAATGCCCAACGGGGCTTTATCGCCAAACCTGATACTGTCACCATCAAGGATGCTCAGGGCAATGTGGTCTGGGATCTGGAGCAGTACAAGACCTTCATCAGTATCGATAAGGACGCGCCCGATACGGTTAACCCGAGTCTATGGCGAAATGCTCAGCTTGTGATCCAACATGGTCTATTTAAGGTCACAGACAACATCTATCAAATTCGCGGCTTCGATCTATCCAACATCACCTTTATCAAAGGTAAAACAGGCTGGATTGTCTTCGACCCACTTATCTCGCCTGAAACTGCGAAAGCTGCGCTGGACTTTATTAATGAACAGTTAGGGGAGCGTCCGGTTGTGGCTATCATCTATAGCCATAGCCATATCGATCATTACGGCGGTGCAACAGGAATTGCTACCGCAGAGCAAGTTGCGTCTGGAGAGGTGCAAATTATCTCACCCGAGCACTTTACCGAGCATGCAGTCTCAGAAAATGTGATTGCGGGGAACGCCATGGGACGCCGCGCCATATACATGTACGGTGCCATGCTCCCCCGCAATGCTAAAGGCGGCGTCAATGGTGGTCTGGGAATGACAGTCTCGACCGGACTCGCTGGCCTATTATTACCTAGCCATGAAATCACCAAAACCGGTGAGAAACTCAGTATCGATGGGGTCAAAATGGAGTTTCAGCTCACGCCTGGCAGTGAGGCTCCAGCCGAAATGAATACCTGGTTTCCTGATATGAAAGCACTCTGGATGGCAGAAAACTCCACCAATACCATGCATAACATCTTGACCCTGCGCGGTGCTCAGGTGCGAGATGCATTGATTTGGGCCAGCTTTCTCGACGAAACCATCGACACCTGGGGCAGTCAGGCTGAAGTTAAATTTCAGAGTCATCACTGGCCGGTATGGGACACTGAAAACATCATTCCCTACTTTAAAAAGCAGCGGGATATCTACAAGTTTACCCATGACCAATCGGTACGTCTGATGAACCAAGGTTATACAGGTGAAGAGATCTCCGAGATGCTCACCTTACCTGCCGAGCTGGAACAAAATTGGCCGACTCGCGGTTACTACGGCACCCTTCGCCATAATAGCCGCGCCGTGTATCAAAAATATATGGGCTGGTATAACGGTAATCCCTCAAACCTCAATAACCTGCCGCCTGAGATGGTAGCGAAAAAGTACGTGGAGTTTATGGGCGGCGAAGCCTCAGTGATTAAACAATCCCAGGCCTCATTCGATAAAGGAGAGTATCGCTGGGTTGCTGAAGTGATGAAACATGCCGTGTTTGCTAACCCTAAGAGTCAGCCAGCTAAAGAGTTGTTGGCCGATGCTCTCGAGCAACTTGGTTATCAGGCCGAATCAGGTCCATGGCGATCTGTGTATCTACAAGGTGCCTATGAGCTGAGAAACGGTGTTCCATCGGCAGGAGGCACCCAAACGGCAACGCCTGATACCATTCGCGCCATGACCCCGGATATGCTATTTGATTTCTTAGCGGTCAGACTCGACTCGGCAAAAGCGGCGGGTAAAGTGTTTGATATCAATATCGACTTTACCGATCTTAAGAGCAAGTACACCTTAACGGTAGAAAATGCCGTTCTGCACCACAGCAAAAACCAAGTAAAAGAGCCTGATGTCGCTTTAGTGATGTCGATGAAAACCATGAACAGTATTCAGCTTAAAGAATTCACCTTCGATCAAGCCATCAAAAATGGCTCAGTGAAGATAAGTGGCGACAAGAAACAATTTATGGAGTTTCTCGGTATGCTGGATGACTTCAACTTCTGGTTTAACATAGTCACGCCATAATAAAAGGCGTCCTAGGAACTAGGTTCTAGTTCCTAGGACGTCGCGCTAAAATCTTGTCTGCGACCCGAAACGCATTAGCATAAATCGTAAAGGTTGGGGTCACACTGCCTCCCGTTAAAGCCATAAATCACCTTACTTGGGCCTTCTCAAGTCGCGCTAAAATCTTATCTGCTACCCGAAACGCATTAGCATAAATGGTAAAGGTTGGGGTCACACTGCCTCCCATTAAAGCCATAAATTAACTTACTTTCGCCTTCTCAAGTCGCGCTAAAATCTTGTCTGCTACCCGAAACGCATTAGCATAAATCGTAAAGGTTGGGGTCACGCTACCTCCATTGGGCATAAATGAACCGTCGGTCACATAGAGGTTATCGCAGTCATGTACTCGGCAGTTTTTGTCTAATACTGAGGTTTTAGGATCATTGCCGAAACGACAGCCACCAGCGACTAAGTTAGAGGTTGGCTGAGTAAACACATTGCCCCAGGCTTGATGGGCCCCCATGGCTTTCATCACTTCAACGCCGCGATCCACCAGATACTGAGCCACCTTCTCATCATGGGAATGAAAACCGGCCCTGACTTTGGCAACGCTCTGACCCCAGCGGTCTTTCTCTACCGGGTCCAGACTGACATAGCATTCATCATTAGTAAGCCAGTCACAGAAGACTTCGAACTTAACGTCTTTCGACTTGGTGAAGTGGGATTTTATCTTCTGTTTCAGCGCTGTGCCCCACAGCAGGTTTTCCCCTTGCCACTTAAGGCTGGCAGTCTCGCCAGTTGGCGATGGTGGATCGAAGACAAAATCGAGTGTGCCACCTTTTATTGGTTTAGATGAGATTGCTTTATCGTCGATCTCATACCAATCCTGCAGGGCACGATTGAAAAATGGACCACGAATTTTAAGCTGCTTGGCCTCAAACTCCTTGAGCTTATCCATCTCAAACACACCATGACCCGTGCCACCGGCGCAGCAGTGCAGGTTTTTCCCCACCTGCTGATAGCGATTTCCTATACCACTGGGATGTTTGTCGCCAGTGCTACTGAGTAACAGTCGGGCACTCTCAATGGAGTAACAGGCCACCACAAACAGCTTAGCCGTAACACGCTTTGGGCTGTCTTCATCGGCCAGATCGAAATAATCCGCCGAGATAACGTTTCCAGACTCATCGGTATTGAGGCGGTACACCTTAGCCTGAGTGACTAGCTCACAATTGCCAGTTTTTACAGCCGCATCAAGCAAGGCTGCACGAGAGCTAGCCTTCGCACCGGAATGACAGCCATAATTGCCACAATAACCTGAGTATTCACAGCTTTTTCGGCCGTTGAAGGGGATAGAGAGAATACCGCGAGCCATGGGTAAGGGGTGCAGCTTTAACCCCTTACAGGCGGCATCGAAGCGCTGAGCGACAGGATGCTCTGCGGTCGGTGGAAAGGGGAAGTCTATGGTCGAACGAGGCTCTAACTGCGGATGCTTTACCACTTTACCTGAGACGCCAATCACCTGTTCCACCTTGGTATAGTAAGGCTCGAGATCATCATAGCTAATGGGCCAATCGACATTGTTAGCACCTTCAATGTCACCATATTCAGTGACTAATCTAAAATCCTGAGGCTTGAGACGATGAAAGTAAGCGCTCATGAAATTAGTCGCGCCGCCGACAATATTGCCGCCCCAAAACTGAGCCGTAGTGTCAGATGACCAAATGTCATCACCATTAGGCTCCTCTAGTACATGGCGCTCGTCCTTAAATTGTGAGCGAAACACGCTATGGCGACCCAATTGCTCATCTTTAAAGAAATCATTTTCCTTAAACCAGTTACCCTTCTCCAACACACCGACCTTATAGCCCGCCTTTGCTAACTCATAGGCGATAGGCCCCGCGCCAGCACCGCTGCCAACGATACAGATATCAAAATTTTGCTTACTCATGCCATCTCCTGCTCTGCTGTCAGCTAGCTAAAATCTAAATAGGTTTTGCCCTGAACCGGACGTGGGAAACCAGGCTGATGGCCCAGCCATTGCCAGCCGATACCATCGGTATTACCACCATAGATAGGGTCTAAAGTCAGAGACTCGAGTAAATAATAGAGCAGCAAAGATAACCAGTTCTCACCGGCGCGACTCTTGGCTATCTGTTTAAGTACGGTATCTTGCGCACTCATCCCTAGTTTGATGAAGCTAGCGCCCTGGGTCGATTTTGCTAACTCTTCGAGCCAACCAACACCACGCAAGATAAATGCCCTGTCGCCATCGGCTAAGTTGTCAGGATCATCGAGTGCCCAGCTGAGATATCTAAATGCGTTAAGATCTTTTGCCGAAGGTCCATCGCCATCATCGGGAAATAACTGCATCTGCACAGCTTCAACCACTGCTTGCTGATGGGAACTAAAGCTTGCATCACTGCCCTTCTCCTCACGATTGACCTCATCAGCGGCAGCAACTACCGAGGGCTTAGCACCAATCAAGCCGAGTAAAACCGCGGCTGCACCTGTTTGTCTTAAAAAGGCTCTGCGGTTAAGGCCGCTACTAAAGGTACTGACTAACTCAGGTTTGCTTGACCCCGATTTTAACGGCTTATCTTTTAATTGTGCCTCAGTTAACGAGGTATCTTTTTTCAACATACGCTCTCCTTGAAACCAATCAACAATGACATGACAAGCCACCCAGAAATCCCTCTCGCCATCCTTCTCTTCATCACATGCGCCTAAATATTATTCATTACAGACATCTATTACTCACAGCAGACCGTAAGCACTAATAAAACCATTCAAGTTAAATGAGTTTTGCATCTTTTATTGATTTAGAACAATTTTTAACAAGCATCATGGACTCTCCCTATTAAACACTGAGTATTTTCTCGCGCTCCTTGGAAGTAGGCGCTCAAAGTCAGGTCGAAAGATGGGTATTTTCAACCTTTTGCTACGCTGGGGAATTTAAGCTAACCTGATGTTGTCAAAGACTAGAGTCACCCATTTAGCAAGGGCACGATTGCGCAATATGAAAAGAAGATTAGGGTTAGCTTTTTGTTTTATGATTATTGTAAGCGGTATCGCTTATCACTTTCTCTCGCCGCAAATTTTTGTCAGAAATCACTCTGACAGAAACTTTTACCAAGTTATTTTTAACCTGCCGACAAGCCAGATCACCTTTGAGCCCGTCAAGGCTAATAGCCGCCAAACCATCTATTTTTCCCCTCAGGAGAAAACAGGCCTAGTCACCTATCAACTGATTGCAATTAATGGCGATCAGGTGGCACAAGGACATATAAAATATCAATTTGACGACAACTCATCTCAGTTAGGCACTAAGCTCAGCTTCATCATAGATAAGCAATATCGAATCAGTTTTAGTGGCAATAATTAACCAGCAATAATTAACCGAAAATAAAAGGCGATATCTAAGCGATATCGCCCCTCATTAATTCAACAAAAAATGATGCAGCTATGACAAGAGCATGCGCCACCACATCCCAGGTAGGCTAGTGAAACCTGTTGTGTAGTGTTTCAGCTCACCATCTTTAAACACCATCAAGGTCGGCGTCAACTGCACCGACCAATCACGGGCAATGTCATTATTGCTGTCGTTGATAGTCTCAAACTCATAGCCCTTATGCTGAAGATATTTAACCATCTTGTCATCGGGTCCCGAGTTCATCGCAACTGTGACTACTGGGTACATGCTGGCCATAGTATCCACAGCCGGACTGACAAAGTTACACACCGGACACCAGGTTCCCCAGAAATACACCAATACCGCCTGATCTTGGCTCAAAGCATCAATATCGATATCTGTCCCGGATAAGGTTATGCCTTTGATATCCGGCAGGTTATCCCTTGGAATATCCTTACCACGCCAGATGTCCATCACTCCGGTGATCACTATGGCAAACAGCATAAACAGGGCTATTTGCTTAAGCCAGCCGAAGGCCCTTCTCAGAGGAGTGACCCCCACGGTATCAAGCTTATTCTTATCATTGTCCTTATCTAGGTCACTCATTAGCCTTTGGCCTCAATCACTTCTTCAAGCTGCTCTTTGAGCACATCATAAGACACAAGTCCTGGAATAACCTTGTCGCCAAAAATCATGCTTGGGGTACCGCCTATGCCTAAGTTCCTCATCAGAGAAATGTTGTCATGTACCATCTCGTCGACTCGAGAGTCCGTCTTTCCTAACCATTGCTCGGTATCGGTGAGCTTAGCGACTTTAGCGATAGATGCTGAGTCGAGTCTACGTGGACTCGACATCAACATATCTTTCAACTTTATGTACTTCTCAGGCTCGTTAAGCCAGACCGTCTGCGCCAGCTCCACCGCCAGTTCAGAACCTTCTCCCTGCAGCGGCACCATCTTGATGATGATCTTCAGCTGAGGAAACTCTTCGATAAGCTTATTGAGCGAGGGTTCAATTTTCTTGCAATAAGGGCAATTGAAATCGGTAAAATACACCATAGTGATCTCAGGGTTTTCAGCTCCTTTCCAGGGGTCACTCTTCGTTTCATACATGGCGCTATAGTTCTCATCCAGAGCCGTCTGCTTGGCAGAGTTCGCCCCTAACTGCTCACGAGTCTGCAGCGCTATGATGGCTTCCTTCAAGAGTTCAGGATCATTAATCAAGGCATCCTTGATAATGGTTCTGACATCTTGCTCTTGCTGAGCCGTTAAACTTGTCACCTCGGCGTGGACCGGAGAGATGAATGACAGCTGTGATGCTACCAAGAGCGCAGAAGCGGTAATGCCAGACACGGCAATAAACTGCAGTTTTCTTGATTGCATCAGCTTTAGCGGGCTAAATTTATGCAACTTAGGCTCATTGGACTGGCTATTTAACTTAGATACTGATTTCATCTGATATTCCTAATACTTTGGCTGGCTCAAGATGACTAACTGCATCACCTTGAGCCATAAATGCGTTTAATTAACCTGTGTCTAATTTAGGTAAAACACACGAACACTCACAAGCTTATTGTTTAATTCTCTGCTCGGCCGCAGCCGTAGGTGCTGTCGATGCACGCTCAATCGCGGCTAACACCCCTTGTGTAGATAAGATCACAGGTAACTGGATGCCATTGGGTGCCCCAGGGCCGTAAACCACATTAAATGGCACACCGAAACGGTTATGCCTCTGCAAATAGTTAGTGATGTACTCGGATGGCTTAGTCCAATCTCCTTTCATGATCAGAAGATTGTCTTGCTTGAGCTGACTATAGACGGGATCTTGCAATATCACCCCCACCTTATTGGCCTTACAGCTGATACACCAGTCGGCTGTCACATCGACAAAAATCGTCTTACCCTCGGCCACTTGCTCGGCTATCACCTCTTCGTTTAATGGAGTCCACACCAGATCTGTGGGCAAGGGTTTCGCCCATTGCTCTGATGTCATAAAGGCGCCTATGGCGGCAAAGATAAGCGTGATACTAAACGTCGCCACAACTGCGGCGGAGCCAATCGTTTTTGCCATAAAGATGAAGAAGGTCACCAACAAGACAGCTGCTGCGACAAACAGATAGCCAGCAGGTAGGAAATTGCTCAATAGACTGATGAGCCACAAACTAGTGATCAGCAGTAATACCGAGAAGATGACCTTAGTCACACTCATCCAGCGACCGGGTTTAGGGAAGTAGTTGGCGATCTGAGGGAACGCCGCCACCAACAACCAAGGTAGGGCCATGCCCAAAGCCAAGGCGGTGAAGATCACCAACAGGCTGATGGTATCTGCGCCAAGGGCAAAGGCTACCGCAGTACCAAGAAATGGTGCACTACAAGGCGTCGCCAATAAGGTCGCAAACATCCCCTGAAGGAAATGCCCCCTATTGTTATTGCCCCCGGTTGTCGCCAGCTTAGTTTGCAGACTCGAAGGCAGGTTGATCTCAAATGCACCAAGCATATTGATGGCAAATATTGAGGTCACCAGGGCCATAAAGCCGATAAACCAAGGGTTTTGGAACTGCACCCCCCAACCTATCGCCTGTCCGGTAAACTTGAGCATCAGGATAAAGCCCGCCAGTAACCAGAAAGAGACCAAGATCCCTAGCGCCGAGGCGATAAATTGCTGACGAATTTGATTACGTTCAAGATCCGGCGCCGCGATCACTGAGCTTAACTTCATGCCAAGTACGGGTAACACGCAGGGCATAACATTGAGTATCAAGCCACCAATCAAGGCAATAAGCATCATTTTAAGCAAAGATGAGCCCTGGGCGATGATTTGGGTTGGTTTCACCTCAGATGAGTATTCCAACGCACGCTGGGAATCGACCACAGTGACATGCAAACTTTTACCCAGTAATTCAGGCTCACCCAGCCAGCTGCTACCATCGAAGATAGCGACGATTTTCTCGGCTTCACCGACATCGACAGCTTCTCTCTTGTTGACACTCACTAGCTTGAAAACCGTGTCCGGCTCACCATCTATGATCAGCTTAGGCTGACGCCAGTTAGTACCGTCGAGCACCACTTCCAGCTGTGACTTGCCACTGTCCCAACCTAGCTTGATTGCGGAGTCGGCGTCTTGTGCAGTCACCTTCAATGGCACACTAGAAACCGCCCTGTTATAGGCGAACATGGCATCTGTGTCGGCCTTAAGAATACCAGGCTCGATATCCAAGTTGATCTCATAATCCGTGAGCACACAAATGGTGGTACACGAAGACAAGGTGAACTTGCCATGCAGTCGAGTATCGGCTTCAATATCATCTAAGATCAGCAGCAAGGGAAAAGTGACTTCCCCTTGATAACCAAAAGTCTGCATGCCTAGCAAGGAAAACTGCTGCGGTGCCGGCCATGACCAATCCACGTTCTCTAGATTCGTGGACTTGTCCCACTTAATACTAGGGGCAATTCCTCCCTCTCCTGGGCTACGCCAATAGGTCTTCCAGTCCCCATCAAGCTTAACTTCGAGTACCGCGGGCATAGCCTTAGTGACTGGATCTAGCTCCCCGGTCAACATCAAGCGCACCTTCACTGGCGGATGATTGGGGTTAGTTATCCAGCCAGTGGAAGCGGCAACCGCCATCTGGCTTGCACTTAAAGACAATAAGACACATAAAGCCAACAACATTGATTTAATAGACTTCAATTGACTCTCCTTTTAACGTTAGATGTTGATACTTAAATTCAAATTGTTTGTTCAGTCGCATGTTCAATTTATTACTCAAAATAATAGTCATAGTCATCTTCACTTTATAAATCTTTGCATAATGCGTTCCCTCGATACTTGAATAAGCGCGTAATACCCAGGAACGAAGAAGGAGCCAATGAGTAATACACTCAATAAGCCACCCACTAAGGTAAAGCCGATATTCTGTAACCCCACCGCGCCGGCGCCGGATGCAAATAGCAGAGGTGCGATACCTAAGATGAAAGACCATGAGGTCATATTCACCGCCCTAAATCTCAATGCGCCGCCTTGTTTAGCCGCCTCGATAATTGATAAACCCGCCTCTCGTTTGAGCTTAGAAAACTCGACGATCAAGATGGCATTTTTTGCCGCCATGGCGATGAGTAAAACCAGCCCTATCTGGGCATAAAGGCTAAGAGAGAAGCCACCCAGTTTGAGCGCCAACATGCCACCTAAGATTGCCGTTGGCACCACCAGAATAATCGCAAAAGGCAGTGTCCAGCTTTCATACTGAGCCACCAGCAAGAGGTAAATAAATATCAGCGCTAATCCGAAGGCATAGATGGCCATATTGCCAGCAAGCTTCTCCTGATATGAAAGACCGCTCCACTCATAGGTATAGCCCTGAGGCAAAACATCCGCGGCGACACGTTCCATGGCCTCCATGGCGTCCCCCGTTGAGAACCCAGGGGCGGCCTGGCCTTGAATGATGGCTGCGCCATACTTGTTATACCGCCAGATGATATTCGGCGCTAATGTCGGCTTAACGGTAACAAGCGTGCTCAAGGGGATCATCTCCCCACTCTGACTTCTCACCTGATACCTGGCAATATCTTTTACCGACTCTCTAAATGCACCATCGGCCTGCAATGTCACTTTGAAAGACTTTCCAAACTGAGTGAAATCATTGACATACAAGGATCCAAGATTAATTTGCAAGGTTAAGAACACCTCAGATAGTGACACCCCTAGTTGTTTAGCTTTCAGCCTGTCTATATCGAGATAATAGTGCGGCACATTCGCCCTGAACGCGCTGAATACCCCCTGCAGCTCCGGCTGTTGATTCGCACTATCGATAAGGTCTTGCATCACAGCGCCTAGTTCCGCCTTGTCTCTACCTAACGTATCTTGCAGCACAAACTCAAAGCCAGTACCAGATCCAATACCCGGAATGGTAGCTGGCCCAAAACTGATAATCTGAGCCTCTGGTAACTCGGCTTCTGCCCACTGCCCGACGCGAGAGATGATATCCTCGACGCCATGGAGACCTGCCAATGCAGCACGTTCATCCCAATGAGCTAAACTGACAAACATTCTGGCAGCATTGGATTGCATTGAACCAGATAAACCTGAATAACCAGATGCTGAAGCGATATTTAACACCCCGAGCTCAGACTTAAGAAAAGCTTCTACTTTGGTGATCACTTGCTCTGTGCGGCTCAAACTCGCCCCATCAGGCAAGATGACATTGACGAAAAAGATCCCCTTATCCTCTTTCGGCACGAAGCTGGTGGACGTCGACTGAACTAAATAACCCAGTGCCGCTAATGCCCCAAGCGAAAGTATCACTAAAACCAAACTTTTTCTGATCAATACCGAGACAGTCCTGCTGTAGCTTGCGGTAATATTGTCAAACAATCGGTTAAAGCCGATATACCACTTAGGATAATTTTGTACGCCTGGCTTTAATAACAAGGAACACAAGACCGGGCTTAAACTCAAGGCAACCACAGCCGACAAGATCAGTGAAAAAATCAAGGTCATGGCAAACTGTTGATACATGATCCCTGTCACCCCGGGTAATAGGGTCACAGGAATAAACACGGCTAATAAGACCAAAGTTGAGGTGATAATCGGCCCAGTGACCTGCTTCATCGCCTGCTCTGTGGCCGCTTTAGTACTAAGGGATGGATCTTGAGTTAAATTAGCTTCAACATTTTCAATCACCAAAATGGCATTATCCACCACAATACCAATAGCCAAAATCAATCCGAACAGGGTCACGGTATTGATGCCAAATCCCGCGACCAACATTAATGCAAAACTGCCAACTATCGAGATAGGAATAGCAATTAACGGCACTAAGGTGGCTCTCACCGAACCAAGAAACAAGTAGGTTACTAATACCACCAGAATAACGGCCAGTACTAACGTCCAAAGCATGCCCTTAATCGATTCTGTCACAAATAATGTGGTATCAACTTGGGTGTTATAGAGCATGCCTTCAGGCATAAAGGCTTGCATCTCCTTAAGTGCCGCTTTTACCGCATCAGCCACCTCAATGGCATTAGCCCCGGGCAACGTGGTTATCTGAATTTGCGCCGATGGTTTACCGTCACTGATCCCTGCGCCAATATAGTCCTCCTGCCCCAGCTCCACGGTCGCAACGTCTTTGAGATAAACGGTATGACCCGACTTGTCGGCACTTAGTATGACATTTTCAAACTCCTCAACCGTAGCAAGACGCCCTTGAGTCAATAACGAATACTGTAACTCTAACGGTTTATCGCTGGGTCTCGCCCCGACACTGCCTAATGGGGCCTGAATATTTTGCTCAAGCAAGGCCTGCTGTACATCAGAAGCTGTGATGTTCAGGTGTGCCATCCTATCTGGATTAAGCCACATACGCATACTGAGGAAGCGATTACCGTAAAGCACAGATTCAGAGACCCCCTTAATTCGGGTCAACTTATCTGTGACCTGCAGCGCCACAAAGCTAGACAAGACTTGTTCACTTATCTGGCCATCTGTTGAGGTAAAATCGATCATCATGAGAATATCAGGCGAGTATTTTTTCACGCTTAAGCCATTTCCCAACACCTCAGAAGGCAGCATGGGCTCGGCTAATGCCAGGCGATTTTGCAGATTGACCTGAGCAATATTTGGATCTGTGCCCACCTCGAAGGTCACTGCTAAACGATAAGTGCCATCGTTGCTACTTTTAGAGCTCATATAGATCATATCTTCGACGCCGTTAATGGCATCTTCGATAGGCCTGGCTATGGTCTCTTCGACCACAGAGGCACTCGCCCCCCGCATCGATGCCGTCACCTGAATTTGAGGCGGGGTGATAACGGGAAATTGAGACACGGCCAGGTTAGGTATCGCTATGATGCCAGCCAAGGTGATAATCAAAGACAGAACGATGGCAAACTTTGGCCTATCGAGAAAAAACTTACTGATCATGCGCCTACCACCATCATTTGAGCGTTAGCAGCATCGACCAACTTGGCCTTAACCCAAGAGCCGGTTTTGACCCGTTGCAGACCATGAGTGATCACCACTTCGTCAGCCGTCATCCCCGCATTAACAATAACCTGATCACCCACTTGCTCACCGATACGAATATCTCTGCGTTCGACTCGATCATTAGCGTTGACGACAAATACATAGAAGCCCATTAAATCTTGCAACAAGGCACGCTGAGGCAGCAATAACACTGCCTCAGCCAGGCTTTCGGTCACAGTGAGTTCAACATATTGTCCGGGTAATAACAGCTGTTTTTGGTTATTAAACTCGGCGCGAACATCAACTGTGCCCGTCGCTTTATCGACACGATTACCTAAGTAAGTGATCTCACCCATTTCAGAAAAAGCTTCACCTGAAGTAAAAAACAGCGAGACGGAGGGCAATTGAGCACCAGTGGCTTGTAATTTCTTTTTGGTCTGATGAAAAACCGTTTCACTCACCTGAAAACTGACATCGATTGGCGACACAGTGACAAGATCCACAAGCGCTTCACTCGATGGTGATACCAGTTCACCAAGCGCCACCTTGCTGTTACTGATCCTTCCTGAAAATGGTGCCCGTATTTGGGTGTAATCCAGCTCGGTTTGAGCTAACTGGATTTGCGCTTTGGCCGATGTGATTTGCGCCTGAGCTAATTGTTTTTCAGCTAGGAAACGATCAACTTCTGCTTCACTTATCGAGGAGTTAGGCAGTAAAGATAGCCCACGTTTATAATCAAGATTAGCCACATTCAAATTAGCTTCGGCACTCGCCAGCAGAGATTTTGCATGGGACAGTTTTGCCTGATAGCGGCTATCGTCGAGTAAAAAAAGTAGCTCGCCTGCGGCAACAATATCTCCCTCATTAAAATGCTTAGACACTAGGTAACCTGTGACTTGAGCTTGCAGAGCAACGTCTTCTTGTGCCGCGACCCGCCCCTTAATGTTAAAGTTATGATGATGTTCCTGTGCGGTGACTCTTGCCGCTTTCACAGCCACGGCAGCCTCTACACTCTTGTTCCCATCAGCATAAACTCTATCTGGAAAAACCACAGTCGCTACAACCAAAGGCGCCATAATGCATGCGCTAGCTAACAAAACTTTATCTAATTTCAAAATAACCTCAATTCCCGTCTATGACGAGCTAGCCTGCTAAGCTCTCACCTAAGGTGATAACGCTTATGCAGTAAATATCTACTTGGTGATAAATACGCTGCGAGAGCAACGTGTGCAGAGATAAGTCACTTGTGGCTATCGGGCTATGTTCAAACTAGTCAGCCAAGGCTTTTGTTACTGTAAATCCAATACCAGTGGCCAACGTGATAAGCCTAAGTCTTAGATACAGCAACGCCAAAAGATGAACTAAGTTGACCCAATAACCGCTAAACAACGTAATTTAGGTTACTTATCTCTTAGTAGAACAGATGAGTTTTTATTCTTGAAAGCGACACAAGGAGAGGTGTATTCGCCTGGGTTGAGCTTGTTCGCCAGGCTCAGGAGATCGTGTGATGACACGATACACGAGGGGAAGTAGGGGGAGTAAAAAAAGCAGTACCAAAAAAGGTAAGCTACTGGGTGCATCCATACACACACGCATGGACTTTTCTGATAATTCACACTTTTTGAATTCGAACGCTTTAAGCTCCGCGCCTTGGGCTAGCTCTTTTGCACTAGCACTGACATTCGACTCTGCACTTACATATGCAGGGAGCAAAGTAGCCGACATCGCCTGTGCACTCTGTTGATTGAGTAGCAGGTTAAGAATTCCACTATTTTGGGTCAAACAGAATAGCGTCAGTATGGCAAAAACCAGTACTGTCCAACGATTTCCTGTTTGGTTAGCAAAAAACTTATTGATGAATAATGTCCTTTTTGAAACGTAAACTTAAGTTTGGATTCTACATGCAAAAAACAAAGCTGAAATCAGGTTTGATAATGGGATCTGACAATGAAGCTCAGATGCGCATGTTGGATAAGACCGGATAAAGGCAAAAATAGTTCATTAAAAATATTTTTATTTTCTCAATCGATTTTCATTCTCACTAAGTGAATAAAAAACAATCTATTGCATGTCACACGAGCTTATCTTAAGTTATGTTTATAAGGTTAAATAACCATCAAAAATACACGCAGCATTAGCCGCTCCCCATCAGATAGGCAGTCATCATATAGCCATATAAGCCAGTAACAACACAGGGGCACTCGGCAAACCAGATTATAATACCCAAGGAGAAAGTATGAGCCCCCTACATTCTACTGATGCAAAGCCGATTATTGCAGACAATAAACCTAAGAAAGTCGAACTCACCAAGGGTCAGGAGTATTACTTCTGTGCCTGCGGCCAATCTAAGAAGCAACCCTTCTGCGATGGTTCACATGCAGGCACTTCATTTAAACCTAAGGCCTTCACCGCAGAGCAAGATGGCGATGCATATCTTTGCGCCTGCAAGCACACGGCTAATGCCCCCTTTTGTGACGGCACTCATAAGCAGTTTACCGTCAAACAGGTTGGCAAAGAGGGACCAGGCCCGGCTAAAGATACCAAATCTAACGCCATGCCCTCGGCTAAGGCCACACTAGAAGAACCTACGGTGGAGTTTATCCACCAACTTGCCCGAGAAGGCCTGTCAAAACTTGGCCATCATGGTCCCATGACCTCAATGGGTGTACCCCGTCATCTACTGCCTCATTGGGATGATATCCAGATAATGACGGCCCAAATGGCCACTAAGCCATTACAGGAAGACCAGGCCGTCTCGACCGAACTTATCATAGGGCCCGAAGCCCGTAAGCCGCTTAAGCTCAAGATCCCACTGTTTGTTTCGGATATGAGTTTTGGCGCACTTTCCGAAGAAGCTAAAACCGCCCTGGCTATCGGTGCGGAGCTCGTAGGCACAGGAATATGCTCTGGCGAAGGTGGCATGCTCCCCGAGGAGCAGGCACAAAACTCCCGCTACTTCTATGAACTCGCCAGCGCCCAGTTTGGCTATCGTGAAGAGCTACTACATTCTATTCAAGCCTTTCACTTCAAAGGCGGACAAGGAGCAAAGACAGGCACAGGAGGTCACCTACCGGGAATAAAAAATCGGGGGAAGATTTCACAAGTAAGAGGCATTCCCGAAGGTCAACCGGCCATATCACCGCCCACCTTTAAGGAACTCAATAATTCATGCGACTTTAAGCGCTTCGCCGATCGCGTGCGTGAGATCAGTGGCGGCGTGCCCATAGGGTTTAAACTCAGTGCCAACCATATCGAACGAGACATCCAGTTTGCCCTGGACGCCACCGCCGATTACATCATATTAGATGGCCGCGGCGGCGGAACTGGTGCGGCTCCGGAGATGTTCCGCGACCATATTAGCGTACCCACTATCCCAGCCTTGGCTCGCGCACGTCGATATTTAGATGAAAAAGGTGCCAGCGGCAAAGTCACCTTAATCATCACCGGCGGAATACGTGTCCCCATGGATTTCGTCAAAGCCATGGCCTTAGGCGCAGACGGCGTCGCCATCTCTAATAGCGCCATGCAGGCTATAGGTTGTGTCGCCGCACGCATGTGTAACACCAACAACTGCCCTTCAGGCATAGCCACACAGAACCCGGAACTGAGGAAGAAGCTCAATATCGATAAGGCATCGATGCAGCTCGCTAACTTCTTCAATGCATCGGTAGAGCTAATGCAGGTCATGGCCCGCGCCTGCGGCCACCATAGTTTGAGTGATTTTAATCAGGATGACTTAGCCACCTGGCACAGAGAGATGGCACACCTTTCGGGAATACATTACGCAGGATTGACGCCATTAGATTAAAGAATTGACGGACTTCGTCCTATTCGACGCTGGCTACGAGTTCCTAGGATCTAGAACCTAGGAACTCGGAACTTCTCAGCCTTAGCTTGACCTTATCGCTTACAGCTTTCTCTGCCCTGTCTTGAACTTATGGCTTCTTTTACCCCAACCTTCTTCTCAACACTTTAGTCGCTTGAACTAAGTTCTTAAGGGCTGGCTCTACTTCATCCCATGTACGGGTTTTCAGGCCACAATCCGGGTTTACCCAAAGCTGACGTACGGCAATCTTGTCGGCCGCTTTCTCGATAAGCTCAACCATCTCATCCACCGTTGGCGTGTTTGGTGTGTGAATATCGTAGACGCCAGGACCTATCTCATTGGGGTATTCGAAATCTTCGAAGGCCGTGAGTAACTCCATGCGAGAACGCGAGGTCTCGATAGTGATCACATCGGCGTCCATGGCCGCTATCGCTGCGATGGTTTCATTGAACTCGCTGTAACACATGTGAGTGTGGATCTGCGTCTCGTCGGTGACACCTGCGGCGCTCAGCTTAAATGAATCAACCGCCCACTTAAGGTAAGCTTGCCAATCACTCTTCTTCAAGGGTAAGCCTTCACGGAAGGCTGGCTCATCTATCTGGATGATGCCTATGCCCGCATTTTGCAGGTCGACGACCTCATCACGAATGGCTAGACCGATTTGAGTCGCTATCGCTTCACGGCTGATGTCTTCACGGGCAAATGACCAATGCAAAATAGTAACCGGCCCCGTTAGCATGCCTTTCACTGGCTTGTCTGTCAGAGACTGAGCGTACTGCGCCCACTCGACTGTCATAGCCTCAGGACGTGAGACATCACCATAGATAAGTGGCGGCTTAACACAGCGTGAGCCATAGCTCTGCACCCAACCAAACTTAGTGAAGGCGAAACCTTGTAACTGCTCGCCGAAATACTCGACCATGTCGTTACGCTCGGCCTCACCGTGAACCAATACATCGATACCTAACTTAAGCTGACGCTCAATCGTATCTCTGGTCACCTGGCGTAGTTGGTCATTATAAAACTCTTGGGTGATCTCACCTTTACGCCAGCGACTACGCAGGCCACGAATAGCAGGAGTCTGTGGGAACGAGCCTATGGTTGTCGTAGGTAACAGGGGTAAGTTAAACTTCTGCTGCTGTATAGATTGACGGTTAGCAAACACGGTATCACGCTCATAATCATCGGTTTTAAGCGCGGCGACTCTGTCGATAACTTGCTGATCGGCGGCTTCTTCACGTGCCTCTCGGCGCGCCACACACCTTGCCACTATGGTGTCGATTGCAACTTTAGCGGCACTGTCCGCGGGAGTGCTAAGTAGCGCTTTCAGTTGTGTCAGCTCAGAGAGCTTCTGTTTTGCAAATGAGAGTTGTAGCTTCAGCGCCGGAGCTAACTCGGTCTCAATATCGAGATCCACTGGACTATGGAGCAGTGAACAAGAAGGAGAGATCCACACTCGTCCCTTAAGGTCGTTTATGACAGGGGCGATGCGTTCGGCAATCAGGTCAATATCTGCCGCCCATACGTTACGACCGTTAATCACGCCTAAAGAGAGCACCTGCTCAGGCTGTAGCTTTGCCGCAAATTCAGCAAGCTGCTCGGGAGCCGTGACTAAGTCCAGATGCAGACCGGCAACAGGTAAGGATGAAACTAATGCTTGATGGTGAGCTATGGTGCCATAGTAGCTCGCCAATAATACCTTGACCTCAGATGACTTCAGTTCCTCATAGGCAGTAGAAATAGCGGCTTGCCAATCGGCATCAAGTTCAAGGGCTAGAATAGGCTCTTCGAGTTGCACCCAGTCTACGCCTTGCTCACTGAAACGAGCCAAGATGTCTGCATAAGTGCTAATGAGCTTAGGCAGTAGTGAAAGTTTATCGAAATCGCTGCCAACAGCCTTAGATAAAAACAGGTAAGAAACCGGGCCTAGCAGTACTGGTTTGGCGGCATATCCCAGTGATTTTACCTCTTCAACTTCTTCAAAAAACTGCTCATACGCGACACTGAATTCTTGATCTACAGTCAGCTCAGGCACTATGTAGTGATAGTTAGTATTGAAATATTTAGTCATTTCGCCAGCGGGGGCATCTTTACCCGATGGTGCACGGCCTCGTGCGACTCGAAACAAGGTATCGAGATCAACATGAGCATCATCTTGGTTTCTGTGACGCTCAGGAATGGCATTCAATGTCGCACTCAGCGTCAGCACCTGATCATAGAAGGCGAAATCGCCAACGGGCAACAAAGAAACTCCGGCCTGTGCCTGCCACTCCCAATGAGTACGACGTAACTCCTTGGCCACTTGTTTTAGCTCAGCCTGACTGGTCTCACCACGCCAATATTTCTCTTGAGCAAACTTCAGCTCACGTTGACGACCAATTCTTGGAAACCCTAGGTTAGCTATCTGTATCTCTTTCGAAGTTTGCATATTGTATACCTTTTTGCTTTAATATGAGCAGAATTCAGAGTAAACGCGCCAGAGTCTTATCAGTGACTCCTAATGATGGAACATCTTTCGATGTAAAAACACATTTGGGCGTCTGGACGTCTAGAAGTTTATTGTGATAGTCTATCTTCTGACAAACGAATTGATTTCAAGCGCAACATGAGCAAAATTCATGTTGAGATAAAGTAGGGACAATATGATTGAGCTTAGACACTTACGAACACTAGTAGCCTTAAAAGAAACGGGAAGTCTCGCTGGTGCAGCCAAAAAACGCTTCGTCACTCAATCAGCACTTTCTCATCAGATAAAAGAGTTAGAGACCCGGATTAACTCATCAATTTTTATCAGAAAGAGTAAGCCCCTCTCTTTTACGCAAGAAGGCGCTAGGCTACTCAATCTGGCCGAAGAGATCTTACCTAAGGTCATCGAAACCGAATATGACCTCAAGCAAGGGCTCAATGCCGAACTTAATCAGCTTGCGGTAGGCATCGAATGCCATAGCTGCTTTCGATGGTTGATGCCAGTGATGGAGCAGTTTAGGACGGCATATCCAAATGTGAATTTGGACCTTTCCAGCCGACACCTATTTGATTCACTCAATGCGCTGGAGATTGGCGAACTCGATGTGGTACTCACATCCGATCCTGTTCCGGGACAATCCATTGCCTATCAGCATCTGTTCGATTTTGAAGTTCAGCTGGTGGTTGCCAAGGATCACCCTCTGGCCAAGTTGGAATATGTGACGCCTAAGCAACTCGAGAAACTTGCCATCATCAGCTATCCTGTGCCGCTGCAACGTCTGGATCTGTACCGTCATTTTCTGGAGCCTGCAGGAGTGGAAGCCGGTGAGCAGATCAGCTGTGATCTCACCATGATGCTACTGCAAAGGATCGCCTGCAAAGATGGTGTGGCAGCCCTGCCAACTTGGTCAATCAGCGAGTCTTATGGCTTGAACTTAACCGCAATCAAGCTAGGGCCTGAGGGATTGAAGCGCCCACTGTTTGGAGCATATCGCAAAGATAGCTCTAGCGCACGAGTGGCGCAGCAGTGGTTAAAGCTAGTAGCCAAAGAAGGACTAGCGAAACAACATAAGTTGAATTAAAAGAAGGAAAGAGATCCTAGGGGGGAGTTCCTAGGATCTTGCTATAAAGACAGGGCGAATAAAGTTGCGAGTCGCGAGCTACAGCCAGATGCTCGTAACTCGAGTCTCGATACTCGAACCTTCTTTACAATGGCTTCAGCAGCTGGTTTCTCATGGAAAGCACGCGTCTGAGCACTAGACCTGGCGAATTTGCATTGCGAGTCTGACGTAGGTTATGGGCAACCATAAACTCATCTTTAAGCTCTTCATCTAAGCCCAAAGATTCAAACGCTTCTATGGTCAAGGTCTGCTTCTGGTTATCGATAAGCGACTTGATGATGCTCAGTGGAAACGACTCTTCCGACTCGGCATTTAAGAAGGCAAATGCAGTCAAGGCAATAATCTCACCGAATACACTAAACAAGGCTAAGGTCTGCACTTCATCCGGGCTGATATTAACCCCTTCCATATGATGCAAACTATCGACGGCATCGGCAGCGATACTTTCGGTCAATGACCAATAGCCATGCACTAATTTCTTATATGGCTGAGGCAATTCATCGAGACGCTCTTTCAGATAGAAGGTAAAAGCATAACGATATATGTTCACCTGACCTAATCGAATTAGGGCATCTTTCAACGAGCGGTTCTTAGTGGTAACACCTGCACCGCTAATCGCCGCATTGCTGCGCCAAAGCATATGAGCTGCTAAAGCGGGATCTGAAGAGACAATATCGATGACATTGCGGATATCACCATCGGCGATGATCGCCTTCTTTAATGGGATCAATATTCCGCGGCGACCAATCACCTGCTCTTCATTACTAATAATTGCGCGTACTTGAGTGAACACCTTATGCTCAAGATCTGTCATGGGAAGTTTTAACCTACATTTATTATTTTGGCACAACACCAATTGTTATCAGGGAATTTACCCATAAAAAGGCCACTTGGGTCAAGTTGATTTCGTCTAAATGAATACTTTAACTGTAATTATCTGCCAAAGGTCAGATAACCGGACGAAAACCCCCAAGTTAGGACTAAATCAGAGCGTTATCTAGCATTCGATGCATTATATCGCGCCTGCATCTTCGAGTCCTCGATAGACAGTCTCTGCTAGCGCGCGGTAACCTGCATCATTAAGGTGAATCGTATCAGATTTCATCGACCGGGTTTTGAGCAAGTCCGTTAACACCTCTTCTAGCAGCATAACATCATACGTCTCTGCTAACTCTGAATAGAGCGTCGCCGATGACAAAAAAATGCTCTTCTGGGGCACGGCTATCAAGACTACCGGAATCGACTTAGCCTGAGCCAGCTCGATCATCTGCGCCAGGTTAGCTTTGGTCTTGGCTA
Source organism: Shewanella benthica (assembly GCA_023284085.1). Taxonomy (GTDB): domain Bacteria; phylum Pseudomonadota; class Gammaproteobacteria; order Enterobacterales; family Shewanellaceae; genus Shewanella; species Shewanella benthica. Next base: position 37,852 of record JAKVHY010000030.1, read on the forward strand.
TATCATGATTACGCAGAAAGTCATTGCCACCTTCGAGTAAAATCAACAAGTCAGGAGTCTCTCCAACGAGTAGCTCAGCTAACCTGGTCAAGCCTTGTGAGGTAGTCTCTCCGGAAACACCGGCATTGATCACCCTGAGGCCAGTTAATTCAGCCAAAACCGCTGGATAATCACCGTCTTCACTCGCCCCCTTGCCATAAGTAAGACTATCGCCAAAGGCCATGATTTCGGCACGCGCCGAAAGCAGTTCAAGTTTAGGGCCAGAACAAGCCGACAGCAGAAATAAACCTATCGAGAGCAATATGGCTAATGCTGATTTCATCCCCTCTCCTAATTCAGGTCATACGTTCTGAGCGGTAAGTTTTAAGTTAAAGATAGAGCAAAGAATGTCGCGAGTAACGAGCAGCGAAAAAACCGAAGTTCGTATCTCATAACCCGCACCTCAAATTTAACACATAAAAAAGCCAGACCTAAGGTCTGGCTTAAAGAAAAACCTAAGGCGCTCGAACCTAAGCTTTCTATCCTAAGTTCTAGTTCCTTCTTTAAAACCTATAACTTCCGGTTAGGCGTAGTGCTCGGCCAGTACCAACGTAGTAACCGTTGCCCCAGCTGCTGTAATAACCTGAGCTGACATACTGCTCATCGAACAAGTTATCTACGCGAAAGCTGGCAAGCCAGACATCATTGGTATAGTTAACCGCCAGGTTAGTCAGCCAGTATGCCTCTAACTTATCACCAGCATTACTATTATCGCCTTCGATGAAACGTTCACCGGTATAAACGACTTCGGTAAACACCTGCCAGTTTTGGTTAGCATCGATACTGAAGTAACCGCGGCCAGTGTGCTCGGCAACCCAAGAGAGTTGTTTACCTTCATTTACGCCTGCGGTAAATTCAGCATCGATATAGTTATACTCGGCGCCCAGTTGTACCTTATCGGTCAGCTGCCAATCCCAATCGGCACTCACACCGTAACGACGTGACGCATCGGCGTTGACGTTGGCGCCAGGAAAATCACCATGAATAGGAGTTTCGGCACTCGAGTCGAATACAATCTCATCTTCAAGATCTAAGCGGTAAGCACTCAAACGTAATGTGTGCGACTCAGGTGTCCAGTCCCAACCGGCTTCATATGAACGGCCCGTCTGCGGGTTAAGACCGACCACGCCAGGAGAGGTATAAGCTTGCTCATCGACTTTAGCGAAACGAAAGTTATCATCGGCACGAACATAAAGTCTATGTGTCGCTGTAGGACGATAATTCAAGCCTAGCTCGAAGGCATGGGCATCTTGATCTAGCTCTATTCCTTCTGGATACACATCGCCGTCAACAAGATCATCCGTCGCTTCAGAGTAGCGTCCACCCACGACATAGCTAAGACTCGTGGTGAGTGGAACACTGGCTTGAACATAGGCACTGGCAACTTTTTGAACGTTACTACGGCCCCAGTCAAATTCAGACTCACCACGGCTCAAATCGATACCGGTAACGATACTCAAGTCGCCCTTTTCCGTGGCAATATTCGCAACGACTTTAGGCGTAAATTCAAGAAATGAGCGCTTGTTGGTACCCGATGTTCCCCAACTGATACTCTTCACTTTACTGTCGGTATAGTTGATATCGGCGCCCAGAGACCAGGCATCAGTTAACTGGTGTTGGTAACCACTGCGAATAGCCGTTGTCATCTCATGTTGATAATCATCAGGATTAAACGGGTTAGCTTGTGTTGGATCTTCCTTAATTTGATCTTCACTCAGTGAACCCGCCATTTCACGATCGTTATCGTAATAGCTGGTTTCGATGAAGAAGTTATCTGAATCTGTTTGATACTGCAGGCGACCTAAAACTGATGATGTCTTATTGGCATTATGATCGCGGTAATTATCACCTTGGTTATAACTCGCCGCCGCATAGTAGCGCCAGGTATCGTTAATCGCACCTGACACATCGGCCTTGCCTTCATAAGTGTTGAAACTGCCGCCAGACAGCTGAATACTTCCACCTGTGTCCGTCGGAGCCTTAGTGATGATGTTAATCACACCACCGACAGCCTGATCGCCATAAAGTACACCGGCACTACCGGATAAGATCTCCACGCGCTCGATTTGGTTGAGTGGGATAGCATTGATGCTAGGCGCCGCAATATCGATATTATTAAGGCGGCGACCATCGACCAAGATCAGTGTATTGTTCGCAGCTTGGCTAGCAGAGAAGCCACGCATCGAAAAAACCGCGCCTGAGTTTGAATCTGAAATTTGAATGCCACTCTGGCCACGTAACACTTCAGTTAGACTGGTCGCGCCGCTCATCTCTATCTGAGCTGAATCGATAATATTCACGTTTGCCGCGATATTCAGAGGGGTGTTTACGCTGCGGCCAATCACAGTGATCACTTCATCGACACTGTTTACCTGGCTTGCACCAGTATTAGCGACTGCAGCCGCCATAACGTTCGATGAGACAACTGACAGAGTAAGTACACTGCTGACTAGAATGGCTATTTTTGAAAGTTTGTTTGACTCATTAAATGAGAAAGTACCCATTTTACCTTTAACTCCTAAAAGGAAAACGGGGCAAAAATGTCACGACATATTTAGGCAGTTCAGCTTTATGCTGTTGACCGAAAGCCGCATCTTGAGATCTGCCCGCCGAAATCTCAAAATCATCTAATGGGCCGGTCTCCGGACTTAGGTTATTGGGTAAGATCAACAGACCTTTTCCCGAGCAAGTAGAGATTTTTATCAACAAGGGTCTATTAGACTTGTAATAGACCTGTGCATCTCACTTTCACCTTCACCGTTGCGGGGGCAGTGCCAGATTTTCACAGGCTTCCCGATTATCCTTTCACTCTCTCACTCAAGGCGTTTGCACAAAAAATAGCATCGCCCCAAGAAGACAGATCAGGCACCACAAAAGATTGACAGCATAAATCTTGTTATTGATTTGCTTAAAAACGTCTCCAGATTAACAACTGGATCACGATTGGCCGCATTATAGACGTCTATACGTATAAATGTCTAATGTTTGGAAAGATAAACTCCCCTGAGAAAATTAATCCACAGCTCCCACAAAGATGAAACGATTTGCCAACTGCTTTCGAACGACTAAGTCGCCGTCATCTGTCCGGTGTAGAGAATAAAATTACGCAGCAATAACACCCCCACTAAACTAAAGCTGGCCGTCACGGCGACATAGGCAAATTTTCTATCGGCAGAGACCTTCATCCATAAATTAAACGCCAGTGGTAGGGTCAAACCTAAGCCAACCACTCCGGCCCAGAATATCCAGCCCCAGAAACCTTCACCCAGCGCATTAAACGCCGCGACCTGGCTTTGCCCACCCGATAAGATAAGGCCGGCGAAGAAGGTAAAGAGTACCGCCATCTCAATTAAGATCATGGGGATCTCGATCCCATGGATAAAGCGCACCTCTATCCCATTCGGATTACCCTTGAGCAATACACCAACCAGCAAGGTAGCTGCGGCGCCGGAGGAGAGACCCGAGATAAGGAACAAGACAGGCAAAACAGGGTTATTGAGCAGAGGAAATCCGATTAAAGCCGACAGCAAGAATCCGGTGTAGGCGCCTAATGATAGGGATAATATCAGTAGTATCCCAGTGATCACATCTTCCCATTGCTGTAATTTAATCAAGCCCTTTGTGAGCAGGCCCCAGCGCCCGTCACACCACTGAATGACAGGCGCACTGAACACGGCGCCTATCCAGGCAAACAACATCATCTGATAGGCCATCAATACCAGCACGCCCATAGACATCACCGAAGTGGCGTTATAAAACACCAGGATCTTCCAAAAATCCCAAGGCTTGGTAAGGTCGAGAACTAAAATACCTAGCCCGGCACAAACCGTAACGGGTGCTATCAGGGCGGCGGCTTGAATAAATCGAGACTGATAGGCTTTTTTACCTAACTTAAAATGTTTCAACAAGATGCCGAAAAATACTGCCCCGGCCGACAAACCGGCCAGAAACAGGTAGATAGCGATAGGCCAATGCCAGACTAACCCTTCGAAATGAAATGCACTCATAACACTATCTCCCCATCAATAGTCGATACATGGAACAACTTAGGGCGGGTACCTAAATCCGTTTTAGCTCGATACGTTGGTTTCGTTTTTAACGTCTTGACTAACTCAGAGTCGGGGTCTCTTATATTGCCAAATACCAGGGCGTGAGTCGGACACGCCTCGACACAAGCCGGTTGCTTACCTTGCTTCAGCCGAGTCTCTTTACAGAAATCACACTTGTCGGCCGCTTTAGTCACAGGGTTAATGAATCTTACCTGATAGGGGCAAGCTGCAATGCAATACTGGCAACCGACACACTTATCAGCATTCACACCGACAATCCCGGTCTCTGAGTCTATGTAGGCGGCCCCAGTGGGGCACACTTTCACGCAGGGTGCGTTTTCACAATGCTGGCAAGACTTGCGACTGAAACGGTAACTCTGATTTGGATATTCCCCAAATGGACCTGTGCGTTTGATCGCCACCCTAGATACTCCCACAGGCACATCATTCACCTCTCGACAGGCTTGCTCACAAGCATTACAGCCGATGCAGAGGTTTTCATCATGTACCATGGCATACTTGATTGTCTGAGTTTGGTCGACTCCAACCTCAGCCTCAGTTTCTGCAAGCTCTTTCGCCACCGAGTAGATTGAGATCCCCGCGAGCAAGGTGCCGCAACCGGTAAGAAAATGTCTTTTTGAAATATCCATAATTGATACTCCCATTATTTATCGAGGTGACACCCGCGGCAGAGTTGGCTACGCTCTTTCGCCGTGATCCCGATGACTGGATCGTATTCCACATGCAACTGGTGGCAACTGGCACAATTGACCCTGTTAGCATGAACATTGTGAGTCCAATCAGCCATGGCTAAGGTTTCATGATCATGACACTCGAGACAGGCTCCCGATTGTTCAGTCACCGAAGTAGTGCTATCACTCGAAAAGCGTCGTATGTTCGACCCCTTCTTAGGATGTTTGCCTCTCTGCCCATGGCAATCCTGACATTGGATTGCAAGTGCGGTATTGCCATGCAGCCCCAACATGGCGCCGTTACGTTTATGGCATTTCATGCAAGAATTTTGATTTATAGCCAAAGACTCAGCTGACAGTGCATAAACAGGACTAGTCGCTCCCGCCATGACTAAGCAGATGAATGATGGCAACAGCAGCCAAAAGCGGGATAATCTGGACATGACTTGTCCTTACATCGATAGATGAATGCTAAAATCTCGGTGGAATGTGGCACCAAACGGGATTGTTCGGCGCCACTATCGGCTAGGCAGCAAGCGCGTTTCTGATGAGTGCTTCATCACAGTGTTTATCTTTATCTAACTTGATCAATTGTATTCCTGTGTATGCCAGACACTTCTCGATAAACTCGACTTGATCGCTGGTGCTATCTTCAGGATTGGTCATAACTAACTTGACTGATGATGACTCATTATCCACCACCACATAGTCGAGATGACAATGCTCCATATATTCCTGCACCTCTTCATGATTCTTAACGGCTTGATCAATATCGACCACATTCACTAGAGAGGCATCATAGAGCACATCGTAACGGCCTTTGGCTATGGTTTTTAATGTCTTCAAAAATTGCATGGACTGCATATCGAGCAGGTGTGGCTTAACACTGACTTCCGTAGCAGCCTTTTGAACGTCGCTTGTTTGGAAAAACTTAATGCAAGTCATCACAAACGTCACGATAACGAATGGAACGATAACAAACAGGACAAAGTACATAAAGGTATAACTGAGTATGACGGTGGCGTTCATGATAAACCTCCAGAAAATCTATTTATATTTAGTTTGCAATTAAGTATTGCTCTCAAACTAAAACATATGCAATTACTTTCATGGCTTAATAACAAAAATAAAACCATGATCATATTATCAAGTAAAGATATTACTCATTGCAGATTACCAGCAGTTAGATATTACAATCTCGCATATTACATATCTAACACCAATAAGAATAAACAGCAGTTAATACAACGGCATAAGCTAACACGAAAAATGTAATGATAGAGCGTATAAACCATAAATTTATTTTAATTATTTTGTTGTCACTTATTTAATAAAGGGTATATATTAATTTATTGAATTCATATTTTGTCAGATTTACAACTGTGTTTCCTAGTGGGGATTTAAGAATGAAAAATCTAAAACTTGATACTTTAGATTTACTCAGCATTAATATTCTGGTTAATTTATATGAACATCATTCGGCCAAATTAGTGGCTAAAAAGATGAATGTTTCTGCACCTAAAATAAGTCGCTGCCTACAGCATTCCAGAATTATTTTTAATAACCCACTTTTTATTCGCAAAAAACACGGCTTCATTCCCAACGAATTTGCCAAGCAGCTCTACCCTATCGCTAAAGAGATAGTGCAATGCTCTGAGCACCTGTACCAAATTCATGTCGACGACAGCGGTTCTGAAAAATCACCTATCACCATTCATGTTAGCGATCTTATCCTTCATCAATTTCCGCAACTATTGAAGAATGCCATCAAGGAGAGTCATTTAACTCTTAAGTTCGCTATCAGCCCCAATTCGGACAAGCTAATCACAGATATTAGTGAGAATCGAATCGATATCGGATTAATCAGCGAGTCTAATCATGAATATCTAAAACAGATCGATAACCTTGTCGATGTCGTTGCACTAAAACGGCTATCTCACCTCTATCTGGTGTGCGATCTGCATCATCCGCTGTTAAAACAGGAGATCACCTTAGAGTCCATCGCTCAATATCCTTATGTGAGCATTTTAGGCAAACCCGAACAAGCTACATCGGATCCATTTTTACTTTACTGCAGCCAACATCAGCTTGCATATCACCTAAAGAATGGGGATCTGATTAATCATAATTTCAATATTGAGGCACTCAAGCAACATATAACCGATACCGATGCCGTCGCACTGCTGCCCTATAGCAAGATCTATGATCAGAGTCATCAAATGCCTAACTTACATGTTTGTCGATTATCAGAGGTAGAAACCGAACGGCTCTACCTGTCAATTAACAGTCCGACCCTATATTTAGTCACTAAAAAAGGGCCGTTATCGTCGAATATATCCTGGTTAGTTGACACCGTCGGCCATATCGTCAACCGCAGTATTCATTAAGCACAGGATGAATAAACACCATTTTTAAAAAAATGGGAATTTATACCAGATCCAGCAGACGGGGGACCTCCCCCTTTGAATTATCATAGTGGCGTTGAATTTCGATTAGCTTTTCGCTAAGTAGTCTCGCCATACATTGTGCCAACAAGGGGGTCACCGAGCGGTGACAGTGTAAGAAATAACTCTCGGGCTGCTGCTCTATCGAATCTCGCCATTGTGCCGATACATCGACAAAACCAACATCTTCTCGTCCTTCAAAATACTCATAGGCCACGGCGGAGCACAGCACGCAGACATCGTCAGATTTACTGGCATGATCGATAACCATACGCAGGCTCGGGCTCTTAAGCGTGACCCGAATATTTATTCCCTGTTCATGGGCATATTCTTCGATTCGATGTGGATTATTATGGTGCCAATTGGAATTAACCAGTCCAATTTTATAGTCAAAGATATCCGTCAGGGGAGCGTCCGAGGTAAGAATGGGATGGCCTACTCTGGCGACTAAGAAGAAATGGGTAATATCGCCGATATTCACATCATCAACCATCTCATGCCTGATCGGTTCGATAGATATACTGCAATCAATTTTTCCCTGACACAGCTGCTCACTCACTGTATCGGACCAGGGCAACACATGAACATTGACTCCACCTTCGACACACGAACATTGATGAGTCACACAATTAAGCACCATCATAGACCACTGTTCATGGGCGGCCACCGTCAGCTGATAGGGTGCCACTATGGTATTACTTGTGGTCAAGATCATCTTGTCGTATTGCTCGAGAATAGATTGCGCCATGGGGTAAATACGTAGCGCAATGGAATTAGGTTCAAACCCATATTTTTGACGAATAAAAAGCTCATCATCTAAGACTTCACGCAAACAATTCAATGCCCTGCTCACCTTAGACTGGGTGGTATGTAACCTAGTGGCGACGGCAGAGCCATTTTTTAACTCGACTAAGCCAATCAACACCATCAAAGTGAAATAGTCCAGGCGATTCACCTTCTTCAACATTAATCACTCTCCTGAGACAGACTCTTGTTACAAAAGTGTTATTAACAGCACTGGTAAGGAATAATAAAACTCACTTAGCCATCATTATCACCGGGTTTAAGACAATAGCTAAGCCGTCTGATAATTGAACAACTCTAATGTGTATCATTTTTAAACAAACAGATTTGTGGAACAGATCACACATTATAAACCCTTACTTCATCAGTAGTCCCTAATAAAGAGTCTAACAAAATGACTTGCCAAGTAAGATTACAAATGTAATCTTAAACATTCAGATTACATTTGTAATCCATAAATGCATTCAACAGAAAGTAATAAGTACATACTTTTACAATGGGATCAGCCGATGAAAGAGATCAGTAATTCAGAACTTGCCGTACTCAATATACTCTGGGAGTCGTCACCCACAAGCTCAAATGAAGTGGTGAAAAAATTGGCGGATTCTCATGAATGGCACGAAAAAACAGTCAAAACCCTATTAAACCGCTTAGTAAAAAAACAGGCGATCGGGTTTCAAAAAGAGGGCCGTGGCTACCTCTACTCCCCCCTAATCAACCAAAGTGAATATCAAATTAAAGAGAGCCAGTCTTTCGTAGAGAGAATGTTCTCGGGTCGTATCGCCCCCCTCGTTGCGGGCTTTGCCAAAGAAAATAAACTCAGCGCAGAAGATGTTGCAGAGTTGAAAACACTGCTCGACAACTGGCAAGAAGAGGACTCGAAAAAAGACAGCTTGAACAAGGGAGAATTAAGCAGCGACTGTCAAACAACGGATACTCAAACAAAGGAGCCTAAGCATGATTAACTGGCTCACACAACAAAGCATACTCATAAGCTTAGTCTGCGCCTTCATCCTACTTTTTCATAAGCCACTGCTTAAACAGCTAGGGGCTCACCACATGTACAGCTTATGGCTGGCTATCCCACTAATGTTGTTAGGCTCTGTGGTACTGCAATTTCTGCCTAACTTGCTGGCAGAATCTAAGCTAGCAAATTTTGAGCATTACAGAGTGCTGGCGTCACTTGCCGTTAAAAACAGTGAAAGCCTTATCCCGACCCCTTTAGTCGTAGGTTTATGGTTGTCAGGAATTGCCGTGATGGCTGCACTGTTACTACTGCAACGACGCTATTTAAATAAGTTGTTGAGCAAGAGTACACCTTATGCTCACACCCAGGGCGGCGAACTTAACATCAATGCGCTTATGTTGGCCGACGCCTTACCCATATTACAGAGTCCAGAGATCACTTCTCCCATGTTAACAGGCGTGATTAGGCCGACGATCATAGTGCCATCAGACTTTCATAAACTGACAGTAAAGCAGCAAAAAGCCGTATTGGCACACGAGCTGTTTCACCATGAACGCGGAGATATCATCACTAACCTGCTGGCCTATGGTCTGCTCGCCATCTTCTGGTTCAACCCACTCTGTTGGTTAGCCTACCGCCGTTTTCGTGACGATCAGGAACTCGCCTGTGATGCTCAAATCACCTCATCGATGAATACCGATGAAAAAATTGCCTATAGCCATGCGCTACTGGCGTACTCTCAGCATGCTCAAATGGGCATGCTTCATACCCACTATGGAAATAAAAACATCTTAAAGGAAAGGATCATACAAATGAAAAAACAACATGGAAAGAGCACCTTAACCATAATAGCAATGACACTTGGCTTAGGATTCGCAAGCTTGATACTCAATCAACAAGTTCAGGCAGGAGATCATCAAGCCTCGTCGAAAGAATCGACCAAGGTGACGAAGAGCCAAGCACACAGTGTTCATCCACTGACGCGTGTTGAGCCCAAATACCCAGTAGCCGCAGTTAAAGCCAATCAAAATGGCTATGTTCAACTCAAGTTTGATATCAACAAGTCTGGAATGGTGTCTAACATCAAAGTGATTAAGTCATCACCCACAGGCGTATTCGATAAATCAGCAATAAAAGCCTTAGAGCAATGGGTTTATAAGAAGTCTAAGCACGGGGCTAAAGGTTCTCAGGTTCAACTGGATTTTGTTATCGATGAACCAGCAGCTAATGTTGAGCGCATTAAAGTTACCGCAAATTAATCAGAGCCGTTATTAAGAGCAATAAATCAACTTGCTCGGGGCCTGTCTACTTAGGCTGATGGGTAATGTTTTGGAAAGGGGCCGCGCAGCTCTTTTTCTGTATCTGGAGAAAATCGACGAGGAAAGAGAAGTGTTAAGTGTTAAGTCGTAAGTTATAAGAGGTAAACAGCCTTGAGCGGTAAAAAAAAAGAAGTCGTAAGTCGTAAGTGGTAAGTGGTAAGTGGTAAGAAAGGAGAAGTATTTCATCCTCCCTCACGAAATTTACAAATCGATTAAGCTTCTACAGCCTTTGGATTCGCACCGTATTCATTTTCTCCTATGCTGTCCAGCACATAGAAAACCAACAAAACGATAGCACCAATAAGTGGTATTAAACCGATTAGCTGCCACCAGCCAGAACGTCCGGTATCATGTAAGCGACGAGCAGAGATGGCTATCGTCGGTAAAAACAAACCTAATGCCAGCACAGTTGAAAATATCATAGTGCCTAACGTGACATCTATAACCGCCGCAATGGCATAAAAAATGAAATAAAACAGCATATACATCCAAAACTCTTTACGACGAGCTCGGCCTGTAAAGTCTACATATTTCTTTAATGCACCAATAAAATATTCCATATCTTTCCTTGTATTTGAATCCGTTTTCACATTGAGTGTTTAAAACAATAACAACCATAAAACATTTTTTATTAAAAAGATGCCACCAAGCACAAATTTACCCTCTAGTTAGTCTGCTATCTGTTTTCTATGTTCTTCCAGCTCTTTATGAAACTCCACCGTTAAAGTTTGCATACGTATCATCATAGGCTGAGCTAATGCTTGAGTAAGCATGATTGATTCCTGCATCACAAGAGGCATCTTGTCGACCATAGAGCGACCCGACTCACTCTGATAGAAAGCGAGCATATCTGTGATCTCTTTATCCGTATAATGCTTCACGTAAATATCGACCATAGGCTGTTTCAATTTATCCCAGCTCATTTCTTCGCGCATGATCTGTGTGTATTGACTAACGAAGCTGGTAAACATTTCACTCTCTGAATCTTGGATCTTCAATTGATCTCGCATCTGCAACATCATTTGTTCAGCTTGGGTATAAGCAGCATCCATCAAAGAGTCTGCTTTCATATCTACGAGCAGTTGCTCAACATCTTGACGACGAGAACTATCATCAGCCGATACGCTAAAATTGATGAGGAAACTGCCTACGATTAGCAGTGATAAAAGGGAGTTTAGTGGTGATAGAAGAGTCATTCGTTTCATATTGCCTCCATGCAATTGTAAATTTCTAAAACTAATCATCTCATAAAATAACTATACAAGTCATTAATATATATTGAAATTAGCCTTGTTCAGATTAAGGAACATGGCTGATATGTCACTAAAGGCCCATCATACAAAATCGATAATAATTCTCATTAACATTAATTTTCATTATGATAGGGTGGTATCAATACACTAAGAATCAAAAAAAGGATTTCAAATGAAAATCTCAATACATCGTCTTAAGACGATAAGCGCAGTGGGTTTACTCGGTTTCAGTGCACTATTCGGTATGTCGTCTAGTGCTATGGCCCATGCCAATGAATGTGAATTAACTATCAGCGCTAACGACGCTATGCAGTACGACACCAAAGAACTCAGTGTCCCAGCAAGCTGTAAAGAGGTCACACTGACACTGACTCATTCAGGTCAGCTACCAAAGGCTGCCATGGGCCACAACTGGGTGCTAACCAAAGCTGCAGATATGCAAGCGGTAGCCAACGACGGCATGGGCGCAGGCGTAGATAAAAACTATGTTAAAGACGGCGACACTCGTGTTATCGCTCATACAGATGTAGTTGGCGGCGGTAGCTCAAGCAGCATCACCTTCAGCACCGAAGGCATGAGTGCTTCTGAAGCCTACAAATTCTTCTGCTCATTCCCAGGCCACTGGGCAATCATGCAGGGCAGCTTTATTATTAAATAAGGCCCTAGATTATAGTTCCTAGGATCTAGATTATTGATTCTAGAACCTAGGAACTCGTCGCTTATTTATTCTTATAAACCTTGCCGCCTTTCATCACAAAATCCACATCTAATAAGGCTTCAATCTCTTTTAGCGGGCTAGTCTCTGTCGCGATAATATCGGCGTACTTACCCACTTCCAATGTGCCTAACTTGTCTGACATTCCAATCAAATCCGCGCCGTTGACCGTGGCTGATTTTAAAATATCGGCATTACTCATACCCGCCTGATGCATCAAAACGGCCTCACGAGCATTAGTACCATGTTGAGACACACCGCTGTCGGTACCATAGGCTATCTTAACCCCGGCTTTATACACGGCCTTGAAGTTATCTGTCATATCCATGCCGACACGTCTGGCCTTAGCCTTAATCGCATCAGACATAAAGTCAGAGGTTTTGGCCATCTGCACTACGGTATCGCCAGCAAGCAAGGTCGGCACTAGATAGGCACCATTCTCCTTTAATAGCTTGATGCTTTCTTTATCGGCGTAACTGCCATGTTCGATACTGTCGACCCCGGCACGCAGTGCCGCGTTAATCCCTTCGGTAGCATGAGCGTGACTGGCGACCTTACGGCCCAGTCCATGAGCGGTATCGACAATCTCTTTCAGCTCATCGTCAGCCATCTGCTGACCCGTGCCCGTATTAGTATCCGACAACACGCCGCCGGTAGAGGTGATTTTAATCACATCGGCGCCAAACTTAATCGCACGGCGAGTCGCCCTGCGGCAATCATAGGGACCATCACAAATGGTCTTAGAGGTGAACTTATCCAGTAAATCCGGGCTCATGCCGTCTACATCACCATGACCACCGGTAACCGATACCCCGCCCGATGCGATAATGCGCGGACCATCCACCCAGCCTTTAGCGATACCATCACGCAGGGCGTAAATCTGCTCTGGTTTAGCGCCTAAATCCCGCACTGTGGTAAAACCTGCCAAAAGCGTTAACTTGGCAAAGTGAGCACTGCGGATCGCCACATCGGCATCTGACATACGCAGCTTCTCGCTATCATTATTAGGCCCGAGTTCACCCTGAAGATGCACATGCATATCCATCAAGCCTGGCATCACGAAGCGGTTTTTCAGATCGATGTAGTCAACGTCTGAGCCAAAAGACTTAGGGTCCAGATACCCTCTCTTCACCTGGCTTATCTTGCCGTCTTCATCAATCACTAATGTCTGCTCGGTTAACGGTTTTTTACCAGGGATACTAAGTAACTCACCCGCATGAATCACCGTAAAAGATGCGGCTAATAAGGGAGCCGTCACCAAAGACGATGCAATCGCGATAGCAAGCCCTGTGGTTCGAAATAGCGCATGAATGGAACTGACACTTTTAGCTGCTGTTACTGTGCTAGCCGTCAGCTTGATATTGTTTTTATTCGTCATCGTTCTCTCCCTGAATATGAATAGCTTTTCGCTGTATTAAAATAATTATTGTTTTTTAGTGTGATTAAACTGCCAAAAATTATCACTAACTACAAGTGGATAAAGCGAATGAGCTAGCAGCTTATAGTCAGGAGTAGGAGTAGTCGCAGCATCGATGCCTTGTCTGTTCCATCTCTCCCGGCTAAAGCCGGTCCTACAATCTGTTCTCGGGAAATTAAAAACTTAGGGAAGTGTTAAACGATAAGTGCTAAGTTTTAAGTTAGTTGCCTAGCGTCTAGATTCTAGGTCCTAGAAACTTCCCTAAAAAATGGAAAGGAATTTCTATGCAGAGCTTGTGGCATGCCCAAACTGCCAGTCAATTCACTACACCTCTCGAATTGAGAGTCTATACATCACGTCTGTTAGGTCAGGAACCTGCGCTGGTGCTGCACGGCGGCGGCAATACCTCAGTAAAGACCCAAGTCGAAAACCTATTCGGTGAGCGTGAAGAAATACTCTTTGTAAAAGGCAGCGGCTGGGATTTAGAGACCATAGAAGCGGCAGGTTTCGCTCCGGTAAAGATGGACGTGTTATTGAAGATGGCCAAGCTTGCCGAGCTGACCGACAGCGACATGGTCAAGTATCAGCGCGCCGCCTTGATAGATCCCAATGCGCCCAATCCCTCGGTTGAAGCCATACTGCACGCCATTATCCCTTTCGCCTTCGTGGATCATACCCATACCGACGCAATAGTGACCTTGACTAACACTTCAAGCGGTGGAGCCTTTATAGAGCAGTTGTATGGCAAGCGGGTCTTGGTGATCCCTTATGTGATGCCGGGCTTTGCGCTGGCTAAGCGGGTTTATGAGATGACCCAAGATATCGACTGGCAGTCGATAGAAGGCTTGGTGCTCATGAACCACGGCCTGTTTACCTTCAGCGACGATGCCAAGACCGCTTACGAGAACACCATTAAGCTGGTGAGCGAAGCCGAAAATTTTATCGAAGCAAATCTTTGCATCAATGCCGAAGAACGGGAAGAGGCGGATGAGAAGAGCCTTGAGTACCCTGATGAGAACACAGATATTGATCTGGTTGAGCTCGCTAAGATACGCAAGCTGGTGTCGGCGCAAAAAGGCGCTGCGCATCTGGCTCTGTTAAATAGCGGTATGGCCTCATGTCATATTGCTTCACACCCTGAGCTTAAAAGTATCGCCAGTCGCGGTCCGCTTACGCCGGACCATGTCATTCGCACTAAACGTATTCCCGCTATTTTACTTGATGATTTCGAAGCCAACCTCAACGATTATGCCCAAGACTATATTGAATATTTTGACCACCATCAGAGCGGTCAAACCATGCTTAACTACGCACCTAACTATGCTATTTGGCAGGGTAGAGCCGCCATCTCTTTCGGCAAGACAGTCAACCAGGCCTTGATCATCGAAGACATCACCAGTCATACCTTCGATGCGATATTAACTGCCGAAGCCCTTGGTGGTTATCAGGCTCTGAGCCCGGCAGATATCTTCGCGGTGGAATACTGGGAGCTTGAGCAGGCCAAGCTGAACAAAGGGCCGAGCTCAAACGACAACCCCTTGTTAGGCAAGGTCGCTATGGTCACATCCGCCGCAACACAGGTAGGTCAAGCCGTAGTGGCTCATATGGAAGCGCTTGGCGCTAACCTTGTAGAGCTTGGCGAACACCTTGAATTTGATACCTTAGATAAGTGCCAGGAAGCGGCCGAAACCGCCATCATAGATTTTGGTGGCTTAGACATAGTTATCTGCCTTGGGGATGACCCATCTAACCTGATGTTACTCAAAGCCTGTGAAGCCTTTTTAGAGCATGGCATAAACCCTAGGGTATTGTGCGTCAACCAAGGTTCCTTACCTGTTATGAGCAATAACATCATCAAGGTACTACAGCTCAACTGCTCTGCAAGCCCGACATTAGCCTCACTGAATGGCTCAAAAATATTAGTGCAAAAAACCAATGGCGAGCAGCTGCAATCCGGCGTATTCAACCTGCTCAGCGCGATAACCATGATGTTGTCGAATGAATATGTGCCCCACGAAGAAGGGGTAGTGGTTTAAAGCTGAGAAGTGTCGAGTTCAAGACAAAGCCAAGAAAGTTGCGAGTCACGAGGAAAAGTTAAAGCTGAGAGTTGTAGGACTGGCTTTAGCCGGGAGGGATGTAACAAACAAGGATTCGCAGCTAAAGCAGCTCCTACATAAAAGCTGGAATGAAGCATAAGGAAATGAACATGGAAAACTATCTGTTAGCCATAGATGCGGGAACGGGCAGCGGCCGTGCCGTGCTGTTTGATTTGCAAGGAAGCCAAATTTCCGTGGGGCAAGAGGAGTGGCAGCACTTAGCCGAAGATGGTGTCGATAACTCCATGGGCTTCGATTTCGATAATGACTGGCCACTCTTATGTCGCTGTATCAAGCTAGCCATCCAAAACGCCAACATCTCCCCCCAGCAGATCATCGCCATTTCAGCGACGAGTATGCGTGAAGGCATTGTCGTGTTTGATCAAGATGGCCAGGAGATCTGGGCCGTCGCTAATGTCGATGCCAGAGCCTCTGAGCAAGTCATGGCACTGAAAGAGTCCTCACCGGATATCGAATATCGTGATTATCAGCAGTCCGGACAAACCTTCGCCCTCGGCGCCCTCCCCCGTTTGCTATGGCTCAAGGAGCATCATCCCGAGCTGTATGACCAAGCCCATTCGGTTGCCATGATCAGCGACTGGGTCTTAGCAAAACTAAGCGGCGTAATCGCGACCGACCCATCCAATGCGGGCACAACCGGAATCTTCTCCCTGGCCACACGTAACTGGGTGCCAGAGATGGCCAAAGAAGTCGGCCTTAACCCGGAGATATTCCCCCCAGTGGTCGAAACAGGCACCAAGATAGGTGAAGTCACCGCACAAGCCGCCAGTGAATCAGGCCTGAGTGCTGGCACTGCAGTGGTGATGGGCGGCGGGGATGTGCAACTTGGCGCTGCCGGTCTTGGAGTCGTCAACCTCGGCGATATAGCGGTGCTGGGCGGCAGTTTCTGGCAGCAGGTGGTTAATATCAACGCCAAGATGCCGCCACCGGAAGATATGTCCATTCGGGTCAATCCCCATGTGATCACCGGACTCTCTCAGGCCGAGGGGATCACGTTTTTTAGCGGCCTGGTGATGCACTGGTTTGTGGATGCCTTCTGTCATTTAGAGAAACAGCTAGCCGAAGAGCGTGGCATAGATGTCTATGCCTATATGGAAGAGCTGGCCGAGCAAGTGCCTGTGGGCAGCTATGATATCTTGCCGATATTCTCCGATGCCATGCATTACGATCACTGGTATCACGCCGCCCCTTCGTTTATCAACTTGTCACTGGATGTCGACAAGAGCAATCCCGCTTGTCTGTTTCGTAGCCTGCAGGAGAATGCCTGCATTGTCTCGGCGATTAACCTCGAAAATATCCAAGCGTTTAGTCAACCAAATACAGCAGGCTCAGCCGCTGCTAGCAAGCCAAGCGAAGCAGAACAGGCGATAGTGTTTGCAGGCGGTGCCAGTAAAGGCTTTCTATGGCCGCAGATCCTCGCCGATGTCACCGGCAAGAAAGTAAAAATACCTAAAGTAAAAGAAGCCACATCTCTGGGCTGCGCCATGGCCGCAGGGGTCGGTGTGGGCATCTACGCTAGCATCAAAGAGGCGGCCGACTCGATTGTAAGCTGGGAAAAAGAGTACCAGCCCAACATGGATAACTATGTGAAGTATCAAGCGTTAAAAGAAAAGTGGATTCAGGTGTATGAGCAGCAATTAAAACTGGTCGATAAAGGCCTGACCAACTCAATGTGGCAAGCACCAGGATTATAAGACTTGTAGGACCGGCTTTAGCCGGGAGAGATGAAACAAGCAAAGCATCGCAGCTCCTACATACGAGCTCCTAGCCAACAATACAGAAAATCAGGAACCCCTATGTACTTAACCAATGAATCAGAGCATGACTATCGCTTCGGCGAGTATGGGCCTAAATACCTGACCAATGGTCCAAGAGTTCACTTCGGCATTGTGGTGATAACCCCAGGTGAGGCTCACCCTTGCCATAAGCATAAGACTCAGGAAGAATCATTCTTGGTACTCGAGGGTGAATGTGCCGTTTATGTGGATGGTGAACGTGTGCTAATCAAGCAAGGCGACTATCTACGCTGCGAGCCCGGTGAGTCTCATCTGTTCAGAAACGAGAGTGATAAAGACTTTAAATCTGTCTTCGTCAAAGCGCCCTATAGCGCAGAAAAAGACAGCGTCTACATCGACTGGCAACCAGGCCAGCCCTTCTTAAAGGAAGAGTAAAGCTGCTCCTAGGTTCTAGAACCTAGGAGCTAAGTGTGATCTACATCTAGCTCCTAAAGTCTAAAATATGATCAACGCTTAACTTGCTTAAGGTTTAGCTGCTTCATTTTATGCTTTAGCTGCTTGAGCTGTGATTTTTGCTCACTGCTTAGTTTAGTCGCTTTGGCTTGAAACTCAGATTTTGCAGGCCAACCTGGCTGCAGGTAGATTTTTACATTACCGTCTTTATCGACAATGATCTTACGTCCGTTGCGTCCCTGAAAGGTATATGACCCGTCTCTGTTTTCATCTGCTTGAGCTATCTTTTCGCCCGTTTCGGCATGATACAGGTAGATAGTGCTTTCATAGGGAGGCGACCAGGCTATACGATAATCCTGTACTGAAAAAGAGAAGTCTCCCGACTTAAAAGTAATGTACCCACCACTATCTACTTGGACCGTTAAGTCACGGCCTTGGATATCAGCACCCGGTAACAAAGGTCTGCCGTTATCAGGCATAACTAAACTCCCATCGCTATCTATCACTATGCTACGACCCAGATAAGTGGTCACGACTATGCGACCATTGTCATCTTTAGTGCCGCTGGCGACAGTGACTCCATCACGGTCGGTGATCGTTACCGAGCCATTTTCATGATCGTGAAAGCGGTAGACAGTCACTATATCGTGCATCATAGATTCTGAACTGATAACGATAGCACCTCTATCATTGATGCTAATCGTCACATCTAAAGGCGTGCTAATCGCCACATCATCTGTTGGGCCATGACCAAAGTCAGGATCAACATGTTCAAAATCAGGATCTGTTTGATCCGGCTTCACGCCAAAGTCTGGATCAACCCCATCCGGATCAAGGCCAAATTCAGGATCGACAATTTCAGGGGCATATCCAGGGTCAAACTCGAAGCCTGGATCGCCATCAAACTCAGGTGTATTTGACCCCGAAGAGCCACTCGATGCACAGCCCACCATAGTCATGCTGGCGAGTAGTAATGCGATTAATGATTTGTTCATATATGTTTCCTCTCCCATCTAGGAAACATATGTTAAATAACTTTGGTCTGACTAAAAATACAGCTAGATCGCGCCAACACATTCAGCTGGTGAATGTGTCCGTACGACCTTGAACATTCCGACCTTCTTTGCTCTTTACTGATGTAACTTAAATACGGCTTCTTTCAGTGCCTGCTTGAGCTCATCATTTTTAAGCTCGCCCTTTTCCATGTCGAAATTGTCGAAGAAGCTAGGGATAGAAAGACTCGCCTTCACATCGGCAGCAAAATAGGGTGCAGAACCTGCGGCGGCGGCTAATACGGATTTAGCGCCACCAGGCCCAGGAGAAGTCGCGAGCAATACCATAGGCTTATTCTGGAACACCTTCATATCTATGCGTGACGTCCAATCGAACAGATTCTTATAGGCTGCGGTGTATGAACCATTATGCTCTGCAAATGAGATGATGATGCCATCGGCTTCACCAAGTTTGGCAAAGAAATTCTGCGCCAGCTCAGGCTGACCTAGCTCCTCTTCCCTGTCTTGGCTAAAAATAGGCATCTCATAATCATTGATATCGAGTATCTCAACTTCGGCACCTTCCACTAGTGATGCGGCGTACGTAGCCAGTTGCTTGTTAATCGATTTAGAGCTGTTGCTGGCTGCGAATGCTAATATTTTCATAATAATTCCTCTTCAACTTTAATTTTAGTAAAAACGCTCAGGACTGCTTTTTTAGAGCCGCTCGAGGCTTTTCTTGATTTAGTAAAACCGCTTAAGGCTATTTTTAGAACCGCTCTGGGCTGACTTTCTTCACAAGCCGCTCAAAGCTGTAGTGACCTGCAAGGCTCGATAGCATTGGTGTCGGTCGATAATTCTGAATCTTCGCTACAAGAGCGGGTATATAAATATGTGCTGCACATAGCAGCACTGGCGCAGGCTAGCCCCATAAAAGACAGTAATACCGCCGGGGTGTGCGCATGGGACAAGCTGATCCCAGCGCTAAAAACCGCACCTAAGGCAAACTGACAGAGTCCAAACACACCCGAGATTGCCCCACCTTGAGTCGGATAAAATGACATAGCCGCTGAAATCGCATTAGCCGAAATCATGCCGAGCAAGATATTGAACATAAATACGCTGATAACGATTGCCGTTAACGGGGCTTGCATCTGCGCTAATACAAAGAACAAGAAACTTAATGGTCCTAAAAACAAACCGGCAATAATGGCTTTTTTGTTGGGCGTGACCCTAGCGAATACCTTAGCACTTAACAGACTGCCTGATATCATAGCCAAGGCATTTAAACCTAATAGGTAGCTGTAGTTTTCAGCACTGACCTTAAAGAAATCAATATAAACGAAGGCAGATCCGGCGACGAACGAGAACAGCGCCGCAAAACCAAAACCACCAAGAAAGATAAAGGCTATCGGCAATGGCTGTTTAAATATGGCAATAAAGTCGGCGAATGATGAACCGGCTGCTTGTTCAGCCTCTTCGCTTCCCGCGCTCTTGTTCACAGCTTCAAGCTTTTCGCTGTGAGTAAATAAGCTCAACACAAAGGCAAAGACACCCACACCGGCGAGAACATAGAAGATCTCTTCCCAGCCGCCATGCTTAAGTATTTGGCCACCTATCATAGGTGCGACTAACGGGGCGATAACCACAGTCGCCATCACATAAGTGATTATCTGCGAGCCTTTTTGGATATCGAATTTTTGTTGGATCATGGCAAAACAGACTACAGAACTTGCCCCGCCAATCGCCTGAAACATGCGGGCCAGATAGAGTCCCTCTGCAGTTTCAACCATAGGCATAGCCAAACTTGAAAGAGTGAATATCACTAAACCCGACAGCAACAAGTTCAATTTATTGAAACGGTCGGCGAGCAAACCAAACACAGGCTGGGCCAATGCAAAGGCTAGTAGAAATACCGCCACCGACATCTCCATATCGTTGATTGAAACCGACAGTGAGCTCGCCATCGAAGGTAATGCTGGCAGATACATATCGATTGCTAAGGGGGATAACCCAAATAGCAGAGCCGTGACTAGAATATAGAGTTTGACCTTGTGCTGCATAGCATCTCCTTATTGCCTATTTGCTTAGCAGAACTCAAAAGTTCCAAACCTAGCCTCAGACACGAATCACATTTGTTTGTTACAACTGCTTATTACAAAGCTTGTTACATTGAATAGTGATAAGTGTATATTGATAGTTATTCGAGATTAATAACCTTAATTGATAAAGACTATTTCCATATGACTATGAATAAGCTTTTTGATGGTGTCATGGTATTCACTCAGGTGGTGAAAACCGGTGGTTTTTCGGCAGCAGCCGAGCTGATGGGTCATTCAACGTCTTATATCAGTAAGGAAGTAAATAAGCTCGAAGAGCGGCTTGGCGTGCGTTTACTCAATCGCACCACACGCTCCATAGGTCTGACACCTGAAGGAAAGGCATACTATCAAGAGTGCCAGCAGTTAGTCGCCGATGCAGAGCAAGCGGTGAACATGCTGACTCTGCACGAGCTTGCGCCTAAAGGCATTCTAAGACTGAGCACTCCGGTCGGATTTGGTAATAACTACCTGCAGCCCATCTTAGCCGAATATATGCGCCTCTATCCCAATGTCTCCTTAGATCTTGACCTCAATGATCGTAAAGTTGACGTAGTAGCTGAAGGCTATGATCTTGCCATACGTGCCTCGTTGCAGCTTGAGGAATCAAGCCTCATCTGCCGTAAGATATTTAGCTGTAAAGGTTATATTGTCGCCAGTCCGGGATACCTGTCTAAACATGGTCGCCCCCACCACCCACAAGAATTAAGCCGTCATAACTGCTTCTGTTACAGCAATCTTAAATCACCGAACAAATGGCAATTTAATGATAAAGAAGGCAAACCTTACTCCGTAGAGGTTAGGCAAAAATTAGTCTGTAACAGTGCCGAGATGGAGCTAGCCTTGGTTTTAGATGACTTAGGGATCTGCCGATTACCTATGTTTTATATGGAGGAAGAGATCAAATCAGGAAAGCTGGAGATCCTGTTTGAAGACCTCCCCGCCCCTGAAATTGATGTGTTTGTGGTGTATCCCAGTCGCAAACATCTGTCGCCTAAAGTGAGGGCATTTATCGATTTAACCGTCGAGCAACTCTCGAAAAAGTAGTCACTCATTTACAAGAAAACTCAATCGAACACATGTTAGAATATTGAGCTAATTCTACATGTTAATGTTAAATTCTCATTCTGTTACGCTCGTATTTTCAACAACTGGAATCAACGAGCATCTCTGGCAGTTTTGTATATGGATGTCATTCGTGGTTAAAAAAATATTTTCTATGACCAGCTCAACTCAGATGTTGATCGCTATGTTCCTTGGCTTCGGCGTGGGGCTTTTTTTCGGTGAATCTGTAGGCTGGCTCAGCACCATAGGTAATGCGGTTATCTTGCTGATGCAGATGACTGTTTTACCCTATATTTTAGTCTCGCTGATAGGTGGTATCGGCAAGCTACAAAAGAGCACCGCGACACTCATATTTAGCCGAGCCGGCATGATAATGCTACTGCTCTGGCTGCTGGCTCTGGCGGTAATAGCCTTGATGCCCATGTCATTTCCCTTTGTAGAGTCGGCTTCATTTTTTAGCACCAGCAGCATAGAGCCCGCCGCGGCCATAGACTATTTCAAGCTGTATATCCCCTCTAACCCATTCGAATCGATGGCGGCAGGCTATGTGCCCGCCATGGTGGTATTCAGTATTGCCATGGGCTTAGCGCTTATCGGCATGGAGGGAGATCATAAGCAGCAAATTTTGACTTTTATGCACACCACCAGCGAGATCTTCTCTCGCATCACCCGCGGCCTGATAAAGATATTGCCTATCGGTATTTTTGCCATGTCGGCCTCAGCGGCTGGCACCATGGGAGTGGATGAATTTGCCAGTATGCAGGTCTATCTCATCAGCTACTTTGTACTCTGTCTGTTACTGACCTTCTGGATCTTGCCCTGGATTGTCGCCTCTCTGACGCCGATAACCTTTCATCAAGCCTTGAGTATTAGCAAGGCCAGCCTGATCACCGCTTTCGCTACCGGTAATATCTTCATCGTGATCCCTGTGATTATCGAAGAGTGTAAGCAGATCATGAAGCAGCATGACAAGCTCACCGAAGATGGCGCCACCTTGATTGAGATCTTAGTGCCTATCGCCTTTACCTTCCCTAACATAGGCAAGCTGACTGTCATCTTATTTGTATACTTCGCAGGCTGGTTTAATGGTACGCCGGTAGATTTAAGTGCGATACCTTCGCTGTCTATCAGTGGCCTGTTATCCCTGTTTGGCAGTGTGTATGTGGCGATTCCTTTCATGTTAGATCTGGTACATCTGCCGTCTGATCTGTTCCAGCTGTTCGTGATGTCAGGCTTTATTACCGGAAAATTTAACTCCATTGCCGCGGTAATGAATCTATTTGTGCTGACCATTTTGACCGCTGCCCTGTTCCACAAATGCCTCAAGCTCAGCCCCCCCAGACTTATCAAGATGAGTGTCGGTATCGGCATTGGTATCCTGCTGACCATAGTGAGCTTGCGCATCGGCATGGGCATGTTTATTCATAGTCCTGAGATCACCAGCGGTGTCATCGCCAACATGCAGGTCGCCGATAAAGTGCCGACCAAGGTAAAAAGACAATTCCCCGAACTTGGCAAGACGCCCACGTCTGTGATTGCAAACCTTAAGGCTATTCGAACAAGAGGCACACTCAAGGTAGGTTACATCCCCAGTAATGTGCCCTTCAGCTACTACAATAATGCCGGTCAGTTAGTGGGCTTCGACAGCGCCATGGCATCTAAACTTGCCGAAGATTTAGGCGTGAAAATTGAATTTATCCCCTTTAAAAAAGACAAGCTCGCCGAGTCGCTCGAAGCGGGATTCTTCGATATCGCCATGTCGGGACTCGCCATGGATATCGAGCAGATGGACAAGCTGAGTTATGCCGAGCCAGTACTGGAACTAAACTTAGCCATCGCCACTCGCGATCATATGGTGAACAAGTTTAAGCGCAATGAAGACATTTTAAAGATGCAAAATATCACCATAGCCTATGTAGAACATGGCGATATTATCCAAGAAGCGAAGCAGAGGTATCCTAATCTCAAATTTGTGAAGATATCAGGTTATAAGAACTTCTTCAGGCAGAAGAAGGGGGAATATGATGCTGTGGTGATCAGTGCTCAGGCAGGCTCAGCCTGGACCTTGTTCTTCCCAGGTTACGGTATCGCTATTCCTGAAACCACCTCTCGTTACCCAGTCGCTTATGCGGTGGCTCAGAGTAACCAATCCTTGCTGAATTACGTTAATAACTGGCAGAAACTGCGTAAAGTCGACGGTCATCAAGAGCGAATATATAACTATTGGATGCTCGGCCAAGGGGCAACAGAAATTAAACCACGCTGGTCTATTATCAGAGATGTACTGCACTGGGTGGATTAATGGTGCGAGGTTCTAGATGCGAGGTTAGAGCTAGGATCTACCGATGTAACACTTGTACCAATAAGTGTATTAGTAAGGTCAACAATGAAAAAGCTAATTTTTAGTCTGTGTCTATCAAGTATTTTTACCACGGGTTGTGGTGTCAAAAACTTAGATGATGACCTAACAGATAACCAGCCGCTTCGCGACAACATCTATTCACAGATAGAAAAAAACGGGGTGGTATATTTTGCTTATGTTCCCCAATTCGAAGCTATCGGAGATTAGGGCATGAGTGCCATGCTCATTAAGGAACCAGTCTATGACAGTCTCTATTTTAGACTGAGCGATGGCACTGAGATACTCGCCGATCGAAATAATAGTATCACTGACGGTTTTATCGCCGCACAGTGGCAGGTTGTAAAATAGGTTTTAGTGTCATTTTAATAGAATAACTAAGACACCCTAAATTGTCAGACACAGACCCCTTGACTAAGATTAAGTAAAGTTGCCGAAGGGGATTTGTTATACGGTGTCGATCGTTATACAGGTCAATCCTATGAGCATAGGCGTGATTGGATTGAAAATCGACTGATAGAATTGGCTGCAGTGTTCGCTATTGATATCTGTGCTTATGCCCTATTCATTCACACAAAAGGCGAAGCACTTGAATCTCATCAACAAAGAATAATGGATGTCTTGGTTAATTTTGTCAGCGTGATTTTGGGTATAAAAGTGTCTCCAAGGGTGTTATCTACGCACTAATGGGCGTAGTATACAGTTTCGTTTCATGCAGAGGATATTGATCACCGTGTTAATTACGCCGCCTTAACGTTTCGCCCCCCCTATAGCTTTCATTGCTAACCTAAGCGCCATGCTTATTCTTTGCGTTTGTTAATTCGTAATCCAATTTTTTACGATCTTTTCCACGCCAAATTTTTATCAAAAAAGCACGTATAACACGCCAGTCTAATCTCTGGTGCGAACTGCCGTGCGTAAACTGAGAGTTCAATGCTAAAAAACTTTAAAACAGATTGGTTATCTAATATTCGTGGCGATCTGCTTGCGGGTATGGTTGTGGCGTTAGCCTTAATACCTGAAGCTATCGCATTTTCAATTATTGCCGGAGTCGATCCCAAAGTTGGCTTGTATGCTTCATTCAGTATATCGGTAGTGATAGCGTTTACCGGGGGCCGAAGTGGAATGATCTCCGCAGCAACCGGAGCCATGGCATTATTGATGATCACCCTAGTTAAAGAGCACGGTTTAGAATACCTGTTAGCCACGACAGTATTAACGGGTGTATTACAGGTGTTAGCCGGGTATTTAAAACTAGGTGATTTGATGCGATTTGTCTCGCGGTCGGTGGTCACAGGCTTTGTTAATGCGTTAGCCATACTCATTTTTATGGCCCAGTTACCCGAACTCACCAATGTGACCTGGCATGTGTATGCCATGACAGCGGCAGGCCTTGGTATTATCTATCTCTTCCCTTATCTGCCTATTATCGGCAAGTTAATTCCCTCTCCCTTGATTTGTATTGTTGGATTAACTATTTTCGCTATCATGTTTAATATCGATGTGCGTACAGTCGGCGATATGGGAGACTTGCCCGATACCTTACCGATATTTTTATGGCCTGATGTGCCTTTGAATTTAACAACCTTATGGATAGTTTTACCCTACGCCACAGCCCTTGCCACTGTTGGCTTATTAGAGTCAATGATGACAGCGACGATAGTCGATGACCTTACCGATACCAGTAGTGATAAGAATCGAGAATGTAAGGGGCAGGGCATTGCCAATGTTTTCACAGGCTTTCTCGGTGGCATGGCGGGATGCGCCATGATTGGTCAATCTATGATTAATATTAAGTCTGGCGGGCGTGGACGTTTATCGAGTTTAGCTGCGGGTATGTATTTATTATTAATGGTGGTGTTTCTTGGGCCATGGCTGAAGCAGATCCCGATGGCCGCATTAGTAGCTGTGATGATTATGGTAGCAATAGGAACTTTCTCTTGGCGCTCTATTACTGATATGAGAAAACACCCACTGTCGACCAATATCGTGATGCTATCCACTGTGGTTATGGTCGTTGTCACTCATAACTTAGCCCTAGGAGTATTTGTTGGGGTATTGCTTGCATCACTATTTTTTGCTAATAAAATTAGCCGCATGATGGTGGTAAGGCATGACTTTGCCGAGAGTAACCATTGCGAGTATCGCGTCATTGGCCAAGTATTTTTTGCTTCAGCTGATAAATTTATTGATTCATTTGATTTTCAAGCCGTACAGGAGTCGGTAACGATTGACTTATCGACGGCTCATTTTTGGGATGTCACCGCGGTATCTGCATTAGATAAAGTGGTGATTAAGTTTCGCCGGGAAGGTAGCGACGTGACACTGATTGGCATGAACGAAGCGACACGTACGATCGTTGATAAGTTTGGTGTACATGATAAACCCGAAGAAGTTGAAAGACTAATGGCAGGACACTAATAGGATGAGACAAATGAAAAATATAGTCGCGTGTATTGATGGCTCAACATTGACTCTAGCAACCTGCGAAGCCAGTGCTTGGGTTGCTCAGAAGGTTGAGGCACCTCTTATCTTATTACATGTACTCGATAAAACCACGAGACCAGTGGTGAGTGAATTGTCAGGGCAGATAGGCTTGGGGAGCCAAGAGGAACTCCTCAATGAGCTGGTTGAGCTCGATGAAGTGCGCAGTAAAGTTGCCCTCAAGCATGGTAAGCAACTCCTTACCGATGCCAAGGCATTGGCGGTGTTGAGAGGCGTCGATGAGATCGGCACATTGCAACGTCACGGAAGTTTACTAGAAACCCTTATCGATCTGGAACGTGAGTTAAGGGTATTAGTGATCGGTAAATCGGGTGAAGATCATAGCACCAGTAAAACCATAGGTTCACAACTTGAAAGCGTTGTCCGCTCCATAAAAGCACATACCTTGGTGGTCAGCGAAACGTTTGTGACACCTAGATCTTACATGATTGCCTTTGACGGCAGCGCAACCAGTGAAAAACTGATTGAAAAGGCAATGAACACACCGTTACTTAAAGGGCTTGAGTGTCATTTGGTGATGGTGGATGAATCAGGCAGTAAGAGTACGGCTTTTGATCAGGCGGCAATGCGACTGCGAGGATCAGGGATTAAGGTCTGTGAGAAAATGCTGTCAGGGCGTGTCGATGAAGCACTGCTTAATTATCAGCAACAGCAACAGCTGGGCATGATTGTGATGGGGGCTTTCGGTCACTCAAAATTAAGGCAGTTTTTTGTCGGCAGCAATACGACTGAGGTGTTAGTAAAAAGTGCGGTTCCATTACTCTTGATCCGTTAAGACGCATCGAAATAAGTAGATAATGGAGCCTGTAAATAATTTTGTGTAACTACCTTTCAATCAGTTCCCTATGTGGGTCAATGGAAGGTAGAGTATGAACAAAAATGAATTAGAAGCATTCGCTAAACAAGCCGCTAAAGGCATTAAAACCAAAGTCGATATAAATGACTTCAGGGCTATGCTAATAATTGTAGGGCAATGCGAGTAAATGGGGTCAGGGTCTGACCTCACTTACTACAGATCTCTTCGCTCTATCTTGAACTTACCACTATCACTTATCACTTACCACTTACCACTTACCACTTACCACTTACCACTTACCACTTACCACTTAAAACTTATCTCTATACGATACATATCAAACAAAAAAGTCGGGTATTAACCCGACTTTTTAACTAACGCTAATAACTACCGCTTTTAACAACGGCATTCGCTATCGAGTAGCGAATGCACTGCAGGATTAACGCGTCTTCACATACGGTACACCGATAGACTTAGGTCCGACGGCGCGGCCAATAAAGCCGGCAAGCAGGAGTACTGTCAGGATGTAGGGTAAGACTTCGATTGCCTGTACCGGAATGACACCCACTACCGGCAACTCGACGCCCTGCAGGCGAATCGCCACTGCATCGAGGAAGCCAAACAGCAGACAACCAAACAATACAGGCACAGGCCTCCACTTACCGAAGATCAACGCGGCCAAGGCGATGAAGCCCTTACCGGCACTCATGTTCGCCACGAAGCCGGCACTGTGCGCGGTAGACAGGTAGGCACCTGCAATACCGCACAATATACCTGCACAGATCAAGGCGCGATAGCGGATCCAGGCCACCGAGATACCCGCGGTATCCACCGCATGGGGGTTTTCACCCGCCGCGCGCAGACGCAATCCAAAACGGGTTCGAAACACTATCCACCAGACAGTAGGCACCATGGCCAGCGCCAGGTAGACCAAGATGTTATGGCCGGAGATAAGTTCACTATAGAGCAGACCAATGACAGGAACATCCGCAATCGCATCGGCTCCCGGCAGCGTGATAGAAGTAAAGCGCTCACTGTCAGACAGAGCAGGAGTCTGCCCGCCCAGACCAAACCAAAAGCGTCCCAGCGTTACGGTCAGGCCCACGGCTAGCATATTAATCGCCACACCTGAGACGATCTGATCGCCTCTGTGGGTGATTGTGGCAAAGCCATGGAGTAACGACAGAGACACAGAAACGCCGATGCCGGCGAGCAAGCCGAGCCAAACAGAGCCAGTTACCGAAGCGGCGGCCGCGGCGGCAAACGCCGCCGACAGCATCTTGCCTTCCAGCGCGATGTTCACTATGCCAGAACGCTCCGAGAATAGGCCTGCCAATGCCGCTAGAATCAGCGGGGTCGAGACCCTCAGGGTCGCATCTAAGATTAAAATCAGATTCTCATACATAGCTTAGGCCTCCGTCTGTGCTTTGCCGAGGGACTTTTTCTTTCGATCCCAGAGCACAAATAAATGTTCGGTTGGCTTCACCAACATCAATGCCAACGCACCACTGAACAGCACGACTAAGGCCTGCACCACCTGAATCATCTCACGATCGATATTGGGGAAATCAAACGCCAACTCAGCTCCGCCCTGATACAGGACACCAAAGAGCAGACTCGCCAATATGATACCGACAGGATGATTACGACCAATCAAACACACGGCAATACCGGTGAAGCCATAGCCAGCCACGAAATCCAGCTTCAACTGCTGACCATAACCTTGTACTTCATTCAGGCCTAACATCCCGGAAAGTGCACCGGATATAAGCATCACTATGATGATCAATTTCTTATGGTTAATGCCGCCATACTCAGCCGCTGTAGGACTCGCGCCCATGGCACGAATGGCATAGCCCCAACGGGTGCGCCACAGTAATACCCAAACGAAGACACAACAAGCCAAAGCGATAAAGAAACTCAGGTTCATCGGCGACTCAGAGAAAGAGAGCCCGAACCAGGCCGCGATCTCATGGAACATCGGCATCACAGCGCTTTGTTCAAAAATCCGCGAAACCGGCGCCATCTGACCGTCCAGTTTAAGTACGTTCACCATCAGATAGACCATCAGCGCCGAGGCGATAAAGTTAAACATGATGGTGGTGATCACGATATGACTGCCACGGTAAGCCTGCAGATACGCAGGGATAAGTGCCCACAGGGCACCAAATGCCATACTGGCAACCATAGAGATAGGCAGAAGAGCCCAGAATGGTAAGGCCTGATCTAAACCCAAACAGGCGAGTCCAACCCCCAAGCCCCCGAGATAAGCTTGACCTTCACCACCGATATTAAACAGCCCGGCAGAAAACGCCACCGCCACCGCTAAACCAGTAAAAATAAAGTTAGTCGTATAGTAGAGGGTATAACCGATACCTTCCTGATAACCTAAGGCTCCTTTCACCATCACCATCGCCGCCTCGATGGGATTCACATCCACGGCAATGAAAATAAATGCTGAAAATGCAAAGGCGAAGAGGATATTGATCAAGGGCAGTCCGATGACATTAACCCACATAGGAATTTTTGAGTCGTTCACGCCTGACCTCCATTAGTCGTTTGTCCCGCAGCCGACTTGCTTAGCTCATCGGGTATTATGTTGGCCATCATCATCCCAAGAATTTTCTCGTTCGCCTGTTCACAGCTCACCTCTCCAACGATATGGCCATCGAACATCACGATGATCCTATCGGCCAACGCCATGATCTCATCGAGCTCCACCGACACCAGTAGAATACCCTTGCCTTGATCTCTGAGTTCGATGATGCGTTTATGGATAAATTCGATGGCACCTATATCTACTCCCCGGGTCGGTTGACCGATCAGCAGCACATCCGGATTTTGGTCCACTTCGCGAGCGATGATCAGCTTCTGCTGATTGCCGCCGGAAAATAGCGAGCTTCTGAGCTTAGGATCTTGTGGTCTTACGTCCCACTCCTCCATCAAGCGCGCACACTCCTGGGTGATAACCTTAGGCTTATTCAAAACCTTGTCATTATATGTAGACCGATTCTGATGCCCTAAGATGGCAGACTCTTCGGCGCTGAAGGATTTTATTAGCCCCATATTCAGTCGGTCTTCCGGCACATGGCCGACACTTAACTGACGTACACCATCCGGCGAACAGGGATGCTCTGCATCGATAATAGTCTGGCCTATGGTTATCGAACCACTGGTAGGTATGAGTAAGCCTGCGAGTGCATTAATCAAGTGAGATTGGCCATTACCGGAGACCCCGGCAACACCAACAACCTCTCCGGCCTTGATCTCTATGTTGACCTTTTTAAGACGATCTACGCCCATACCATCGGTATAGGTCAGATCTTTAGTCGACAATAGTATCTGGGCAGGCTTAGCCGCATTCTTATCGACTTTTAAGCGAACTTTCCGTCCCACCATGAGCTCGGCCAGCTCTTCTTTATTTGTCTCGGCCGTCTTTCTGTGGGCAACCATCGCCCCTTGGCGCATGATCGAGACGTTATCTGTGGCAGCCAGAATCTCTTTGAGTTTGTGGGTGATCAATAAAATAGTGACGCCCTGCTCGCGCAGCGCATCGAAAATATGAAACAGATGCTCAGTTTCCTGTGGGGTCAGTACACCCGTGGGTTCATCCAGAATGAGGATCTTAGCCCCCCGATACAGGGCCTTTAAGATCTCGACCCTCTGTTGCAGGCCAACAGGCAAGTCTTCAATCAAGGCATCGAGTGGCACATCGAGTTGGTAATTTTTTGCTAACCGCTCTAGCTCTTTGCGGGCATCATGGAGACTGGACTTAAGCAGAGGGCCATTTTCGGCACCCAAAATCACATTTTCCAGAACGGTGAAGTTATCGACCAACATGAAATGCTGGTGAACCATGCCGATGCCGTGACTGATTGCCTCTTTCGAATTGGCAAGCTTCTGGACCTCACCGCTAATCAGAATATCTCCGGCGTCTGCGCTATAAAACCCGTAGATGATATTCATCAGGGTCGATTTACCTGCCCCGTTTTCACCGATAATGCCATGGATGGTACCGGGAGGAACTTGAAGATCAATATTTCGGTTAGCATGCACTGCGCCGAATCGCTTATCGATACCACGCAGTTCGAGTGCAAAAGGTTTGTCGCTAGGGTGTATAGACATAAATGATGGTTCTCTTTGCCGCCCCATGTGTACTTCTCAAAAAGCTCTCCTACTTTGAGGCAGGAGAGCTAACTTTCACTTTTTACAAATGAAAAGCACTATTATTGGAGCTTGGCATTAGTACTTACAGCTGTTATCAGCCATGTAATCGTGAACCTTGATATCTCCGGCTACGATCTTCGCTGAAATTTCACCGATCTTAGTTTCCATTTCGGCGGTCACTAGGTCGCGGTTATATTCATCGAGCGTCCAGCCAACACCGTTCTCTTTAAGACCACGGGCATCGATACCAGGAGTGAAGCTACCGCCTTCGGCAGCCTTAAATACCTCAAATGTCGCCACGCCGACACGCTTAACCATAGAGGTCAGCATTACGCCCGGGTGCAGGTAGTTTTGGTTAGAGTCAACACCGATAGCAAATTTGCCTTCATCTTTCGCGGCCTGATAAACACCGACACCGGTACCACCAGCAGCAGCGAAGACTACGTCGGCGCCTTTAGTAAACTGACTCTTAGTCAGTTCGGCACCACGGGCAGGATCTGACCATGCAGCGATAGTTGAACCCGTCATGTTCTGGAAAACTTCAGTATCTTTATTGATGTATTTAGCACCTTGCTCATAACCACAAGCAAACTTACGGATCAAAGGAATATCCATACCGCCAACGAAGCCAACTTTATGACTTTTTGACTTCATCGCAGCTAATGCGCCGACAAGGAATGAACCTTCATGCTCTTTAAACACCAGAGACTTAACATTAGGTAGATCTACAACGGCATCGATAATCACAAACTGAGTATCTGGGTGCTTTTTAGCCACCTTGGTTAATGCAGAGCCATACATGAAGCCAACCACAACAATCGGGCTGAATCCACGACGTGCCAGGCGCTCAAGGCCCTGTTCACGCTGTGCATCGTTTGCCGGTACAAATTCACGTACATCGATCTTGGTTTGTTCGGTAAATTTCATCACACCGTTCTGATAAACCGCCTGGCTGAAAGATTTATCAAACTTACCCGATGAATCATAAGCTACGGCTGGTTTAAAATCTGCAGCGTTTGCGACGAAAGAACACAGTGCTAATGACACGGCTGCCGCAGTAGTTGTTAGGATTTTCTTCATGATTGTCCTCATTGTAGGTATATAAGTATGTATATAGATATGTATATAGGTATGTATATAGACAGTAACTTTATATTTTTAGATTCAGTACTATCATGCCCCTAAGCCTGCTTACTTTGTTGCAAAATTACCGGCTTAGATACTCACTTTGTACATGAACGACGAGCTTACAACAGTGAACTATAGAATGGCTAGACCTAATTACACCTTAGTGCCCACCCAAGCTAAGCAAGCGGCATGATTAGCATTTATGTAATTTTACAACGAAAAGTCAGGCTATTTACTGCATAATCGCGGCGCGGGCTTGGTATTACCCTAATTTTACTACTGACCAGTAAGTAAACAGCACAACAAATACCCCATTTGTTCTTAATATGGGAAGGAGCAAAACGCCTAACACAAAGACTAGACACATGGATGACAACCAAAAGAACAAACAAACAATTAACACCAACACAACACCTATCGCCAAATATGCAAGCCTGTTCTGAAATGGAGACAATCATTTTTCATGTAACAAAACAACATTCCTCCCACATTGCAGCTTGAATTATGACGTTAAACGGCTATGGCTAGTGGTTCCCTCCCCAATTCGACCATTTAATACCCGGGAAAAACAAAAATAACCATTTTTATTATTTTGAAGAAATGTGATGCGGATCCGGTCTGAGTTTTAAATGACCTCTAAAAAACCATTTCAGTAGTGATAGAAATCGATTCAGAGGCTTAGCTTACTTCCCTGCCTAAAGCTTCACCTAATGGCTCGAAATAAGCGATCAAGGCACTGAATATCTGCTGGCGATGCTGAGTGTCCGGGTAGCCTCCCGCATCGGCAAGGTTAGAGCTCAAGGTCTCATTCACAAGATAAGAGTTACTTATCTCCGGATAGGACTCGATGCAGGCTTCAAATGCCCGCGCCATCAACTCGGTGGGTTTAGAGAAATACTGCCGTCCATATTGATTATCTAACGCTACTGCTCGGTCGACATATTCATGACTATCCAGGCCATCATGGGTCAGAAAAGTCGTCGCAAATACCCGCTCGAGTCGCTGATTTAACGGATGCTTTATCGAAGGGACATCGGCCAGCCAACAGCTGCTGGCGAAAGAGGCACCACCAGCGCCTCTGTTGTTGGAAGGGATCTTAAATGCTTTAGAGGCGATGTAATGATCGTAAGCATGCCAAAACTCATGGGCTAATGCCCCAGCTCCCGCATTTTTAGCCAGGGCCAGTTCACGACCCGCTGGCATATAATGAGCCTGAACGCCCAGCTGACCACCGCTACCGAAGGCAAGGTTGAGGGTTTGCCTGAGCCCGATAGCAATAGGAGGCAGTTTCAGCATAAAAGCCAGATCGGCTAAAGAGTCGAAGATAAGGTTAGCCGCCTTATGCTTCTCGTCTTCCTCGACCCAACTGCCTAAGCAAATATGATTCAGGCCGAAGGTCTCTTTGATATCGTGAAAGCTCACCTGTTCGTCAAAACGATAATCAGGGCCGACTCTATGATAGGTTTTATTCTGCATACCAGTTCCATTAAGTAAGTGATCATTCAGCGGGAGTTAAAAACGCTGTAGGCAAGTGAGGGGATTGAAGCTAATAGTTATTCTATCTCGAAAGCCACTTACGCAGCATAAAGTGTTTTTCAACCCGCACTACGTGAGCTTCTCAGGACTTCTACTTCTGTGTTGCATTGTCTCAAAAGGGAATAACCATTTCCTCAACAATGCGCCGTGAATTAACAGCCCTAAGAGAGCTCTGAATTAATCATCAATTTAATGGAATTGGTATTAATACTATCCAACTTGGGTCATCTTTGTGCATTATAAACCGACAACCCCTCAAGCAAAAAACTTATTCAACTGCACCTCTTTAGGTACGGCGTTCAGTAAAGGTTCAGGCCCTAGAGGTTATTGTGGTGATGAATTTTAAGACACTGATAATTAAGGTAGAGACAAGAATGAGACTGGTAATTTTGTGGGTGGCAATACTCGTTATGAGCACGGCAATCGTAGCACTATCCGGGACCATTCACTGGCCAATGATGGGCACCATGTTTGTGGCAATGACCATTGGACTCGTCATCATGGTCAACGTAGGAAAGCTCGCCGATAAACACTTTGTCAGTTTCTGCTCCGGACTCGTCGGTAAAGCTAAAGCCGACTCTTAGCTCATCAGTCTGAGCTCCTAGCTCATCGACCTATGATGGGCATCTATTGTTTACGGCAATGACCATTGGACTCGTCGGTAAAGCTAAAGCCGAGTCTTAACAACTAGACCTCGTAGCGCTATTACCTTCATTTAGCCTTCTCGTTACTCGCCTTGCGCCACTGCAACGGTGAGCTGCTCATGGAATGTCTAAACGACTTTGAAAACGCGCTGACATCAGCAAAGCCCAGTACCTCAGACAACAAGGTGATGTCGATATTACTGGATTCCAGATGCCAACAAGCGGTGCTAATGCGCACCTCTTTTAGCAGCTGTTTAAATGTCAGTCCCCTATCCTTTAATCTTCTCTGCAGGGTGCGTTTATTCATGTTTAGCAGCAGGGCGACATCCTCGATATTAGACTCCCTAATCCCCATGGTCTGTAGCATCAAGGTTTTGACTTTTCGCTCGATATCATCGCCAAACTGATCGATAAGTGATTTGAGATACACCTCAATCAGGTGCTTATCCTCTTGAGAGATGAGCTGAACATCTTGTGATAGATAGGCGCTATCCAAGATCAACCGATCATTCTCCTGATTAAAGACCACCTGACACTCAAAGTATTTCCGGTAAACCCCATGATCCGAGATAGGTGCGTGAGCAAACTCCAATCGCTCAACCTTAGTCTGGCTACCGATAAGCGCCTTAATCAGGCGTAAGCAGACACCGAAGGACAACTCCTTATATTGCTTGGCATGGCTTATGTCTTGAAAGACCTGATAGCGCTCTATCAGCGCGGTCTGATTAATCTCCCTGACCATCCAATATTCTCCATGGCTGTGCACCGCCATGTATCTCTGAGCATTGGCCAGCGCCTCACGCACAGTCAGACTGCTCTGCATCAGCATGCCCACTGGGCCTAACACTTCGACGCCCTGCTTAGCGGCTAACCTCAAACCAAAATCCTTACAGTCGAGCTGCTCGGCGGCTAGCTCGAGTAAATTGATCATGCCAGCGAAGGCGATCAAATTATCTGGATTACTGAAATCATCTCGGCTTAATCCACACCGAGACAAGAGGTCTTCACTGTCGCCTCCCAGCTCAGAGACCAGAGCATCGAAGCCGGACAAGGAGCCACTGCGGATCAAATAGTGTTGTTTCATCAGAGGCTTTCTCTATTCAAAGTATCTACTCAAAGGATCGGCTCAAAATGTCGGTGGTTAAATAGTGACTAATTTGTCACCAAATGACAAGAATGAAATTTAGACAAGCCTTAACCTAATTGAATCGATTCGATAACAATAATTAATAACATCGGAGTTACGCATGTCAGCATACGATACGATTATCAAGGGTGGCCGATATTTTGATGGAACCGGCGCATCATCTTCTATTCAAAATATCGCCATCAAACAAGGCAAGATAGCCCTGGTCTCTAGCTCGCCAATAGACGAGACCGGTTGTGAACACATCATAGATGCCCGTGACAAATGGGTTATGCCAGGTTTCATCGATACCCACACCCATTACGATGCCGAGCTGATCGTCAGCCCTAGTCTCTCGGAGTCGGTTCGTCATGGCGTGACCACAGTCTTGGTGGGTAGCTGCTCATTGAGCATGATCTGCAGCGAATATGAAGACGCCTCCGATATATTCACCCGAGTCGAAACCGTGCCCCGTGAGAAGGTGTTGCCCATTCTCAAGAAACACAAGACCTGGAATACACCTAAACAATGGGTCGAATACATCAAGACTCATCCTATGGGACCGAACGTCGTCAGCATGCTGGGCCACAGCGACATGCGCGTAGGAGTGATGGGCTTGAGCCGCTCCACCGATATTCGCGTCGTGCCCACCGAAGCCGAGATGATAAAGATGGAAAGCCTGCTACAGGAGTCTTTAGAGATAGGTTTTCTCGGTCTATCCACCATGTGCTTAAAGTGGGACAAGCTGGATGGCAACCGCGAGTGGTCTAAGAGCCTGCCCAGCACCTATTCGAAATGGAAAGAGGTCTCCCGCCTCAACAAGCTAGTGCGCAAATATGACCGAGTGCATCAGGGCGCGCCTAATGCCGCCGCCATCTTGCAGATAAATCAGTACATGCGTGAATGTATGGGTATCTTCCAAAAGCGCCTCAAGACCACCTTAATCAGCCGCATGGATCTCAAGGGCAGTGTCTATCTGAGCAAGATCACTAACCTGGCCGCCCGCGTCACCAACTTCTTCAATGGCGATTTTCGCTGGCAGGTTCTACCCACCCCGTTCACCGTATATGCCGACGGCATAGATGTGGTGTTTTTCGAGGAGTTCGGTGCCGGCGAGCTGGCGCTGGATCTGAAAGATAAGATAGAGCGTAACAAGCTACTGCAAGATGAGACATATCGCCGCGACTTCAGGAAGTTCTATGGTGAGAAACTCAGCCCCAGAGTCTGGCAGAGAGACTTCGGCGATGCGATTATTCTCGCCTGCCCCGACGAGTCCATAGTAGGTAAAAACTTCGCCGAAGTGGCCAAACACAGAAACATACATGTGGTGGATCTCTTCCTGGATCTAGTGGTGCAATACGGCACCGACCTGCGCTGGTACACCACCGTCGCCAACCACAGAAAGCACGTGCTGAAGAAGATGGTCAAAGATAAAAAATCCCTTATCACCTTCAGCGATGCCGGGGCGCATATTCGTAATATGGCCTTCTATAACCTGCCACTTCGCATGCTCAAGCTCGTGAGTGAGTCCATAGACGAAGGCGATGCCATGATGACAATGGAGAAAGCCGTCTGGCGTATGACAGGGGATCAGGCTGAGTGGTTCAGCATAGATGCGGGCAGGATCCAGCAAGGGGATCGCGCCGATGTCGTCATCATCAACCCCGAAGGGTTTAAGCAAAACCTCGAACAAGTCAGCTGGGCCGAGATGGAAAACTTCGATCTTCAACGTCTGGTCAACCGCAATCCAGGTCTGGTTGAGCAGGTATTTATCAACGGAAAAGTGGCTTTCGAGAATGACGAAATCGTCCCAGAACTAGGCAAAGAAATGGGCTACGGCACTTATATACCGGCCCATTAGCAATCTACTTTAAATGGACATAATAATGATAAAAATAATCAACAGACTCTTAGCTAGCCTCGCCCTGCTCAACTGCGGACTGGTGTTCGCGGCTGAGCAGCCCAACATAGTCGTTATCTTCGGTGACGATATCGGCTATGGCAATATCTCCGCCTACAACAACGGCATGCTGGGCTACCAGACACCGAATATCGACAGCATAGCCAATGAGGGCGCCCTGCTGACCTCTTACTATGCAGAGCAATCCTGCACCGCCGGACGCTCGGTGTTTATCACAGGGCAGATGCCGGTACGAACCGGACTGAGTAAGGTCGGTCTTCCCGGTGCTCCACAAGGCATTCAGCCCCAAGACATCACCATGGCTCAGGCCCTCAAAGATCTCGGCTACGCCACCGGCCAATTTGGTAAGAACCATCTCGGAGACAGAGACACCATGCTGCCAACAGAGCATGGATTCGATGAGTTTCTGGGTAACCTCTATCACCTTAACGCCGAGGAGGAGCCAGAGAATCCGGATTACCCCAAGAGTGCGGCTTTTAAGCAACGCTTCGGCCCCAGAGGTGTCATCAAGTCCACCGCCGATACCAGCCATGAGAGTTCGGGACTACTGTCATCTAAGCAAGGTGCACGCGTCGAAGACACTGGCGCCTTGACCAGTAAGCGTATGGAGACCATAGACGATGAGACCTTAGACGCCGCCAATGATTTTATGACGCGCAAAGTCGCCGAAGATAAACCCTTCTTCCTCTGGTACAACACTACCCGCATGCACAACTATACCCATGTGAGTAAGGAGCATTCCGGTGTCACAGGACTGGGCGACTATGCCGACGGCATGGTGGAGCATGATAATCACATAGGAAACCTACTGGATAAGCTTAAGCAGCTGGATATCGACGACAATACTATCGTCATCTACACCACAGATAATGGCCCGATGAATGCCACCTGGCCCGACGCGGCCACCAGCCCTTTTCGCGGTGAGAAAGCCACGGCATGGGAAGGCGGCTTCAGGGTACCCGCCCTGATAAAATGGCCAAACCATATAAAACCCGGCTCT
Organism: Shewanella benthica; assembly: GCA_023284085.1. Taxonomy (GTDB): domain Bacteria; phylum Pseudomonadota; class Gammaproteobacteria; order Enterobacterales; family Shewanellaceae; genus Shewanella; species Shewanella benthica. The sequence goes on from JAKVHY010000030.1 coordinate 77,195, forward strand.
AAGTTCAACGGCATCATCTCATCGGCGGATTGGTTCCCGACCTTAGTCAGTATCGCGGGCAACAGTAAGATCAAAAAGGAGCTGTTAACCGGATATAAGTCGACTAATGGCCGGAGTTATCGCAACCATCTGGATGGTTTTAACCAGGTGGATTATCTGACGCAGCAATCAGATAAGAGTGCCCGTAATTCATTCTTCTATTGGTCAGACGACGGCGAGTTACTGGCGATGCGCGACGGTCGCTGGAAGTTTCACTTCAAGATACAGGAGCACAAGGGCATAGCGGTCTGGACCCAGGCACAAACGACACTGCGGGTGCCTAAGCTGTTCGATTTGGCGGTCGATCCCTATGAGAAAGGCGATCAGGGCTTTGGTTATGATAACTGGTGGTACAAGCGCGCCTTCCTGGTGATACCGGCACAAATAAAGGTGAAACAGATGATGGCCAGCTTCAAAGATTTCCCACCTCGTCAGGTCGTCGGCAGCTTTACCGTAGATATCGACATGGAAGATATCCTCAAGGTATCCAAGCAAGGGAAGCAGTAGTAATACTGTATTAAGCAAGCTCATAAGCCTAAGCGAAAACAAGCAGTGGTCCGCAGTCGCCCGATTGCGCCACTGTTGGTTTTAAGTCGAGCGCATCTCAACTGTAAATAACGGTCAAAATATGACATAATATTGCGCAGAAAAAAGCTAGTAAATGCTTGTCGTAACGCTTAGGAACCCAATAATGACGCAGATCACCCTACTTACTCCCGATGATTGGCACCTTCACTTCCGTGATGGTGATATGTTGCAAGAAACTGTCCCGGCTACCGCCAGACTTTTCCAACGTGCTATCGTCATGCCCAACCTGCTACCACCGATAACAGATGCCAAGATGGTCAATGCCTACCGTGAGCGCATTTTAGCGGCGCGTCCACAAGGTTCAAGCTTCGAACCTCTGATGACGCTTTTCCTGACTAACGACACCACTAAGCAAGACATCATAGATGCTAAAGCGGCAGGCGTTGTGGCGGCTAAACTGTACCCAGCAGGCGCGACCACTAACTCAGATGCTGCGGTAAAGGCACTCGATAGTCTCTTCCCTATCTTCGAAAAAATGGCTGAAATTGGCATGTTATTGCTGGTTCACGGTGAAGTAACCGAATCACATATCGATATCTTCGACCGTGAGGCGATATTTATCGAGCGTAACCTGACTCGCATCGTCGACGCTTTCCCAAGCCTTAAAGTGGTATTCGAGCATATCACCACTAAAGAAGCCGCCGAGTTTGTCGCCAGCGCCTCTGACAATGTAGCCGCAACCATCACGCCACAGCATTTACTGCTAAACCGTAACGACCTGTTAGTCGGCGGCATACGTCCACACAACTTCTGTCTGCCTGTGCTTAAGCGCAACATTCATCAACAAGCATTGCGCGCAGCTGTGGCTACTGGCTCTAGTAAGTTTTTCTTAGGCACAGACTCTGCGCCACACGAGAAGCATCGCAAAGAATCGGCTTGTGGTTGCGCCGGCTGTTACAGCGCCTGGAGTGCACTCGAGCTTTACGCTCAGGTATTTGATGACTTGGGTATTATTGACAAGCTTGAAGGTTTCGCCAGTACTCATGGCCCGGACTTCTACGGCCTACCGAGAAACACCAGCACAGTGACACTGGTAAAAGAGACCTGGACGGTACCGAGCGAAATAATCCTACCAAACGGCAACCCAATCGTGCCTTTCTTCGCTGGCGAAGAAGTTAGCTGGAAAGTGAAGGGATAAAGTTCTTAAACAGGGCATAAAGCTCAAGACAGGGCTAAGAAAGCTACGAGCAGCGAGTTAAAGCTCGTAGCCTTGCTTACTACTCGTGATTCCGGCCAACAAGCACGCCGGAATGATAGAAATAAGCTAGATTCCGGCCAATAAGCATGCCGGAATGACAGAAATAACTCGTAACTCTTAGCTCGCGACTTTTCCCCTCAACAACTTAAATTAATTCTATTCCTGCCATCGGCCTTGGCGCGGTAGAGTGCCGTGTCGGCTGCACATAACAAGGCAGTTCCTGTTCTGAACTGACCATCGACTTCTGCTGCTATCCCCTGGCTCACGCTCACGGTGACACTTTCATCCAGGCCTAAGTCAGTATATTTAAGGCTATTGATCTCCAATTGAATATACTCGGCCATCTGCTCAGCTTGCTTGGCATCAAACCCCGGAAGGATTAGCGCAAACTCCTCGCCGCCGTATCTTGCTGCGACACATTCATCCGATGGCAGTGAGTGAGCAATCACATTGGCTATCCTCTGCAGGCAATGGTCCCCCTGAATATGGCCATACTTGTCGTTGAACAGTTTGAAATGATCGATATCTATGATCACCACACTGATTGGCTTTGCTGAGGCTGTACAAGCTTGCCACTGAGTTCGCAAGGAAGCATCGAATACTCTTCGGTTCGCCAATTTAGTCAGACAATCTGTCGATGCCCATTGATAGAGCTGTTGGTATTCAGATTTATGCTTGGTCAGGTCTCGTATCACTATGGCAAAAACAGGCGAACTCAATGATAAATAACTAATTGAGAATTCCACATCCAAGCAGCCACCTTCCGCTAATATCAGCGATGCTTCGATGGGCGCGTGATCAAGCTGACACTGGCTGACAAGCTGCTCTTCCAGCATCTGCTGATAGCGCGTCTTTTGCGGTTCTCTTAAATACTCTTGCCAGGTTTTACCTATAATATCCCCTGGCTCCCCCAGATCCCCACCAGATAGTAGTTCGATAGCCTTAGCGTTAATCATCTTAATTGTGCCTCTGGCATCAACCACCAGCACGGCTTCCATCAACTGCTGAACTAATAAATTGAGTACGCTGCGATAACAATCATCGAATAAAATATCATCGTCTGGAATACTGAAAGGTGTCGCTGCTATTTGTGTAGCTATAAGTGTTGTTGTAGATGCAGGGGCAGATTCTGGCGCTAAAGCCTTAACACCTGTTCGCATCCTAGCCGATGAAAACTCATCCAGAGGCATAGTCAATTGCTGAGCCATCTCGGCATTTTCCCTTTGAGTATTCAACCTGGCCTTTTTCATCATCGCGTGAAATTCATCAGCCGGAGATAAACCTTTTTCAGCAATCGATACTTGCCTATTATCTTCATAGGGCTTGGGAGGGAGTGTTAACATTAGAGTATCCTTACCAGAATTTACTAACCTGACGCTTCAAATGCGTCTAACTGCTGCATACTCTACCTAATTATTCCTCTTGGAACCTTTCGGCAACCTTCCACTTTAACACGTTGTTATTCATGAACATTTAACGCCAATCAGAGAGCTGCATTTAGCGATTATCAGCAAGATATAAGAAAGTGACGCTGAATGGGACATAGGAATAACAGCGGAACACTCGCCCTTTAAAAAAAGAGCGAGTAAATATTGAGCCTTACCGCTGAGTTAATGGGTATCACTAACCTCCGTCTCTTTCTTCTGCTTTGTATTGTTCACACAGTCCTTTGCATCCTTCACATGGCCATTGGCATTGCCACAAATATCGGCATACCACTGCACCCTGACGCCTCTTACCGCCGTATGTTGCGGACCGGCATTACCATTCCAGGTCGCCTCGAGTTGAGCCTTACTGATAGCATTAAAACCGCCAAAACCTTGCCCGCCACCTCTGGCCGAGACATAAGTGCTGGTCAACGCAATTAACACAGCAACCAAGAGATACCGTTTGTTTATGAGACTGCTCATGAGAATCTTCATTATTGTATCCTTATAGATCATTGGCGCCAGAAGAGGACGCCCACTCTTCGAAGGTAGGTAGATAGGTAACCGCCCGCCTTCTGCACCCTCTGTCCAAATGGGATAGGAGCATGCCCTATCACAGGTAGCCAGAGCGCATTTGCCTCAAACATTGAGGCAAGTGCCGTACTGATAGTGATAGTGATGGTGATAGTTAAATAGAAAGCCTGAGGGTTAGGTTTATTACGCTTAGTTTCATTCCATTTGTAACAAAAAGAGTTAGCAGTAATGATGCACTTGCATGTTGAGCGCGGCTGGTCGCAAGCAAGCGCTTGTTAGCCCGCCCCTTATGTAAACATCAGGGCAGTACAAGCGCCTTTAGCGGCTATGATTTTTTCTCTGGGAGTCATCGAGTAGCGGTTTTGATTCGTAAAAAGAAAGGCTAACTAAGAGAAACAGAAACAGAGCCACCCATAATAAATCAACAATTAATCTAGTTAGTTCATAATCTTCGTCGTTCGATTGATGAATAAATTCAGAGCCAGATTTTCGATACATTCTTATAGCTAAAATGCAGATTAATGCTCGTTCTAAATGGAAATGATGAATTTTAGACAGGACTAGATAACCAAGGAGTTGGTTGCTCGGTTTGCTGATATCAAAAGATTCGCTATCAGCTTACCTGAAGGTACTGACAACAATGTGAGAAATGTCGTCGCCGTTTTTCAAGGTGGTCACAATAGCTGGTAAGCTCTTGCAATGTACCCACTGGACCATGAAATAGTTTCCCAAAGTCAGTAGTGATTTTTATCCAGTTATCACTAGAAATATTTAGCCTAGTTAATACCTTAGAAGTATTT
>JAKVHY010000031.1 GCA_023284085.1 Shewanella benthica
AGATTGTTGAACAGCAGCTAATTTAAAGGGTGCTGTGTGGGCTCTACGTGACTTAATTTTCATGACACCTTATCGCTTATATAAGGTGTCCACTTTTAGGGGGTCACATCAAAGTCCTAGGTCCCGGTACCTAGGATGCAGCCTTCAGTCTTACCATTGGCAGCTGCCTAAGGATGGAGGCAGAGTATCTATCCAGGTTTTTATGATCGCTACCGCTTCGGTGTGAGTTAAACTGCGGCCCAAGGGCGGCATCCTGTCTTTAGGCTCACTGAGCTCTTGCCTGTAGGCTAATATCGAGTGTTCACCATCACCCGGGACAATATCGTAAGATAAGCCCTTAGCGCCACCATCCCAGCCAGGCGGTTGTTTGCATACGCCGTATTGGTAGCTGGTGTGGTCGACATTAAAGCCTAACCTGAGTCCTGAGATACTGGCAAAGCCTTCGGCTCTGTGACAGTGAGCGCAGTTGATATCTAAGTAGCCTTTAACCCTAAGAGTAAGGTCGGCATCGGTATCGAACAGATTCGGTGCATGGGCAATATCTTTCGCGGCCCCGCTGGCTATATCAGCAGCATTTGGTAAGCCTGTGAGCATGGAGAGCTCCTGCCACAGGGTTAATTGGTTAATGATTTGGCCTTGGTAGTCGATATCGTGATTGAGTAGATGGGCTTTGAGCCCTATCGGGCTGATAATACTGCCGCCGTCACGATTTAGTTGGTGGCATAGCTTACATTCCGCGCGGCTGGGTACATGGTAGTTGAAGGTTTCTGTCTTGCCTTGATGGTTTAAGCTATGAGGAATGTCGGCTCCGGCTTGAATGAGAGTCGCTTTGCCGTCTTGCCACTGATAGGGCAAGGTCGTCCAGCCAGTCGCTCTGCGGATCAGCAATCGGGTCTCGATCAATACTTCATTTTCGGCGCCGCTGACTTGAGTGTCATAGGGCATGGAGAAGGTCTTAGTCAATACTGTGCCTATGGGAAAGTCGAAGGCTTCACTAGGATGAAAGCTGGCCTGCTTGCCCTGTGGAATGAAGATGAACCTGTGCTTGTTGGCGTAGTTGGTAAATAACTGGGTCGATAATTGGTACAAGATCCCTGGTGAAACCGGGCTTGATGTAGGCGTGCTCGGATCGATGAATAATCCATACTGAGCTAAGCTAGCGCAATTTTCAGTTAACAGGGCATCCCAATTGATGCTACTGCTACCCAGCTCACACACAGATGTTGGCGAGGGGAGAGTGGGCGTTGTCGGTGTATCTGTTACTGGGTCTTGTAGGGCATTGGAGTCACTGTCTGAGCCGCCACAGGCAGTTATCAGTGTGATGATCAATAATAGCAGGCTTGAGTTTTTCATAGCTGCACCTATAACTTGAAAGGTCTGGAGTTATACCGATTTATTTTTAAAAAAAGGCCGGGGTTAGCCGGCCTTGTTTGAGTCACTGCTTATACAGGAACTCAGCGGTTATGGTGAACAAGTTGCTACAGGTAGCCTTTTGATCCATTCATGGATAAGCGCAACACCTTCACCGTGTGAAAGACCTCGGCCAATTTCAGGCATTCGATCACCCGGGAGATTAGTCTCCATTCTGAAATGTAGGATAGAGCTTTCCGGTGCTGTTGGCACGATATCGTAACCCAGCTCTCCACCGCCATAGGCGACAGGAGATTTACAGGTGCCGTGACCGTCAGAGTAAGGTCTCCAATATTCCAGTGTGAGGCCTGTGTTGGATGCGTTGCCCTCGGGACGATGACAATGGGCACAGTTCACATCCAGATACCCCTTGGCAGTGTCCATCAGCTGCTCATCGGTTAATGACGCTAAGCCTGTTTCATCGCCATCTGAATAAGCCGGCACAGTATCGATAGTCGCCACATCGGGGACACCTTGGAGTATGCCAGCAGACTGCCACTTGAGTAACTGGTTCATGGTGCCATCGGCATAGGCATAGTCTTTATTCAGGTGACGCGCCTTAGGACCGATTGGTACGAAGACCGCAGGACTGTCGGCATCAGATTTGAACTGATGACATTGCTTACAGTTGTTCATACTGGGCACGACGTAGTCGAACGCTAAGGTTTCACCATTATGGACTATCTGCTTACCTTGAATGGCTCCGGCCTTGGCGAGTACTGCATCAGATTGCTCCGAATTATACACGTAGGGCAGGGCTGTCCAGCCTGTTTCACGGCGAATAAGCAGACGAGTTTCGACCATATCCTCATTTTCGATGCCACGTTGACTCGTATCAGCCGGTAATGCGAAGGTTTTACTGATCACTGTGCCTACAGGGAAGTCCATGCTTTCCTGAGCCGAGTAATTCGCTATTTTTCCTTCGGGTACAAATACGAAACGATACTTACTCGAGTAGTCGGTAAACAGTTGCGTGTTCATATCATAAGGCATGCCACCTGAGTTGGCGCCAGTAGAGGGGTCTTTCGCATCGGCAAATAAGTTGTAATCCGATAGCTTGGGGCAATTGGCACCGAGCAGGGCATCCCAGTTAACCTCAGAGCCCGAGGTTTCACACAGAGCCAGATCACCGTCACCGACTAGGCCGCCTTCACCTTCACCGATACTGCCGCCACCACCGATTAAGATGCCACCATCACAGCCAGCGACATCATCGTCGACACCACAACCAAATATCTGATCACCAAAGGTCACCGTATGAACCGGCAAGCTGACCTGAGCACATTTCAGTAGATCTGTTTGTGTCGACTCAAATAAGACATCCGCAATACTGACGTCTGTGTTGTCATTGGCGTAGAGGCGACCTATCGAGACATCACCATTATTACTGGCACAGACATTATCACTGCCATCTGCGGCAAAGGGCATCTCTTGTAGGCCTAAATAAGCCGCGGTGCCATTATTAGAGAACATCTCGCCTAAGCCATCGTAGAGTACGCCTGGGAATTGACCATGGGTGAATAGATAGGCTTTGATAATATCGTCGATAAGGTAACCGTTGGGTTTCTGACCATAGCCGGTGATCACATTATCATGAAGGTAGATGTTTCTTGGCGTAGGTCTCCAGCCATCTTCGATGGGTTGGTTTTCCTGGGCGTAACTCGCCACAAAAGCGCCCATATCAGGTTCGGCGATAAAGAAGCTGGCAATGGTGACGGCCATGGTATCGTGGTTCGTTATCTCGTTGTTGAAGATCTCGACATCATCGGTAGACAGGATGATCATACCGGTTCCGGGGGGTACTATGTGCACGCCAGCCGGGTTTGCCGAGGCATTGGCAAAGTTCTTGGTGTTGTTATCATAGATCTTGTTATTGAAAATTCGGACACTGGATCCGTATCTATGGTTGTTGATCGGTAAGTCGAAGACTAAAATACCGCCGGTATTGCCCATGGCTTCGTTGCCGTATACATCGGCGTATTTTGAGTTTTCAATTTCGATACCCGCCACGTTTTCTTTGGCGATATTGTTTCGCACCACTATGTATTGAGACTGACCGACATAGATACCCGCATCGGCACTGCCTCGTACATAGCTATCTTCGATGAGGATGTTTTCACATTCGACAGGATAGAGGCCGTAGGCTCCATTGTCTTCATCTAACTCGCCTTCCCACACGGTAGCGAGTCGGCGTAAGATTATGCCATTAGTGTTTTTAAGCTTGATACCATTGTTCTTGGCCTCGTTGACCGACATATCCTGAATGATAATATTGATAGCGTTCTGGACGAAGATACCATCACCGGAAATAGACTCGGAGAAGTCTAATACGGTTTCATTCATACCGTATCCCATGATGGTGATGTTCTTAGCATAGGTACCATCACCGTCTACATCGCCATCGAACAGCAGGGTAGATGCAATCTTGAAATTACCTTTAGGCAGTACAATTACATCGTTAGTTTGCGCATTGATCAGGGCTTCCTGAATACGTATGGTGAGGTTTTCACCATCCTCGATCATGATTGCACCTTCAGGAAAACTGGGGGATGGATCTGGGCTTGGCACGACCGTGCCTTTATCATCTTCTACAACGGGATCGTCATCATCCGATGAACAACCTGCGATACTTAGTGCGACGGCACTGGCCACTAATGTTGGGATTAACCAAGATGGTTTCTTGTTGAACATAGCGTCTCCTGCTTATTTTTATTATTCCTTCCTTAGATTGCACTGACGTACCAGATATGCAATGTGAAATCCGGCCAACAAGTTGCTAACAAGCTGTTATCACTGGGTTCGCGTTAAAACATGAAACAAGTGTTTAACATTTTATCTATATAAAACAGGGCGAAACAGGGTTTTATTAAACGCAGGGGTTGGTTTAGATTAAATTTGTTGTTTTGACGCTAGCGTGTATTTATTTGTTACAGGCTCCTTGCTAGCAAGGTAAACCGCAACGAAATAATGATGACAGGGGGAATAATAGAGGCGCTTGTACTGGATAAAATCTGGGTTAACAGGCTTTAATTTGAGAGACGTTAGTAAAACCCTTGAATTGTACCTTATCCAGTATGAATGAAAAATCGTTTTTATTTAGTGGCTTATAGAAATAATACCCCTGAATCTGGTCACAGCCGAGTGCAGATAAATATTGATATTGCACCTCAGTTTCCACGCCTTCGGCCACCACACTTTTCCCCAGTTTATGGGCCAGCATGATAATAGCTTCGACAATTTTACAGTTGTCCTTGCTCTGAGGCAGTTGATCGATAAATGACTTGTCGATTTTTAACACATCACAAGGAAATTGCACTAAATAGCTTAAGGATGAATAGCCGGTACCGAAATCATCGACGGAGATATGAATTTCCAGATCTTTGAGTCGGTTGAGTATCTTGATGTTGTCTTCACAATGATCCATCAACAGACGCTCCGTTATCTCAATTTCGAATCTGTTGCCAGCGACCTGATATTTTCTTAGGGTATCTTGAACACTGGTCACCAGATCGCCTCGCTGAAATTCACGGCTTGGGATGTTGACCGAGATAACCGGGACCTCCAGACCCTCTTTTTGCCATCGACTTATTTGATTGATGACTTTGTCTAGTATATAGCTGTCAAGTTTTAGGATCAGATCGCTTTGTTCGGCAACCGGAATAAATTCGTTTGGTGGTATGACACCATTTTTAGGGTGATGCCACCTGATTAGGGCCTCTGCACCTGTGATTCTCTGGGTTTTTACATCTATTTTTGGTTGATAGACCATATGAAAATCATCATTGGCGAGCGCCAATCTGACCTCCTGTTCCAGATATAATCGCTTCTGGGCCTTAGTCGTCATCTCATTGGAGAAATAGACAAAACTGTTTTTACCATTTTTCTTGACCGAAAGCATGGCGGTTTGGGCATTGCTGAGTAACGTTTCGCTGTCTCCGGTGTAGTTACTGTGATAGCAGATACCAATACTGCAATAGAGATAGATGTCGTGGTTATCTATTTCGATCGGTATGCCGGTGAGTCTAATTATCTTCTCGGCAACAATTGCGGCATCGCATTCATTCTCGATAAAGTCCAGGTAGATGGCAAACTCATCTTCACCCACCCGGCAAAGGGCATCGTTACTCCTGATGATAGATTGCAACCTGTGGCAGAAGGAGATTAATGCTTTATCACCTAAGTCATGACCCAAAGAATCATTGATGCATTTGAAGTTATCTATGTCGATATAGAGTAGACAAACATTGAGTTGGTGGCGGCAAGCCCGGGCGATACTTTTATTCAAATAAACTTTAAACAGTTCCCGATTGGGCAACTGTGTGAGCCGATCATAATTTAGCAGATGAGCGGTCTCTGCTGTGGCTGTATCTAACAGGCGGCTGATCTGCGCCTTCTCTTCATCAGCTTGGCTTATCCTGAATTGATTTCGTGAGATGGCATAGGTGATAGCACGCTTGAGTTTTTCGGGTGAACACTCTGACTTAGTGATGAAATCGATTGCCCCTAAGGCTAATACATCATTGGCTAATTTTGCCTGGGAATGACCCGTTAGTATGATGATAGGCATACTAAGTTGACGCTTGCCCTGAAGGCGTTTGAGTACTTCATTAGCGTTATAGTCGGGGAGTTCATAGTCGAGTAATACGCAGTCGAATCGGTTGGCATTGAGTTGATCCAGTGCGCCTTGCCCCGAGTCGGTACTGGTGACCGATAATGATAATTGAGTATGGGATAAAAGCTCTATAATTACTGCGCTCATGGCGCGATTATCTTCAACTAGCAATATACTCAGTGGTTTATCTGGATTTTTCATCAAAAAGTCCTTTTTTTGATAAGGCAAAACGAATGGTAATATGGACTCACTTGAAGATAGTCAAAGGGCGTATGTTTAGCAATGTCCTTGAGCTTTTATGTTGGATCACAAGACAAAAAAGTGTAGCCCAGAACTTAGTGATACTAAGCATAATAAAGGCCGCTGCGCGGCCTGAATGAGTGATTTATTATTCTTTATAGCGTTTGATATTAAATATCGATACCGAAACCGATAATAAACTGGTAGTCATTTTGCTTCGGCAAGCTCATGTCGGCATTTTGCTGTGGCTTATTGATGTGATCCCAGACGAAAGAAAGATCTAAATCAAACATGTTGGTCAGTTCGATGGAGAAACCTGCCAGGGCATGGTGAGTATACCCGCCGGATGCAGCACTACCATAGTTCACTCGGTAGAGAGTGTTGAAGTCGATATCATCAGTGATCTCAGTACCAAAAACGGTTTCTACCACGAGAGCTGCACTGGTTTCACTTTCGCTTTGCCCTTCTAAAACATCATCAAACTTAGTATAAGTGTATGCAGGACCGCCACTTACACTCCAATTTGTTTTAGATGAATCGATAATATCGTAACCGATACCGAAACCAAGCGTAGCCTTATATTCATAGTTTAGGAAAGGGTCGATATAGATTTCGGCGAAGACAGGGCGTAAATAGAACTGCTTAGATAAGTACCAGTCAAAGTTGGTGTTAATTCGGTGATTGTTAATCGTGTTATCACCATCTGTTTTCGAATAGTTACCTATATAATCAAGATTGTATCTAGATTCTGTGGTGCGGCGGTGTGTATTGGCGATGGCGCTGTAATCGACTTGATCAGTATTACCCGATCTCAGGTTTGCCCCCAGTGAAATCTTGCTGGACCAGTAATTTGCTTCGGTCTGCTCGCCGGCGATAATGGTCATGATTTGAGTGCGGTCAAATTCTACGCCATCGATGAAGGTCTTGCCCTCTTTAATGAGCAGTTTTCCCGTTCGAGTCGTAAGATCGGTAAATCCAACGCTGACCAAGCTGTGGCTCTGAAGGACCTTGATGTCTTCCCAGTCGATGTACAAGGTATCGAGCTCATCACTGTCAAACTCTAATTTATCATCATAGAGGTTCTTAACTTCTCCTTTAAGGAGTTCATTAGAGGTTAATTGTATCCAATCAAAGTCTGCGTCGGCAGGTGGATATAAATCACCTGGATTGAGCTGCACCATTTGAGGTGTTAGCGGGCTGGTGGCAAGCGCACTCGTACTGAAAATTAAAGGTAGGCAAAGGCCTGCTGCGCTTATACATAAAGTGATGGTATTGAATGGGCTCTTCATAAGCCGGCTCCCTGAATAATCTAATTCTAAATACTTGCTTATTCTATATAAAAGGCTAATAAGCGGCAATTATCTGTTAGATATATTGTGTTTTCGGGAGGTGGACCTCAGTTTTAGCGTTAAACAGCTAAAAGTCCAAAATTGTGCTTGAGAGTGGGTTAGTCAATTCGATGCCAGTTGGCGGACTCACTCTAAGATTTGTGTCACCCAAGGCTGTACGAAGTCGGCAATCTGCATCTGTGCCTGAGCATTGGGGTGAATTCCGTCTCTTTGCATCAATTCGGGATAGATGGCGATATCTTTCATGAAGAAGGGCATAAGGGTTATTTCATGTTCCTTTGCTAATTGGTTATAGACATCGGCAAACATCTGCGCATATCTGGGGCCATAGTTTGGCGGTACCATGACCTCACTCAAGAGCACTTTTGCATGGGTTTCTTTGGATAAGATGATTATTTTTGTAAGATTTTCTTTCAGTTGTTGGGCAGTAAATCCGCGTAATCCGTCATTGCCCCCCAATTCAATCAAGACTAGCTTAGGCTTACCAGATTCAAGCAGGGCGGGGAGTCTACGCAATCCTCCAGCCGTGGTTTCACCACTCACTGAGCCGTTTATTATCTCATGTTTCGGTAGTTTGGCTCTTAACAAATTGACCCAACCTTTATCTTCATCGATACCATAGCTTGCACTTAAGCTATCTCCCAGGATTAATATAGGGGCGGCTAATGCTTGAGTGCTAACGAGCAGGCAGGTTAAGGTTAGCAGAGTCAGCAAGCGTCTAAGTAAGATGGAATAGAAGGGTTTTATGTCAGATATCAGTGCTATCACAGTTAAGAATCTCGTTAAGTCAGTGGCTACCCAAGAGGGAGAACTTACTATCCTCAACGGCATCAATATGGATGTCAAGCATGGAGAAAGTATCGCCATTCTAGGGCCATCAGGATCTGGGAAGTCGACCTTGCTCGGCTTGCTTGCGGCGTTGGACTCTCCGAGTTCCGGTGAGATCATCTTAGATGGCATTGCCATACAGAATTTAGATGAAGAGAAGAAGGCGGCAATGCGGAAGCAGAAAGTCAGCTTTATTTTTCAGTCATTTATGTTGGTCGATACACTCAATGCCCTGGAAAATGTCATGTTACCCGCCGAATTGGCTGGAATACCTAAGGCCAAAGAGAAGGCTAAGTCTATGTTGGACAGAGTTGGGCTGAGTCATCGACTGAATCATTTCCCCAATCAGCTCTCCGGTGGTGAGCAGCAACGCGTCGCCATCGCCAGAGCATTTATCTGTGAGCCCAAGGTGTTATTTGCCGATGAGCCCACGGGAAATCTGGATGCGGCCAATAGCAAGAAGGTGGCGGACATGTTGTTTGAACTCAACCGCGAGTGCGAGACGACGCTGGTGTTAGTGACTCACGATCTTGTGTTGGCTAAACGGTGTGAGCGTCAGTTGCTGATGGACTCGGGTGAACTTACTGAGGCTAGGAATATGATGTCAGATGCCACTAAGCCTGCGGTAGTCATAACAGAAAGTCAGCCAGCTAAGGCGGAGGCGAGTTAATGGAGATGAGTCTGGCGTGGCGTTTGTTTAAACGTGAACTCTTGCAGGGGCAACTCGTGCTCATCGTGTTGGCTATCACTCTGGCTGTGTTATCTGTGACTGGATTAGCGCGAGTCAGTGAACGATTACAGCTAGCCATCAATGGCCAAGCATCCAAATTTATCGCTGCCGATAGGATCATCAACTCACCGACTAAGATTGATGAGTCGATTCTCAATAAAGCCGATGAGATAGGATTGGAGCGAGTCTCCAGTTTACAGTTTAATTCTATGGTCTTTGCGGATGATAAATTTCAATTAGTCACGGTCCGCGCCGTCGAGCAGGGGTACCCTCTCAAGGGTAAGATAGAGCTTAACTCGGATAGCCGTGTTCCCTTACCTGGCTTGGGAGAAATTTGGTTTGAAACCCGTTTGGGCGGCTTGCTGGGTTACCCCAAATCCTTAGAGCTAGGTAATGCTCAGTTTAGCTTGAGTGAGGAGATAGCACGCTTACCCGACGCCGGATTTAACCCCTTTGCGTCCTCTCCCGTGGTCTTGATGCGCATGGCGGATGTGGCCGGAACCGGTGTGATCCAGCCTGGCAGTCGGGTGACCTACCTGGCGCAATTTACCGGCGATGCGACTCAACTTAAACGGTTCGAAGCCTATGTTAAACCGCTGCTTAATAACAGTCAGCGCTGGATAGATGTGCAAACCGGTGACTCACCCATAGCCGATGCGGTTAAACGGGCGGAACGTTTCCTCTTGTTAGCCAGTCTGTTGGGGATTGCGCTGGCCTGTGCGGCAATAGGCATTGCCGCACAGAGATATTGCCAACGTCATTATGATGTCGTCGCCATGCTTAAAACATTCGGTGCTTCGGGTAAACAGATCCGCACCTTGTTTGGCATGCACCTGCTGTTAGTGACCTTGCTCGGTGTCGTGCTTGGCTTGCTCGGTGGTTTTGTTTTAGATATGGCAATAACCTTCTTGTTACCGCCTGAAATTGCCGCCTATTCTCCGCCTTTATCCAGACCGATATTTCTGGGGCTTGCCACCGGGTTTATTAGCGCCTTTATGTTCTCGGCCTACCCCTTATTGCGGTTATTATCTATTCCGCCACTGCGGGTGTTACAGCGTCAGTTAGAGGGGCTACAACTGGGGATGTGGCTTCACTTATTATTGAGTCTGACAGCCATGGCGCTGTTGGGGTATCTTTATTCCGGCAGTCTGGTATTGACCCTGACGGTTGTCGCCGGTGTGCTCTTGCTGGGCTTACTATTGAGCGTGCTAGGCTTCTTCATGATCCGTATGGGCCATAGCGTGGGTATGAAAACCACTAACCCATTGCAGTTAGCCCTGGCGGGTCTGAGACGTAGGGCGAAACAAAATGCCATACAGCTGGTCGGGTTCAGTAGCGCCCTGGTGCTATTGTTGACCATTTTCGCCTTGAGGCAAGACTTACTCAATGAATGGCAGAAGCAGCTTCCCGAAAATGCACCCAATTACTTCTTAGTCAATATCGCTCCCGATGAGGTTAGCCCTTTAGAGAGTTATCTGGCAGCCAATACGGTTAAGACCACTGATATTTACCCAGTGGTCAGAGGTCGCTTAACGGCGGTGAATGGCGAGAAGTTCCTCACATCTGCTCAGGTAGAGGCTGGCGTCGAGGGCAGGCAAGGGATTTCACGTGAGCTCAACCTCACCTGGCGAGACAGCGTACCGCCAAATAACGAAATATTAGCAGGAGAATTTAATGTTAACTCTGACGAGGTGTCGGTTGAGTCGGGTATTGCGGATCGCTTAGATCTTAAGATAGGCGATAGTCTGACCTATATCATCGATAACCAGACCTTAATCGTCAAGGTTGGCAGTATTCGCGCCGTGCATTGGGAGACCATGCAGCCTAATTTCTTCATGATCTTCACCAAGGAGTCACTGGGGGCGTTTTCTTATACTTCGATGGCGAGCTTCTATCTCGATGATAATAAGTCCCAGGTCATTCTGGATATCATCAAGCAATTTCCTACGGTATCCATCATAGATGTGGGCACCATGATCAAGCAGTTGCGACAGATAATAGATCAGGTCTCTCTATCGCTCACTTTAGTGCTCGTGCTGGTGGTGTTAGCCAGTAGTCTGGTCATGATCGCGCAAACTGAGGCGGGTATGGCGAGCAGGCAAAGAGAGCTGGCGGTGTTACGCACTTTCGGGGCTTCGGGCTGGTTATTGAGGATGGCAACCGGACTCGAATTCGCCTTGCTGGGCACTATAGCCGGATTGCTTGCGGTGATTGTCGCCGAGTTTATTCTTTACTTACTCAAGACTCAGGTGTTCGAATTGAATGTTTATATGCACTGGCCCTGGTGGGGATTAGCGCCCTTGTGTGGTGCGGTCACGGTTGCACTCTTGGGTGTGTGGCGTTGCCGACAGTTGCTTAAAAAGTCTTGCAGCGACTTGCTCAAAGCGGGCTAGCGTTGACGCTTTGATGAAGGCGAAGCCGCAAGGTTTCGCCTTTTTTTCGATTTACGGATCCTAAATTGCTTATGTTAACCATAGGAATGACTCGGTATTCTAAGACTTAGTCTATCAGTGAGGCAAATGCCTGCTCTAACTCGGGGTAGGTAAATTTAAATCCCGCGGCCTCTGCTCTGGTGGGTAGTACGTACTGACCTTGAGTTAACAACTCTGACATCTCTCCCAGCAGCAGCTTTAAAATAATAGTGGGCATTGGCATGAATGCCGGGCGAGAGAGTGCTTGTCCTAGCAGTTTAGAAAACCTGTCATTACTGACGGGCGCGGGCGAGGTGGCATTAAAGATCCCCTGACATTTTTCCTGGTTTAGTAAAAACACGATTAAATTAATGTGATCGTCTTGATGGATCCAACTCATCCCTTGCTGACCCGTTCCTATGGGTCCCCCTAAACCTAATTTATATGGCAACAGCATTTTGGCCAGTGCACCGCCTGATAAGCCTAATACCAGTCCAGTGCGAATTATGCAGACTCTGGTGTTGTCCGACTGAGCCGATAGCGCAAGCTCCTCCCAGTGAGAGCAAACTTTTAAGGGGAAATCATTGGTGGTGCTTTCATCGAGTGGGGTTAACACATAGGACTCATCTATGGGCTGAGTGCCTTGCTTGCCATAGATGCCTATTGCAGATGAACTTATCAATACCTGGGGCGGATTATCACTGGCTTTAATTAACTCAGCAATACGTGAAGTCATGTCCCAGCGACTCTGACAAATCAATTTTTTCTGTTTTTCTGACCAACGTTTATTGGCAATTGGCTCACCGGCAAGATTAATCACAGCGTCAAACTCATTAAAATCTGACAGTGAGGTTAAGTTTCCCAGGTATTGATGCTCTGCGCCTAGCTGATGGTGAGCCACGGCGGGAGAGCGGGTTAAAATAGTCAGTTTATTTTCATGACTCAAGACTCTGACAAGCTGGTGGCCAATGAATCCTGTCGCACCTGTGAGCAATATTTTCATGGTTCAGCTCTTCTAAGGATGAGATTAGTCATAGATTAAATTGTAGCAGAGAGACGTGTATTGTCGCACAAAGCCTTTATATTTATGGTGTTTCCGGCATGTAGACGAGCTGAAATCAAGAACCTGAGATGTCAGGTTCTTGATGATCAATATGGGTTAAGCCGGTGCAAATCATTAGATTGGTGTCGCTTTTGATTACCAACTTAATGGAATGGCTATTACATCTTATTATTTTTACTGTAGCAAAGTGAGAGAGACACAGAATCTGCGAAACGAAGCGCATGAGGCTTGTCTATTTCGACACTTGCAAACTCGACCCAAGCGTGGTCGCTGGCGATGTTAAGCACCTGACCCGTAAGGTTCTCTAATAAATTAAATCGATTGTGTTCAACTAATTCAATGATTTTTTTTGTGATTGTGCGATAATTCAACGCATCATCCATGTTGTCACTGTTACGGGCTTCAGCGGCGCTGTAATGGATTTCAGCATTGATTAAGATATCTTGTTTGTTTTGAATTTCGTCATCCTTGATGCCGATAAATGTCCTTAGACGTAGATTTTTGATGCGGATGATGGCGATTTCAGGTCTCATACTAGTCATTGCTCCATGCTGAAGTTAGTTTTATTACGAGCTATTAGTTATTAAGCCTATCAATCTATTAGTTAATCATGAAGGATTATATTCATATGCCAAGAGTTGATACCCAATCTGTTGCGTATAAAGGGTTCGCGATCATGGCATTTATCGTGGTGATCTTAGCCGGAGTTAAGGCGGCAAGCCCGATTGTGGTGCCATTTGTGCTTTCAGCATTCATTGCGGTGATCTGTAATCCGGTTATTGGCGCAATGACACGATTTAAAGTGCCCAGATCTTTGGCTGTTCTCCTCTTGATGGTATTTATTGTCATGATGGGCCTGTGGTTAGCGCAAATTGTCGGTAGTTCAATCAATGAGTTTTCTAGTCAGTTACCTCACTATCGTGATCAGTTAGTGGAGCAATTTGGTTGGATTGTGCAAAAGCTGCAGACACTCAATATCATCATCACCAAAGAGCAGATCTTGGCTTATTTCGATCCCGGTATCGCCTTATCCATGACCACTAATATGTTAACCGGTGTGGGTGGCGTGATGGCTAATCTGTTTTTAATCATTCTCACCGTAGTGTTTATGTTGTTTGAGTCTCAGACCTTGCCTAGGAAGCTACATTTTGCTCTGGATGATCCTGAGATGAGAATGCAGCAGATAGATAAGTTTTTGCACTCGGTCAATCAGTATATGGTGATTAAGACGCTAGTGAGTCTGGCGACGGGTGTGATTGTTGGCTTCGGCTTAGCCATTATCGGGGTGGATTATGCGCTTTTATGGGGGGTCATCGCCTTCCTGTTTAATTATATTCCCAATATAGGTTCAATTATTGCCGCCATTCCTTCTGTATTATTGGCCTTTATTCAACTCGGCCCAGCAGCTGCAGGGGCAACGGCTCTGCTCTATTTCGGCACCAATATGGTTATGGGGAACGTGATAGAGCCTAGATATATGGGCAAAGGCTTAGGTCTTTCTACCTTGGTGGTTTTCCTGTCATTAATCTTCTGGGGCTGGTTATTAGGCTCTGTAGGCATGTTATTATCGGTACCCTTAACCATGATTGTCAAAATTGCCCTCGAATCGAGTCAGGGAGGGAGCTGGTTAGCGATATTGCTGGCCGATGATGTTGATGATGTTAAGCCGGACGAGAATGACAAAGAGGATATGTCTCAGGCCGTTTAAGCGAGACTCGAGTATTAACAAAGCCACTTATACGTGGTTTTGTTGTTTTTATAGAGACATAAATTTTTACAAGTGAGATCAATGCAGTTATTTTTTGATGAGTTGAACAAGATGACTCTAGGGGAGGAGGTTAATCGCCTTTTTCATGGTCGTGGTGGCTTATATCCGGGAGCTGAGCATATCTGTTTGGATTGGTACCCGCCAGTACTGCTGTTAACCAGTTTTAAGCCTCTGGAGCCTGATGCCTTAGATAAGTCGGTAGAATTGATTAAACAGAGGTGGCAAGCCCTTAAGGGAAATGAAGCGCTAAACCTTGTTTATCAGTACCGCAGCGGCGGACGCACCCAAACCGATTTGATAGAGGGAAGTGTCCCGGATAAGCATGCTGTCCTAGAAAACGGCGCTCAATACCATGTTCATCTGCTGAAAGGGCAGAATCATGGCCTGTTTCTCGATATGAAGAATGGCCGTCAATGGGTGAGGGAACATGCTCAAGGTAAAAAAGTGCTCAACCTCTTTTCATATACCTGTGCATTTTCAGTGGCCGCACTGCAAGGTGGCTGTGATAGTGTCGTTAATATCGACATGAGCAAGGGGGCGCTGTCGATTGGTAAACAGAATCATCTACTCAATGGATTCACTGCTGGCGCACGTTTTTTCGGCCATGATATCTTCAAGTCGTGGGGCAAGTTAACCAAACTTGGTCCCTATGAGATGATTATCGCCGATCCACCAAGCAATCAAAAAGGCAGCTTCGTGGCGACAAAAGATTACTCCAGACTACTGAAACGTCTGCCTGAGCTGTTGACCGAAGACGGTGAGGTGTTGTTGTGTCTCAATGCGCCGGAGTTGACTATTGATTTTCTGATGCAGCAAGTTGCAGAGTTTAGCCCTTCACTAGAATTTGTTGAGCAGCTGGCTAATCCAAGTGTTTTCGCGGACATCAGCAAAGACAAAGCGCTCAAGGTGCTCAAATATAGACGTAAAAACAACTAAGTTGCAGTGTTAGTTAGAGACAAGGAATTAAGTACCCGTTCGAATGTAGAACGGGTATTTGGATAGCAGGTATTCTCGAGTTAGTGAGCCAAGCTAAAGAATCAATAACTCAGTCTTTCATGGATCGTCGATTGACCATGGGACTCGATAATATGCTCTATTTTTGTTTTATCTATATATTTTAAGGCTGATATCTCAGAGAAGAGTCTGTCCTGTACATCAATTGGCATGTTCATCATGTCCATAAACATGAATATGTTGAGTGTGTCACCTTGACCAAACAGGTCAACCAGTTTTCCAGCTTCAAATTCAACAAGCGCATTCATTATTCCGTCCTCCAAAAAAC
Organism: Shewanella benthica; assembly: GCA_023284085.1. GTDB lineage: Bacteria > Pseudomonadota > Gammaproteobacteria > Enterobacterales > Shewanellaceae > Shewanella > Shewanella benthica. The sequence goes on from JAKVHY010000031.1 coordinate 15,694, forward strand.
TCAATGACGTTCCCACAAATATTAATAGGTATCCTTAATTGATAGCAGTTCGAGAGCCGAAGCCTAGATTTTTTTGCAGCAAAAAAATCACACTTAGGCCTCAAACGTATAAAAACATGAAAGTCTTTCATGTTTTATAACGGAATATGGCTGTTTTAAACGGGATTTACGATATTCCAAGCTTTCAACTGAAACCAAACTGAAAGTTTTATGTAATTGCGTGTGGATGCCTGATATAATGAGTTTAAGAGGTAAGTAGAACATCTGCCACTTCCTATCATGGCAAAATGTCATCGAAGTAATGACATGCCTCAGACCTTACAAACTGGATTCGGAGTTGTTATGGAAGTTCAAGAATACGAAGGCGCATACTACCAAATACAAGACGAAGTGATGGAGTCTTTACCCGTAGAGAAGGATGAAGATGCGTTTTTGGATTAGGGAACAATCCTCAATTCGAGAGTTAATCTAGCGTTAGCTGGAATAAAAATAGCAAGCTTAGCTTGCTATTTTTTTGTCTGTTTTTTCGTTCTATTCTCTAGTTTAAATTACCTTTCTCGGGTAAAACTTCGATAATTTCCCAACGTGAGCCGATTTTGTGCAGTCGAATGGTTCTATCGTCTATCCAGGCCTCCCCCCCTTTTAGTCCCTGCATCTTTACGATAACGGTAACGTCGTCGGTGAACTTTCTGAAGAAGTCGATATCTATCTCTTCGATCTTCATGGTGACCTCTGTCATAGAGAGGTTGAGGACGTGCCTCTGTACCGCCGAAGCAATGTAGTAGTGGCTGAGCACTTCTTTCATGGGCTCATTGACAAATTGCTTGGCCTGGTTGACATCTCGTTCCACATAGATGGCGTGAAAGAAGCCCAGAGAAACCTGTTCAGGTGTTCGGGTCGGCGCGCTCTCAGGGCTGCAGCCGGCAAGAAAGAGGAGACTAAGTAGGACGATAATTTTCATAGAGATTATTTTTTTGTGGCTCGAGTAAGGTTTGAGCCAGTATCGCTATTCTATTGCAGCAAGGCAAGGCTGATGACAAGTATCGACCCTATTAAGTATTTAAATTCTTGACAGGGAAGCGGTATTCAGTCATATCTTAATGAATAACTTTTACTGGTTATCCACAGAATCTGTGGACAAGTATGTTGAAGACTAGATGCATAACTTTTAAGTCCATGTTTAATATGGGCTTAAACTGCTGGTTAAAAAGTGACGCATTCTTGTTTCGAATGATTTATTGGCATCTGGTTGAACGACTTATCCCCAGGTCTAAAAAAACCTCTCTAGCTTGTGGCTAGAGAGGTTTTTTGTTTTATACGTTAACCGACAGGTTTGATTTAAGCTTGCTCACCTTGTGCTGCTTGAATCGCCGTCAAGGCTATGGTGTAGACGATGTCATCTACCAGAGCGCCACGAGATAGATCATTGACCGGCTTGCGCATACCCTGAAGCATAGGACCTATGCTGATTAGATCGGCACTTCTTTGTACCGCCTTGTAGGTGGTATTACCCGTATTGAGATCAGGGAATACAAATACCGTTGCCTTGCCGGCAACTGGGCTGTTAGGTGCCTTAGACAGGGCAACATTTGGCATTACCGCGGCATCGTATTGAAGTGGTCCGTCTATGATAAGGTCTGGACGCTTCTCTTTGGCGATTCGAGTCGCTTCACGCACCTTATCCACATCTGAACCTGTGCCTGAGCTGCCGGTAGAATAGCTGATCATGGCCACTCTAGGCTCGATGCCGAATGCGGCTGCCGATTCGGCAGACTGGATGGCGATATCGGCAAGTTGCTCGGCAGTGGGATCCGGGTTGATGGCACAATCGCCGTAGACTAATACCTGATCCGGCATCAGCATGAAGAAGATTGACGAGACCAGACTCGCTCCTGGTGCAGTCTTAATCAGCTGTAAAGGAGGACGAATGGTATTGGCTGTGGTATGAACTGCACCAGAGACGATACCGTCAACTTCGTTTTGAGCGACCATCATAGTGCCCAGCACCATGTTGTCTTCCAATTGCTCACGAGCAACGACTTCTGTGAGGCCTTTGTGACGACGCAGATCCAACATAGGCTCCACGTAACGTTCACGGACTGTTTCTGGCTCGATTATCTCGACACCTTCGCCTAAGGTTACACCTTGTTGCTTTGCAATACGTTCGATCTCTTCCCTGTTACCAAGCAAGATACACTTAGCGATTCCTCGCTCGGCACAGATACTGGCCGCCTCGATAGTGCGAGGCTCATTGCCTTCGGGTAAGACGACGGTGCGGCGAGCGGCTCTTGCCAGCTCGGTTAGCTTATATCTGAATGCCGGTGGTGATAGGCGATGCTCACGAGGTGAGTTCTTGGTGGCAGACTCGATCCAATGTTGATCGATGTGACTGGCGACGAACTCCTGAACCTCTTCGATGCGCACGGCGTCATCCACAGGGACTTCATGATCGAAGCGCTGGATGTTGAGCGATGTCTGCCAGGTATTGGTATCGATAAGAAATACCGGTAGTCCGGTTTCGAAGGCTTGTTCACATAGGGCCATGATCTCCGGCTCTGGTTCATAACTGCCTGTGAGCAGCAGGGCACCGATCTTGATACCATTCATCGAGGCCAGACAAGCGGCGACGATGACATCTGAGCGATCGCCTGAGCTGACCAGTAGCGAGTCAGTCTTGATGTGAGTGACCATGTTGGGAATACTGCGGGCACAGAAGGTTACTTTACGCAGACGGCGGGTGTGCATATCACCGGCATTGATGATTTTAGCCCTAAGATGCTTGGCAAGATCGGAGGCGCGAGGCGCAACCAGATCCAGATTATAGGGCACACTGCCTAATATACGCAGTGAACTCTTACCCGGTAGCTGGAACATGTGTGCCGCATCGGCTCTTTGGACATCCTGATGATCGAAGACTTCTGAAAGATCCGGACGCGTGCGTCCTTCCTCATCGACCGGAGCACCAATCTTATTGATGATGGCGCCTATGATACGTTTGTTCTTCTTTCCGCCCCATGAGTTATGGGCTATTTCTAAACGGTTCATCAAGGCCGTAGCGCTCTCATTGCCCGGTGTGGCAACAAAGATCACATCGGCATCCAGCGCCTTGGCGATGGCATAGTTTACGTCGCCGGAAAATGGGTGATTACGGGTCTGTACCAGACCTTCAACGACAAGAGTCTCAGTCTCATCGGTACATTCACTGACGCGAGCGATGATCTGCTCCATCAAGACATCGATTTTATCGCCGCGAACTAAGTTTTCCGCATGTTCCATCTCGAACGGTTCGAGTGGGTTAACCGTCGGAGACTTGCATAGGATGGTGGTCGAACGTTCTGGACCCGCATCTTGTGGACGCTGTTGAGCGATAGGCTTGAAGAAGCGAACCTTAACACCGTGGTGCTCGAAGGCACGAACCAGGCCTAAACTGATAGAGGTAAGACCTACGCCTGTACCTATGGGGATTAACATAATATTGCGAGACATAACAACCTCTTGGTGACGCTCGAAATGGCATGCTCTCTAATTGGATCATGCCGAACGATTTAGCTTACTCAATGATTTGCATGACAGGCTCGAGGCAATCAATATCGCTCCCAGCCTTGCATGTATTAATTTACTTCAGCAGACTCATGGCATCTTCTGCGATGACCCACTCTTCATTGGTCGGGATAACCAGTGCAATAGGGCCCTTGTCTGTGGTGATTTGACCTTGATTACCGAAACGTGCCGCTTTATTGCGTTCATCATCAACCTCGAAGCTGAAGATTTCTAACAGGTTAAGCACCTTAGCTCGGATAAGATCTGAGTTTTCGCCTATGCCGCCGGTGAATACCAAGGCGTCCAAGCGACCTAGAGGCACTGTGTATGAGGCGATATATTTAGCCAAGCGGTAGCAGAAGATATCCAGTGCCAATGTGGCGCCCTTATGACCTTGTTCATAAGCTTCCTCTATGCCGCGACAATCGCTGGTCAGCTCAGATATCCCCAGTAAACCACTCTGCTTGTTCATCAGGTTGTTCACTTCATCAGCCGTGTAGCCTAGCTGATGGATCAGGTGATAGACGATAGAAGGATCCATATCACCACAACGTGTACCCATGACTAAGCCTTCCAGAGGCGTTAGCCCCATGGATGTATCGACACTCTTTCCACCCTTAATGGCTGTCACAGATGCACCGTTGCCTAGATGAGCACAGATGACATTAGTGTCTGCGATATCCTTACCGATAACCTTAGCCGCTTCACGACTGACGAATAGGTGGCTGGTACCATGGGCACCGTAACGACGTATGCTGTTTTCACGATATAGCTTATAGGGAAGGGCATAGATAAAGGCTTTTTCCGGCATGGTTTGATGGAAAGCGGTATCGAACACGGCAACCTGAGGCAGGCTCGGGAAGGCGGCTTGGGCGGCACGAATACCGATCAGGTGAGCCGGGTTGTGTAGCGGTGCGAATATCGCACTATCTTCGATACCTTGAACTACAGTTTCATCAATGATGACTGATTGGGTGTACTTCTCACCGCCATGAACCACACGATGACCAATAGCTAAAATCTGTTCGGCAATTTGCGGGTGAGCGCCTAAGATATTATCAACGATATATTTTATCGCTTCACTGTGAGCGGTGAATTCACCTAGGCTGGCTGCTTGCTTCTCACCATTGACTTTCCACTTGATACGAGAGTCTACCAGTCCAAAACATTCAGCAAGACCTGAGATCTGGTTATCGCCCGTAGAGGCGTCGATAACCGCAAATTTTAATGACGAGCTACCGCAATTAAGTACCAATACCAGTTTGTTTGACATGTTTAAACCTTTTGTAATGCTGTGATTATTTATCACTGAACAATATGACTTCATTGGCAATAATAGCCGAAGTCGCTAGAAGTGCTCCTATATCGGAGCCTGAAACTGCTTAATTTAGCTATCGCAAGGCCTTGGGGCTCTATTGCTGCATGTGCTATTGTAAAAGCAGTATCCATATAAATAGGTGTCGTAGTTGAGCATTCAAGTTATCAAAACACTGGGCGATGGTCGTCGATATATGAAGACTTGGCCTATGGTCAGACAACTTAGTTTTTACTTTCCCGAATATCGGGTCATCAGGGCGACTCAACTCGCGGTGACCTTGATGCCGGTGCTCGCCCTCTTGGCTGCTACGAGTCAAGTTTATATTAATGGTTGGGTTTTTTTGCCCCAGGCAATCACTATTGCCCTGTTTTTTCTTAGCTTACCTATTCAAGGTCTGCTTTGGCTCGGCTGGCGTGCTCGCCATCCCTTGCCTCTGTCTCTGCTCGACTGGTGCGATCAACTGACCGCTAAACTTTCGAGTATGGGAGTCATACATAGTCCCCTTGGCCCGAGAGCCTGTTATCTCGATATGGCGCTGTTATTAAAGGCGGCATTTGAGCGATTAGATGATACATATTGGGAAGAGCTTTAATTTTATCACTAATATTGAGGCGAGTATCATACATTCTGCTAGTAGATGGCCTTGATCCCTGCATCAACAAAGACCTGCTTAATCTGTTCCATGGTTTCACTCGAGGGGGGTGAGATATTATCGAGTTGATATGTCTCTCCCATGGCTTCCCATTTATGTTTTCCCAGCTCGTGATAGGGCAGTAGCTCAACTTTCTCTATATTAGTCATTGGTTTGAGGAAGTTTGCCAGGCGTCGTGCCGAGCCAATATCTTCGGTGAAACCACCGACAATCACATAACGTATCCAGGTTTTTTGTTGTTTTTTATTCAGGTACTGGGCGAACTCTAAGGTGCGGTGATTGCTGACCTGTGTCAGGTCGATGTGTCTTTGATCGTCTATATGTTTTATATCGAGCAGCACCAGATCGGTATTATCTAGCAGCTCATCTATGATAGGCGTGTATTTGCGTACAAAGCCATTGGTATCCAGGCAAGTGTGAATGCCTTCTTTCTTACATTCTGCGAATAGAGCCGAGACAAATTCGGCCTGCAATATGGCTTCGCCGCCACTGGCGGTGACACCGCCGCCGCTCGCTTCGAGGAAGGGGCGATAGCTGATAATTTGTTCCATAAGCTCTTTCACTTCGACTTCTTGTCCACCGTGAAGATCCCAGGTATCGCGGTTGTGACAGTATTGGCAACGCATCAGGCAGCCTTGCATAAAAGCGATAAACCTTATGCCTGGTCCGTCTACGGTACCAAAGGATTCCAGTGAGTGGATTCGACCTTTTACTGTCATTATTTCTCCTTATTTGACTAAGTCAGGCTGTAGCGTATTTGGCTACAGCCTGACTCTGTTGACGTTAACTAAGACTCATCTATATAAGATAAGCTCATTACATTCCTTTAGTAAAGGTACGTGTGATAACGTCTTGCTGTTGCTCTGGTGTCAAGGCATTGAAGCGCACTGCATAACCTGAAACTCGGATAGTAAGCTGAGGATACTTGTCTGGATTGACGATGGCATCTTCGAGCATCTCACGATTCATCACGTTGACGTTCAGATGTTGACCACCCTCACGTGACTCGTTATGAGAGAAGTATCCGTCCATAAGGGCTGCCAGGTTAGTGCGTCGGCCATCTTCATCTTTACCTAGTGCATTTGGCACGATAGAGAAGGTATATGAGATACCATCTTGTGCATGGGCAAATGGCAGTTTAGCTACAGAAGTCAGAGAGGCTACGGCGCCTTTCTCATCACGACCATGCATAGGGTTAGCACCCGGTGCAAATGGTGCGCCTGCTGGGCGTCCGTCCGGTGTGGTACCTGTCTTCTTACCATAAACCACGTTAGAGGTGATGGTGAGGATAGACTGAGTTGGTATGGCGTTGCGGTACATTTTCATGCTACGGATCTTAGCCATGAAGCGCTCTACAAGATCTGTGGCTAAGTCATCGACTCGTGCGTCGTTGTTACCGAATTTAGGGTAATCACCTTGGATGTCGAAGTCGATGGCGATGCCATTTTCGTCGCGGATGGGCTTAACTTTGGCGTACTTAATCGCAGACAGTGAATCGGCGGCGATAGATAAACCTGCGATACCACATGCCATGGTACGGCGTACATCACGGTCATGAAGTGCCATCAGGGCGGCTTCATAAGAGTATTTGTCATGCATGAAGTGGATAGCGTTGAGTGCAGTCACATATTGAGTGGCTAGCCAGTCCATCATCTTATCCAAACGGCCCATGACATCATCAAAATCTAAAAATTCAGATGTGATGGCATCGGACTTAGGACCGATTTGGGCCTTACTCTTCTCATCGATACCACCGTTTATGGCGTAAAGCATGGTCTTGGCCAAGTTAGCACGAGCGCCGAAGAACTGCATATGTTGACCGATAACCATAGGGCTCACACAACAGGCGATGGCGTAGTCATCAGACTCGAAGTCCGGACGCATCAGGTCATCATTCTCGTACTGGATTGAGCTAGTGTCGATAGAGACCTTAGCACAGTACTTCTTAAAGTCTAATGGTAGCTTATCAGACCATAACACTGTGATGTTTGGCTCAGGACTCGCACCCATGTTGTACAGAGTATGTAAGAAACGGAAGCTGGACTTAGTGACCAGAGTGCGGCCATCCAGACCCATACCGCCGATAGACTCCGTTGCCCAGATAGGGTCACCAGAGAATAGCTCATCGTATTCAGGGGTACGTAGGAAACGAACCATACGTAGCTTCATCACGAAGTGGTCGACCATCTCCTGAGCTTGCTGCTCGGTCAAGGTACCGTTTTTAAGATCACGTTCGATGAAGATATCGAGGAAGCTTGAAGTACGGCCAAGAGACATGGCTGCGCCGTTTTGGCTTTTAACAGCGGCTAGATAACCGAAGTAAGTCCACTGAATGGCTTCTTGAGTATTACTTGCAGGCTTAGAGATGTCGAAACCATAGCTGGTCGCCATCTGCTTCATCTGACCCAATGCCTTGTGCTGCTCGGCAATCTCTTCACGAAGCTGCATGGTTGCACTTAAGTCTTCACCGGTTTCGAAACGCGCTTGCAAGGAACCGAATTGGGCGTACTTGTCGGCCATCAGATAATCGATGCCGTAAAGGGCGATACGACGGTAATCGCCGATAATACGGCCACGGCCATAGGCGTCGGGTAAACCCGTCAGTATGCCTGATTTACGACAACCCATGATTTCCGGGGTGTAGATATCGAACACGCCCTGGTTATGAGTCTTACGCAGTTCTGAGTAGACGTATTTGATCTCAGGGTTTAGTACACGGTCATATGCCTTGCATGAACTTTCTACCATACGAATGCCGCCGTTTGGCAACATGGCACGCTTTAGCGGTGCTTCTGTCTGAAGGCCAACAATGGTTTCGAGTGATTGCTCGATATAGCCGGCTTCATGGGAAGTGATGGTCGATACCTTGTCGGTATCGAAATCCACGGGGGCATGAGTCTGGTTTTCTTGCTTAATGCCAACCATCACCTTGTCCCAAAGCTTAGTGGTCGCTTCAGTCGCATCGGCTAGAAATGACTCATTGCCTTCATAAGGGGTGTAGTTCGCCTGGATAAAGTCACGAACATTGACTTGGGTTTTCCAATCGCCGGCGGTGAATCCTTCCCATGCGTTGGCAAACTGTTCCGTTTTTTCGGTCATAGCGCAAATACCTTCTATTAAGAATTAAACTTGATTATCGTTCTGTGCCTTCGCAAGAGCGGGGCGGCGATAAACAAACCAATAAGTGAGTCCTACGAAAATAGCGCCGCCCACTATATTACCTAAAGTGACCGGGACGAGATTGTGGAGTATAAATTGACTCCAAGTTAGATCGGCAAACTGACTCGGGTCTATGCCCGCGTTTGCCCAAAAATCGGCTGTTGCGACTTGCTTAGTAAAAATCGCCATCGGGATAAGAAACATGTTTGCTATGCAGTGCTCAAAGCCTGCGGCGACAAACATGGCGACGGGTAATACCACGGCAAGTAATTTGTCGGTGACAGTTTTTCCAGCGTAGGCCATCCAAACTGCCAGACAAACCATGATGTTACACATGATGCCTAAGGAAAAGGCTTGCCCGAATGTATGGTGGAGTTTAGCTTGAGCTGTCTGTAAGTAACCTAGGCCAATTAGCCCGTGTCCTGCTTCATAATGCTTAGCGGCGATCATGAGACCTACCAAGAGCATGGCGCCGATAAAGTTGCCCAGGTATACCAGTCCCCAGTTACGCATTAACGCCTTAGTGGTGACACGCTTGCTGGCGCGGGCTGTAATGGTCAATACGGTAGAGGTAAATAGCTCGCCTCCTAAAACGACAACTAACATCAAGCCCAGGCTAAAACAGAGGCCACCGATGAGCTTATTCAGTCCGTAGGGCAGGGCGCTGCCTCCTGCCGTCGCAACGACATAGAAGACAAAGGCTAAACCGATAAACATGCCGGCTGTTATCGCCAGAATCAAAGTAGACACTGTGTCCCTATTGACTTTAATGACGGCAGCATCTTCCACTTTTAGTGCGGTGGCGGCTGGAGTATTAGCATCAAATGGGCTCGGACTATTGTTCATGTTTCGCCTTGTAATTGCCATATACTGGTTATTAACACCAATATAAAGTTGATTCTTAGTTAATGGAACCACTAAATGAGTAAATGGGTTCCCGATAAAGCCAGTATAAAAAGCATGTAATTAAATTTCGTGATCTTGGTCAAATTATCGGTCTAAAACTCGGGAAAATGTAATTTATTTACAGGATCCCCCTTTATTACCGACTAAATTATCTTCGTTTTTTTGCCTATCATAGGCTTCAAGTGAGCGCTAATACTTGTCGAAGCTAAGCTGCCACAGGCTTATGATCATGGGTTTGAGCCGATGGCGTTCACCTTACTGACCTCAGGATAATCCACCTCTGTGAACATACGTATGAGTGTAGGCTCATTTCCAATACTTACCCTTTACCTTGAATCTCTGTGTGGTTCATTACTGGCGATACAGGCGACCACTAACTCAAACGATAATTGGTAAGACCAATTTACCATGCGAATGATAACACAATCTGAAAATGACAGCACTCGTTGTTGGAGCCGCAGGCTTGGATAATCAAAATTTTGCGAGCAAGGTAACAATTGTATAGGTAAGCCTAATAAAGGGAAACTTGAGGCACGTAAATTGCTAAGTATTCTGACTGTTAGTCGTAATATCGAGAACGACAACGAATATACAAAACGATTACGTTAATACTTCAATAATTTCAATCTATTATATTTTTGTTCAAGGTGGGCGGAGTCGGTAGCAGGCTTTAAGGTTGCAGATAAAGTTAGCCTGTTAGCAGGGATATTGCTCTGCAAGCTAGTGATAGTGATATTTATGATTCGCTAATAGGCTCATTAATTTGAGACTGCACATTGCTTCTGTGTGTTATCGCTTTGAGGCAAGTGTTAATTTAGTTTATATTGCGGTCATATTATAAGAACAAATGGCTGTAAATATGGAACAGACGAGCTTAATTGGTAAAGAACAAGCGGCAAACAACATCTCTACATGGCAGATGCCAGACACCTTAGTTATCATTTTTTTCGTTGCATTAGCAGCGGCAGTGTTAACTTATTTTGTTCCTATTGGGGCTTTCGATACTCAAGAGGTAAGTTATTTAGCCAATGGTGTTGAAAAGTCGAGAGTCGTTGTCGATCCAAGTTCATTTCAATATATCCTAGACGAGCAAGGCGATCCTAAACTTCAGCCAGTTGCGCTGTTTGAGGGAGGCGGTGGTACAGGTTTCTTTAACTTCGCTTTCGAAGGTCTCGTGTCTGGCTCTAAGTGGGGCAGTGCCATCGGCGTTATCATGTTTATGCTGGTGATTGGTGGTTCGTTCGGGGTTGTGATGGCTACGGGAACCATAGATAACGGCATTCTGAGGCTTATCGATAAGACTCGTGGCAATGAGATGCTGTTTATTCCTGCTATATTTTGTTTGTTTTCCCTCGGCGGAGCCGTGTTCGGTATGGGTGAGGAGGCTATTGCCTTTGCGATAATCATCTGTCCCTTGATGATAAGACTGGGCTACGACGGTATAACGACCGTGATGGTGACCTATGTGGCGACCCAGATTGGTTTTGCCAGTTCCTGGATGAATCCATTTAGTGTTGCCATCGCCCAAGGGATTGCCGGGATACCTGTGCTATCAGGCTCGGGAGTGAGAGTGATCATGTGGGCTGGATTCACTTTGATGGGGCTAGCATTCACCATGAGCTATGCTAAGAAGATCAAACAAACACCTTCCCTCTCCCATAGTTACCACTCGGATGCTTATTTCAGGGATAACCAGAGTAAAGCCAGCTTAGATAGTCGTTTCAATATCGGCGACATCTTAGTATTACTGGCGATTGTCGCGACTGTTGCTTGGGTTATCTGGGGTGTGGTGACTCAGGCCTGGTTTATTCCCGAGATCGCCAGCCAGTTTTTTACCATGGGGATAGTGGTAGGCTCGATAGGTGTGATATTCAAGCTTAATGGCATGACAATCAATAAAGTGGCGACCAGCTTTAAGCAAGGCGCAGGCACTATGCTTGAACCTGCCGTGTTAGTTGGTTGTGCTTCAGGCATTCTTATCTTACTCGGCGGCGGTGGTCCAACTGAACCTAGCGTGCTTAATTCTATTTTAAACAGTGCAGGTAACGTCATTGGCCAATTACCTAACGCTCTGTCTGCCTGGTTTATGTTGCTGTTCCAGTCGGTATTTAATTTCTTCGTGACCTCAGGCTCGGGACAGGCTGCCCTGACTATGCCATTAATGGCGCCCTTAGCGGATATTGTGGGGGTGACTAGGCAGGTAGCCGTGTTAGCGTTTCAGTTAGGAGATGGTTTTACAAATGTCTTGGTACCGACATCGGCATCCTTGATGGCGACCTTAGGTGTGTGTCGTGTCGATTGGGGGGATTGGCTTAAGTTTATCTGGCGCTTCATGCTTGGATTGTTTGTTGTATCAAGCTTAGTGGTCGTGGGGGCACACTATTTAGGCTTCAGTTAATGCCAGTATGATTAGATAGTTTAATAGAAAAACGGCATCAAATGATGCCGTTTTTATGTTTAAAATCATATTAACTGACATAAAAAAGCCTAGGATTAACCTAGGCTTTTATTTAAATCATCTTTTTAGAATTTTTGTGTATAAGACGCTGTGTATGTACGTCCGTATAGATTATAAAGAGATGAATCATAGTTTAGATCTGAATCTAGAACAGGATCTTGGTTGGTGATGTTACGAACACCTAAGGTAAACTTGCCATTCCATGCAGCCATGTAGCTATAGCTTGCATCAAAGGTTGTTTGTGATGAAAGACTACCCTCTTGCTCATAAGTATTTGGATCTGTTTTTTCAGATTGTCCATCAATGTACTGAGTCAATAGTGAAGCGGAGTGATCACCATATGACCAATCAACAACCCAAGTGAAGCGGTACTCTGGCATGCCGTTACGACCAATTTGGTTGTTTACTGGTCCATTGAAGTACTCTTCATCATCGTAAGATAGGATGTAAGTTAGATCGAATGTTGAACCAAAATCACCCGCGGCAGTTTCTAAGCCTGAATAGGCTAAGTTGAAATCGATACCAGAAGTATCGAAGCCATTACCATTGACCTGTGGGGTCGTTGCAGACAAGACCTTACCATTTGCATCATCACCGGCACGCTCTATTTCACCCAATGCCAAGTTACCGTAGCCGACTTTCTTCTCTTCTTTCAGTAAAGAGTCTAGAGAGACAAAGGTGATCACATCATCGATACTTAAATTGTAGTATTCAACTTTAGTACTGAAGTTGTCTGTGATGTTCCAGATTGCACCAATATTATAGAAATCAGATGTTTCAGGCTGTAGCTCAGAGTTTGCTGTACGAGTTACGTCATATTGCTTAGCTTTACAATCTGCAGTAGACGTTCCTTGCTGTTCACAATAGTAATAATCGGTTGCTGTATCGGCACTGAAAGAATCGGCAGCATAAAGATCTGATAATGCCGGTGCACGGAAGCCTTGGCCCCATGATGCACGTAATACAACATCTTCAATCAGCTGATATCTAAGTGCAATTTTAGGCGTCGTTGCTGTTCCAAAGTCTGAATAATTGTCATAACGGAAGGCTAAGTTTAGCTCTAAATCTTCAGTTACAGGAATGATACTCTCTGCAAAGATTGCAAATACATCGCGATCTCCGCCTGAACCGTTACCTGAAGATCCGATGACTTCACCAGCAGCAGTTTCGGCATCGACGTTAGCTTCATATTTGTACTGCATAAATTCAGTACCCACATACCAACCAACTATGCCTGCAGGAAGATCGATTGCCTCGAAGTTGATACCGGCATTCACACTTTGGAATTCCATGATATCTTGTTTAAGGGTATCGTGGCTTATTGCAGCAACAACAGCATCAGTGTTTCCTTCAGGACCGAAACTAAATTCACCACTCTTAACCATAGCTTCAACAGTTGGGCGGTGCACATAGCCTTTACCGTAGTTGCTGTTTTCAGCTAGATTATAGTGGTAAGTGAAATCCCAGCCAAAGTCATCATGCTCACCGACTAAACCAATTTGGAGATCAGTGCTGTAATCAATCGTAGATGAATCACGGGTGCCTACATCGGTGAAGCGATAGTAAACTCGGCCATCATTTTCATTTTTACTCGTGCCGGTATTGTTACCGTCGGTATCATAGTTCTGAATGTCAACTTGACCCGCATCAACATTAAACCAGCCTGCTGAAGGAGCGTAACGGCCGAAAGTCTCGTTACGAGAGAATAGACCTTGAGCTTCAAACATGATTTCGTCAGATAGCTCGTAACTTGCAGTGACATAACCTGCTGTATACTTACGCGCCGCGTGATCGGCTGCTTCTGAGGTATAATCATAACCACAGATGTAATCGCCATCACCATAATCATATACATGGCCGCCACCAACCATCTTGTCATTATCACAAGCGGCCATTGGATCAAATGCATAAGTTGTCATGTCCAGGAAGTTACGCGCATATGCAGAAACGCCAGTCGTATCATCGTACTTCTCTGCCAGGATATTGGTTGAGCTTGTGAACCAACGATCACGTTGGAAGATAATTTCACGATTCTGATGTTCAAATGAGAACGTTAGACTGCCCTTGTCACTGCTAGTACCACCTATGATGTGAGTTTTCCACTCTTCACCACCAGCTTGTTGAGGGTTAGATCCCGTAGCCGAGATTTCTAGTCCTTCAAAATCTTTCTTGAGGATAATGTTAACAACACCGGCAACGGCATCAGAACCATAAACAGCCGAAGCACCATCAGAAAGAATTTCGATGCGTTCAATAGCGGCTGTTGGAATGGTGTTTAAGTTAACTGCCGTACCACCCATAGTCGGTGAACCAGGCATACGTTTGCCGTTTAGAAGAACCAAAGTTCTGTCTGCACCTGCGCCACGCAGAGAAATATTAGCTTGGCTCTGCCAAGAGCTACCCGATGATTCGGCGCTTGAGCCGAAGGTGTTTAAATTGCTACGACGTAAAACATCGGCAACTGACATAGCGCCTGTTTTTTCCATATCGGCAGCTGTAATTGTAGTTACCGGTGAAGATCCTTCTAAGTCAGTACGTTTAATACGTGAACCAGTAACTTGAATTCTTTCTACTTTTTCATCATCACTTGCAGCAAATACGGCTGGCGCAGTTAATGCGGCAGTTGCAGCACCACTAATTAGTGCAAAACGTACAGCTTTAGCCATCTTTGAGTTTGGCAGCATTTTTTTCTCCCTGAAACTTATTATGTTTTTAATAACTTGGTTTTAATTGTTATATAGCAACGAATGTAACCAGCCATACGCTTGTTAATGTTATTAAGCGAATATTGATTAATGTTGCTAGAGGTTGGATATAAGCACGTAGTGGTAACATCTGCAATAGTGTGTAAAGGAGAGGGGATAAAGTGCATTGTCACTTTTTATTAACCATTTAATTCATTGTTGGTAACACCTCGGCTTGTTGTAAATCTGTTAATCAATGGCTTGGGTTGTAATTGTGATGACAGTGTTAATGCTTGGGCGTTTTATATTCTATTTCTATTTGTTCTAATATATTTATAAATGTTTCTCGGTGTTAAACTGGCAACATCTATTTAACTAATTAATCATGAAAAAAGTGTTCAGTTGAAACAAATATAATCATTTTGTGATTTTAATCACCTTTCCACTCTCCTTGCTTTGTTTTTAATTTGTTTGAAATACCATCGATTTTACAAGTTTGATGTATTTGTAAATAAGTTTGATGTTTGGGTTTGTTGTTTTTGTAAGCGATTTGTATCAGAGGGAATTAATATTAGAAGGTAGGAAGTCAGCCATCATAAATTGATGGCTATGGGAAATACTGAATGATATTTAATAAACAGTTGACCAGTATGTGTTTGCATGTAGATATCATGCTTTCCAAGCACTAGGCCTGTAGTGAGATAAGTAACGATACGCGACATATATGACCACAGCCGTGGCGATAAACAGTTCGCCCTTAGCTGCCTGTTCTATAAGGCTGGTGAATTGATTCATTCCATAGGTCTCAGTTAGCCAGTAGTTGGTCTTGAATAGCGCCGTAGCACCTATGACCATAGGGAAAGTAAAAGCTGCATAGCCAGGAGAGAAAGGTAGTCTTAACAAATGAAAGAAGGCCAGATAGATGACCGATGTCATTAAGACGGCAATGCTAAGCAGAAGTGCGACAACGACAATCGAAGGCTGGGTGGTAATCGTCAGGTAACCGGCTAAAGATAAACTGGCGGGAGCGGCGAGTATGGCGATGGTGGGTTTAGCTGCATCGGTAATTGGGGCACAAAATATCAAGCGGTAGAGCATGATTGGTAACATGATGAGGTAACACAAGATACCGAAATTCAATATAGCCTCGGCAATCCACTGAAAATTTTGAGCCGCCGACTCAGCATGACTAGGGAAACTTACCGCGGCGACTATGATGCCAATAGGCGGTATAAACCAACTTGGAAGCATGTGTTCTAACTTAAAGTCCACAGCCCTATAAAAGACAAACATACTCAAAAAGATAAGGTGGATGAGTATGGCAAGTAACCAGATTATTTGACCCGTAGCCGCTGAGTATTGACCGATGGAGTTTGAAATAACCATAAGTGCCATGGCAAAAGTTGGGATCACACTGCCTATGAGCGGATGGGTGAGCTCCTCATGCAAAATTTTGGGGTGAAGTACAAATTTAATCACCAGGCTGGCAAGTAAGATAGCCGCAATAGCAGCGCTGATGATTTGGCCTCGACCGTCCATAGTAGGAAGCATACTCTCCCATGCCCAACCTAGGCTAGCGATAGCAAGTGCTAAACCGGCCATAGGGCTTGGTAAACGAGAGGCTCGGTGAGAAAGGTGCTTAAAAGTAGATTTCATTTCCACTCCCTAGTTATTAAGTGATGACTTAATATTAAGGGAATAGACTGCTTAAAAATATTTGATTCTAATTAACCATAGATTCAATTTAATTTAATACTCTGTGATTCAATAGACTCAATATTAGCTTGGTTTTAGCTTACAACGTAACAAGGTATGCCCGAGCCCAATGTCGTCGATATCCTCATCGACATACAGACCGGCTTGGGAGATGAGACTCAACATATCTTTAGAGTGATACATTCTACTGTCACCATTAGCCATGGCGGTGAAGTAGATAGAGGTGGCATTGACACAATATGCGCCAGCCTCGAAAGGTTGCCTGTCCCAATAAGTCTCTAGAATACACAAGTCACTTCGCGTCGTCATACTCTGAGCGGTACGTTTCAGAATGCTTAATATTTGCGGCTTGGAGAAGCAATCCAAAAATTGGCTCATCCAATAAAGATCGCCCTCACGGCAGAAAGCTTGTGACTCATCGAGGAGATTGCATTCATAGCCTTGGATTCGGTCAGCTACATTTTTATCCTGAGCATTTTTTAAGGCAACCTTTAGCTGGCCGGGGAGATCCATGATGGTGATATTAACATCACTGTTATACCCTGTGCATGCCAGTGCCCATTTTCCAGTATTACCGCCGACGTCGACGATATGTTTAGGCTGGTTTTTAAATATTAATGGCAGTAACTGGCCAAACGCATGATCTGAATAGTAGTGATCAAACTCGAACCAACTCTGTTTTACTTGCTCGGGTAATTCACTGAGAGTGGGGTAGATAGTCTCCCAATCACCGAATACTTTTAGCCCCTTTGGCTTGCCCTCGACGAGTGATGCCTCTAACTCGTATACACCTTGGTAGCAGACATCATGGACAAAATTAAGGTTAACCTTGGCCATATCATCGTGTAGCAGGAAGAAACCAATTTTATCCAAGCGATAACGTTCATCTTTATGCCAAACGAGTCTCATACTCAGGCCCATATCCAGTAATACACTTACAGCATATTCAGATAACTGGGTGCTGTGTTGTATATCTTCGAGTAAACAGCCTGATTTACCCGCTGCATCTATCTGCTCTAATATGCCAAATTTGAGTAAACAGCGTGCGACTTGAAAACTGATAGGGGCGAAAGCAATTTTTTGTGCTTCAAATTTTGCGTCGAAAGCACTGATATCCTGTGGAGACTGATAGAAAGGCATAATAAATGTAGACTCGGTTATATAAGTAAAAGCGCAAGTCACTCTATCATGTTGGAAGAAAATAACAGTATGATTTATCCGAGTTTATTTGTACTTTTATATTAACTTGTGATGCAGCCTATACTTGTCGTTAATAACGCTAATCAGTGGGTGACAGCCTTGAGCATGTCGGCAAATACACTTGGAAATGTTCCTAGACCTATGACTGTTATGATAATGACCCAAGAAGTCACTTTTTCCCTCATATCAAGTTTACATGGGACTTCGGAACTTTCGGCTTTACCTAGCATGACCATGATGATCCTCAGATAGAAATAAAGGCCTATCACACTGGCAATCACCAAGAAGATCATCGGCCACCAAAGCTGGCCGGAGATGGCGGCAGCGACAAGATAGAACTTTCCCATAAATCCTATGGTTAATGGTATCCCGGCTAAAGACAGCATGAGCACACTTAAACATGTTGCCTGTAGGGGGTGTCGCCAGAAAAGGCCGCTTAATTGCTTGATTGAGGTGTTATTTTCCAGCTGCATCAACACAGAGAAGGTCCCCGTTAACGTGAGCATATAGGCGAGTAGATAAAAAATCATTGCTTCAATATTAAAGCTTATATCATTTAGCAGGTTGGCATTACCCTCGAGTAATAATAAAAAAATCAGTAGATAACCAAAGTGAGAGATAGAGGAGAAGGCCAATATTCGCAGCAGCCTATCTTGCTGCAGTGCCAACAAATTACCAATAAGCATAGATGCGACAGCGACTAGAGCGATGACGTCTAAAATAGTGCTATCGGTTTGCCACTCTCCATAACTGAACATCCTCCATAACACGATAAAAGCTGCCAATTTTGAGACGATAGCCAAGAGGGCCGTAGTGGGCAGAGGAGCGCCTTCAAAAATATCTGCGACCCACAGATGACAAGGTACCAGAGACAGTTTGAAACAAAGCCCGGTGAGAATAAAGATCATCCCGCTAGTGGTTAAACTCAGTGGCGAACTCGCTAGGTGTTGCAGCTTGTTTGTAGATACAGCATCAAATGTCAGGCTGCCTGTTTGCAGATAGATGAGCGCGATTCCCATGAGTATCAAGGCCGAAGCGCCGGCCGATAGCACCAGGTATTTAATTCCGGCTTCCTGACTATTAGGATTGTTATTTGAATAGGCGATAAGCCCGACGAAAGAGAGGCTCATTAGCTCTAAGGCCAGGAAAAAACTGGCGAAATGCTGACTGGCAATCATGGACACAGCGCCCAGACTGGCCGTCAATAACAGCAGATAATACTCTTCATTGGTGTTATCCGACTTATCCAGCCAATGATAAAGCTGAGACCAGAGAAAAACTAAGATGACTAATAATCCAGTAGAGATCAGGGCATTTACTGGGGTGAAAATAAATAGCAGCTCAGACGTGGCAGGGGCTTCAATCAAGGACACTTGAGCCAGACAGGCGCCAATTAAGCCCACACCTGTGATCAAAAAAGCATGAATGTGCGAGCGTTTTAAGGCAATGCTCAGTAGCAAGAGCAAAATTGTGCTCAACAATATGCCTGCCGGAAGGTAGTGGCTACTCATAATGCACTTCCTGTTATGGCGTACGCAAGTACTTGGGCTAATGGCTGCTCTAGCATGTCCAATAGTGGTTGTGGGTGTATACCCAAAAGTATCAAGCCTGCAGCGATCGACATGAGTGTCAACTTCTCCTTCAGGCTAAGGTCTGGGTATGGACTGGGGAGGGCCGGTGGTTTTGCGTGTTCAGCCACTTTGGCGCTTGCTTGCTCACTCGTCGATGTGAGGGGGATTCTTGTGTCTGCTGTGGAGGCCGGGCTTTCCAAGTCTGAGCCTTGGGTTCGAAAAGGTCCGAAGAAACTTTTTTGAATCATGCGCAGGGAATACACTGCGCCAAGTATCAAACCCAAGGAGGCAAGAACGGCAAAACTAGCGTGCTGTTCTAAGGCGCCGACCAGTACGAGAAATTCTCCGATAAAATTACCCAACCCCGGCATGCCTAGGGAGGCGATGGCGAAGAAGAGCCCCATGGCGCTCAGTTGAGGTAAATAGCGCCATAAGCCGGCAAATTGATGCAGATCCCGGCTATGAAACCTTTGTTGTATCAGGCCGACTAACATAAACAGCGCCGCGCTACTCAGGCCATGGGCGAGCATCTGCATCACGGCGCCCTGAAGGGCAATCATGTTGAGGCTAAAGCAACCTAAGAGTACGAAGCCCATATGGCTCACACTCGAGTAGGCCACGATGCGTTTCAAGTCATGTTGAGAAAAAGCCATCAAGGCGCCGTAGATGATGCTCAAAACGGCGAGGCTCATCATCAGTGGCGACCAAAACTGCACCGCGTCGGGAAACAGAGGGAGTACGAATCGTATGATGCCGTAACCACCTGTCTTTAAGAGTATTGCCGCCAATATAATACTCGCCGGAGTGGGGGCTTGGGTGTGGGCATCGGGTAACCAAGGGTGAAAGGGAAAGGCGGGCAGCTTGACCAGAAAAGCGATAATAAAACCTAAACAGATCCAGATTGCCATCGGGGAAGAGATGGGCGCAAGAATTAACACATGGTAGTTGAAGCTAAGCAGGCCTGTTTCCTGATAATGAAATACCACTAAGGCTAGGGTGCTCAGTAGCATCAATAATCCGCCAGCCTGGGTAAACAAGAAGAATTTTAGCGCGGCATATCGACGATTTTCATGTCCCCATATGGCAATAAGAAAATACATGGGAACCAACATGACTTCCCAGAAGACGAAGAAGAGTAGCAGATCCATCGCCAGAAAAACGCCGATGATCCCGGCCAAGGTCCAGAGAAAATTAAAGTAGAAGAATCCCTGATGTTTGTCAATCTCACACCAGGCAGAAGAGAGGGCGACGAGACCCATCAATAGGGTCAGTAATATCAAGACCAGGCTAAGACCATCCATGGAAAAGTGAGCCGTGATGTTAAACCTGTCAATCCAGACATGGCTCTCATCGAAAAGCCACTGACTGCTTCGGGCAAGTGGGCTGGTCAATGTCAAAATGCCTAAATAGGCCAAGCTACCCAGGAGTGTGAACAGAGATATCCTGCGTGGCAAGTTTGGATTAAAACCTTGACTGTACCAAGCCAGCAGTCCGCCCAGGAGTGGAATTAAGATTAACAAAGATAACGTCATCTTATGACTCCCCAAGCGATAGCTAAGATGCTGAATAAAATCAGACTGGCGCTGTAACGTCTTAGTTGCCCCGTTTGCAGCCGATTGAACATCAGGTGAAGGCGATAGCTGACTGTCTCGAGTGCTCGAAAACTGGCATCGATAATGTCATGGCGATTGAGGTAAGTGAGTTTTTTAAAAGGTGTGATAAATACACTTGAGAACAAGGTATCAAAGCCCCAGCCTGAATGTATAAAACGACCTAAACCCACTCTATTGACTGGTTTGTCCCCTCTTGTTTGACCAAACAGAAACCAGGCTAAGATCACACCGATTAACGGCACTAGGATAGGTAACCCATGTTCGAGAAGCGTCAGGCCTGAAGATGAGTCAAGGGTTAACTCGCCAAACTGGTGTAAGATCCCTTGTGGCTGTATGCCGCCGAATAAAGCCAGAATCATCAAGACAATAAGGACTGCCCCCATAACCGCCGGGGTTTTATGGCTAGGCGCATGGCCAGGCTTTCCCATAAAGATAATAAAGAATAACTTGCCACTGTATAGCGCGGTAAATAATGCGCCTAATAAGGCTCCCCACCATAAGAGTGGCTGCTCAGCCATTGCCACCTGCTGTAAAATTAACTCCTTGCTGAAGAATCCCGATGTCATGGGCAGAGAGGCCAGAGCGGCGCAGCCTATGGCAAAGCTCAGAGCCAGTAAAGGCAGCTTCTTTCTCAGGCCGCCCATCTTCATTATGTCTTGCTCATGGTTCATGCAATAGATCAATGCCCCGGCGCTGAGAAACAGTAGGGCCTTGAAAAATGCATGGGTCATCAGATGAAAGATTGCCGTGGATGCGGCGCCTACGCCTAAGGCTAAAAACATATAGCCAAGTTGACTGATGGTCGAGTAAGCCAATATGCGTTTAAGATCCGTTTGAAACAGTGCCGAAGTCGCGCCAAGCAGTAGGGTCAATACCCCAATAATGGCGATAAACATCAATACCTGAGGGGCGAGTTGGTACAGGGCATCATTTCTTGCTATCAAGTATATACCGGCGGTCACCATAGTCGCCGCATGAATGAGTGCACTGACCGGTGTCGGACCCGCCATGGCATCGGGTAACCAGGAGTGTAATGGCATCTGCGCCGACTTTCCCGCGGCGCCGGCAAATAAGAGCAAGCATGAAAGTGCAATTAACTGGTTTTCTCCAGCGGTATTAGCCTGTAGAAATACTTGAGATTGCTGCTGTATCTGCTGAATATTTACGGTATCGAACTGATAAAACAGCAATATGATTCCGATTAACATGGCGGTGTCGCCGATGCGGGTGATGATGAAAGCCTTGTTGGCAGCCCTGTTATTGTCCGTTTTCTGATACCAAAAACCAATTAATAGATAGCTGCACAGGCCCACGCCTTCCCATCCCAGATAGAGGAGCACCAGATTGTCGGCAAGCACCAGAATTAGCATGGAGGATACAAACAGGTTTAAGTAAGCGAAGAAGCGGCATTGATCGGCATCTTGGATCATATAACTTGCCGAATAAACATGGATCAGGGCGCCGATGCAGCAGATGATGGTGATCATCACCAGGGATAAGGGGTCCAGATACAGGCCAAAGCTCAGCTTGAGTGAGCCTGCATGTTGTGAAGCTAATTCTGAGGTGCCAATACTCAGCCACTCTCCCAAGGAAGCCTGAATGATAAATAACTCTTCATCCCAGACTTGTACATTGAGTAGAAGGGCTAGCAGGGCTGCCAGGCTGACTGAGCTAACCCCGAGTATTCTTGTCCACCGCTCATTGGGCTGAAATAAAATCAATATTGCCGCGCTGCACAGGGGAAGCAGAGGAATGGCCATCAACAGATTATTCATCAATAGGTCATTCATCAATAGATCATTCATAAACAGACTATTCATACTATCCCTTCAGCTTAGTGAGTTTATCGACATCAAGATCTTGCTGTTGCCGGTAAATATGAATAACCAAAGCCAGGCCAACAGCGACTTCACAGGCGGCCAGCGTGAGGATGAATAGATACATGAGTTGCCCATCGACATTGCCATGCAGACTCGAGGCTGCGACAAATATCAGGGCTACGCCATTGAGCATTATTTCCAGTGAGATCAGCATAAAGAGTAAATTTCGGCGGCTAAGTAAGCCGAACAGACCGATAGCGAACAGCACACCACTTAACACCAGTATCCAAGTGATCTCTATCATCTGTGTTCACCTCTAGTTTGCTGGTTCGTCTGTGCCTGACTCGGTTCAATTTTGGCGAGGGTGAATTCGCTAGTTCTTGATGATGTTGAATGGGACTTATTGCCTTGCTTGGTGATGTCGTTGACACTGATGTCTGGGGTGAATTCAGTAGAACTTGAGCTGTGTGCTAGATCTGTTTCAGAATCAGGGACCTTCGTTGAACCTGACTTGTGTATCGGCGTAGCTTCAGTATCCGGCTTACTGCCTTGTTTGGTGATGTGGATGGCGCTGACAAGCGCGGCCAGCAGCATGATGGCAGCTAGCACGACCAGAACCCGATAGGAGCCGAAGAGCTGTATGGCCAGTTGTTTCACCGTTTGATTCACAGGTAATAGGCTAGTGAGTATTTCTTGATGTAGACCTACCGAGCCTAAGGAGATCAAGATGAGCTCTATGACCAATAGTGCTGATAATATCAGGGGACCTTTAGCCACCTTAGGATTAAACAGTTGCCGCTCGGCGGCCAAACTGCGTTCACCCTGGTGCAGCATCATGGTGACAAATACGAACAGCACCATGACGGCGCCAGCGTAGACAATGATCTGCAGTGCAGCGGCAAAAGGCGAGCCCAGCAGGAAGAAAATCAGCGCGATGGCCAACATCATGGTGACCAGATACAGCAGAGCATGTACCACATTATGGGCGCTTACAGTGAGAAGCGCCGATATGATGGCGACGGCAGCTGTGATGAAAAATATAATGTCAATCATGGCAACAGACTCCTGACATTGATGGGAGCTTGCTCGTCGATGGCCTCACCTTTTGCCTTGCCAGTTATCGCCTTACCACTGACCTTATAGAAATTATACTCGTGATACTTTCCCGGCCCAGAAATCAGCAGGTGATGCTTCTCGTAGACCAGGTTTTGCCTGTCATATTCCGCCATCTCAAAATCAGGCGTGAGTTGAATCGCGTGGGTCGGACAGGCTTCTTCGCAGAAGCCGCACATGATGCAGCGGGAAAAGTTGATGGTGAAGGTTTTAGCCTCCCAGCGTCCGTCGGGTTTCTCAGTTTTCTCTACCGAGATACAATCGACAGGACAGGCGACTGAGCAGAGATTGCAAGCGACGCAACGTTCCTCACCATCGGGATCTCGTGTCAGCACAATACGGCCTCGATATCTGGGAGAGAGGTAAGGTTTTTGCTCCGGGTACTGCACCGTATCGGCGGGGGTGAAGGTATGCTTCAAGATGGTGATCAAGGTTCTTATTTGGCTAAGCATGATCTACTCTCCTGTTAGAAACCAAATGTTAACTGCCATAGGGCGGTCAACAGTAGATTGAGTAAAGTGAGCGGCAATAATACCGCCCAGCCCAGTCGCATCAGTTGATCGTATCTGGGCCTGGGTATGGCGGCTCTCAGCAGAATGAAGAACACCACAAAAAATCCTGTTTTTAATAGGAACCAGATAATCGGTGGCAGCACGGGCCCTTGCCAGCCACCGAAATAGAGAGTGGTGATGAGCGCGGAGACAAAGATGACGCCCAGGTATTCACCGATGAAGAACATGCCAAATTTCATGCTGGAATACTCGGTATGAAATCCTGCCACTATCTCAGTTTCGGCCTCGGGTAGATCGAAGGGCGCACGGTGACTCTCCGCCACACCCGCGATAAGAAACAGCACAAAACCAAGGGGCTGACTCAGAATAAACCAGTAATTTTCCTGAGCCGCCACTATGTCGTTGAGGCTAAAACTGCCTGTGATGACGACGACTCCCATCAGAGCCAGCCCCATAAATACTTCATAGGAAAGCATTTGCGCCGCGGTTCGCATCGCGCCCAGCAGGGCATATTTACTGTTGGAGGAGAAACCCGCGAGCATGATGCTGTAAACCGACAGTGAGCTCAGCGCCAGAATAAACAGTAAGGCATTATCGAAATTGGCTATCTGAATATCCGGTGAGAAAGGGATGATGGCGAACCCGAGCAAGGTCATTATCATCAAGATCATCGGCGCGATAACGAACAGGGCCTTATCGGCGAAGGGGGGGATCCAATCTTCTTTAGTGAAAATTTTTATCATGTCGGCAACCACTTGCAAGAGTCCCATCGGGCCGACCCGATTTGGCCCCAATCTATCTTGCCAGACAGCGAGTAATCGTCTCTCGAGCCAGGTAGACCAGGCTGCACACAGCAGCAATAGCAGCAAAACGCTGATGGGCACCAGTAATACCTCATAGGGCGTCATCATGCTCCCCCATTTCCTTGAGTGAGATTATCTTGGCTCGCTGCCCCAGTAAGGTGAAAAGGATGAATAATCTAGTGGGCACCTGTGACATATCATGTAGGACCATCACTGTCCTCCTTAGCCTTGAGTGTGAGTGGCGTTATCTTGGCTCGTTTACACAGCATGAAAAGGATGAATAATCTAGTGGGCAGCTGTGACATATCATGTAGGATCATCACAGTCCTCCTTAGCCTTGAGTGTGAGTGGCGTTATCTTGGCTCGCTTACCCAGCAAGGTGAATAATCTAGTGGGCACCTGTGCTACGGAGGGCGACATCTGTTGATTGAATGTGCACATAAGCCTGGCATCGCTATGCTCAGCTTGGATCTGAGCTTCTTCTCCTTCGATGAGGTTCAATGAGGCGGCAAGGCTTGGGTGGATTTTTAGGCTGGGCTCTGGGCTCATGGAGTGTATCGACGATGAATAGCTCGCCAGCTCAAAATCGGTATATAGGTTCGACGAAGGTATTAAACGGATGCTGGCACTGGTTAACGCTGAGCTATTAGTTTCCTTTCGACTCGCATTAGTTGCTGGCATGTTGTTTTTATTGTTTTCTTGCTCAGATTGATGTTCGTCTGGGCATGCCGGCTGGCTCGATGGGGAGGTTTGAGAGAAAAGCGTGATCCCCAAGGTCCAGGGGGAGTGACTCATATTGCCGAAACGATTGGCTCCTTGATCTGAGTTCCATTTTGGTGACCAGGCATTAGCCGGTAAGACAGTGATCATCTGTACCTGGCTCTGACGAAATCCCTCGACTCCTTCCATAGATTGAACAAAAGGCGTGCCAGAAGCCGATATTGGCATCTGCTCTTTGACATCATTAACGGCATGTATCGCCGTTCTGGCACTGGCTCGTTTGGGTTGGCCGGCGATACGGAACGGGGAGCCTTGATTGATATGAGCGAGTTCAGAAAATGTCTCTATGGGGGCCAGTATGGGGAAATGCTGAGATAGCCAGTGATGGATCTCTGCCGGATGATGTAAATCCGTCAGATCAGCGAGCCAGAACCAGGGCATCATGGGTTGATTAAGCCCGGAGAAGGTAGCAAACCCATGCTGTAATCTTCCTTCTGAGCTGAGGTAACAGCCTTGGGATTCGGCAAAAGAGCCGCTTGGCAATATCAGATCTGCCATCTGAGCGGTTGGGGTTAACATGTGATCTATGACGATTATATTATCTATCGCATCCAATGCGGCTTCTAGTTGCTCGGCCTCCATGTAGCGATACAGATCTGTCTCTAAAATAATCAAGGTATCAGGGGCTTTATGGGCTGAGTCTTCTCCCTCTTGGCCCATGACTCTGGTGATGAAGGAGTCGATACCCAGATATTTCGCCTCAGCTGCCTCATCCTTGATAAGCAGGCCAAAATGAAGATCGTTTACCTGCTTGGTCACACCATAAAAACCCGCATGGGACTTAAGCTGTTTGAGCAAACTTGCAATGTTAAGGCTAGCGCCGAGCAGCGCCGGGTCTTGACTCTGAAGGCCAGTGATCACCATGGGAGCGTCGGCAGTTAACAGGGCATCGACGATGCGCCGGGCCGAAGCTGAATATGACTCTGTATTTGTGTGTGTTTCTATGTCGTCAAGGCTCTTGGTTTCTTCAAGGCTGTTCGTTTCTTCAAGGTTCTTTGCTTCGTCAAGTCTGTGCGCTAGCAGAGTTTGTATTTCTTCGAGCAAGATCACTTGCTCATCGGGGGAAATGATCACTTCCTCAGTTGCCAAACTGGACAATTGACTGGTATCGCTGGCGATAATCGCTAAAGGTGAGCGGGTCGTTTGCGCTATATTCCTCACCGCGCCATCTTGCCAATCGGCTATGCCCAGTTTAGCGGCATTGTCTATCCCTAGGTTACGGCTCATCTGCCTGATGGCGAGTGCGAGCCTGGGCGCCGTGTGGCTAATGTCTTCATTGATTATCAGGGCGGCGTCGCAAGCTTGGGCCTGTTTGATGGAAAATGGACTGACGCTATTGTTCTGATAAGCACTGCACAGCATGTGCAGCATCTGGACTTGTAGGTCCGGCACGCCCAGATAAAAGTTGTCCTGACCCACCAGTTTCATCAGCGCGGCATTATTTTCTATCTGTGTTCTGGCGGAGCCTATGGCAATGCACTTGCCTAATGCTTGCTGATTAAGCGCGGTTTCCTGGTTATCGATAATTGCCGGTGAGAGGAGCTTGGCTAGATGCTGCTTGGCTTCACTAGTGGACAGGATCGCGGAACACTTGTCGGCGTTATTGCGCAGCAAGGGAGCATCGAGTCGCTCACTGTGATTGACATGTTCATAACCAAATAAGCCAATGTTGCACAGAAAATGACCGTTGATCTCATCATGCCTGCGGTTAGTTATCCTGCGCACCTTGCGTTCTCTTTCACTCACGGTGATGTTGCAGCCCAGGCTGCAGTGGGGGCAAATGGTCGGGGCAGTTTGTAGATCCCATTTGCGTATGTAGTGTTCGGAGAAGGGTTTATCGGTAAACACCCCGGTCGGGCAGACCTCGGCCAAGTTGCCTGAAAAGCTATTTTCAAGGGCTCCGGGTGTTGCCCGGCCAAAGTAGAGATGGCTTTTCGAGCCAAACACATTGAAGTCGTCTCCACCACAGTAGTCCCGATAGAAACGGACGCAGCGATAGCATCCGATACAGCGGTTCATCTCATGATTGAGCATGGGACCTAAATATTGATTTAGGTGGGTGCGTTTCTTGCCTGTGTAACGTCGGTTGATATGGCCACTGATGGCGGTCATATCCTGCAAATGACAATTCCCCCCCTCTTCACACACAGGACAGTCGTGGGGGTGCTGGGTCATGATGGCTTCGATATTGGTCTGTCTAAATTGTCTTGATTGAGTATCTTGCATCGAGATGACCATGCCATCACATACTGGGGTCATACACGCCATGACCAAGCGGCCGACCTTGTCCTCATCATTTAGATACTGCTTTACCGCGCATTGCCTACAGGCGCCCACTGAGCCCAGCTCCGAATGCCAACAGAAATAAGGCAGATCTAATCCCAGTGTCAGACAGGTTTGCAGCAGATTTTCATTTGGTGATACTCGGTAGGCCTGGTTATCTATGGTGATGCTGACCATGTCTGTTTCAGTGTTGAGCGTATTCATCACGTCCCCTCGACTCGGTTAGCATTTATCTTGCTGAGTGTCTCAGCTGTAGTTAGTGCGTCATGATAGGGACAGCATTGATGCTTGATATGTGTCTCAAAATCTTGCCTGAAATATTTAAGGGCACTTTGTAACGGTTCGACCGCGCCAGGGGCGAGTGCGCAAAAGGTGTTGCCGGGCGCGGCGAAGTCGCACAGCTCCTCCAGCTGCTCGATGTCCTTGAGTTCACCTTGTCCTCCCTCAATTTTTTCGAGTAAGGAAACGGCCCATGGCAGACCATCTCTGCAAGGTGTGCACCAGCCACAGGACTCCTGAGCGAAGAAGCGCACCAGGTTGAGCACCATAGAGATGGGGCAATATTGATCGTCCAAGATGATGATGGTACCTGTGCCCATGCGGCTGCCTAACTTGCCTATTTCGTCGTAATCCATGAGAGCATCTAAGTGCTCTTCGAGGAGGAAATCAGTGGAACCGCCGCCGGGAAGGAAGCCCTTGAGCCGGTAACCATCGCACATGCCGCCAGCATGGTGCTCGATGATCTCTCTGATGGATGTGCCCATGGGGAGTTCCCACAGTCCAGGACGTTTGACTCTGCCGCTGACGCCGAAGATTTTAGTGCCCGCGTCTTGTCCCTTGCCGAGCGCTTTAAACCAGTCACTACCGAAATTGATGATGTGAGGCAGATTACAAAATGTCTCAACATTGTTGACTATGGTAGGTTTTCCCCAAAGACCGGCAACTTGAGGGAAGGGGGGCTTAGCCCTGGGCGTCGCACGCTTGCCCTCCATGGCGTTGATCAATGCGGTTTCCTCGCCGCAGATATAACGCCCGGCGCTGGAATGGATATGAATATCGAAGTTAAAGGCTTGTCCTTGAATGCCTCGCCCTAAGATGTCCCGGCCGAGCAACTGGTGCCGCTTACATTCCTCTATCGCCTGCTGCAGTCGCTCCTCGGCGAGATAGTAGTCACCTCGAAGGAAAATGTAGCCTTGAGTCGCCCCTAAGGTTAACCCGCCAATGAGCAGGCCTTCGATGATCTGGTGTGGAGTCTGCTCAAGCAGCCAGCGGTCTTTAAATGCACCAGGCTCCATCTCATCGGCGTTGACTATCAAGTATTTTTCCGTAGGCGCATCTGCTCCGCGAGGGACAAAGCTCCACTTGAGTCCCGTTGGGAAGCCGGCTCCACCGCGTCCCCTCAGGTTTGATTGTTTGATGGTGCCCAGCAGCTCATCTGAACTCATCTCCATAGCCCGGGTTAATCCATCGTATCCGCCATGACTCTGGTACTCAGACAGTTGCCAGCAATTAGCTTTATCGGTAATGAAACGAGTCAAGGGATTGAGAGGAGAGGTCATTTTTTATGTCCCTCAAGTTCACCGATTAACTGAGCTATTTTACTCACGGTTAGGTGCGGGTAGACTTGCTTTGACGCGATCATTACCGGGGCTTTATCACATGCCCCCAGGCAAGGAAGAGGAATTAGGGTGAAGCGGTTATCCGGCGTCGTTTCGCCGGGGTTAATCTGTAATTTCTGGCTAATGGCTGCGCGAACTTCGACTCCGCCCATCAAGTCGCAACTGATACCATCACAGGGGTGCAGCACTATCTCGCCAACGGCTTGCCTAAATATCAGGTTATAGAAGGTGGCGACAGAATCTAGATCTGCAACGGAGACATGAATATAAGCGGACAGCAGAGATAAACTGGCATCGCTCACCCAGCCTCTTTGTTTTTGAATCACCTTGAGTGCATCGATGGAGACTGCTGCCGGATATGGGGCCGATGCCAGCAGCTTATCGAGCTGCTTGGTTTCACATGGACTCAGTTGGGATGAATCATCAGCAGCTTGCCTATCTTCAACCTTGGCTAAAGTCGCTGCAGTCTCTGCGCTGGGTGTTAGCCTCGACTCAGCCAGTGTGCTACGGACTGGAAACTCATCTTGAGTATGGATCTTGTCTGGTGTGGTGAATGTAGCTTGTGCGTGATTGCCCGCCTGATCATCGGTTGAAGCATCGCCGTTAGAGGGAAGGTCACCGGACATGACTTCCTGAATGGAGATCCTCAATAGCTGCTCATAATTGTGTGTCATATCAGCCCCTACCTATCCACGTCGGCCATAACAAAATCGATACTGGCTAAGATCACAATCAAGTCGGCCACCATTAGCCCCTTTGCCAAGGTCGGGATCATCTGCAAATGGGGAAAAGATGGGGTGCGGATCCGAGTTCGATAACTTGAGCTGGTACCGTCCGATATCAAGGTGTAAGCGTTGATTCCTTTAGTGGCTTCGACGGCGAAACTTGACTCACCCTTGGGCATCACACCTCCCCAACTCACATTCATAAAGTGTTGGATCAGGGTTTCGATATCTTGCTTGCTCCTGTCGCTTCTTGGAGGAGTGGTTAATGGGTGGTCTGCCTTATAATTCCCCTGTGGCATATGGTCTATGCATTGTTGGATGATCTTTATGCT
This sequence comes from Shewanella benthica, assembly GCA_023284085.1. Lineage (GTDB taxonomy): Bacteria > Pseudomonadota > Gammaproteobacteria > Enterobacterales > Shewanellaceae > Shewanella > Shewanella benthica. Next base: position 46,498 of record JAKVHY010000031.1, read on the forward strand.
TTGTCTCATCTCATCGACTCTGAGCTGGCATCTGTCATAGGCATCGCCATTGTGGGCCGTTGGAATATCGAACTGATAGTTTTCATAGCCTGAGTAGGGGCGGGATTTTCGCAGATCCCACTCGAGACCCGTGGCTCTTATGCCCACGCCGGAAATGTTCCATTCGAGGGCCTGCTGGGTGTCATACTTGCCTATGCCCACGGCGCGATTTTTGAGTATGCTGTTTTGCATCACCATGACTTCGTATTCATCGAGTTTGGCCGGGAAGTAATCGACGAACTCCTGCATCATGATATGCCAGCCCTGAGGCAGGTCTTGGGCCACACCACCGATCCGAAACCAGCTTGGGTGCATGCGAGCACCTGTGATGGCCTCTATGATGCTGAACAGTTTTTCTCGGTCGATAAACAGATAAAAGATGGGAGAGAGCTGACCGACATCTTGGGCAAACGTGCCGAAGAACAGCATATGACTCAAGATGCGAAAGCACTCGGCCAACATGACCCGGATGCACTCGACCCGCTCAGATACTCGAATATCAGCCAATTGTTCTATGGCCAAGATATAGGGGAAGTTATTCATCACCCCACCTAAATAATCAATTCTGTCGGTGTAGGGGATAAAGCCATGCCAGGTCTGGCGCTCCGCTATCTTTTCAGCGCCTCTATGGTGGTAACCGATATCGGGTACCGAATTTATAATCTGCTCGCCATCGAGTTGCAGCGCGATTCTAAATACCCCGTGTACGCTGGGATGGTTCGGGCCCAGATTGAGAAACAGGTAATCATTATCACCGCTGCTTTCATCCATGCCCCACTCTTTAGGATTGAATCTCAGTGCATCTTGCTCTCTGGCAAGCTTGTCATCATCCAGAGTGAATGGCTCTGCCTCGGTGGCGCGGCAGGGAAACTCTTTGCGCAAGGGGTGGCCCTGATAGGTCGGCGGTAACAGAATACGGCACAGGTTAGGGTGTGCATCGAATACGATACCGAACAGATCCCAGGCTTCACGCTCATACCAGTTTGCCGAGGGCCAGATTGAAGTGATACTGGCTTGATGTTCATTATCCTCAAGCGCGACCTTAAGGCGAATATCTTGGTTTCTTGCTATGGACAGGACTTGATATACCAAGGTGAAGTCTTTCGCCGGCAGCAACGCTTTATCTAATCTAAGACGCTCGTCTACGGCATAGAGGTCGAACAAAAAATTGAACGGTTCGGGAATCGATTTGAGCAGGCTTAAGGCGGGAATAACTTGATGTTTATCTATCCAGAGGGTGAGAATATTGTCCGCCGTCTTCTGCTCAATGGCTTCGTCTCCAAGGAGTTGCTCTAATTCAGGGATCATGGCTAATGTCAGCCCCAGTTTGAGAGACCATGTGGGTATTGCTGACATCTCCTTCGTCATGATAGTCATCTTTAAACCCTGTCTGGCGGCGTGAGTTTATCGCTAGCGACTCTTGAGGCATGTTTTTCATCTCTCAGGTTACGGCAGGCAAAGGATTCTATCTCTTGTGGGGTGATGACGCGATTGAGTGGTCTTCTCTGTCTGGGGGAGCCATTCTTGATGGCCTCTTGCAGCAGGGTTAGTCCATACATCAGGGCTTCAGGTCTGGGCGGGCAACCCGGAACATAAAGGTCTATGGGCAGGAACTTATCTGCGCCCTGGACCACGCTATAGACATCATACATGCCGCCGGAATTGGCACATGAGCCCATGCTGATCACCCACTTGGGCTCCAACATCTGATCATAAAGGTGCTTGATCACCGGGGCCATCTTAAGAAATACAGTACCTGAGATGACGATAAGATCGGCCTCTCTTGGCGTCGCGCGTATGACTTCTGAGCCAAAGCGGGCGATGTCATGACGACTGGTGAAAGAGGTGGCCATCTCGACGTAGCAGCAAGATAAGCCGAAATTAAACGGCCATAGGGAGTTGCTTCTTCCCCAGGCGACTAGGTCTTCTAAGCGGGTGACTAACAGGTTCTTCTCTACCACCTCTTGCATGCTCATCGAGGCGGTTGGGATCGACTGAGTGTCGTCAAGGTTAGGTTTTGTCAGTTGCCATCGCATCAAGAATCCCCCTCTTTGCGAATGCCCCAATCGAAGGCGCCTTGTTTGATCTCATAAATCAAGGCAATGAGCAGGGCTAAGATAAACAAACTGGCTGTGAATAGGCCAGGCCAACTTGTTTCTACCACCACCAGAGACCAGAGGTAGAGAAATACCGCTTCGATGTCGAAAATCACGAAGGAGATGGCGATTAAGAAATAGTTCACGTTCCAGCGAATATTGGTATCGCCGACGGGGACTATGCCGGATTCATAGGGGTAGGCGTTGGTTCTCTTATGACCTCTGGGGTTTAAGGCATGCGACACAATAATCATCGTCATGGTGACTATGATTATCGCGAAAACATAGAAAATAAAACTCGCAGATAGCATAACTCAGCGCCTTATTCTTTGTTTCTTATCCCAAAAAAACTTAATTCTATAGCTCATGCTCTAGTTGTGATAAAGCATAGTCCAAAAAAAAGAGTTCAAAAAAATGAGTTGAAAATATTACATTTTTATTCTTATGAGTGGCTTGTGTTCGCAAGCTTGACGGTATGATGAGCTAAGCTTTCATCCGGACAGGTATAAACATGAGTACGAGCTAAACCAAACGGGTATGTCCACGTTCATACATGGCTCTTAAATGGTCGTCTATGGCCTTTAATACCGCTGAGCGATTAATGACGCCGATTAATTTATCTTCATCATCGACGATAGGGTAAATCTTGGGTTTGTGATGGGTCATTTGTTGCGCTAGATCTAAGACCGATGCCTCCTTCTTTACCGTAAGCGGATCGCCATGCATCACATCTCCAACGTCACAGTGGTTCTCGTTGAGGTAAGTGGCTTCAAGCATCTTGATTAAGCAGTCTTGCTCAGATAAAAAACCTATGACCTTCCTATTTTCATCGATGACGGGTCCACCAATCTGTTGGTTATGCAGGAAGAGTTCTACGGCCTCTGCAATTGGCATGTGTGCTGTAAATGTAACTGGACGTCTATTCATGTAGTCAGCAATTTTAATCGACTCCATAGCTCGCTCCCTTATTGCAACTGAGTGGTCCTGTCTGTCATATTGAGTTAGATAAATGTTAAATCTATATGTGTACTGCTTAAGCATCTGAATGATGCGCTATTGATATAAGATTAGACGGAATTCCTTGTTTTGTTAGATAAACAAAAAAAAAGAATTAAAAACCAATACTCACGCATTTTTTATAGTGACTCAAATTGCTAAAATTGAAAATGTTGAACTTAGTGACTAATTTCTTGAGTAAAACTGATATTTTAGACTGACTAGAGAACCAAGGGATTGAATATGACTTATCCATTAACTTATGTGGGGCGTCAAACAAGCCGAAGTGACGGCGAGGCGAGGCGGCTGATTATTTTAGAAGCCACCCTAAGGCTTATCGTTAGAGAGGGGATCCGTGGGGTTCGCCATCGCGCCGTGGCGAAAGAAGCCGATGTGCCTTTAGCATCTACGACCTATTACTTCAAAGACATCAAAGATCTTATCAGTGATTCTCTGACCTATTTTGCCGAAAAAACCTTATGGATGAATAGGGAGTTGGAAGCGCGTAGTTTCGAGTTACTCAAACAGCTTAGCAGCGCGAGCCAGGGAGCCGACGAAGACGCACTTAACCCTCGCGAGTACACTGAGCTATTAGTGAGTAATTTAACGCAATTTATCTGTACCCATATCCGAGAACAAGTGTCCTGCAGAGACGATCGTATATTGGAGGTGGCTTTTCATGAGGAAGCGCTGAGGAACAAACAACTGGCTAGTGCGATAAAGCGCTTAGATGAATCTTTACTGTCGACCATTCAAGGTTTTTTTGCGCAGCTGGCTTCGAGCAACTCGTTGGCGGATGCCTACCAAATATTAGGCTTGATAAAGCTGCTCGAATACCAATCTATTGTTCGAGACGATAATGGTGAGTCGGGGCCCGAGTTTGAAACAATAATCAGCTCGACGGTTCGAAATATTATCAGAGGTATTCTTGCGTAATTGGCAGGCATAAAAAAACCGGATATCAGATCCGGTTTTTTAATTCGAGTGTCAGTGTCGCTTACTGAACGTTTTCAGCGTCAGAGAATTCACCCTGGAATAAGGCTGAAGAGAGATAACGCTCGGCAGCAGAGGGCAAAATCACGACTATGGTCTTGCCTTCAAATTCAGGAAGCTCGGCAATGCGATTCGCAGCGACTACTGCAGCACCGGATGAGATCCCCACTAAGATGCCTTCCTCTTTCATCAAACGTTGAGCCATTTCGATTGACTCTTCGTTCGTCACAGCTTCGACGCGGTCGATCATTTCCAGATCTAAGTTACCAGGAATGAAACCGGCACCGATACCTTGGATCTTATGTGGTCCAGGTTGTACTGGTTGACCCGCAAGGGTCTGGGCGATAACCGGTGAATCTGTCGGCTCGACAGCGACAGAGGTGATGGCCTTACCCTTAGTATTCTTAATATAACGGCTCACACCAGTGATAGTACCACCGGTACCCACCCCCGCAACGAGAACATCGATTTCACCATCGGTGTCGTTCCAGATCTCAGGACCCGTTGTTTTCTCATGGATCTCCGGGTTAGCCGGGTTATTAAATTGCTGCAGTAATACATATTTTTCAGGAGCAGATTGGCGAATTTCTTCGGCCTTGTCGATAGCCCCCTTCATGCCTTTAGCACCATCGGTAAGCACTAAATTAGCCCCCAAAGCTTTTAGCAGCTTACGGCGCTCCAGGCTCATGGTATTTGGCATGGTTAGAGTCAGTTTATATCCGCGAGCGGCAGCAACATAAGCCAGAGAGATACCCGTATTGCCCGATGTTGGCTCAATCAACTCTTTACCTTGAGTCAGCAAACCTTTCTTCTCAGCATCCCAAATCATATTTGCACCGATGCGACACTTAACGCTAAAGCTTGGGTTTCTGGCTTCTATTTTGGCTAAAACATTGCCTTTACTCACACGTTTAAGGCGAACAAGAGGGGTGTTACCTATGGTATAAGAATTGTCTTCGAAAATTTTGCTCATTGGTTGCTTACTCCTTTGAATATTCAAGCTAATCATAATCGCCTTTAGCGGCAATAGAAGTGATAGTTTGTTCTTCGTTATTCCATTTTGTTATTAAACATCTCGTATCTAGTATTAAACCTTGAGTTAGATGATGGTTAAAAGTGTTAACCTATTGTATGTATAATTGATTCCAGCTTATATCTGGCGCCAATCTTAGATGTTTAATATAGAGGTATTTACCTAGCTTTGGCATAAAACATTTGCTCACATTGGCATAAGTTTACCTGTGTAGAAACTAAAAAATAATAACAACGGATAGCTATGACAAGTACAACTCCCGAGAAAAAATCTGCATATGCCTCACAAATGGCTGCTAAAACCGATCCCAAATCAATCGTCACTCCTTTTGCCTTCGAGATTGCACCTCAGGTACTGTATACCCCGTTAGCGACTCCGATGAAGCGTGGCTTGGCCATGTTAGTCGATGGCTTGTTGATCTCGGTGCTCGCAGAGCAGGCGGGCTGGGTGTTTATCCTATTCGTTGGTTTGACCCTGCTGATCCAGAGAAAGAGCCGCGAGCTGGGAAAAATCTTTAAATGGGGCCTGTATATTTCCATGTTGGTGATGATGCTTTGGGTGACGATAGGGGACTTCTTCTCTGGTGCTGATAATTCTGATAGTGAGCCAGGAATATCCGATACGCCTATGACAATTGCAGCTGTAGGTCGGCTTATTGGTTATGTGCCCCATATTATTCGTTTTAGCAGTTGTTTAACGTTAGATTGCGCCGAAACAGAGCTAAATGAATTAGTGCCTGCACTTCGATCATCACAATTGCCAATTTCTGAGCAAGCCTCGATAATCAATAATGCCATAGATGACATAGCCTTATCGAATGTCGACAAGGCAAAACTTAAGCTGGGAATAGCACAAGACCTGGCCGAATTGGATGAGTTATACAGGCTAGAGAAAGATAAGCTAAATGAGTCTAGTGTCACTAAGGCGGCTGAATTAGTACCACCACAGGGAGCAGAACAATCCGGCGCAGAGGAAGTCCTAACCAATGCTCGGGTGTTACAAGAGCCGAACCTAGCTGAGGAGACCCAAGAATTGCATGAGTTTAGCCAATCGAATGAGATGAGCCACTTACAGGAATTAGACAAAGAAGATGATGAGGCAGACGACTACAGTTTAATTTCCTGGACCAAGGGGATACTCAATGACTTGGGGTTGGGCTTTGGTTGGGCTGCTTTTTACTTCACCGTATTCACAGCCTGGTTTGACGGACAAACTTTGGGCAAGAAGCTGCTGAGGATCAGAGTCATTCAACTCGATGGAACTAAACTCTCTCTATGGGATTCATTCGGTCGTTATGGTGGTTATGGTGCTGGATTTGCGACCGGGCTACTCGGATTTCTACAAATATTTTGGGACGCCAATAGGCAGGCAATACAAGATAAAATTTCGGCAACGGTGGTGATTGATCTCAATAGGGCAAAACAAAACATGATCGATGATAGTGAGTCATTCAGTGATTCAATCTCGATAGAAGCTGCTAAAAACACTCAATAATTACCGGTACTGGTCGATAAGGCATCGCTTGTACAAACTTATCGATACGGTCAGGTAAATCTTTTGTGGCAAGTAGAGCTAAAGTGCTACCTTTAATGGATGCAACAACACATATTTGGCTCGATAAGTGTTTTGCTTAGTGCGGCGATGTTGCAGAGACCGGATAGTCGATATAAAAGAGAAAGGAATCCCTTGCCAGAAACACCTTCATCGAAAAAAGATAAGGTCCGATACCTCTTCGGTGAGTCGGTCGATTCTAAAAGAATAAATTGTCAGTATAGGAGAAGAGATTGCGTATTTTAGTCGTAGAGGACAGTAAAGTTGTGTCCCGTATTTTACAGCATCTTATTGCTCAGGAATTAGACTGCGAAGTCGATTTTGCAGTGGATATGGCGGCGGCAAAAATACTCTTAGAGCAGAAAGAATATTTTGTGGCGATCACAGACTTGAATCTGCCCGATGCCCAGGAAGGGGAAATTGTCAGGTTAGTGCTGTCGAAACAGACACCCTGTATCGTACTCACCGGAAGCATGGATTCAGAGCAGCGTAAGCGATTGTTGCAACTCGGCATTGTCGATTATATTTTAAAAGAAAACCGCTTCAGTTATGAATATGTTGTCCGTTTAGTTCGCCGTCTTCAGCGTAATATAGACGTTAAAGTCCTGGTTGCCGATGACTCAGTGGTGAGCCGTAAGTTTGTCAGAAGTTTACTCGAGCAGCACCTCTATCAGGTCATCGAAGCCGATGATGGTCATTCAGCCTGGGAGATATTACAGAGCCAACCCGATGTACAGCTGCTTATCACCGACTACAATATGCCAGGCTTGGATGGTTTTGGTCTCATCTTGAAGGTCAGAGAGAAGTTCAGCCGGGAAGAGCTGGCTATTATCGGCCTGTCCAGTGATTCGGATGAGAGTTTGTCTGCACGATTTATTAAAAATGGTGCCAATGACTTTCTGCAGAAGCCCTTCGTTCATGAAGAGTTCCACTGCCGGGTGCTCAATACTCTGGACTCTTTGGATATGATCCGTAAATTGTGGGATCAGGCTAATTTGGATTATTTAACCTGTGTTTATAATCGCCGATATTTTTTCGGACTCTTCGAAGAGCAAATGGAGCAGATTAAACAGAAGCAGGGAGCCCTGACGGTTGCTCTGCTGGATATCGATTTCTTTAAGAAGGTCAACGATACCTATGGCCACGATGTGGGCGATGAAGTGTTAGTCGAATTTGCCGCTCGTTTGAAGCATTTTTTCGGTCAACATTTTACCGTAGCTCGATTCGGTGGCGAGGAGTTCACCGTTGCATTTAAAGGCCTTAATCAAGAGAAAGCCTTTGTCTTGATGGATAAGTTTCGCTCTCAACTGGAGATGAAACCAATCGTCACGTCGAAGGGGGATATGTTTATCACAGTCAGTACAGGCATTGCCGGGCTGGCAGATGATAGTCTGGATGGACTGATCAAAAGAGCCGATAAGGCCCTTTATGATGCCAAAGAGTCTGGTCGAAACTTAGTGTGTATCGAAGCCTAAGCTCGCCTTCGCTTGAAACCTGATGGCGTTAATCTTCGGCTTGAATCTGGCCCACCAGTAACACAGGAGCGGCATCGAGTTCCTGAGCATCCATCATAGAGGCGATACGCTCTACGGATGACAGCAGTTGACTCTGCTCCCATCCTTCGAGATTTTGATAACGGGTAATAAAATGCTCTTGGAGGGGCTTGGGGGCGCTGCTCAGTAATGCTTGTCCAGCTTCACTCAATGACAGATGAACTTTGCGCTTATCAGTTTTACTACGAGTTCTGATCACCAATTTACGGCTTTCGAGTCTATCGATAATCGTGGTCACAGTGGCAGGACTCAGGGCAACTTCTTGGGCTATCTCTTTGACGAGAGGTGCGTCCAACTGGGCAATGTTTTGCATGACCATGAGTTGAGGACCGGTTAACCCCGATTGCTTATTCAGCTGACGGGAATGTATATCGATGGCCCGAATAACCCGGCGCAGTGAAATCAATAGTTGTTCGTACTTTTCCATAATCCTCCCCTCATTTTTGAGCACAATAACAGAATTCTTAGTGGGACTCACGCAACAAAAATGCAGAATAACGTTTAGGCGCTATTCTGCATGTTTTATGGACTAACTAACGGTCAATTTAGAAACCAAAGGTTCGTGCTACAGACAATACCGCGCGGGTATCGCTGGTATCTGTGTTCATGCTGGTGTCTTCTACCGCGAGATTAAAGTCGAAACCTTTCCAGCTTGTCATATACTCGGCACGGTAATGGTTGTAGGCCTTATCTCCATCCCATGCCCATTTGTCTTCATCTAAAGAGGTTGAGCGATCGAAAACGATGCGAATGTCATGACCTTCGGCAATCGTAAACGTATGCGCCGCCATCATGATGTAATGGCCTGCATCGACACCAAAATAATCCCATGAATACCAGAAGTTAAGTTCACTCTGTCCGATTGATGAAGCATAACCAAACTTAGTGTATAGCTCAGGGTATTGGTATTCATCTGATCCCGAGTCACCATGATAGGTGTAATAAGCGATACCGGCATCCAGAGACACCCTCTGTGTTAGCTGGAAGAACTTGCCGCCATAGAAATCTAACTCTAACCAGGTATCGTCACCCGAGCCAAAGTCGACATTTGAGGCCCAAGTGCCCACATACCAACCCGAATCTGCAGCATAGTCCAGGCTCGCCTGTATTGCTGGGCTATTATCTGTTTGGCTCACACCGTTGAAGGTATAATCAGATACCGCGGTGACGGTCGAGCTTACACCTGCCATTGCCGTTGTAGGTAGCGCGATTAATCCCAGTAATGCCAGATTTTTTATTGTATTGTTCATCATCTTCTCTTTGTTTTATTTCAGCTTATTAATTAGCTAATTCAATTTTAGTAAAATCAATCTTGTTTTCTTTAGGTGAGTGCTCGATGGTCGCCACTTGCTTATATTTCTTCGCTAAAATATAACCGAAGCAACCTAAAATCAGGCCGATAGCTACCGCACCTACCCACTGTATTTGCAAGAAATCCAGTTGGAACAGCAAGGTTAATCCACTCATTAGCACTATGTTGCCAATGATGTACTTAGTCTTACCGAAACGCTGCACGGTTAAGTTTAAATTGTCTGTATAGAGTCGGATGAGCGAATCCAGTGAATTGACTACAAACGTGATACCTACCATGACCATGGCTAAGTTATAAAAACCTGTGGTCGCGATTTCGTTGGCGCTGTAGTAATAAAGCACAGTGAACCAAACAGCGATGGGGATAGATGGGAACACCATCATGGCAATCAGCACTTGATAGGTCTTCATACCACCCACGAAACGAGAGGTAAATTGACCAATCATGATGCTCCAGGCAAACCACCAAAACAGGTAGAATTCATGGTAATCATTCATCGGTAATACAAAGTGATGTAGGTTGCCGAAGTAATCGCCGATCATGGCGAAGGTGGTGACAAACTCGCCGACACCGGAGCCGTCCGATAAGAAAGCGCCAGCCCACATGATCACGATCAAGCCTAAGAACATCCAGGTGCTGGCTAAGCTCAGGGTGCGGACGTAACGAATACTGGTACTGGAATAAACCGCTGTGGCAATCACGGCAAAGACAATCAGATAGAAGCTGCTGACAATAGTCTCACCGTCGCCCATCCCCGGCAGATACCAAGGTAGATTAGTGAGCAAGAGGTATGCGGTGAAGGCACAGGTACCGATAATGACCAGGTTATTGATAAACTTAATCAGCGGGATTTCAAAGAATTTAACTCTCGGCTCTATCACACAGAAATAGAAGCAAGTTAAGAAGTAAAATGCCCAGATCAGAAATGCCCAGAAGCCAAACTCTATGGCCAAAGGATTGCTAAAACCGTATTCAGGGCTAGCAGCCACATCTGCATATCCGGCAAACTCGGTGAGCGGGAACATGATGAGTCCCACGTCGAGCCCAGAGGTGAACAGTATGGCGATAAAGGTGAAAGTGCGAACGGGGGTGACACCGATACATTCCACATTACCCCAACGGTAAATCACAAAGGCGATAGCGGCGAAGGTAAATAATAGCCCGATAGTAAGCCAGGTTGTCATTATTGAGTCCTCGCCTTAATATTATGATAAAACATAGGTTTAGTTCCTTATTTTTATTCTAAATGTGCCAAGGAACAAGGTTTTAAACTCGTAAGAATCCCTCAAGCCTTAAACATCGATGCGACAAAATTTAAGGATTGATAAATTGAACTTGGCGTTAATAGGGCCATTTAGCCGTTACGGCTCAGGTTGACCTTACTACCTGGTCTCTTCATTTCTCGGGTTAACGAGTCATCAGAGGTTATCTTTTTGGGGCCCCTAATCTCTGTGTCTGTTGCCAATCACTGGCTAAAGTGACGGGTGCCGTACTGGCTGTCAGAGGTACATTGCCCAAAATAAGGTCGGCAGCGCGTTCGGCCACCATGATTGTCGGTGAGTTAAGGTTGCCATTGGGAATGGTGGGGAAAATCGATGAATCAACCACTCTAAGCCCTTGGATGCCGTGTACTCTGGTTTCTGAGTCCACTACAGCCATAGCATCTTCGCCCATCTTGCATGAACAGGAGGGGTGGTAAGCACTCTCGACCGAGCTTCTGACGAAGGTATCGATCTCTTCATCGGTTTGAACGCCAGTTCCCGGTTGGATCTCTTCGCCACGGTACTCATCGAGCCCTGGCTGATTAATGATCTCTCGGGTTAAACGTACACAAGCGCGAAAGCCCTCAATATCATCTTGATGAGAGAGGTAATTAAATTGAATACTCGGGGCCGCATGGGGATCGCTGGATACGACCTTGACTGCGCCGCGACTCTTTGGCTTGTTATGCCCTATGTGGACCTGGAATCCATGCCCCGCGAAGGCCTCTTTACCGTCATAACGCATGGCAGCAGGCAGGAAGTGGTATTGCAGATCGGGCCACTCAAGTCCTGGTTTGGAGCGAATAAAGCCACAAGACTCGAAATGATTGGTCGCGCCTAAGCCTGATTTGTTTAAGATCCAGCGGGTACCGATAAACAGCTTATTCAGTGGATCGAGTTTACCATTGAGCGAAATGGGTTTAAGGCACTTAAATTGAAAGTAGAACTCGAGATGATCTTGTAGATTTTCGCCCACACCAGGTAATTCATGTACCAGATCGATACCTGCTTTGGCCAAAGTATCGGCCTCACCAATGCCAGATAACTGCAAAATGTGTGGCGAGCCGATGGAGCCAGCGCTCAGCACCACTTCCTTGTTGCACTCGATATCGGTAATCTTGCCCTTGCGCTCATAACGAACACCGACCGCTTTTTTACCCTGGAATAACACCTTGTGTACCAAGGCATGGGTTATCACTGTCAGGTTACTGCGTTTCATCGCAGGTCTCAGGTATGCATTGGCCGTCGACCAACGTACGCCATTCTTGATGGTCATATGCATAGGGCCAAAGCCCTCTTGCTGGGCACCGTTATAATCCGCGGTTGCCAAATATCCGGCATCGACACCGGCATCGACGAAGGCCTGATATAAGGGGTTCTTCATATTGTTGCCGTTATTGATCGCCAGAGGTCCCGCATCTCCACGGTAGTCATCAGCGCCAAAGGCCCAGGTTTCGGCTTTCTTGAAGTAGGGCAGGCAATGGGCATAATCCCAATCTTTTGCGCCGCTTTGCTGCCACTCATCGAAATCTCGAGCATGGCCTCTCACATAGACCATGCCATTGATAGAGGAGGAGCCGCCTAATACTTTTCCCCGTGGGCAATGCATACGGCGATTGTCCAGATGAGGCTCGGCCTCAGTCTCAAACTGCCATGCGTACTTGGCGCTGTTCATCGGGATCGACAGGGCTGTCGGCATCTGGATGAAGATGCTTCTATCACTGCCACCAGTCTCTAATAAGAGTACCTTGTTCGCCGGGTCTGCCGACAGTCGGTTGGCTAATACACAACCTGCACTGCCAGCGCCAACTATGATGTAATCGTACTCGGATTGTTTTTGTGTCTGGGTATTTGTCATATTCATGTCTTAAAACGGGCTTTCCAGTGGCTGCATACCGACATACACAGCTTTAATTTGAGTATAGGCTTTCAAGGTCTCGCTGCCGTTTTCACGGCCAATGCCTGACATCTTGTATCCACCGACGGGCATCTCAGCTGGAGAGGCGCCATAGGCATTTATCCAGCAGATCCCCGCCTCTAGTTGATGGATCACGCGATGAGCGCGGGTAATGTCTTGAGTAAAGACACCGGCGGCTAAGCCTAAACGGGTATCGTTAGCGCGCCTGATCACTTCATCTTCATCGGTAAAGGTCAGTACCGACATCACAGGGCCGAAAATCTCCTCTTTACTCAGGGTCATCTCATCGGTGCACTGGGTAAAGATGGTGGGGGCGACGAAGAAGCCATTAGGGGCATTCTCTGGTCGTAAGGCATGGCCGCCTGTAAGCAGGTGTGCGCCTTCTGCCTTGCCTATCTCGATATACTCGAGCACTTTTGCTTGGTGGTCTTTTGAAATGAGTGCGCCAAAGTTGGTGGCCGGATTCATAGGATCGCCGCAAACTATATTCTGCTGTGTGCGCTCAAGCAGTTTCTCGATAAAGCTTGGGTAAATGTCCTCCTGGACAAACACCCGGGTGCCGTTGGTACAGACTTCACCTTGAGTGTAGAAGTTACCTAACATGGCCGCAGATACCGCATTGTCGACATCAGCATCGTTGAAGATGATCAGAGGTGACTTGCCGCCTAGCTCCATGGTCACTTGCTTCAGTGAGCCCGCTGCCGCGGCCATCACTTTTTTACCTGTACCGACTTCTCCGGTGAAGGATACCTTGGCGATATCCTCATGGGTCGTCAGCCAAGCACCGACGCGGCCATCCCCCTGAACGACGTTAAACACGCCATCGGGTATGCCTGCCTGAGTGAAGACTTCAGCCAGCTTAATTGCCCCACGGGGCGTCTCTTCAGACGGCTTAAAAATCATCACGTTACCGCAGGCCAGTGCCGGTGCTGATTTCCAGCAAGCTATCTGCAAAGGATAGTTCCATGCGCCAATACCGGCACAGATCCCTAAAGGTTCCCGGCGGGTGTAATAGAAATCTTCGCCAACTTGCTGTTGATTACCTTCGATACTTGGCGCTAATCCCGCAAAAAACTCGATGGAGTCGGCTCCTGTCACTACGTCGACTACAGAGGCTTCCTGCCAAGGCTTACCTGTATCTTGTACTTCGATTGCAGCAAGTCCGTCATTGCGCTCTCGCAGAATCGCCACGGCCTTTAATAGAATGCGGCTACGTTCCATCGGGGTCATCTTTGACCAGATGGCAAAACCTGTCTTGGCACTTTCTATGGCGGCTTGTTGAATTTTTTCATCAGCGACTTCGACTAAGTAGCTGACTTCTCCGGTCGCCGGATTAATGACTTCGAAGGTTTCACCTGTGTCATTGGAGAGAGATTGTCCGTGGACATAATTTTGATAAACGACTAATGACATTGATGTTCTCCATACTGGATGATCACAGCCTCAATAAAGGCTTTACATAATAATTGGGCTTGCTCGAATTCTTTCTCGGGGGATGCGCTCAATGCGCTGCGTAGCCAAAACCCGTCAATCATGGCCGCGGTCTGTTTTGAGGCGGTTATTGCCTCAGACTCAGGAAGTAATTGCTTAAAAGAAAACAGTAAGTTGCTATATAGGCGTTGGCTGTTGATGTGTTGCAGCCGGGCCAAACCTGGCTCGTGCACCGCCTGAGACCAGAAGCTTAACCAGGTCTTAGTGGCCGGGGTCGAACGTTGAAACTCGGTAAAGTTGGCTTCGACAATCATCAACAGACGTTCGATTGATGTCAGGATTTTACCCGAGGTGCGACTCAACAAAGCCTGTTTTAGCTCGTCGAGAAGATGCTTAAGTGTCGCTTCAATCAGACCCTGTTTACCACCAAAATAGTGACTGATTAGCCCGGATGATGTACCGGCTAAATCGCTAATGGTATTAATTGTGGTGTGGTGTAAACCATGACGTTCAACTGAGATCAAAGTTGCGTCGATTAGCTGCTGTTGTCTCACAGCTTTCATTGGCGGCCTGGGCATAAAAAAGCAAATTCCCGTGTTTTAACTTGTTAATTGAACGTTCAATTAATTACAACTCTAATGGTTAGAGCTGTAACTATCAAATTTAATTCCAAAGTGGGAACTCAGTCACAGATTTTTTCCGGCTTTACTATAAGCGCAGTCGTTGTTGTAAGGCGTTGTTTATTATTGAGTAAACACAATGTTGAATCTGAAGGGTTTATCTAGGAAAATATTTTGATATTTTATCTGAAATTAGTTTCAACCCTAACTTTCGTAGTGCTTTAGCTTTAAATTTAGTCGATTAAAATATCGGAGCAGAGTTTAATTTCTTTTGCAGGTCAGTGTTTTTATTGGAATGAATAGGTAATTTCAGAGTCAGAGTTTCTACAACATACGACATCGAAAAAGAGCACCAAAGTCGGTGCTCTTTAGCAAAAAAAGCAGCTCGCTTACTCGACTTAGTCACAATTGATCCATCAGTCGTAAGTCGTAAGCCGTAAGTTATAAGCCATAAGTTTGAGGTGACCCCCTAAAAGTGGACACCTTATATAAGCGATAAGTTAGAGCAGCCAAGCGTAACTGAGCTTCATAAAGTAGGTTTGCTCATCCTTCGTCAGAGAATCGATATTATCGTTTGACTGCATACCGTCTGAATACCCCAGATAAAACACACTCTGTGGGTTGAGCTTGTAACCGTAGAGGATCTCGTTGCCCATGCTCTGTTCACTCTCTTTAGGTGTACTGTAGAGGTATAAACTTGGATCGCGTTGAATATCGGTATAGATACTCGAGATGCGAATGAAGTTGTTGATATTGAAATACCAGCTGAGGCGCACGTCCGTCAGGTTAGCGGTGAACAGCTCGCCATCATCCACATCTAAGCTGCGATACATATGAGATAGCTCCAGAGACACACTGTCTGTGATATTCCACTCTAGTCCTGGGTTGATAAACAGCTGAGTGCCTAGTCTGTCGTTACTATAATCTATGCTGTCGCCGTAATCGGCATCCAGTTCAAGGCTAATCTGCCTAAAAGGGGTAAACTCGAAATAGAGCCAACCGACATTTTCGGTAAATATCTGCGTGTTACCCTCGATGGCCAGACTCGAAGCATCATGGCGTCTGCCGACACGGTCACGATTGACAAAGCCAATGGCCGTGAAGCTTTGCATCGAGCCCTCAAACTCCATTCTTGCCTCTGTCTCCTCTTCGATTAGCTCACCAGCTTGATTGTGGCTGATATCCCAATCGCCACTGAGTTCGATACGGTTGAAGCTAGAATTAAGGGGATACCAGATATACCCTCCGCCCGCGACCAACTTAGTCACATCGACTCGGCTGATAAAACCTAAGTCGGCTCTGAAATCGTCACCAACCGATTCATATTGCGTGAAGGCAAACCAGTTGCGGCGTTTATGGACGTATTTGAGTCGATAAAAATCATCACTGATCTCATCATCTAGTTTGGTCCGCAACACGCGCTCGTTGATGCCACAATCACCCAGCTCACATGAACTGTCGGGAATGCAGGTATCTTCCGAGCAGAACTCCTTATACAGGTCATCGGGATATTCCGTGGTCGAGAATACGTATTGAGCGGTAAAGGTATCTTGTTGTGTTGGCTGGTATTTCACATCACCACTGGCGACATAGTTATGGTATTGCTCGCTTTGCTTGGCTGTGACGAGTGCGCCGATAGAAAGCTCACTGCCAAAGTCGGCTCGGTATCTTCCCGCAAGGTTATAGCTTTCCTCGTCGATACTGGCGATATCTGAGCTCAAGTTACCCGGCACCAGAAAATTAGTCTTAGTGTCGTTGGTGACCATCACGGCGAAGGTGTGGTTATCGACCTTGCTGGTGAGCTTGACGCCATAGTCGGGTGAGACAATATTTCGGGTATGCAGCAGCTGCAGTTGAGTATCGAAGTAGTCTTTGTTATCGAGAAAGAAGGCACGTTTCTCCGGATAGAAGAGGGCGAAGGTGCTGTTAATATCCAGTTGACCCGCATCGGCCTCGACCTGCGAAAAATCAGGGTTTATGGTGGCATTCAGTAAGGTATTTGGGGTGATCCCCCAGCGAATATCCAGTCCGGGCTCTATGTTGTTATCACTGCGCCAATCCTCTAACGGGTCTAAATCTCGCTGACTGTTTCTGCTCATTACCAGTGACGGTGTGAGCTGCAGATCTTGGCCTGACTCTATGCCGCTGAGGCCTGTCGCCGTGCCTAACTGGCAGAGTTGGCAATTATTGTTTCTGTCAATGGAGTGGGTCGACAGTCTATGGGTCTTATCTCTCGGGTAAAAACGAATAAACTCGATGCCCCAAGTCTGCATGTCCAGCTTGCTGTCGAAATTAAACAGCCTTAAGGGCAACTCCATCTCTACCACGTAGCCGGCATCGGTTTTTCGGGCACTGCTGTGCCAGATCCCATCCCAGGCGTTACTCTCTTGACCGGTAAGCTCATTTTCTATGGAGTCCATCTGTACGCCATAGGGGTTAACGAAGAACTGATAAGCGAGTCGCTCATCATTGAAGGTGTCTAGTTTGATACCGACTAAATCGTCACCCCAAAGAGAGTCTCGGTCGGTGATATTGGCGCGGACAAGGTTACCGCTGGCACTGGAGTCAGGGTCTTGTGCGACAAATGAGACAAATAAACTGGTTTGTGTGGCGAAGATTTTGACCTGAGTCGCCACGGGCGCTGCAATATTCTCCCCCGGGCTGGTTTCATATTTTAGCTCAGCATTTGCCGCCTGCTGCCACTGATGCTCATCGAGCCGTCCATCTATGGTGACGCCTTGTTCGAGCGTAGGAATATCGATATGAAACTGCTGGCTGGTCCCTGCTAAAACTGAAAACGTGCAGGCTAATAGAATAGTAGAGAGCAGGGGACGTATTAGAGCTTTAGATGTCGCTGTGAATACCATTATGTTACTGCTAATGAGGTTATGTTGTTGTTATGTGGCGGATTGTGACAGGTGAAGGCATTTATGCGAAGCGTTAGTCGAGAGGAATATGTTACAAAAATTGTCTGCCTTCGAAACAAGGTAGGTAAGGATTTCTCTCTGCCTAAAGCTGATTTTGTTAGTGTGGTAATCTATTTTTGTTGTTCATCGTTTATCAAGTCAATTTTAGCTAGATAACTATTTGACTCTACACTGGTTTCAAAAAACCAAGCTTGTTGCTGACAGATCTGGCGAACTAGCTTCAACCCAAGGCCGAAGCTATCAAGGCTTTTGTCGTCAGCAGTTATGCCATTCAGCAAAATACCTGTGTTTTGAATGGTGAGTTGTTGATCGGTAAGAGTAATAGATATTAGGCCTTCATCTATGTGTTGCATTGCGTTGCGGATCAGGTTTGCCATTAGAATACGGATCAATGTTTCTGCTTGGCATACCATGATTTCGTCCAACTTTATCTTTAACTCGACAGCTTTACCTTTTAGTAGATAGCTGTGCTCTTCAATGAGTTGTTGTATTAGCAGATCTAAACGGAATTGTAGCGACTTTGGTTGTGACATCTCTTCACGGGTCAGCCAGAGTAGAGTCTCTGTCAGATGATGCATGGTTTTACCTGCCCGTATTATACGTTGCAGCGGAGGGCGGCAACTCTCAGGCGCGTCACTCCACAATTGCTGCAGTAGCTCTGCATTGCTTTTGACTATAGCTATCGGGGTTCTTAATTCGTGACTGGCGTACTGCAAAAATTGCGTCTCGCGTTGGGCAGTGTCATCCACTTCACGAAGGCTATTGATAATTTGCTGGGCCAGCTGATCGAGTTCTCGATAGTGAAAGGAGGGGACAGGTTTTTTCAGATCATCACTACTCAAATGCTTTGACCATGCATTAAGCCGATATAAAGGTTTTGCCAGATAACGAAAAATGACGATTATGAGTAAAACGAGTACTAAGGTGACAATTAAGGAAACAGTCCAAATCTGTTTCAGTTGTGAGTCGGCGAGATCCCAATAACTTGATGTATCGGACTCTGCATATTTCTGAACCAGGTAATAGTGACTCTTATCAAGATAGCTGGCTGCGTAGACAAAAAAGTCCGTTTTATTGGCTTTATCTTCAGGTGTTATGCCCGGAGCGTAATAATGCTTTCCTACTGCAAGTTCGGATTGAGGATATTGCTGGCGGATACTCGTCGGCAGGCTTTTGTATTCATAAAATAAGTGTGCATCAATGATCTGTAAACCTGGCTCGATAGCTTCAAAGCCCTGATCATTGATCAATTCCTGAGCCTTGAGCATATTGATACTAAATGAGGTATCGAGTGCCCTAAAATAATTCTCCCTTGCCCAAAGGGTATAGCTGAGAACAAGTAGCATCAAAATGAAGCAAGTTCCCCAGAGCATTAAGGCCGATAAACTGTTGCGCAGTTTCATGATTTTACACCTGAGCGAAGGGCCCAGCCTTTGCCTGATACTGTGTGGAGCAGATGAGCGCGTTCAGCTTGAGCTAAGGCCCGGCGTAAA
The DNA here is from genome assembly GCA_023284085.1 of Shewanella benthica. Classification (GTDB taxonomy): domain Bacteria; phylum Pseudomonadota; class Gammaproteobacteria; order Enterobacterales; family Shewanellaceae; genus Shewanella; species Shewanella benthica. The sequence goes on from JAKVHY010000031.1 coordinate 65,722, forward strand.
TAGTAGAGATGTGCTTTGAGTACATTACTGCTCGGAGGCTCATCCCCCCATAATGCGTTCTCCAATGATGCTCGACTGACAACATCAGGGCTGGCGCGCATCAAGGTTTCTAGCAAGGTATAACAAGCAGGTGTAAGCTCTAACTCCTGACCTTCGCAGGATACTTTTTGCATATCGCAGTCCATAATCAAGTCAGCTATGCAAAGGCGCTTAACCAGGCTGCTACGTCGTCCGGATAGCGCATTTATTCGCGCAATAAGTTCTCTATTATCGAAAGGCTTAGCGAGGTAATCGTCACCGCCGGAATCAAAGCCCTCTAGCTTGTCATCAATACTTCCCCGAGCCGTCAGGAAAAGCACCGGGATATCTAAGCCGTCGGCTCTGAGCTGTCTACACAGTGAAAAACCGTCGAGTTTTGGCAGTCCCACATCTATGACTAAGACATCGTAGTTATTTTTATGTGCCAAAGATAAGCCTGCAATGCCGTTACTAGCATGATCGGCTAACATCTTAGCTAATTCCATTAACTGCAGTAATGTTTCAGCGAGATCTCGCTCATCTTCGATTAGCAAAACACGGATCATCATCTTTCTCCAAAGACATCACTTTGGCGCAAACTGAAGGCCAAGACACTGAATATTACAGCTTAGGCCTATGAGGGTAAATGTTGAGTAAAACTGGGCTAGATATTATATAGAGTTTGTCAAAGCCGTACAGTTTTACCCTGTGTTTACCCCGCTTACATTAGTGTGTTTCTCACTCATTAGGAATGACGTTTGCTCGCTTACCTGTTTATTGCGAGTTTGCTGCGGCTTATCGCTGTAAATCATGTCATTTATCGATAATTGTGGAGAGAATAAAATGGCAGTTGTGTTCGATAAGTTTAAGTTGATAGGGCTCTACTTGAGTCTTTCTATGCTAGTCACTGCTTGTGGTGAAGGGGTTAGTGATGAATTTCCGCAATATAGCAATACCGCCAATATAGCCACCATAGCCGTTCAAATGAGCCAAGTGACGCTTTATGACGAACTTCAAGGGCGGGTTCGCCCTCTTCGCACCGCCGAGATCCGTCCGCAGGTTAGTGGCATCATAATCGAAAGGTTATTTCGTCAAGGCGATACACTCAGGCAAGGCGATGGTTTGTTTCAAATCGATAAACATGCTTTCGACATCGATATTGATATCAAACAGGCATCATTACGCCAATCACAGGCGAAGTTAGCGTTATTGCAGAGCCAGCTAGATAGGCTCAGGGAGCTAGATAGTACGAATGCCGTGAGTAAGCAAGCTTTTGAAGAAGCAAGTTTTAATCAGCAAATCGCTAAAGCCACAGTACAACAAAATCATGCCCAGCTAGCACACAGTCAATTACAACTGGCATATGCACGTATAACTGCGCCTATTAGCGGGATCATAGGTGAAGCACTCGTGACAGAAGGGGCGCTAGTGACGAATAACGAAGCTAAGCCTTTGGCGGTGATCCAGCAAATAGATAAGGTTTACGTCGATGTACGGCAGCCGGCCTCTAAGCTAAGTCAGCTGCGTAATCTTTTGGAAAGCAAGCAAGGAAAAGCAAGCAAGAGGTATACGGTTACTGTGCAGTTTTCTCAAGACCGAACCGAAGATCTCAAGGGGCAGATTTTGTTTTCCGGGATCAGCGTCGACGAAAATACCGGTGACTTAATAGTGCGTATTCTCGTCGATAATCCCCAGCAAACCTTATTACCCGGAATGTACGTTCGTACACTCATCCCACGTCATAGATTACACGCGATTCGGATTCCCGAGCAGGCTGTGCAGCGCTCTAGCAGCGGAGCGCCTTATGTGTTTGTCGCTGTAGATGATGAATTTGAGCAACGAACGCTGAAGATTGATGGAATTCAGGATGGGGATTACATAGTGTCACAGGGATTGAAAGATGGCGACCTTGTGATTGTATCGGGTCAGGAAAACCTTCAACAAGGCGCTCAGTTAAACATCACAACTTGGCTGAAATAGTAGGTTTTCGGGCTGAATTAAAGGAAATTTATCGTGTCACATTTTTTTATCTCTAGACCCATTTTTGCCTGGGTGATTGCTATCTTGATCTCTATAGCAGGCGTGATCGCTATTCCGACACTGCCTGTTGAAAGGTTTCCAAGTGTCGCGCCGCCGAGTATTGGTTTGTATTTGTCTTATCCGGGAGCCAGCCCGCAAACCATTAACGACAGCGTTGTTTCACTTATCGAGAGGGAGATCTCTGGAGTCAAAGGCCTGCTCTATTTTAGATCATCATCGGACGCCAGCGGCAGTGCCTCTATTACGGTGACATTTGAAAATGGCACCGACCCTGAAATGGCACAGGTTGAGATCCAAAACAAGATTAGAGCGATTGAACCTAGGTTACCGTTAGCCGTGCGTCAAACGGGTATCACAGTGGAAACCACATCTTCTAATAACCTGATGTATTTAGGTCTCATCTCCCCTAATGGCCAACATTCAGAACAGGAACTTGGCGATTATATGGTGCGTAATATCATTGAAGAGATTAAGCGAGTTCCTGGGGTTGGGCGAGTGCAGATGTATGGCGCTGAATTTGCGATGCGGATCTGGGTCGATCCCCTTGCATTGACGGCTTATAACTTAACTATGGAAGATGTGACACGGGCCATTTCACAGCAAAATATTCAGATATCTCCGGGTAAAGTGGGCGACTCCCCCACAATTAAAGGTCAAAAGACGGTATTTCCGCTTACGGCGCAAGGCCAGTTAGAGACCCCGGCTGAATTTGAACAGATTGTGCTAAGTTCCAACACTCAAGGTGGCTCAGTGCTGTTGGGTGATGTGGCTAAGGTAGAACTTGGTGCCCAAAGCTACCTATTTAGGAACCGCGAGAATGGTCAAGAGTCGACCTCTGCAGCGATTCAGCTCTCGCCAGGTGCTAATGCAATCACAACATCAGCGGGGATCAGAGCGCGTATGGCTGAGTTGCAGCAAGCTATGCCGAGTAATATGGATTACTCCATCACATCCGATGCGGCTATTTTTGCAAAAATTTCCATCAAAAAAGTAATAGTCACCCTGCTTGAGGCTATGGTGTTAGTGTTTTTAGTTATGTATCTTTTTCTGCAAAAGATCCGTTATACCTTGATCCCGGCTATCGTTGCACCTATTGCACTGCTTGGAACGTTTGCCGTGATGTCGGTCATGGGTTTTTCTATCAACGTATTTACTATGTTCGGCATGGTATTGGCCATAGGTATTATTGTTGACGATGCCATCGTTGTGGTGGAAAGCGTTGAACGCGTTATGGCCGAAACAGGCCTGCCACCTAAGGCGGCAACAGAGCAAGCTATGACCGGGATCTATGGCGCCGTTATCGGTATTACAGCTGTGTTATCCGCGGTATTTATCCCTATGTCGCTCGCGACGGGTTCAGTGGGGACGATATACCAGCAATTTTCTTTGTCGATGGCTGTTTCTATCCTGTTTTCAGCATTCCTGGCGTTAACCTTAACTCCGGCCCTCTGCGCGACTCTACTTAAGCCTATTACTGCAAGCGATCGCCAACGTTCGGGTTTCTTTGGCGGATTTAACCGATATTTTTCTCGCTTTACTGAGCTGGTTACCAATGGGATAGCTTATTTGGTGCGGCGTACCGGTCCTATGATGGTCCTGTATCTTGGTTTAGTGGTTGTGTGCGTCTATACGTTTACTTTGGTCCCGACTACGTTTTTACCAGAAGAAGATCAAGGCTACTTTATGACGTCAATTCAACTGCCTAGTGATGCAACAGTCGAACGTACAATGGATGTGGTCACCAGAATGGAGGAGTTTACGCTTGCAAGAGAGGCGGTCGAAGCCAGCGTGAGCATTTTAGGCTTCAGTTTTAGTGGTACAGGCTCAGGCTCTGCGTTTGGGATCACGACTTTGAAAGATTGGGGGGAGCGAAATGGAAGTTCAACGCAACAAGAGATACAGGCGTTGAGTGAATATTTAAGTGACTTGACGGAGGGGCAAGTATTTAGCGTATTGCCCGCTGCAATCGATGGATTAGGTAACTCTGCCAATATCTCTTTTCAATTACAAGATCGCACCAACTTGGGTTATAAGCACTTTCAGAAAACACAAACTGAATTTCTTAATCAAGCCTATGCCAGTGACAAATTGGCATCGGTGTATTTTGAAGCTTTACCCGAAACCAACGGTATACATCTAAATATAGACAGAGCTAAAGCACGAGCTCTGGGGGTGTCGTTTAATGCCATAAGCGAAACGATATCTACCGCAATGGGCTCAAATTATGTCAATGATTTTCCTAATAATGGTCGCTTGCAACAGGTTATTGTTCAGGTTCAGGCTGAGTCAAGGATGCAGCTGGAAGATATATTGCAGCTGACAATCCGCAATGAACAAGGTGGCACGGTTTATCTTGCTGAATTTGTCACGCCTGTATGGGGCAAGACGCCACTGCAGATGACGCGTTTTAACGGTGTGTTAGCGGTGGCCGTATCGGCAACACCCGCAACAGGCTACTCTTCCGGGGAAGCGATGCAGGAGATAGAGCGTATTGTAAAGGCATTACCCGTTGCAACTGGGATCGAATGGACTGGGTTATCACTGCAGGAGAGGCAGGCTGAATCTCAAATTTCCTCCTTGTTACTTTTCTCTATGCTGGTAATTTTTCTTGTTTTATCTGCTTTATATGAAAGTTGGTCGATACCATTAGCCGTGATCTTAGTGATCCCTCTAGGGATTATCGGCGCGGTGGCATTTGTTATGCTCAATGGGATGGCTAATGATGTCTTCTTCAAAGTGGGATTAGTGACCATCATAGGCTTGTCAGCTAAGAACGCGATTCTAATCGTGGAGTTTGCTAAACAGGCCAGGGCTGATGGAAGCACGTTAATTGACTCTGTGGTTTCGGCGACTAAGCTGCGCCTAAGGCCCATTTTGATGACCTCTTTGGCCTTTAGTTGCGGCATTATTCCACTTTATATGGCCAGTGGTCCAAGTTCAGAGGTGCAGAACTCAATTGGCACAGGGGTACTCGGCGGAATGTTTAGCGGCACAGTATTAGCTGTTGCATTTGTGCCGGTATTCTTTGTCTTTGTCAGTCAGCTTATCGAGCGATTACGCCAATACAAGTCATAGAGAGTGCATTCACAGCCTCTTGGTTTTGGGGGCATCTTAAGCGAAAGCATGTATGTGCAGCGCTTGAGATGCCGAGCTCGAAATGAGGAGGGTGATAAATGTGTTGGTTAATGCAAATATTTCAGATTAATGCCCATACCTTAGGCTCTGTTTGTCTCTAATACCATTCCGCTTAAGTATCTGATCATTCAGCGGGAGTTCAAAGCGCTGTAGGCAAGGCGGATGTTTGAAGCTAATAGTTATTCTATATCGAGAACATTCAACGTAGCATAAAGGGCTTTGAAACCCGCACTGTGTGAGGCTCTCAGTGTTTCCACTTCTGCGTTACATTGACTTAAAAGGGAATAACCATTTCCTCATCAATGTGCCTTGAATTGAAAACTCTGAGAGTCTCTGAACTGACCAGATACTTATATGGAATGGTATAAATGCCTTTATTTAAGCCGTTTTCGCAATTAACCCAAGACTATTGCGCTAAAAACACCGATAATTCTCATCAATTAAGACAAGCTCGCCGATTGACAGCGCACGTATCTGGACATATTTAATGGAAATCAAAGTTAATTTTCTCGACAATCTTAGACTGGAAGCCAAGTTTGATGATTTTACCGTTACCGCCGATCAGCCTATTCGCTACAAAGGCGATGGCTCAGCTCCCAGCCCTTTCGATTATTTCTTAGTATCGTCAGCTCTTTGTGCGGCCTACTTCGTCAAGGTGTATTGTAAAGCTCGTGACATTTCAACGGAAAACATCCGCCTGTCACAAAACAATATTGTCGATCCTGAAGATCGCTACAACCAAATTTTCCAAATTCAGGTCGAGCTGCCCGATGACATTTCTGATAAGCATAGAGAAGGCATCTTACGTTCGATCGATCGCTGTACCGTAAAAAAGGTGGTACAAACAGGCCCAGAGTTTAAAATCGAAACGGTTGAAAACTTAGACCAAGACGCTAATGCCATGTTGATGGGGCAATCCGGTGGCGATACTAGCACCTACATCTTGGGCAAAGACCTGCCACTCGAGCAGACCATCTTGAACATGACTGGCATGTTAGCCGACCTTGGGATGAAAATAGAGATATCTTCGTGGCGCAACATAGTCCCCAATGTGTGGTCCTTGCATATTCGCGATGCCGCATCGCCCATGTGTTTTACCAACGGTAAAGGCGCAACCAAAGAAAGCGCGCTTTGTTCGGCGCTTGGTGAGTTTATCGAGCGTCTAAACTGCAACTTCTTCTATAACGATCAATTTTTCGGCTCCGATATCGCAAACAGTGAGTTTGTTCATTATCCCAATGAAAAATGGTTTCAGTTAGAAGAGGACGATGCGCTACCGTCTGGCATTTTAGATGAATATTGTTTAGATATTTACAATCCAGATGGTGAGCTCAGTGGCTCTAATCTCATCGATACCAACTCGGGCATGGTTGAGCGTGGCATATGTACTATCCCCTATGTTCGCCACTCTGACGGAAAAACAGCGTATTTTCCCTCGAACCTGATCGAAAACCTATTCTTAAGTAATGGCATGAGCGCGGGCAATAACTTGCAAGAAGCTCAGGTGCAATGCTTATCTGAGATTTTTGAGCGCGCGGTTAAAAGACAGATCATCGAGCAAGAAATTATCTTGCCAGACGTGCCCATGGATGTGCTGGAAAAGTATCCCAGTATCTTGGCGGGCATCAAAGGCTTAGAAGCACAGGGTTTCCCTGTTGTGGTTAAAGATGCGTCACTCGGTGGTCAATTTCCGGTTATGTGTGTCACCTTAATGAACCCGAGAACGGGTGGGGTATTTGCCTCTTTTGGTGCTCATCCTAGTTTAGAAGTGGCGTTAGAGCGCAGCCTGACTGAGTTATTACAAGGTCGCAGTTTTGAAGGCTTAAACGACGTACCTAAGCCCACCTTCGATAGCATGACTGTCACTGAGCCTGAAAACTTTGTCGACCACTTTATCGATTCAACCGGGGTTATTTCCTGGCGCTTCTTTAGTAGCAAGCATGACTATGAGTTTTGCGAATGGGACTTCTCTGGGACTAACCAAGAGGAGTCTGAGAGCTTATTTGGCATATTAAAAGATATCGGCAAAGAGGCTTACATCGCTGAATTTGATCAGCTGGGTGCTTCCGTGTGCCGCATTTTAGTACCGGACTACTCAGAAGTGTATCCGGTAGAAGATCTGATTTGGGATAACACCAATAAGTCACTCAATTATCGCGAAGATATTTTAAATCTTCATTCGCTGACTGATGATGAACTAACCAGCCTGGTTGAGCGTCTCGAAGAGAGTCAATTAGATAACCACACCGATATTCCTACCTTGATTGGCATCGTATTCGATGACAATACCCCTTGGGGTCAGCTAACCATTATTGAGCTCAAGATTCTGATCTACCTTGCCTTGGGCGAACTTGAAAACGCCATGGAGCTTGTCGGCGAATTCTTGCAATACAATGACAATACGGCAGCGCGTGGTCTGTTCTATCAAGCGGTACATGCTGTGCTTGAAGTTAGCTTAGATGAAGAGTTGGCACTCGAACATTATATTAATAACTTCAATAGAATGTTCGGTAAAGACACCATGGATAATGTGGTTGGCTCAGTCACAGGAGAGGTTAAGTTCTTCGGATTGACTAAAACCAGCATGAAGCTCGAGGGCATTGAGCCGCACCTAAGGCTGATCGAAAGTTATAAAAAGCTTCATCAAGCCCGCAAGGCTAGCGTATCGAATTAATGCGTTAAATTCTTTATTGCTAAGAGTTCACAAGCCCATCATCTGATGGGCTTTTTATTAGCTTTGACTGATTTGATGAACTTGGAGATTAGCACTGTGTTGCAAGTGATTATGTCTATGTATCAATAAGGGAATATAAATCATGAAAATGTCACTAGCCAAAATTGAGCACTTGAAATCATATACTAGCTTTCTTTTTGCATGCTATCAGAGTGGCCTGAGTAAATATGAAGCCGCGATTAAAGATCCAAAACAATTCCTTGAAAATATTATTTCAAGTGCAGCAGAAACATCTACGTATTTTTGTGTCGTAAATGAAGAAATAATAGGTGCTATCAGGTTTAGGCATAATACGAATGAATACATTGTCAGTGTGATCGGTCATGTAGGTTATGAAACTAAACCAACGGCTAGAGGAAAGGGGGTCGCGAGATTTATGCTTTCTTGGCTTCAAGAACATATTATGGGATCAGGTGCCATTATTACCTGTGAAGCTGACAATATGGCCTCGGAAAAGGTGATCAAACATTGTGGTGGAGTCTATTTAAATCAAATTTACTCAACGGAAAAGCAAAATGATGTTAAAAGGTATGAACTCCCGATAAAAAAGTAAGGTCATGACTCAAGTAAAAATCCGCCGAGAGCAAATTAAAATCAGGGAGATACAGTGAACGGGATGACGGATCCGCTTAGGGACTTGCTTGAAATAAGTTGCCATTCTAGCTCGTACTCGTTAGCCAAAGGTCAGCAACTGTTTAAGTGTGGTGACAAGACCACACATGTCTATTGGCTCGAACAGGGCTTGCTGTGCGCATACTTTGTTACCCTTGAGGGTAAAGAGTTTTGCAAAGAGTTCTATTGGCAAGGGGATGTGATATATGGCATGCGCAGCCTGCTCGGTAATGAACCTCTGCCTTATAGTGTGGTAGCCCTCGAGCCCTGTAACTTGCTGCGCTTACCGGTAGACGTCTACCGGACATTGATCCTTCAAGATCCGCAATGGGCCGATTACCACCGTGAGCAGTTGGAGCAGCACCTGTTAATTAAAGAACGTAAAGAAGCGTTTCTGCTGTTAAACACTCCCGCGCAACGAGTATTTGCCTTTCACCGTGATTATGACTTCCTACTGCACCGTATCAAGGACTACCAGATAGCTTCCTATCTGGCGATGACTCCGATCAGTTACAGCCGCATAAAAAAACGCCTTAACTTAACATAAGTTAATGAGCCGTATGGCCACTCCTCGTAGACTTTAGCCATTAACGAGGAAGGATAACCATGCATTTTATAACCAAAAGCTTTAAAGAACTGACCATAGATCAATTGTATGAGCTGTTGCAGCTGCGCAGTGAAGTCTTTGTGGTCGAGCAGACCTGCTATTACCAAGATCTTGATGATAAAGACCGTCACCCGGGAGCCCGGCATCTGCTGGGTTATCACGAGGGCCGTTTAGCGGCCTATTTACGGATACTGCCAAGAGGCGTGTCTTATCCGCAGCATCAAAGCATTGGCCGGGTTGTCACCAGTGATGCCGTGCGTGGTCAAGGGGCAGGGCATCAGCTGTTGCAGCATGGCGTTGAGCTTTGTTTATCCCAAGACGCCGAGTTATCAATCAAAATCTCTGCCCAGGAACATCTGCAGGGCTATTATGGTCGTCAGGGATTTGTCACTGTTTCCGACGTCTATCTGGAAGATGGTATCGACCATGTGGCCATGGTCAGAGCGCCGCAACAACTCACATCTCAGTAATGAAATGCGCTAGCGGACTGCTGATGGCCATGGCCTTGTTGGTGTTAGGCAACCTGTTTGCCACGCTTACCGATGTAGTCGTTAAGGCCCTAGGTAATGAAAATACTGTTTTTCAATACTTGTGGTTACGCCAGGTGGCGACGCTTGTGTTGGTGTTTCCGTTTTGGTGGGCACAGGGGGCGAGTCAGCGCCGTCCTGGCGCGATCAAAATTCACTTGCTCAGGGCTCACTTGAGCATTATCGGTGCCACTTGTACACTTTTCGCGTTATTACACCTGAGCCTCGCCACCGCCAATGTGATCTTTTATGCCGCGCCGTTATTAACCGTGTTAGCAGCCTTTATTTGGTTGAAAGAGAAGGTCCAGCGTCAGCGTATTATCAACGCTGTGATTGGTTTTATTGGCGTGATGATAGCCTTACGTCCGGATCAGCTGCATTGGGCTGCACTGGTGGCTTTTGTGGTAGCCATAACCATCACAGGCTTTAATTTATTAGTGGTGAAACTGCCTAAGACTATTTCGGTGGTGAGCGTCATGATGTGGACTAATCTATGTGCGCTGCCGGTGACTAGCATATTGGTCTTGGCTACCTGGCAGCCTATGAGTGGCCAAGAATTTCAGGATCTGCTGATACTCGGGACCTGTGCCGCCATTACTGTGGGTATTTATCAGGGTTGCGTGGTGCTAGCGTTTCGACAAGCCGATGCCAGTGCCGCGGTCATTGCCGAATACAGTGGCCTGATATTCGCCGCACTCTTTGGTTATTACTTGTTTAATGAATCCTTAGATATCTATACCTCAATGGGTATCTTGTTGATCATAGTGCCAATAGCACTTCAGGCCTGGCAGGGAAAACGGCAATAAATAAGCGGCCACGGCACTTTTACAACATTTTCAGTATCTCGAAGTTAGCTGATAAGCTCCGCCGGAAATTCGTTGTTTTCCTTAACATTACTTTAATTACACCTGAATCGGAGAGATTAGGTGTGTTGCAAGAAGGTAAAGTTTACTTTTAATTCTACACAGAGTTAACGCTAGGTGATGTACCCTTATGTTATTGATTAATAATGGGTAGCCTGGTTTTAGGTTCTGGTTTTGGGGGCCGCTCAGTCATGGGTCGCTCTACCACGATTGGTCACCTGTAAATTTAAAGGCATTGTCAACTTTTAGTGAACTAGGTATGGCGCTATAATTGTCGCGAATTGTAAAAAAAGTTAGGTTCGATAAATGAATAATAACCGAGAGATAATCGCGATTTTGCGCGAACGTATTCCGTCGTTCGAATGTGTGAAGGGTTGTCACGATTGTTGCGGACCGGTAACGACTTCCTCGGAAGAAATGTCGCGCCTGCCTGTGAAAACCGACGCTGAACATGAAGCCGCATTAGATGAGTGGAACTGCGTCCACTTGGGTCCTAAGGGTTGTGAGGTATACGAAGAACGCCCCTTGATCTGCCGAGTGTTTGGCACAACACCGAATATGCCTTGCCCAAATGGTTGTCGACCAACAGAGATGATTGACTCGAAAACCGAAGGTCAGATCCATCACTACATCGCAAACACACGACAAGTGTTAGTGTAAGCTATAAACAGAGACACCCAAGGTTAATGCTGCAAGATGCTCACAAATTATTATGAGCATCTTGAGAAACCATGACGGCACTTTCGAGCTGTTGCCTGCATCTTCAAGCTGGCTGAAAGTTCCAATCATGACTTCTGATAACTGGCCTATTATTAATTGGGTTATCTAGTACAGCCTGAATTTTAATCATTGCCGACTTAGAATGTGCCAATAACTGGTTCGATTGGGTTTATAGGTAAAAAGCTCATTGAAAAATGACTATAGACTGGATATGTTATTGAACAGCAATGGGTGGCTGCATTTTTTGTTGCTCAGTATTAAGAAGATATTTTATGAACTTATCAATTATCAAAGATGAATTATTAGAAGCTGAAAAAGTATTACAAGATTTTTTAGCGGATGAAAAAAACCTAGAAAACATTGAAAAAGCCGCGACGTTATTAGCTGATTCATTTAAAAAAGAAGGCAAGGTACTTGCCTGTGGTAATGGCGGCTCACATTGTGATGCCATGCACTTTTCCGAAGAGTTAACCGGGCGTTACCGCGAACATCGTCCTTCTTACCCGGCGATTGCCATTTCAGATCCAAGCCATATCTCCTGCGTGGGAAACGATTATGGTTATGAGTATATTTTTTCACGTTATTTAGAAGGTGTGGGGCGTAGGGGGGATGTATTATTTTGCCTATCAACCAGTGGTAACTCGGCTAATATTTTAAAAGCGATTGAAGTAGCCAGAGATAAGGGGATTTCGATTATCGCCCTAACCGGTAAGGATGGCGGCAAAATGGCGGGGCTAGCGGATGTTGAAATTCGTGTACCTCATTTTGGTTTTGCCGATAGAATTCAAGAAGTTCATATTAAAATCATCCATATTTTGATCTATTTAATTGAAAAGAAAATGGCTGATTAGAAAGCAGTCCCTAAGATAGTAGTAAGGGCATAAACAGAGACATTCAAGGTTTATACTGCAAGATGCTCACACGCTATGGTGAGCATCTTGAGAAGTATCAACGGCACTTTTTCAGCTGTTGTCAGTATCTTCAAGCAGGTCAAAAGTTCCAATGATTTTCCCTATTTAACCTCCTTTCACAATATTGCTGACTTCGAATGTGCCATTAATTTGGTTCATTTTCGTTTGGTTGTTACTTTTCGTCATTCCGGCAGATCTTTTGAGCTGGAATCCAGTGACCTTTGCTGTTGGAATATGTCATTGAAGGTCATACCTTCATGGTTATCAAACGCCTGCCCGGCGAGGCATGTGCACTCTTACTTTAACAAGAGTCTGCGAAACGGTGAATATGGCGTAGCTATGTGCTTATAAACGAGAGGCATGGATGCCGAACTGGCCTTTAGATAGGATATCATTCGAGTACGGTCCCTGTAGCCTCTGCGGCATCTTCTGATGTGAATGGATTCACAAATGCCGTGGTGACATGGATGTCATAGAACGGCCATGCTGCCGAAGCTCGCAGCCGCATATACACTGAGTTATAACCCTCTTCGATTAGGGGGTTGCGGATAAATCTAAGTTTTGAGTTTGTAACTCGTTTTTGCCCCAAAGTGAGTTAATGTAAACACTCAGGCACATTCTATCAACCTGATTTCCCCCTACCAGAAGTTATCCGAAAATCGAGCACATTAGAATAAAATAATTTTGATTGATAAAGATAGTAAGTAGCACTGTTAGGGCATAGATTTCTCATAGAGTCTTAAAATTTTTATTTAGCGGGTGTGGGGTAAAAATAAGGAATATTTAAACAACTCTTTTCTGAGGGTGAGATAACATTAGTGGATAAGTGATTTCGTTAACTCAACTTGAGAGCTTATTCTCGACATTATCAAGTTTCGCCGGGTTAAACTTACAAACACCACTCGACTTTCATCATGGCGCTTTACATTTAGACTCGAAGGAAGAGTAAAGGTGTAACATCTTATTGTGTTTAGATTTATTCACATATAGACGTTATGATATATTCGTTGACAGACTTATAATATTGCGATTATTATGTTTCAAAATCATCACGCCTACTTATGCTTTGTTAATTGATTGTGAGATTTGAGGCGTTGCTTTAATAAAAATACTTCTCTACAGTATTTACATGGATGAGTTAAGGCAGTTTGTATTTATCATGGATTGATATTATGTTATTTCGAAAGCAAGTTTTAGAGACAAAGAATACAAGTTACTATAGCAAAGCTGTCGTAATAACCCCTATCCATTACTCAATACTACTAATGTTTATCGCAATAGTAGTTACACTCACTATTATATACCTTGTTACCAGTGACTTTTCCAAAAAAGAAAAAGTAAAGGGATACCTCGTGCCGCAGAAAGGTATTTCAAGAGTCTATTCACATGTAAGTGGCGTAGTGAGTGATATCTCGGTAAAAGAAGGTGACAGTGTATTAGCTGGTGATGTGCTGATGTTGGTGTCTAATAATAAGTATATGGCTAATTCTTTGGATTCTGATAAAGAAAAAATTAAAGAGATTAACGTCCAATTTTCTCTCATTAACCAACAGATATCTCAGTACTCCTCCTTATACACAGAGAGGAAGGTTAGACTGGAAAATATCATTATCTTACTGAATCAAGAAAGAGATGAATTAAATCTACAAGGTCAGTATTTAAGAGAGCGCTTGAAGTTAGCCCAAGTACGTTTAGTGAACATCAAGAAGCTTCATGACAGAGGAAATGCCAGTAATAGTGAAGTTAATGACCAACTTGATTTTATTTTAGATTTACAACAAAAAATTCAAGAACAAAACACCATTTCATTAAAGTCAGAAACAAACCTCGCTAACTCACTGAATGATAAAGTAAGATTGCCATTTGAGAAACAGCAGCAAATTAGCCAATTACAAATCGAGCTATCTAAATGATCTAACATGAAAGTCTCAATCCAAGAGGGGAGTAATCTCTTGGTGAAAGCGCCTATCAGTGGTGTTGTTACATCAATCAAGTTAAATATCGGTGAATTTGCTTCAAGCGGAGATTATTTAGTGACAATTATCGGCGCTGTTAGCATCTACTGTTGATCTCTATATTTAGACTAAAATGTAGTTATGGTTTACCGATAGTCGTTGGTCCCCATGGACTCAAAGCGGTATATGGATTTCCTTCTT
>JAKVHY010000032.1 GCA_023284085.1 Shewanella benthica
GAAAAGATGCCCGGCAATATCATGTCCTATGAAGAGATGGAGAAGGATCTGAACCTCTAGCTTGGTAATAGAAAAGATGCCCGGCAATATCATGTCCTATGAAGAGATGGAAAAAGACCTGAACCTATAGGCTAAATTTTGAGCCCTTATGGTGTAAACTTTGATTAAAAGCAGCTTATCGCTGCTTTTTTTGTTTTTATTGTCGAGCCGGACATTACTGGATCGGCATATAGGTTATTATATTAACGAGTTTTGTGAGTATCTGTTTTTTGACAGAGCAAGGATATAATTACCGGGCTCTGTAGATAAATCGATACGCAAATTCTATTTAATAGCTGGGCTGCAGCTTGCTCTAACACCTTGAGTCTTCAATTGGGATTCGGATCTTGTGTTCATGAGTTAGCGTGAACCGGACTCACTTAAGTGAAAGTCTTGGGCTGGGTTATTCAATATGATTTGTTTCAGCATCTTTACGCTAAATTTCCTATTTTATCTATGAAATGGATAAAAGGCTGTTAAATACCTAAGCGTATGCCTGAAGGATTTAGCTAGCTTTACCACAAAATGCAACTTTCTCGTTGCAACGTATACTTAACCTATGGCGGATTTTATGCGCCATAGTGTGAGTGTGTCGTGCTTCGGGATCCGAGTGGCGTCATCAATATTATGTGTCGCCGCATGTTAACGTGCGGGAGCTATATGTCTATTAAGACCAGTATCAATCCACCTGTTTTTTTTCCATCGTTATTTCTCATCATCTTGATGGTGCTCGTAGGCTCTGTGTGGCCAGAACAAGCCCAGGAAGTATTCAAATCGGCTCAGACTTGGTTTCAGGTTAAAGCCGGTTGGCTCTACATCTCAGGCGTAGCCATCTTCCTTATTTTTATCATCTTCGTCATGGTTAGCCGATTCGGTGATATCAAGCTTGGGCCGGATCACGCCGAACCCGATTACAGCTATAAGAGCTGGATAGCCATGCTGTTTTCTGCCGGTATGGGCATAGGCCTGATGTTTTTCGGCGTTGCCGAGCCTGTTATGCATTATATGGCGCCACCGGATGCCGCCCCTGAGACGATTCAGGCGGCAAAAGATGCGATGAAGATAACCTTCTTCCATTGGGGGATCCATGCTTGGGCTATCTACGCCGTCGTTGCCCTGAGTCTGTCTTATTTCTCCTATCGTCATAAATTACCTCTGTTGCCCAGAAGTGCCCTTTACCCCTTGATTGGTGAGCGCATTTATGGACCCATAGGCCATGCGGTCGATACGTTTGCCGTGATAGGTACCATGTTTGGTGTGGCTACCTCGCTCGGTTTTGGAGTGTTGCAGGTTAACTCGGGTCTTAACTATCTACTCGGTGTGCCAGTGAATGCCGGGGTGCAGGTAGGCTTGATTATCGCTATTTCGCTGATTGCCACCCTGTCTGTATTCTCAGGTTTGGATAAAGGGGTCAAACGTCTCAGTGAACTCAATCTGGGGCTGGCGGTGCTCTTGTTGATTTTCGTGCTCATTTTTGGCCCAACGGTCGAATTACTACAAGCCTTCGTGCAAAATACCGGTGCCTATCTGAGTGATATAGTGGGTAAGACATTTAACTTATATGCTTATGAACAGAAGAATGACTGGATAGGTGGCTGGACTTTACTCTATTGGGGCTGGTGGATCTCCTGGTCACCTTTTGTCGGCACCTTTATCGCACGTGTTTCTCGAGGCAGAACCATCAGGGAGTTCCTGATTGGCGTGTTACTTGTGCCAACGGCTTTCACCTTCTTGTGGATGACGGTATTTGGTAATACCGCCATAGATGCCATCATGAATCATGGTGCTACTTATCTGTCCGAAGCAGTTTCATCGGACGTGTCTGTCGCCCTGTTTGTCTTCTTCGAACACATGCCTTTCTCGACTCTGTTGTCGACTATAGCCCTGTGCTTAGTGATCACCTTCTTCGTCACTTCGTCAGATTCCGGGTCCTTAGTGATAGATAACCTGACTTCGGGAGGCGATCTAGAAGCTCCTGTGTGGCAGCGTGTCTTCTGGGCTCTACTTCAGGGTGTGGTTGCTTCGGTGCTCTTGTTGGCTGGTGGTCTACAGGCCTTGCAGACAGTGGCTATTGCCAGTGCGCTGCCATTCTTGCTAGTGATGTTGTTGATGTGCCTAGGTCTCTATAGGGCGCTGCGAGATGATTGGATTAAGATCAACAGTGTACAGTCACATAATACCAGTGTGCAGTACAGTAAGACGGATGTGGACTGGGAAGACCATCTCGATGTCCTGGTGTCTCATCCCAGTGAAAATGATGTGAAGGAGTTCCTCGAGCAAGTGGCGACCCCTGCGCTGACTAAGGTGTGTGAGAGCTTCATTCGTCGCGGTATCCCGGCTAAGATCATGAATTTAGACAATCGAGTCAGGTTTGTTATCCCTAGTGAGGAGCATAACGATTTTGTCTATGGTCTGCGGATCAGAGCCTTCACCATTACCAATCCGTTAGTCAGCGAAGTCGACGATGGTGAGACAGATTATTATCGCGCCGAAGTCTTCCTTGAGTATGGTGGCCAGCACTATGACGTGATGGGTTTCACTCAGAAACAGATCTTGGCCGATGTGGTGACTCAGTACGAGAAGTACAACTACTACCTGCATATCTCAAGTTCAGAATACCTAGGCGAGGATACATAAGCCCAACTGTGGTTTTTAGCAGTAGGCTTTTCGTGGAAAGTCAGTTAAACAGTTAAATTTACCCTGTAGCGATGTTATTATCGGTACAGGGTATTTTTTTGCTATCGTGCCGATAAAGATGAAGTCACGATAGCTGTGAGCAGGATTAAAGTATATGTCGGTAAGCCAAGGTCAAAGTAAACTCGATAAAGTATTAGCTGAAGCCAGAGACTATAAAGCGAAGCGCGAAACGGGCTACCGTGAGCAGGCGCTGAAGTTATATCCATGGGTGTGTGGTCGTTGTACTCGTGAGTTTACTCATTCAAATCTGCGTGAGCTGACCGTGCATCATAAAGATCATAACCATGATAACAACCCATCTGATGGCTCAAACTGGGAGTTACTCTGTCTTTATTGTCATGATAATGAACATTCGAAATTTGAAGAGTTGATTCAGTACGGTGCGACTACTGAGACAAAAGTAGAATCGGCAACCTATAACCCCTTCGCCGATCTTAAAGGCATGATGAAGAAGTAGTCTATCGGCTAGACAAGATAAGAGATATATGTCGGTATCGGCTATATCTCTTTTTATCGCTTTTTATATCAATTAATGTTCGTTCAGCGCAATTCGTGCCTCGGCTTCTAGCCATTTCTGTCGACTGATACTATTACTTTCGCTGAACTCACCTCTGGCTAGTTCGGTCTTACGCTGGGCTAGTTTCTCCCACACTTGAGTTTTAAACACATCGTCACCCGCACTCCAGCCGACAATCTCATCGATAGTCCGGTAACACCCCATACAGATGTCATCATCGTTTAAACCACATTTGGCCACGCAAGGTGAGTGAATCATAGGTTTCGGCTCAGATTTTAATTGCAAAATTATTGTTCGAGATTTTAGTGATCCTTGTCACGATTTTCAAGAGTGGGTGAGGAATATCAAAATTAAATTGACTAAGTCTGTTGTTATTTCATTGTAAACTTGATTTTTATCAGCATATTAATGCTGTTTCTTCAATGAAAACAGCGTGAGGTGTATTGAGCTGATGAATGATCTATAGCACTGTAAGCTATAGGTAAAGCGGAATTCAAATGCTAGACTCGATTGAATTTTTATCGATTTGTTTTTTCATTGATTTAGCTTTTCAATGGATTATGGAAAGTTACTGGGGGCTTTATGAAAGCGTTACTACGCTTAAGTGTTTTTGTTGTGCTGGCTCTGCTTACGACGGCATGTTCTCTGTTAGAGGTAAAACTTGAAAGTGGTGTGGTACCTCTGCCACAAGAGCAGCTAAATATGCGGGTATTTAGTCGTGATTTTAGCAGCACTTTTTACAGTCGGGTTGAGCAGACTGCCGATCAGATTTCAGCGCTTGAATCTAACGATGAGCAAGATATTTATCTGAAATCTAACGCTCTGATGTGGAAGATAAATGCTGAACAGGCGCTGCAGAGGACTATTTTTCAGGCCTCACCTGTGGCTGCTATGGTCGATACCTGGGCATTTACGGCGCAGATGAGTGAATTTTATGACACTGGCGCGGGTAAAACCCTATTTGGTGAGCAACAAGCGCAGGTTATCGAGACCAGCAGGGCATTAGAAGCTCAGTTTGAGAAGACGGTTAAAGGTTTCGTCTCCCAGAGTGACTTCAACAACAACCGCGATTTTATCAAACAATACGTGCTGGAAAATCCCCTTACAGACATCACATTTAGTCGCAAGTCGGCATTCAATGACTGGCTAATATTCAGAGAGATCAATGAATTTGAAGCCGTGACTACCTTTGGTTCAGTGCCGGAAGTGATGAGTGATATCTCAGATCGTATGGCGATGATCTCTGAGCAGATGCCCAAAATATTAGGTTGGAAAGCCGAGCTCTATGCACTGCATTCCAATATCAATGCCGAAGAAATCCAGGCAACCCTAGTGAGCATCAGTGAGACATCGGCAAGGTTTCGGGAGTTGATGGCACAGAGCCCTGAGATGATGCAAAGCCTAGCCGTGGATATGCGACGTGAGCTGAGCCCCTTACTACAGCAGCTCAGTGATTCTACCGACGATAAACTTAAGCAGCTATCGGTTGAGCGTCAGGCACTTGAATTGATGGTTAAGAATGAGCGTTTGGCTCTGGAAGAGATGGTAACCAGGGAGCGTGTCGCCGGGGCGGCTAACCTGGATGAGATCTCCAAACATACAGTAGAGGTAGTTTTTCAGGAACTGACCAAGACTCTTAAGAGTCTGATCCTCTATTTCGTGCTCTTTTTGCTAGTGGTTTTCTTCGCTCCTCTTGGTCTTGGCGTCTGGTTGGGTAAGAGAATGGGAAATAAGAAAGCCAATAAATTAAGTAAGGAGACGATTTCCTAGTTCCTAGTTCCTAGTTCCTAGAGCCTAGAGCCTAGAGCCTAGGAAATTGCTGCTAACTCTGTATCATGCAGGGTTAGCAGCCGTCTTTGTTCCTGTCTTTTCCTATCTTTTACCTATAAACAAGAGTGCCAACATCTTGCTAGAAACCTCTCACCGCGATCGACTAAAGCAACTCGATACATTGTTAGTTCAGAGCCGTGCGCTATGGCAGGTGAAGGCGTTCGATTGCACGCAATTGCCCTGGGAGAAACAGTTTCCTAGTTTGGCAGAAAAAGTGTGGTCGATATCTGATGTCGATATCGATGAACTAGATAAAGGTCAAACTAAGCTCAACGCTGAGTTGTTGCCTGCACTACAAAGAGACCTTGCTCGACATGATCTAGCATGGGGACTGGACTTGCTCCAGCAAGTGGACCCCGTGTTAGCTGATGGGGACACAAGCCAAGTTCGGCACTTGGGTCTGCTGTTGTCTGATAAGGAAGCCTCTCATTTCAGCGCTGGAATAAAAGGGCGTAAATGGTCACAGATCACGGCATTTGCGGCTCAAATCAAGCAAGATAACAGCGAAGTACTGGAGTGGTGCGCCGGAAAGGGGCATCTTGGTCGACTCATCGCCAAGGCTCATTCTCGTCCTGTGGTGAGTCTGGAATGGCAGCAGAGTCTGTGTGATGAAGGAACAAAATTTGCCGATAAGTGGCATCTGCCTCAGGAATTTATCTGCGCCGATGCATTTGCACCTCAAGAGTCCAAGCTAAAGAGGGAGCAGCAGGCCGTAGCACTTCATGCCTGTGGTGATCTCCATGTGCGCTTGCTAAGGCTGGCATCCCAGGCACACACTCGGTCCATTATCATCTCTCCCTGTTGTTATCATCTTATTCAAGCTGAGCAGTATCTGGGGATGTCTGAAGTGGTACTCGATAGTGAGTTGGTATTATCTCGACATGATCTGCAGGTGCCGTTGCAGCACAGTACTATTGCCAATGCGAAACAGGTTGAATATCGCCATAGGGAGATCGTTTGGCGTCTGGGATTCGACTCCTTGCAGCGAGAAGTGAATCGAAGTAGGCGATATCTCCCCATTCCATCGATAAAGCAGAGTCAACTGAATGAAGGTTTTGAGGCATTTTGTAACTGGGCTGCGGGGAAAAAGTCGGTGGAATTACCTGTCGATCTGGATGTTGACCTTTACCTTGAGTTAGGCGTTCAGAGACAGAGGCTCACCCGGCGAATCGATCTGGTTGCCCATCTGTTTCGTGCCACACTGGAACATTGGTTACTGCTCGATAGAGTCTGCTTTCTCGAAGAGCAAGGTTACTCGGTAAAGCTCACTAGATTCTGCAGTGAAGCCATTACCCCAAGAAATTCACTGATTTTGGCTGAAAAAGCAGCAAACTAATATTTAGCCTATAAAGGATTAACTAAGCCTATGTTTTTATAGTGAAGATATACTAATTTATGTGTTTTTCTTTCTTTTAGACCGCATTTTTTTGATCAAAAATGGAGTTTATGAGTGAAAAAATCATACCTATGACGGTTTTTTATTGAATCATTAGCCTTTTCTTGCTCAAATGATGGGTTAATACTAAATAATAATACTTATTGGCTGAAGTCGCGCCGATAATGAGAGCGAAATAATACTGTTTCATGAAATATTCCCGAGTATTTATCAATAGCCTGGCATATGAACTGGCACCTGAAGTTGTGTCAACTTCCGAATTAGAATCTCGTTTGGCACCTCTATATAAGAAGTTTCGCATCCCAATGGGGCAACTTGCCGCATTAACCGGGATCACCGAGCGTCGCTGGTGGCCAAAGGGTCATAGATTATCAGACGGTGCTCTGGCCGCTGCACACAAGGCTATTGATGAAACCGGCGTGAAAGTGAGTGATTTAGGCGCCGTGGTTTATACCGGGGTTTGCCGCGATCAGCATGAGCCAGCAACGGCGTGCCGTATCGCAGCAGAACTCGGGGTGTCGAAAGATACAGCCATCTATGACATCAGTAATGCTTGTCTTGGCGTGCTCTCTGGGATCTTAGATATTGCTAACCGCATCGAACTCGGTCAAATTAAAGCTGGCTTAGTGGTCTCCTGTGAATCCGCCCGTCATATTGTCGATATCACCATAGATAATATGTTGGCCGATCAAACCATGCAGAACTATGCCCAGTCTCTGGCTACCTTAACCGGTGGCTCTGGAGCAGTAGCCGTCTTGCTTACCGATGGCAGCTTGCCATTAAATACCGATCGTCAACATCAGCTGTTAGGCGCGAGTCATCTTTCTGCACCTGAGCACCATAACTTGTGTCAATGGGGCCTGCAGGAAGCGGGTTTACATCTCTACCGTGAGTTTATGCGCACCGATGGTGTGACACTACTCAAAGAGGGAGTTGAGCTTGCCCGTCATACCTGGAGTCATTTTCTGGAGCAGCGTGACTGGGTGGTGGGGCAGGTCGATAAAGTGATCTGTCACCAAGTGGGGTCAGCAAACCGCCTGAAAGTGCTCAATGCACTGAATATTCCCCCAGAGAAAGAGTTTCCTACTTATCAACTGCTGGGCAATATGGGGACAGTTTCTCTGCCCGTCACAGCAGCAATGGCCCACGATCAGGGCTTCCTGAAGAAGGGTGATCAGGTGAGTTTCTTAGGCATAGGTAGCGGACTTAACTGCATGATGCTTGGGATCAAGTGGTAATGAGTTACAGCCATTAGTGCTGTTTTAGCGCGTTTCAGTCCCATACCCCACATAATCACGTTATGCGCCTCGAGTTTGAGGCGCGGTGATGCAAAGAATATTTAGGAAGAGTCATGTTAGACACTCTGTTTCCCTTCAAGCGCAATTATCTCGACAGAAATGGTCATAAGCTACAGTACGTAAATGAAGGCCAAGGTGAGCCTGTGGTCATGGTTCATGGCAACCCTAGCTGGTCTTTCTATTATCGAAATCTGGTGTCTGCTCTGAGCGGTAACCACCAGTGTATCGTGCCGGATCATATCGGTTGTGGTCTGTCTGATAAGCCGGATGACACTGGCTATGACTACACATTGAAGAATCGTATCGACGATCTCGAAGCCTTACTCGAACATCTAAACGTCAAAGAAAACATTACCTTAGTCGTACATGACTGGGGCGGGATGATAGGCATGGGTTACGCTGCGCGTTATCCTGAGCGGATAAAACGTCTGGTTATTCTCAATACTGGCGCGTTTCATCTTCCTCAATCTAAGCCGTTTCCTTGGCCCTTGTGGATCTGCCGTAATACCTTATTAGGTACGGCTCTGGTTCGTGGTTTCAACGCCTTTTCATCCATAGCCTCCTATGTTGGTGTTAAACGTAAACCTATGCCGAGTGAGATACGTAAAGCCTATGTGGCGCCTTTCAATTCTTGGGCTAACCGGATCTCGACCTTGAGGTTTGTCCAGGATATTCCCCTCAGAGAGGGTGATAGAAACTATGAGTTGGTCTCTGAAATAGCCGCCAGCCTGCCAAAGTTTGCCAATGTGCCGACTATGATCTGTTGGGGCCTGAAAGATTTCGTTTTCGATAAGCATTTTCTTGCCCAGTGGAAAGTAGAGATGCCCCATGCGAGCGTGCATGAATTTGCAGATTGCGGTCACTATATTCTTGAAGATGCCACTGATGAAGTCGTTGGGTATATTACTCAGTTTATGAATAGCTAATACTCGCGGTCAGCTTTTTAGCGAGAGGATAAAATACAAATAAGCGGTCAAGATTGACCGCTTATTTCATATAAGCAATGAGAAAGGTCATCGAACATGTCAGCCTCTTTAACTGCCAAGCATTCTTCAACAGTACAAGACAGAGGATCGGGTGCAAATCTCTGTCGTCACCTCATTAGCGCCGCAAGCCATTCCCCTGAAGATCTCGCCGTAGCGGTACAAACAGCTAGAGGGTCTATTTTCTCTGCCAAAACGCTGGAATATCAAGAGCTCAACTTTTCCGAGCTCAATCAACAAAGTGATCGTTTAGCCCATGGCCTAAATGCCTATGGGATAACGCGTGGCATGAAGGCCGTGTTGATGGTGACCCCGAGTGTCGACTTTTTTACGTTAACCTTCGCCCTGTTTAAGGCGGGCGTTGTGCCTATCTTGGTGGATCCTGGCATGGGGGTGAAGAACCTCAAGCAATGTTTCATCGAATCAGAGCCCGACGCCTTTATCGGCATTCCTAAAGCGCACCTAGCCCGTAAGCTCTTTGGTTGGGGCAAGGGCTCGGTTAAGCATCTGGTGACAGTAGGTGGTCACAGTTTGTTTGGGGGAGTCACACTGGAAGCCATCGCAGCACATGGCTCATCAGAGCCTTATGAGATGCTCTGGCTAGACCAAGATGAGATGGCCGCCATCTTGTTTACCAGTGGCAGTACCGGGACGCCCAAGGGGGTTGTCTACTCCCACAAGATGTTTGAAGCTCAGATAAGCGCTCTGAGAGATGATTACGGCATTGAGCCAGGTGAACGTGACCTGGCTACTTTTCCGCTATTTTCTCTGTTTGGTCCCGCATTAGGCATGGCCTCGATTATTCCAGAGATGGATGCCAGCAAGCCGATAACGGCCAATCCTGATTACTTGTTTGCCGCTATCGAGAAGTACCAATGCAGCAATATGTTTGTCAATCCGGCTTTGATCGAGAGGTTAGGGCAAGCGGGTGTGCAAGAGGGACAGGGCGTTGAGGCTAGTCAGCACAAGTTGCCAAGCATAAAACGTGTCATATCGGCCGGCGCACCGGCGACTATCTCCTCTATAAAGCATTTTAGCAAGATGTTGAGTTATGGCGTGGAAGTGCTTAACTCCTACGGTGCCACCGAGTCTCTGCCCCTGAGCAAGATGGGCAGCCAAGCACTGTTTGACACCAGGGCCATCACAGATAATGGCGGCGGGATTTGTGTCGGTGACGCCATCTCAGGTGTGGATATTGCCATCATAGAGATCACCGAGAAACCTATCGAAGTCTGGAACGATGAGCTCAGACTGGAGTCTGGCAAGATCGGTGAGATAGTCGTTAAAGGCCCCATGGTGAGCCGCAGTTACTATCGCCGTGATAGCGCGACCGAACAGGCTAAGATTCAAGATGGTGACATGATACGTCACCGTATGGGCGATCTCGGGTATCTCGACAGTGAAGGCAAGTTATGGATGTGCGGCCGTAAGGCCCATAGAGTCGATGCCGCAAGTGGTAAACGCTATTTTTCCATTCCCTGTGAACGCATCTTCAATACCCATTCCCAAGTCAAGCGCAGCGCATTAGTTGGCGTTGAGGTCAATGGCGATGCTGGTACCCCTGAGATTGTGCCTCTGCTGTGTATTGAGCTGGATAAATCTCTGGCATGCTCGTTAGGCGCCGGTTTATATGCTGAGCTCAATGCCATCGCCGAGCAACATAGCCAAACTATGGGTATCAAACGTTTTCTCATTCATCCTGAGTTTCCCGTCGATATTCGTCATAATGCTAAGATTTTTCGTGAGAAATTAGCTGTCTGGGCCCAGAATAAGCATAAGGAATAATCCATGTCAGTGACTCATGCCTCAGTCGACACACAAGCAGCTTCAATTGCTTTAGCAGAGTTTCATGCTCTGGAACAAGCCGCGCTCCAAGCTCTTAAAGACAAGGTGGAACATGCCTTTGTCACAGGTGCCGGTGGTTTTTTAGGTAAGGCTATCTGCCAGCGTTTATTGGCGGCTGGGATTCGGGTGACAGGCTTTGCTCGAGGTGAATATCCTGATTTAACTGCCATGGGCGTGATTATGGTCAGAGGCGACATTGCCGATAAGGCTGCAGTTGTTGATGCCATGAAAGGCTGCGATCTGGTTTTTCATGTGGCTTCCAAGGCGGGTGTCTGGGGCAGCAAACAGAGCTATTTTTCACCCAATGTGGATGGCGCGGCCAATGTCATCATCGCTTGTCAGCAACTCAAGATCAGTAAGCTTGTCTACACCAGTACGCCGAGTGTGACCTTTGCCGGTGAGGACGAGTCCGGGATCGACGAGAGTGCGCCTTATGCCGCTAACTATCTGAATCATTATGGCGAGTCTAAGGCGGTTGCCGAGCAGATGGTGCTCGAAGCCAATAGCCAGACACTGAAGACACTGGCGTTGCGCCCTCATCTTATCTGGGGGCCTGAAGATCCTCATCTGGTACCGCGTGTCATTGAGAGGGCGAAAGCCGGACGACTCAAGCTAGTCGGCAAAGAAGATAAACTGGTGGATACCATTTATGTGGGCAATGCTGCCTATGCTCATATCCTAGCCGCCGTTAACTTGTGCAGTGAGGATACGTTGGCTGCGGGTAAGGCTTACTTCCTCAGTAATGACGAGCCAATCACCATGGCTGCCATGTTGAATAAAATTTTAGCCTGCGCAGACTTGCCGGAAGTGACCAAACGGGTTCCCGCTGGCTTAGCCTATGCCGTTGGTGTCGTGCTCGAAAGTGTCTATGGCGTCCTTGGTAAGACAGATGAGCCTATGATGACCCGCTTTGTGGCTAAGCAATTGTCTACCAGTCACTATTTCGATATCTCAGCTGCGAAAACAGATTTCGGATATTCTCCTATTATTAGCATTGACCAAGGAATGGTAAAACTGAGAGAGTATCTCAAGTCTTAAATCAATCCAGTTTGGGCATGTTGAATGAAATATGCCCGAGCTCTCTCAAGGAAGATGTATGCTCGCTCCAAGTCGTCTGCTCTTATCTGCTTTAGTCTCACTCTCGTTGATTTTATCTCTACCCCCTTTACTCTCATTAAGCTCCAGGGCACTCGCAAGCGAGCTAATGACTAACCCTTTTATCGGTAGTTGGCAGCTAGAATCGGGCAAGTATCTGGATGATAAGGGTCAATGGCAAGACTATAAAAACCTTAATTTGAAAGCCATCAAGGTTATCTCATCTTCCCACTTTAGCTTCACTACTATGAAAGAGATTGAGCAAGCTGATGGTGAGAAGAAGCAAGAGTTTTGGGCCGCAGGCACGGGACGCTATGAGTTTACTGACAGCCTATATACCGAATATCCAGAACTTAACTCCTTCGGCGTTGTATCTGGTGAGTCTTTTGCCTTCGAGTATCGAATTAAAGGTCAACAACTGCATACCAAACGCATCGAGGAAGGTGTACTTAAAGAAGCGGAAGTCTGGCAGAGACTGGATTAATTTTCATCTATGTCACCAGTTAAGGCAGATAAGGACAGCTCAAACAATCCCTGGGCAGAGCTTGCTGTTACCGTTATCAAGCAGATCTACCAGACGGTAAAAGCCGATCACCCCAGGGCGGTAGATGATAATTCCTATTTTAAGGCATGGTTAGAGCAAGGGGATCGACAACGTTCAACCTAGCATAAAGAGCTTCGGCCTTAATCTCTGTGGCAGTTCAAATTCTTTTATCTCGTCTGTGATGGGACAGGTAAATTTAAGGTAACAAGAGGTGAGCTGCAGATTCAGTTCATCTTCTTTCGCTACGCCATGGAGTCTATCCCCAACAACTGGATATCCAATAGATGCCATATGAATGCGGATCTGGTGTTTACGTCCTGACTCAATTTTTACCTGCACTAAAGAGCGTTTTTTCTCTTCATCAAAAGCTAACAAGGTGGCGTGTGAACGGGCTGCTTTGCCATCGACATCAGTCTCTATAGTGACACACTCCAGATTGCCTAAGTTAAATTGACCTTCTACTATCACCTGATAGTACTTCTCGAGTTGTCTCAATTCAAATAGCTTAGCCAGGGCCGCCGTGGTTTTCTTGCTGTGACCGATTAGTACCAATCCAGTCGCGGCTCTATCTAGTCTATGTATGATAAATGCTGGGCGATCGGGGACTAGGTGAGTCTCGGCGTAACGGTTAATGGTGGTGTGATCGCCCCATTTAGAACCCTGACACAACATGCCATAGGGCTTGTACCAGATACTATATTGACCCCCATCGAATATCAGTTCGGCTGCATCGACACTGTGTGCTAATACTTGCTGGTTGTAATACAGATGCAGTTCATCGCCAAGCTTTAAAGTCCGTTTAGCACGGCGAAGCCTTTGGGTCTGTTTGCCTCGTGTTAACCAAACTGCTCCCTTGTTCATCGCTTGTTTTATTTGTTGCTTTGACAGATGACTTTCGCTGGCAAGTTGCGTGGCAGCATCGAGCTCCAAAGAGCTAACGGTCACGTGTATTTCGACTGGGTTTGAGCTGGTTTGAGGCATAAAAATAGACAAAACTGGGTAAATTATCGCTATTTTACATCATTTGATAATGAAGATTTGTTTAATCTTTCTTTTTTAAGTGCAAATGTTCTTGTTCTCTGTAGAGGCTAGGTTTAGGGTTAATGATAACTATTTCCAATTGCCGACGGTAATTTAGGCCAGGCGGCACAATTTATATCAGGTGAAGTGAATTATGGATATACAGTTAAAGTTTAGGGTTAAACATTGGCTTGATAACGATCCAGATCCTCGTTCTCGACAGGAGCTGCAGGCACTAGTTGATAATGGCAACGAAGCGGAATTACAGCGGCGTTTTTCGGGGCGACTCGCATTCGGTACCGCCGGGCTAAGAGGCGTCGTCGAAGCGGGTCCCATGGGAATGAATCGCTTGGTAGTGCAGCAGACATCTGCAGGCCTCGGAGCCTATCTTAAGCAACAGGTTAGCGATGTTGACACTCGTGGTGTGGTCATTGGATACGATGGGCGCCACGATTCAAAGCAGTTTGCCTATGATGCGGCGGGCGTACTCACTGCCATGGGGATCAAAGTCTATCTGACCTGTAAGGTAGCACCGACTCCTCTTGTGGCATTTGGGGTGATTCATCTCGATGCGGCGGCGGGAATAGTGGTGACCGCGAGTCATAATCCACCTCAGTACAATGGTTATAAGGTGTACTGGGGTAACGGGGCGCAGATCATCCCGCCTCACGACTCAGGTATTGCGGCGTGTATCGATAAGGCGGCGACCGATTCCATCCATTTATTGGATCTCGAATCTGCCAGGGCCAAGGGTAAGCTGATCATGCTGGAAGATGATTTCTATCAAAGCTATCGTCAAGGGGTCAAAGCTGCAGCCGTGCTGCAAAACCATACTCAGCCAGAGCTGGTCAGTCTGTCATACACCGCAATGCACGGTGTCGGCGCCGAAATGGCCGAGACTGTACTGGCCGATGCTGGCGTGACTCAGGTCTATTCGGTGGCCGCTCAGCGTGAGCCAGATGGTGACTTTCCTACGGTGAATTTCCCTAACCCCGAAGAGAAAGGGGCGATGGATCTTGTGATAGCCGAGGCGAAGAAGCACGGCGCCATGTTGGCTTGTGCTAACGATCCTGATGCCGATCGTTTTGCGGTTGCCGTGCGTACTGAGGCCGGTGATTATCAAATGCTGACAGGGGATCAGGTGGGTGTGCTGTTTGGCCATTACCTGATGACTCACGCCGCTAAAAATCAACGCTTGACCTGCACAACGATTGTGTCTTCAAGCCTATTATCGAAAGTGGCGGCGAGTCTGGATGCGACTTGCTTGACCACATTGACGGGCTTTAAGTGGCTCACTAATGTTGGCATGGCGGAGCAGACAGAGGATAACCAGTGCCTATTTGCCTATGAAGAAGCCTTAGGTTACATGGTTGGCTCTATGGTATGGGATAAAGATGGTCTATCAGCGCTGGTGGCATTTGCTCAGTTAACTGCCGAGCTTGCCAGTCAAGGCAAGACCATATGGGATAGATTAGAAGCCATCTATCGTGAGCATGGTTTCCACCTCAATACTCAGGTGAGCATAGCGCTTAAGCCCACTACGCCTAACATCGGGGCATATTTGCGTAAGGAGTTACCGAGTGTGATCGCCGGGAAGCAGGTATTGAGCATGGATGATATCAGTTCTGGTCTGCGAACTTTTAAAGATGGCACTAGTGAAGTTATCGATCTGCCTGCTAGCGATGTGCTCATCTTTAAGTTGGAAGGTGGAGGCCGTGTCATTGTCAGGCCGTCAGGCACAGAGCCCAAGATTAAGTGTTACTATGAAGTGGTCGCCAACATGACGAGTAATGACAGTCTAGAGAGCGTTCAGACTCGTGCTCAAGCCGAGATGGATGACTTTATCTCAGCGCATCAGGCGTCATTGCCTCAGTAGTGGCTAAATATTTGCTCAATAAAAAACCACCTAATCTGGTGGTTTTTTATTGAGTGTTGAAGCAAGTTGTTTATTGAAGGGGAAGTTGCAGCGTTCGCTTCACCTTCCCGATCATGCTCTATGTTGTACTTTTCACGAACGGCTACCTAGATACGCTCTACTTAAAAATAGGCTGTTTTTCTCTTATTTAGGAAAATTAAAATATTTGAGAATAGAGGCTTGACCCTCCACTAAGGGGAGAGATTATCCTGCAGTTATTGAAAGCGAGGCAGCTAGTTGGTGCATATCAACCCTCGTGAATAGCAGTTAATGACAACGTAAATTATGGAGTTAAACATGAACTTAGTGACCAGTGCAGCCCTATCAGCCATCCTAGTATTTACTTCTGCTGCCGCATTTGCCGAAGTGCCGGATTTTTCAAAAACGGCCGCAGCGCAATCTAGTTATGATTTTTCAAAGAATCAGCCTGCCAAGGGAAATAATGTGCAACTGAGCTCGGCGCAACACGATTTTTCCAAAACTGCGGCTGCTACTAGTCAGTATTATTTCTTGAATAACCAAGCTGCAGAGAAAGCGCATCATCTTCTCGCTTCCACACAGCATGATTTTTCGACAACAACGGCAATAAAGCAGTCCTGTTAATTCAGAGATTCAAGGTGGAAAGCCAAGCATGTCTTGGTTTTTATTATAGTTTTTTGATTATATAAGCTGTGGATTGAAAAACTGTAGCTGGGAGGGGGCTAAATTTATCGATTTTTCTGCCAGCGATATGCTTATCTGCTGATATGGGGGGGATAGGTTATCGTCACTCAATTTGTTATTACTGCATAGAAGCAGTACTTTTTAATCACTCCAAGAGTATTGAAAAATCAAAGCCGTCGAGCACGCGTTAGCGTGTCTGACGGCTTTTGCATGTTATGCGTAAGTGACCTAAATTAAACAGGAACCACTTTATTTGCACAAGGACCTTTTTGGCCTTGGCCTACTTCAAATTCAACTTCTTGGCCATCATTCAATGTAGCGAATCCACCGCCAGCTTGAATTTCTGAATGATGAACAAATAGATCTTTACTACCATCTTCAGGTGTAATAAATCCAAAACCTTTATCTGCGTTGAACCACTTAACTGTACCTTTAGCCATTTTATTTACTCATGTTTGTTGGTGAGATATAAAAGTTTATATCAGCAGACATAATAACACAATAATGCGATATATGGAGGCTCAAAATCAGTCAAAGCAATACTTATTAACTAAGATTTAGTTAGCTTTTTGATTTTGACTAATTAAACTGCAATTTGATGAGGCTCATAGCCGCAAAAGTGGTTGTATAATCAACACAGAAGAAAAGAAAAAGGGACACCCTGAGTTAATGGCGCATTTTTATACTGCTGACTAATTTCTCAAAGAGTTCATTTGTAAGTTTTTAGTACAGGTATAATAGTTCTCTGGCGTACAAAACTTCACCGGAGTGTGGATTACTTCCTCATATTTTTGTTTTTCCACAATTTTAAGAAGCGTGAAAATTGCTTGTCTCCCCATTTCATAGGGGCTTTGACCAACATTTGCATGAGCAAGATTGTCTTGCAACATGGCTAGTTGAGGGGGAGACGTGTCAGAAATTACAATTACCATCTCCTTCCTATCAATTTTCCCTTTGTACGGAGCAATCATTTTACGATAGAGGCCTTCATCATTTTGAGGCCAACCACCAACAGCAATAAATGAGTCTGCTTGTATTGGCTTTCCTTTCATCACTGACTCCATTTGTTTAACTGCGCGAGTAAGCTGGTCAAAATTGAAAAAAGGTTCTCGAACTTCAGTCCATCCACGATCGTTTTGGAGTAATTGTCCAGGAGGCGTGTCATATTTTTTTCCTGATAGAGCAGTACGTACACCCATAATTCTCAGATTTAAATTTGGAGAATCAGGTCGCCCGGTTTGAATAATAAGCGTTCCTCCATTGGGCCGAAGTTTTTTCAATTCTTCTCCTAAAGCCCTACCAAACTCAAAATTATCTGTCCCTATATAAGCTAAACGCAAATCCTTATGTTTTTCCAGCGTAGGAGCGTTAAAATCAGAGTCATATGTAATCACAGGTATTCCTGCTTTTTTAGCTTTTTGTAGGCTATGTTCTGCCAGGTATTTAGAATGAGTAACGGCTACAGCGATGCCATCTATACCTTCATTTATCAGTTGTTCAATAATCTGGTCTTGTATTCTTACACTTGCTTTTTCAGGCCCTCGATATACGCATTCTATTCCTTCTATTTGGCTGGCAGCGTCTTGACAACCATTTTTACTTTGATCAAAAAAAACACCATAAAACTTTGGCACTACAGCAAATCTAAGGTCTTTTCCGCTAACTGAAAATACTGTGAATATGGTCAATGCGATAAACATGATAAGTATTCTTGCCACACTTCCTCCTAAAAATAATGAGACAGTAGTTAAACTTCAATTTCAAAGTTACAGAACGCAGCGCTAACCTATGAGGTAAGCTGGCTGGTGTTTTTCCCTGCAAAATCATGACCGTTTACGGATTTTGTGTGCCGTACTTTGTTAGAAAGATTACCCGTTAACCTCTTCGCCTTCATAAACTACCTTTATAACATCAAGTGTGCCATGCATAATTTGTTTATAGCTATTCATACCATGATAGTCATAACATTTGCCTCGTCCGTGTGGGTCAGAGGGGAAGATCTTAAGATGTAGGGAGCATATCAGAGTATTTCACCGCGGCAATTGTGGAGCCATTCACATCTGATGGGTCGCAGAATGCCTAGGGGTTGACTGTTTGTTAACCATTATAGGCTGCAGATGTTATTATCGAGATCTTAATATTTGTATGACATTGGATATCCGTTGTTGCAGGTTAGAAGCTTATTATTTTCACTATTGCTTAGCTTTATTGCTCTGACTCTAGCTCAAGCAAGCGAGGTCAAACAGTATATTGTGGCGAGTAATGATGGACTCTCTATTGCTCAAGAAGCTATTGATCAAGAGGTTGATGCGCAGGAGGTTGCAGAACCAGTACAAGAGACTGACCATGAAAAAAGTACGCCCGATAAGGCAGAAGAGGTCATCGATCCCTGTTTAACCCATTCCGCGGATGACACCGCCTTCGATCAAGCCTTCGATTATCTCAATACTAAGTTTTGTCAGCCGGCGATCTGGTTCGATAGCTTCTTTGTCGATGATCGTACTCAGGAAGATGCACGAGCCGGGACCTTAGTTCGCTGGACTAATGATTTCTCTTATTACGGCAAGGAAGGCTTCAAATATAGCGCTAACCTAAAGGCTAGGTTAAATCTTCCCGGGGTCAACCAGAAGCTTAAAGTGGTCATAGACTCTCAAGGGGAGGACGATCCTTTTGCATTCTTAAAAGGCCCTGACGATGAGGGAGAACGGGAGATCGGGCTTAGGTATGATTGGTATGCTAAAGACAGAGTCAGCTTTAATATTAAGGCGAACCTTAAGCCTAAGTTAGAGGCGAGGTGGCGCTATACCTATCCCATCTCCCAGAGCACCATCACTCGGCTAACTCAGAAAATCTATCAAGAGAAGAAGGTGACCGGTGAGTCTACCGAGTTCGATATCGAGCACTCATTCGATGAAGATTTTTTACTACGTTGGAGTGTAGTCGCTCAGTACGAAAATCGTGATAATGGCTGGGAGTTTGGCAGTAGTGTTAATCTCTATCATTACCTCAGTAGCAAGCAGGCGCTTAATTATATTGCCAGTATTTATGGGGTCGATACGCCCTATCATTATGTGAAAAATGCCAGAATAGCCGTCACCTATCGACAAAATTTCGCCAGGGACTGGTTATTCTTCGAAATTACCCCTGAGTATAACTGGAGTAAAGAGGTCGACACAGACAGGTTAGATCAAGTCATTATCACCTTTAGGTTAGAGGTTCTGTTCCAGAATATTTAAACACTACTGACACTATGCTGTCAGTAGGCCTGGCTTATCCTTGTTTCATCGCTAAGGGAGAAGCACTCATGTCGAGTGTCAGCTTAGCGAAATAGGTATTACAAGGAGTTCAACATGTTACATCAAGCACCGCTAGTCTGGGGCGAAATTGCCGTCGAAAACATGGATAGAGCCGTTGAGTTTTATGGCAAGCATTTTGGTGTCAGTTTTAGACGCGAAGTCATGAACGATATGGAGATGGCCATTCTAGAAACTGAGGATAAGGAAGCGGCCAGTATTGGTCTGGTTAAACATGAGATGATGAAGCCGTCGGCCCATGGTAGTGTGCTTTATCTTCACTTGAGTGAAAAACTATCTCCTCTGGTTGAGAGTATTACTCAAGCTGGCGTAAAAGTGCTCCTTCCTGTCATGCCAATCAAAGAAGGCGAGTGCGGTTTCATCGCGTTATTCGAAGACAGCGAAGGCAATACCGTAGGTCTCTGGTCAAAAGATAAATAGTTGCTAGCTGTATATAGCGAGTCAGTGGGCCGGATTTGATCCGGCTCATGCCAGACTGGTATAAGGGAACGAGTAAAATAGCTTTAGGCCAAAGGAGAGCAGATGACTGTGATAAATGAAGATGTGGTTGCGCCGGTTTTGGTAAACCAAGATGTGATTGAGTTAAGCGGACTGGCGATAAGAACATCTAATCGTGCCGAGCAAGATGCCAAAACTCAACAAATTGGGCCTCTTTGGCAGCAGTTTATGAGCCGTGCTGATGTTCAGAGCAATATGAGTTCGCCAATTTATGGCAGTTATTACGACTATGAATCCGATCATAATGGTGAGTTCTCTGTTCTCGCGGGATGGGTAGCTGGATTAACTCTAGTGGCAGCGGATTATTCGGCATTGACTGGACTGACGTTAGCTGCCGGAAAATACCTGCGTTTTAGTGCTATTGGCGAGATGCCTGCCGTGGTGATCAGTCTTTGGGGTCAGGTATGGCACTATTTTAGTGATGACAATTGTCAATTTGAGCGGAATTACAGCACTGATTACGAGTGCTACACCTCCAATGACGGTGTAGATATTTACATTGGCGTCAAGCTTAAATAGCCATAATTTCGTACCAGAGAGTGTGCTTAGCCAATCGGGCTTGGCACTTTTTCATTTTACGGAGCCAGTGTTTTTAGAGCTGGATGCCATCTGTTTGATGCTTAATATGGAGGTGAGTCATGCGCCGAGCTGATAGGTTATTTCAGCTAGTTCAACTACTTCGTCATCGTCGTTTAACTACGGCTAAAGAGCTGGCCGAGAGGCTGGAGGTGTCGACCCGAACCATATATCGCGATGTGCAAGATCTCTGTCTCAGTGGTATCCCTATCGAAGGCGAGGCCGGAGTGGGCTACCTGCTGCGCCATGAGGTCAATGTCCCGCCCTTGATGTTCAACGAAGCTGAGCTTGAAGCGATTCAGGTTGGCATGCGTATGGTACAAGCCTGGGGCGGGAAAGAGCTCTCCAGCGCCGCCAAGCAGGCGATGATCAAGGTCGAAGCCGTCTTACCTGCACGCTTGCAGGATTATCAGTCCTTGATGTTTGCCCCGGACTTTTATATCGACACCGACGAGTTTAAATTTCTCGATGTGTTGAGAATATCATCCCGATTACGGGAATATCTGTTGATGGAATATCGGGATGTTAAAGAGGCCAATACCCAGCGAGAAATCCGCCCTCTGGCCATCTATTTTTGGAAGGGAACCTGGACCTTGCTCGCTTGGTGTGAGCTCAGAAATGACTTTCGTAATTTCAGGGTCGACAGGATCACCGGACTCACAAATTTAGGGCGGCACTTTGATGTGACGCCCGGTGAGGAGATGCAGGACTATATCGAGGCGATGGAGGCGCAGTATTCCTAGTGAATAACGAAGAAGAGCCCCATGCTTAGCACTGTGGTTAACAGGACACTGCGTGTGGTATATGCCAAGAATGCGGCTAAGATTGCGCATATCAAATAGCTGTTATCTAAACTCAAATCTAATTGGTCCTCCCGAATAAATACGATGGGAGCGAAAATAGCTGTGAGCACGGCAGGGGCTGAATAACTCAGGAATGCTAAGGTGTTTTTGCTTAATCGTACCGGCAGCCTTGGCTCCAAAAACAGATATCGACTGGCAAATACTACAGCCGCCATGGCTAAAATTGTCAACCAAATCATGTTTTCTCTCCTGTCAGCTTGGCGTAGAGCGTACCGCTGGTCATGCCAAGTAGTGCCGCTATGAGTAATCCTGCGGGAATGGCCAATAGCTCACAGACCACAGCGCCGACGAGAGAGACGAGTACGCAAAATAGCATCGAAGGTTTCTTCACCGAAGGAACGACAATGGCGATAAAGGTGGCTGCGATGGCGAAATCCAGTCCCCAGCTGTCGAGATTCGGGATTGTTTGACCCGCGATAATGCCGGCCGCGGTGGCCAGGTTCCAGCCCAGATAAAAGCTAAAGCCGCCGCCGAAGGCATACCAGGGATCCAATTTGTGTTGCTTGCCTTGATTGGCGATGGCAAAGAGCTCATCGGTAAGCAGAAAGCCTAAGACTAGCCGCCATTTGAGTGGTAAGGGACTGATCTGTGGACGCATGGCCATGCCATAGAGAAAGTGCCGCGAGGTGATGAGTAAGGTGGTGATTAAGATGCTGGTTAAGCCTATGCCAGCTTTTATCATCCCAAGGGCCACTAGTTGCGCCGAGCCTGCGAAAATAATAGCCGACATGGCCTGACTCTCGAAGGGAGAAAGTCCGGCATCCAGGGCAAAGGAGCCTGCTAAAATTCCCCAGGGAATGACGGCTATGGTTAATGGCATCACAGCTAAGGTGCCTTTCAAGAAACCGTTAAATTTCCCCTCACCCTTTAGTGCTTGTATTTGGGAACTCATTAATCTTTTGATCACTTCTATTGGTAACATTAACCACTAAGCTAACCTATCTGAGATCCGCTGGCTTGTACAAACTTGCACTCATTTATCTGGTGAACTCTTTTGCATATTGGCCCGGTGTGACGCCCATGGTGCGTTTAAAGTGACGATTGAGATGGCTCTGATCGTGAAAACCACAGGCTAAGGCGACATCCAGTAGCTTATTGCCACTTCGGATCAGTTTCTTGGCGAGTCTGACTCGCGCTTGGATCTGATAGGCATGGGGCGGCAAGCCAAAGGTGCGCTGAAATTGTTTGATTAAATAGAAGGGGCTGAGTCCGGCTAATACCGCCAGCTCTTCCAGAGAGATATCGGCGCTGGGGTGATCGTCGAGAAACAGTTTAACCAGTGCCAGTTGAGGCTGAGCCAAGGCCTGTGTCTGGTTCTCTCCTCTGTTTTTGCTGTGACGTGCCATGAGTTTAATCATGGTGGAGTAGACAACAGATTCTCGCAGCAGACGGTTATCTGACTCCTTAAGAGTCTGAAATGTCATGCGGAGCATGTCGGCCATCGGCTTGTCGTGGACCACAGCGTCGGGGAAGTAAGGTGCGCCTGTCGAGGTCAGCCCTAATTCCTGGTTGATCGAGGCAAATTGTTCGGGAAGAGGGTACATGGCGCGATAAGACCAGCCATTTTCTGTGGCTGAGCAGCCGTTATGTACCTCATCTGCGTTGACTAAGATAATACTGTTCTGTGGCGCGAGGTGATTACTGCCGGTACGAAAGAATTTCTGGGCACCTGTCTCTATCACACCAACGGTGTAGCCTTCATGACTGTGACGGGAAAAGTTCTGTTTGTGATAGCTGGCATCGAGCAGCTCAATACCACCTAACTCTTGGGCCAAGGTAAATTCCGCTTTTTCACTATTTTTTCTCTGTCGGTCAGAACCTTGCTTGTCAGCTTTAAGTGTCGCTTGCTCCATGATGCTCCTCATTGTGTTGAGTTATCATAGCGCATAAGTGGCTAATGCTTTTGTACAAAATTGTGTTCACCTAATGCCGTGGATGCGGCTAATCCTTGCCTGTTAACGGCATCGGCTTTGCCGTTATTTTTAGTCACTATAAATCTCAGTAGCTATTACGTGATTTTGTCATCGAATTGTCGCAGGTTTTGTTCATTGTTCTCGACAAACTCTTGTATCAGCTGTGTCTTTTGCTCCTCTAATAGTTTGATCTGTGCTTCCTTCTGCTCTTTGCTTAAGGTATCACTCTTTGCAATAGCCTGTATTTGAGCCTCTATCTCATCTAATTTCTCACGGTCAATGCCAGTGCGTTTATCCAGTATGGCCTGCATGACATCTTCTAAGCTGGCCCTTTGTTTGGCTGGTGAATCAAGTTGTTCATAGGTGTGGGGCTCGGGCTTTTCAGCGGTTTGAGTGTTCGATGAAAGTGTGACTCGGTCTTGATATTGGCTGCCTGGGTCGATGATAGGACTCTGGGGCTCCGGATATTTGACTGAATTTGGTACAATATGATGACTCGTTTGAACCTGTGATGACTTACTAATATATGTGCCTGTATTCAAGTAAGTATTGTAGCCATTAACTGTCATCATGTTACTGTCCTTCCTTGAGAACTATGGGATACTTTTGCGTCTCATCGAGTCGATTACGAGTCATTGTCAGCTTTATTCTTTAGCGTTATTCGAGTAAAAAGCGATAGTAATCACTGAACCAAACAGCGATGGCGGCTTCGCCCCAGCAAACCAAGCAATTCCTGAACCAGAAATCAGGATTTGAATGTAAACCTCAAACTCAATAGCCACTTGGTTTAAGGCTTACTCAGTGATTAAGCAAAGATAAGGAGTGCCATGGAAACCAGAAATATCATCATCTTCGATGGTGTGTGTAATCTCTGCAATGGTGCGGTCAACTTCATTATTAAGCGAGATCCTAAGCAGATTTTTTGCTTTACGCCTATGCAAAGCCAGGCTGCGAAAGACTTGATGAGCAGATATTCGCTGGTGAATGATTACGGTGATACCTTCTTTCTTATCAAGCTGGGGAAATGTTATACCCGTACAGATGCGGCGCTTGAGATTTGTAAAGATCTGCCCGGTTTATGGCCTCTGTTGAGGATATTTTCGGTCTTGCCTCGCTCATTCAGGGATTATTGCTATAACTGGCTGGGGAGTCGGCGCTATTCCCTCTTCGGCAAGCGCGATACCTGTATGCTGCCTACAGAAGATCTGCGCAGCCGGTTTCTTGATTGATGTTAAATCATTTATCTTAGAAGGGAGTGATATAAAAGCTCAGCTTAATTGTGCCGATTCGAGACCCTAAGGCTGGTTATTCTTGGCCTGTAAGATGAGTAAGGGGCTGCTGACTCGTCATTTGGTGAACGCCTCCTGGGCCGATTGCAAACTGTGCTGCTGATCTTGTTGGTTTTTCTGGTCTAGGACGGCGGAGGCTCGCTTCGTCTGGTAGCCGGAATAGATGAACACACAGATGAAGACCAGTGTCATCAGCATGATGATGGTGGGCGCCGGTGCGCTATCGATGAAGAAGCTGAGGTAGACGCCCAGGAAGGAGGTTAGGGTCGAGATAAGCAGGGCGATTAGCATCATAGATTGAAACTTACGGGTCAATAGGAAAGCGATGGCCCCGGGAGCGATAAGCATGGCGACAACCAGAATCATGCCAACGGCTTTAAGTGCGCCGACTATGGTGAGAGAGAGTATCGACAGCAGACCATAATGCAGCAGACCCACGGGCAGTCCTATGGCTTTGGCATGTTGGTGATCGAAGACAAACACCAGCAGATCCCGCCCCTTGAAGAGGATAAAGCTTATTACCAGCAGCGCGATCCCCCCAGCTTCGAGTACGTCAGTCCAGCTCACTCCGAGCACATCGCCGAACAAGATATGATCCAGATGGACCCCGGTCTCAATCTTAGTCATCAGTACCAGGCCTAAGCCAAACATGCTGGAAAACACCACTCCCATCACGGTGTCTTCTTTTAGACGACTATTGTCCTTGATAAACCCCGTGGCTAAGGCGCAGAACATGCCAGCGGCGAACGCGCCTATGGCATAGGGGATAGACAGCACATAGGCCAAGATAACTCCGGGCAGTACCGAGTGGGAGATGGCATCTCCCATTAGGGACCAGCCCTTGAGCACGAGAAAGCAAGAGAGCAGAGCGGTGGGAATCGCCACTAACAGGACTATCACGAAGGCCTGTTGCATAAAGGTAAAGCTAAAGGGTAAGAGTAATGTGTCCAGACCCGAGTTAAATAAGCTGGTCATTGGGGACTCCTGTATCGGCTGTGATGTTTTTTGGCTTTTGTTCTAGCATGCTTGGCGACATGTTTTTAGAGGACGTTTTTAAGCTTGAGTCTGAGTAGTGTTTCGCCCGGCGTCTCGCTGCCAGGTAGCCATGTTTAGGTGCAAACACAAATGTCAGCATGAAGACGCATGCCTGTAAAACCACTATGATGCCGCCGGTAGCACCATCGATAAAGAAGCTTAGGTAGGCGCCAACAAAAGAGGTAATGGCGCCTATGGCGACGCTCAGGATGACGACAATGCCAAATCGGTCGCTAAGCTGATAAGCGGTAGCTCCCGGGGTCACTACCATGGCAATAACCAGAAACGCGCCCACGGTCTGTAACGCTGCCACCGTCGATGCACTGAGTAAAGTGAAGAAGAGAATCTTCAGGCCATTGGGATTAAGGCCTATGCTTCTGGCATGGTTCTCATCGAAGAAAACCACCATAAGATCTCGCCATTTCAGCACCAGCACGGCCAAAGATATACCGGAAATCAACAGGAGTTGCAGCGTATCTTCCGGAGTGATGGCCAGGATATTCCCCAGCACTATGGTCTGAATGTTTACCGAAGTGGGAGAGAGAGAGACCATAAACAGGCCGAGACCGAAGAAGGAGGTGAAGATTAGGCCTATGATGGCATCTTCTTTGAGCTTAGAGCGTTGACTGAGAAACAGCATGGTCGTTGCCGCGAGTCCTCCGGAAAAGAAGGCGCCCAGGGCGAAGGGCAGGCCTAACATATAGGCGCCGGC
Source organism: Shewanella benthica (assembly GCA_023284085.1). Lineage (GTDB taxonomy): Bacteria > Pseudomonadota > Gammaproteobacteria > Enterobacterales > Shewanellaceae > Shewanella > Shewanella benthica. The sequence goes on from JAKVHY010000032.1 coordinate 26,043, forward strand.
GACACCGGGAACGATGGCGTGTGACAGGGCATCGCCGATAAGAGACCAGCCCTTGAGCATCAGATAGGCTGATAGGAAGGCGCATACGCCACCGACCAGGGCACTGATAAAGATGGCATTTACCATGTAGCCATATGCGAATGGCTGTAATAGAGTTTCAATCATAGGACTCACTTTTTAACCTAGCACTTTAATCAAGAATTCACTTCTATCGCTATTTCCCAAGTGTTATTCACTGCTTACAACCTGAGTCTTGCTGTCATCACCGTATAACACCACAGGTCGCTCATGATCCGTCAGCAAGGTTACCTGCCTGGCATCTTCATCTTCATGGAGGTCTTTACCGCCTAATACGAAGTGGCGCAGCACGCCGCCAAATGCCAGTTGCAGATTTTCCTGAGTGAATACCGATTTGGTGGGGCCGGCGGCGAGTACAGTGCGGTTGATGAGTACCGTTCTGTCACAAAACTCGGGTACGCTGCCCAGGTTATGGGTCGATACTAAGATAACCTTGCCCTCGGCGCGTAGCTCACGCAGCAGTGCCATGATCTGATCTTCGGTCTTCACATCCACGCCGGTGAAAGGCTCATCGAGCAAGATGACTTGACTCTCTTGGGCCAGGGCTCTGGCGAGAAAGATACGTTTCTTTTGTCCACCGGAAAGCTCACCTATCTGACGCTTGCGAAATTCCCTCATGTTGACCCTGTCCAGGGCGATATTCACCATCTCTTCATCACGCTTGTTGGCGATGCGAAACATGTTCATATGACCATATCGACCCATCATGACCACATCTTCCACCAGCACAGGAAAATTCCAGTCTATCTCTTCGCTCTGGGGAACATAGGCCACCAAGTTGCTTTTTAGGGCCTGTTTAACCGGCAGACCCAAGATTTCAACCTTGCCCTTAGCCAGAGTGACGAAGCCCATGATGGATTTAAATAGGGTGGATTTACCGCTGCCATTGACGCCGACCAGGGCTGTGATTGAGCCCTTAGGCAGGTCAAAGCTGGCATCATGAATCGCCGTATGACCGTTGCGGTAGGTGACAGTGATGTCGTTAACTGTGAGTCCGCTTTCTAATTTACTCATTTAGCCCCCTAGCTATGGTACTCAAGGTTGTCGTTAGCAGCTCGATATAGGTCGGCACCGGCCCAGAAGTGCTGCTCAGAGAGTCGACATAGAGCATGCCCCCGTATTTGGCTCCGGTTTCTCGTGCCACCTGCTGAGCTGGTTTGGCCGATACCGTGCTCTCACTGAAGATGACTGGGATTTTATGCCGTCTCATCTGGTCGATAACCTTTCTCACCTGTTGCGGTGTGCCCTGGGCATCGGCATTGATGGGCCAGAGGTAGAGCTCTTGCAGGTTATAGTCTCGAGTCAGGTAGCTAAACGCCCCCTCACTGGTCACCAGCCAACGTCTCCCCTCCGGCACCGCGTCTAATTGCGCCTTGAATGGCTCGACGGCGGCGAGGATCTGCGCCGAATAACGTTTGGCATTGGCGTTATAACTTGCGGCATTGCCGCTGTCGTAGCGGACCAAGGCCTGACGGATATTTTCCACATAGATGAGCGCATTGGGGGCGGACATCCAGGCGTGGGGATTAGGCTTACCGGAATAGGGCCCTTGAGAAATCCCCATAGGCTCAATGCCTTCGGTGACTATGGTGCGGGGGACTTCACTGAGATTCTGAAAAAACTTATCGAACCAGAGCTCCAGATTGAGGCCGTTATACAAGATAAGATCGGCCCCTTGTGCGCGGCGAATGTCGCCCGGCGTCGCCTGATAGTTATGAATTTCGGCATCTGGTTTGGTGATGGACTCGACAATAGCGGCATCACCCGCCACGTTTCTCGCCATGTCGGCGATAACGGTGAAGGTGGTGATGACCTTAAATTTATCGCTCTGGCTGGCAAACAGGCCTTGGGACCAGAAGGAGAGGGCGATAGCGAGCAGAAAACCAAATGTACGAAGCATATTTTTTCCTTGTGATGTGCGCTTATGTGCGGGAGGGAGACTCAATGCTAGCAGGGAATAAGTAATTTCTCAATGCAAATGATAATTATTATCGTTTAAGTTGTAAGGTGTAAAGGGAAAAAAACAAGGTGTGGATCTGGGTTATAGGTACAGGTATTTGAGTCAGGGCTTGATGGCTATATATGTTTTATATACAATGCATATACGTTTTATATATAAACCATATAAAGGTGTATTTTGGGACTGGTTAAAATTTCCGATGAACTCCATGAAGAGATCAGAAAGTCGAGCAGTGTTATGTCGAGATCGATCAACTCCCAAGTGGAGTTTTGGATAAAGACCGGCATGTTGGCCGAGTTAAATCCGACGTTAACCTTCAATGAGATACTGCAGCAACGCCTCAGGGATGAAAACGTATCTTTAGAAGGCATTATTCATGAAGGTAAGTCATGAGTGACATTCAGATCAAGTCAGCCGTTGAAGCTGAGTTAATGAGGCAATCGGGCAAGCTACTGGCTCGGGTGTTTAAGATGCTAGATGAGTATATTCGGGTGGGTATCACCACCATGGAGATCAACAATAAGGTCGAAGATTTCATCGTTAACGAGCTTGATGCTCGTCCTGCCAGCAAAGGCCAATACGGTTATCAATATTCGCTTAATACCTCGGTTAATGAGGTGGTCTGCCACGGCGTACCTTCTGCAACTTATAGGTTGAAGAGCACTGATATCGTCAATGTTGATATCACCTTGGAAAAGCATGACTTCATTGCGGACTCGAGTAAGACCTATCTGTTACCCGATGCCAGCCCACTGGCTAAGAGACTGGTGCAAACCACCTATGAAGCCATGTGGCTGGGGATAAATGTGGTTAAACCCGGCGCCACACTGGGAGATGTAGGCCATGCTATACAAAAACACGTCGAGAAATCGGGTTACAGCGTAGTGAAGGAGTATTGTGGTCATGGTATAGGCCGTGAAATGCATGAAGAGCCACAAGTATTGCATTACGGTCGGCCAGGTTTGGGCTTAACATTGAAACCTGGAATGACTTTTACCATTGAGCCTATGATCAATCAGGGAAATGCCAAAATAAAAACCAAGAAAGATGGCTGGACCGTGGTGACCCGGGATAAGAAGCTATCGGCCCAGTGGGAGCACACTATCCTAGTAACCCAAACTGGTTTCGAGGTGTTGACCTTAAGGGAAGCGGAAGCCGTTTGATAAACGGCTTCTTTATGGTTTTGTCACATGGTTAAGACGAGTGAGAGGCGAGTGCTAACAGTTGCGGCAAGAATTTATTATCTTGTTTGGCTATCTCAATCTGCTCGGCTAAGACCTGCTGCAATATCTCACGGGTGGTGAGAGGGTTAGCCAAAACCACACGAAAAACCACAGATTGAATATTGAGTCCACTGCTACTTTCGGGATTAATACGGGTACGAGACACAAATGAGGTGCCTTGTTCTCGTTGACGTTTCTGGACAAACTTAGTCAGGCCATCGAGCAAGCCGTTAAATTCGATTAACTTCTCGGTGTTGCCAGTGTCTCTAGTGTCTTGCATCGCCAGCTGCACCGATTTTGGCACATAGCGATAGGTGAGCAGACAGAGCTCGGGGTCAGATACCAGCTGGAAATCTTCTTGCTGCTGGATAAGCTCGGCGAAATAACGCGCCTTCTCCAAACTATTGTTGATTAAGATCTCATAACCATCCCGGCCAATGACTTGCAGGCAGGCGTGGACCAACATGGCCATTCCCGGACGAGATCCCTCCAGAGTCTGGCTGCCCAAGTCTTTGGAACCTTTTCGTAATATGTATTCGGCGTGGTGCTTGATGGCGTTGGCGAAGGCCGGGTCTTTGAATATCACCATTCCCGCGCCCATGGGCACATACATCTGTTTGTGAGCATCGATTGTGACTGAGTCAGCACGCTCTATGCCTTTAAGCAGATGGCGGTACTTGTTCGATAATAGCGTGGCGCCGCCCCAAGCCGCATCGACGTGGAAATGGCACTCAAGCTCTACAGCCAATGTGGCAAGTTCATCTAAGGGGTCGATATTGCCTGTTTCTGTGGTGCCTGCGACGCCAACTATGGCCATGACCTTGATGTTGTCATGCTCAAGCTGTTTCGCCATGGCGCGCATCTTATCCACATCGACCTTATTATCATTCGATGTGGGGATTTTAATGATGTTTTCACGGCCTATGCCAAGCAAGTCTGCCGTTTTTGCCAATGAGTAGTGACCACGCTCTGAGACTAAGATGGCCAGATCATCATAGCCATAATGACGTAGGGCTTTCATCAAGCCTTGAGCGGAAACCCCCTTGAAGTCACCGTCGGCCTTGAGTAACTGATTGCGGGCTATCCACAGGGCCGTGATGTTAGCGACCGTGCCGCCTGAGCAAAATGCCCCGAGGGAGTAGTTGGCGCTGTGCATCCAATTTTTGTAAAAGTCATCATCTTCACTGTAGATCAGGTGATGCATCATGCCTAAGACCTGACGTTCCAGTGGCGTGAAGGCCTTAGAAGTCTCAATTTTTACCAGATTCTGGTTGAGGCCTACCATCATTTTAGACAGAGGCAAGACGAAGTAGGGTAGAGCCGAGGTCATATGACCGATAAAGCTAGGCGATGAGGTATGAACCGAGTGCGCCACTAAGGTCTTCATCATCTCATCGGCATAGTCTGAGACAAACTGAGGCGCAGAGGGGATTTGATGCTGTTGGAAGTCTAGCTCTATCTCAGACAGAGGCTTCTCGATGGCAACCACACTTTCTTGCAGGAAGCCCATCAAGTTTTGCGATATGTTTTGCTCGATGACGCTTAATGTTGAATCAGGGGCTTCCGGTACGGTGAAGATGCGCAGTAATGCCTCTTCAGAAGCTGTGGCTCGTCTGGGTGTCATCGACATGTTTATCTCTTAGCTATCACACTATTCAACAGGAACTGCTATTTGTTGCAGTTTTCCAAAGGGGGGTCACTTTACTTTATGCGCTTTGGTGCATCAAGTGGAAAAGTTAAAACGATTCATGGGGAATGTAAAGCGGTGGCAATTGTTTGGCCTGAGTGCCATTGAGGTTATCTGAAGACGGTAAACAGAGGAAGCCTCCATTTTACCGTCTCAGGGATACTTATGACCGCTTTACCTTCATGGCATAGAGAGCGGCGATATTCTGCGAGGTGGTAAACAAGTTGTGTTTAGCATTGGCCAGCACATCTTCCAGTGGCAGCGCCCTGGGGGTGATGGAGAAGATGGCTGATATGCCGTGTTCGAGTAGCATATTGGCATCATCACTGACGCAGCCTGCTATGGCGATAACAGGAATACCCTGTGAGTTGGCGATGCGCGTGACGCCCATAGGGGTCTTACCGTGCAGGGTTTGGCTGTCGAGTCTGCCCTCTCCGGTGATCACCAGATCTGCGCCGGCAATTTTTTCGTCGAGCTTTACGGTTTCCATGACGATATCAATGCCGGGTTTGAGTGTGGCGTTTAGGAATGCCATGGCACCCAATCCCATTCCGCCGGCTGCGCCAGCACCCGGTGTATTGCGTTTATCTGCAATTTTAGTGTTATTGATCTGCTTGTTAGCAACAGTCTTGGCGATAATGTCGGCATATCGAGTCAAGGCCGCATCCAGGCAGGTTACCATCTCGGGTGTAGCGCCTTTTTGTGGACCAAAAATAGCCGATGCACCTTTATCACCGCACAAAGGGTTGTCTACGTCACAGGCGACGATAAATTCACAGCGCTGGATAAGGGGATGGATATCTTTCATGTCTATGGTGTGAAGCTCGCTTAATGCCGAGCCGCCCACACTCAGGGCCTTGCCTGATTCATCGAGCAGATGAATGCCAAGTGCCTGTGCCATACCCGCGCCGCCATCGTTGGTGGCACTGCCACCTAAGCCGATTATGATGTGTTTGATGCCGCGGTTGAGCGCATCACAAATAAGCTGGCCTGTGCCATAGCTGGTGGTGATACTAGGGTCGCGCTTCTCGACTGAGACATGATGTAGGCCCGAGGCCGACGCCATCTCTATGATGGCTGTCTTACTGTCACCAATAAACTCATTGCCTAAGATCCCGTAGTGAGCACTGACTGGTTTCCCCAGGGGCCCGATGACATCGAGCTCGATAATGGAGCCCTTGGTAGCATCGACCATAGACTGCACAGTGCCTTCACCGCCGTCGGCAACAGGCAGTTTCAGATATTCAGCGTCGGGCAGGACAGATTTAAAGCCGCGTTCGATTTCGTTGGCTACTTCCATCGCACTCAGACTTTCTTTGAATGAATCGGGAGCGATAACTATTTTCATTGGTTGGGATCCTAAAGCAGTCAGAAGAACTGGGTACTGAAAAACTATAAAATGTCAGTGGCTGCTGTGACAGCCACTGAACTCTGGAACTAGCGTTTAAAGAAGAATAAGACTCAAAATATACACTAAAGTCATGGCGGTTATGCCTTGAACTAGCGTCGCCATTGTTTGTGCTTTATAGGCTTGTTTAACACTCATGCGGCTAAACTGAGTCACGACCCAGAAGAAGCTGTCATTGGCATGAGAAACTGTCATGGCACCAGCTCCGATGGCCATTACCGTCAGTACTCGTCCCATGTCACTGGCAAGACCGATATCGCCCAGCATAGGTGCAACTATGGCCGATGTGGTCACTAATGCTACTGTCGATGAACCTTGGGCCGTTTTAAGGGCTGCGGCGACGATAAATGGCATGAAGATGCCTATGCCTAATGCAGAAAGTGATGTCCCTAGGAAGGCGCCAATCTCTGTCGCCTTAAGCACAGCACCGAATGCACCGCCTGCACCTGTGATTAACAGAATGGGGGCGGCAACCACTAGACCTTGAGTGATACGCTCGCTGAACTCTTTAATCTTTTCACTGCTTTTAAGCAGTGAAATAGACAGGAACAGGCCAATCATAAGGGCGTTTACAGGATGACCCAGGAAGGCGAGTACATCGAATAACAGACCATTGCCAAGCGGTGCTGATGGGAAGTTAGCTATGGATCCTAAACAGATGAGTAAGATGGGCACGAAGATAGGGGCAAAGGCACGAGTCGGGCTTGGCAGTGTGCCATAGGCTTCTTTTAGTTGGTCGAAGTCTTCTACATTATGTTTAAGTTCTTCGGCGCCTTCACCGTCTGGCTCAACATTGGCAAAAAGGTTAGCCCACAGCGTGCCTGCAAGTGCGGCAACCGCCGCGACAAATACACCGACAAAGATGACTAAGCCGAGATTCGATTCCAGACCTAAGTTAGCCGCAGCGGCAATAGGGCCCGGTGTTGGTGGTACGAACGTGTGAGTCGCATACAGACCCGTGGCTAAGGCGACACTCATAGAGACACTGGAGACCTTCATGCGATTGGCCATAGACTGTTTAAGCGAGTTAAGGATCACGAAACCCGAGTCACAAAAGACAGGAATTGAGACCAGGTAGCCGATAATCGACATGGTCAGGGTCGGATAGCGTTTCCCCAGCACCTTGATGACCACGTCTGCCATGGTGATGGCCGCGCCGCTCTTCTCCAATATGGTACCGATAATGGTACCTAATACGATAACCAGGCCGATATAACCCAAGATACCGCCAAAGCCGGAGGTGATGGTCTTGACGATATCGGCGCTGGGTAAACCGTAGGCAAATGCGGTAAAAAATGAGGCTAAAATCAGCGTCAAAAATGGATGTAGTTTGAATTTTGAGGTGGCAATAACAATGAAAAATATCACTGCCAACAAGATCAGTACTTGGCTCATAGGGGGTCCCTGGTTTATGGGTATTATTAATAGCTATTTTTATAGGTTAACCCGGCTCGCTAGTCGTATTTAAGGTCGACGGCTAAGGTATTTCAGGCTGTGGCTATTATCCTGTGCTAAGCACAATCTGGCATCGTGTCTAATGACTGATCTATCACCTTTATTGGCAATATATTTGTGCGTTTGCACAAATATATGCGGTGGTCAGATGAGGCTCAGCGATAATTTGAGCGTTTAACCACACCTGTTGAGAAGCGGCTGCGTTGTTTATCTAATTGAGTGCCGGATGTTGGCTAAGCTGTTCTGCTAACAGGTCGACCAGGCTGCGCACCTTGGCTGAGCCATTGGGGCCCTCTCGATGGATGATGTGCACAGGCCTAGACTCAGGTTCATAGTCTTCTAGTAAAATTTTAAGCTCACCCGAGGCGAGTTGCGGAGCTATTTGATATGAGAGTAAGCGGGTGATCCCCAAGCCAGAGGCAGCGGAAGAGATGGCGGCGTCGTTAGTAGTGACCGTTAGACGGGGTTTGACCTTAACCGATTTAATCGTTTTGCCATCGGGAAAGCGCCAATCCAGACCATTATTGCCGGCTTTAGAGGCGATAATGGTGTGTTGGTCTAGTTCGTCGGGATGCAGGGGAATGCCGTGTTCCTGGATATATTGTGGTGATGCACAAAGCACCAGTCTGACAGAACCAACCCGTCTGGCACGCATGCTGGAATCTGGGAGTTGACCTATTCTCACCCCGACATCTATGCCTTCTTCAAGCATATTGACCACACGGTCGAGAAAGATGGCCGAGACCTCCATTTTGGGGTGCTGCTGCAGGTATTTGACTAGGGTCGGCATCACGAACAGGCTGCCGAACATCACCGGCGCCGTGACGGCAAGATGTCCCTGGGGCTCTGCGTTTATGCCTGTTACCGCTTCATCGGCAGCTTTCAACTCAGCCAAGATGCGTCTGGCATCATCTAAATAGCGCAGCCCTACATCGGTCGCTCTGACATAACGTGTGGTGCGATTGAGTAGTTTTACATTCAATTGCTCCTCCAGTGCAGCAATCGCTCGGGTGACCGCCGGTGGTGACATATTCAGCCTTCTTGCCGCTGCCGCAAACCCTTGCTCTTCAGCTACGGCAATAAACACCTTGAGTAGATGAAATCTATCCATCGATTATTCCCCTCTGCTTTTTATTGTTCCACTAATTGGAATTATTAAATGCAATATACGGGTATTCTTCTTTAAAGAGAAATTTGGCAAAGTAGTTCTCAAGCAAGCGATGTAAAGGCTTGCTACTGATAAACCACAAACTGAATTTCATTTTAAACTTTGGAGAATGACCATGAGCCGCATTAATTTAATCGAAAACGACACTGCCAATAACGAACAAAAAGCATTGCTAGAGGCGATTCAATCTCAGCTGGGTATGGTGCCAAATTTCTTGAAAGTGTTCGCCAATTCGCCCGCCGCGCTTCGCGCTTTTTTAGGCTTACACGGCATTGCCGGCGAAGGTAGCTTAACGCCGCCGACACGTGAACGAATTGCATTAGCCTTAGCCGAGCAAAATGCCTGTGAGTATTGCCTATCTGCCCATACGGCACTGGGACGAAAAGCCGGGTTAAATGGTGCTGAAATTGAGGCCAATCGTGCCGGTACTAGTCAAGATGCCAAAGCCGCGGCCGCAGTTAAGTTTGCAGTCTCTCTCGGCGAACATAAGGGTGACGTGACCAATGCTGAGTTAACTGAAGTGCGCGCTGCGGGCTATACCGAGGCCGATATTGTCGAAATTATTACTCATGTTGGCATGAATCTAATGACCAATATTCTAGGTAAGGCGAGTCAATTAGATATCGATTTCCCGAAAGTATCATTGAACAAAGTGGCTTAAGTCGCTCAAGTTAAACTTGATACTCATGTCACATGAGTATTTTCCATAGATGTCAGGTTAGGGGAACGTCTGATGGTCATTTGTTGAAATGACCATCAGATGGAGTCACGGGTAAGGTTATCGAGTTATTGGAGGTCGGTCATGGGTCATAAATTTGCTGAGATAGGTTTCACTCAAGCCGTGAAAACGGTCCAAGCACAGCTAGGTAGCCGTAAAGGCTATGAGCGGATGGAAGGCGGTGAGGACTTTAATCATCGACTCGGTGTGGCCGAGACTGAATTTATCCAGGCTCGTGACAGTTTCTATATGGCCAGTGTGAGTGAAACTGACTGGCCTTACATTCAACATCGAGGTGGGCCGAAAGGCTTTATGAAAGTGCTCGATGAAAAGACTCTTGGCTTTGCCGATTATAATGGCAACCGTCAGTATATCAGCACAGGTAATTTCGCTAGCAATGACAAGGTGTCACTGTTTTTTATGGACTACCCCAACAAGACCCGACTGAAGTTACTCGGTAGGATAAAGCTTGTCGATACGGCAGACCATGAACTTCTCACTAAGCTGCAGGACGATGATTACCGGGCGAGAGTCGAGCGCGCTTTCGTTATCCAAGTTGAAGCCTTCGATTGGAACTGTCCTAAACATATTACACCGCGTTTTAGCGAAGCAGAAGTAGAGGAGATTGTCGCGGCTAAGCTTTCAGAAGCGGCGCTATCTGAAACTAAACAGCTTGAAGCTAAGCCTGTGGAAAAGACCGAAAACGTTTGGAGACAGAGCCCTGCCACGCTAGGTGAGGGGCCTCTTAGTCTGGTTATCAGTGGCATACGTCAATTAACACCTGAAATTCGAGCCTTTGAATTTAAAGCCGCTGGTGGAGGAGAGCTGCCTTTAGTGACTGCAGGTTCTCATATACGAGTTCCGGTTCAGCTCAATGATGGCTCGGTGGTGCATCGCTCCTATTCTATCTGCTCTAATCCCTCGCGCCGCAATTTCTATGAGATAGCCGTACTCGCGACACGACTAAACAGTGAAGCTGATGATGTACGGCAAGATGATCTCCACAAGAGTGCGTCCCATGGGATTCACCATAACTTTCAGCTTGGGACTGTGATTAACTGTGATTTACCAGGCAACCACTTTGAGGTGCATTTAGGTACTGAACCAGCAGTCTTGATAGCTGGTGGAATAGGGATCACAGTGATAAAACCCCTTGCTCAACATTTTAAGTCCAGAGGTGTGGCACTTTCGCTGCATTACTCGGGACGAAGTGTTAAGGATATGGCCTTCAGGGACCGATTACAGCGAGAATTTGGTGAGTCGATATCAATTTATCCCAGTGATGAAAGTAGGCGTTTGAGTATCAGTCAGGTGTTATCGAGTGCGCCAAAAAATACCATCTTCTACATTTGCGGCCCACAAAAGATGTTGAATGAAGTGAGATTTATGGCAAACCAGCTAGATATAGATAGCAGCAGGATTAGAAGTGAAGGCTTCGGTGGCGGGGCTGAAACCTCAATTGAGGATAAGGCATTCACGGTGAAGCTAGTTAAATCGAAACTGGAACTTAACGTTGCTGCCAATAAATCGGTTCTCGATACCTTGCTAGCAGCCGATATTGATACGCCTTTTAGCTGCCAATCTGGAAGTTGTAAACAGTGCGCGATACCTGTGATTGAAGGAGACATTGAACATAGAGACACAGTATTGACCCATCTTGAAAAAGAGCAGCTACAGCTATTTTGTCCCTGCGTCTCCCGAGCAAAGACACCAGTGCTTGCTCTGGACCTTTGATCGTTAATGCTAGAAATAAAGATAGAAATAAAGAGAGAAACTGAAATGAATAATGAGATAAAAGCGCCATTACCGCCTTATGATCTAACCAGTGCTGTTATCAAGGCGAGAATGGCAGAAGATGCCTGGAACGGTCAAAAACCGGCAAAAATAGCCATGGCATATAGTCAAAATTCTAAGTGGCGCAACCGCAACCACTTTGTTCTGGGACGAGATCAGATTATCGAGCTACTTACCGCTAAATGGCAGAAAGAACATGAGTACCGTTTGATTAAGGAAGTGTGGGCGGTGGAGGGGCATCGGATTGCGGTACGTTTTGCCTATGAGTATTGCGATGCCGGCGGTCAGTGGTACCGCGCCTATGGCAACGAGAACTGGCAATTTGATGATAACGGCCTGATGGAGCAGCGCCACGCCAGTATCAATGATCTGAAGATAGATGAGCGTGAGCGACAATTTCATTGGCCCATAGGTCGTCGCCCAGATGAGCATCCCGGGCTCACAGAACTGGAACTATGACAAACGGTATTGATATGCCCTGTTGGGCATATCAATCTTGATCACTTGGCATTTTTAGCCGCGATCCATTGGGACATATACTTGGTGCTCGCCATGGAGTGATGCTTCATCATGGCGCCGGTGAAGTTATTTAATCTGTGCTGTGCTAAGTTCTCTTGAGTATGGTTTAACTTATTTATCCATTCTTGGCCTAATTTCTGGCCATCATATTTTGCCGTTAATAGACTCGAGGCGTGGCTTTGAGCCTCTGTCCAGAGTGATTCTTGAACGTATAAATCCACTGCAGCCTGGGCAAAGTCATCGATATTATCTGTGATATGTCCGGGCCACGGCTCATCGTTATACATGCCTTCACTGCCAACGGATGTGGTGACGCTCGGGGTCTGCATGATCATGGCATCGAGTAGCTTGCCCTTGATGCCTGCACCGAAACGAATGGGTGCTAAGCAGACACGAGATTGCTCCATCACTTGGTAGGCATCTTCTGCCCAGCCCTTAATGATAAAGCCTGTTTTGGGGTTATTAAGCGCCGTTGCTTTCGGTGGCGGGTAGGAGCCATAGATATGTAGCTCGGCCTGGGGCAGCTTTTTTCTGATCAAGGGCCAGATCTTTTGCAGATATAGCACGGCGTCCCAGTTAGGAGCATGACGGAAGTTGCCTATGGTCATAAAATGCTGGCGATCAGTGTAGGTTTTTGTCTTAGGCGGGCACTTTTTCAAGTCCACCATAAACGGCAAGTGATGTAAGAGACTTGGGTCAAGCTTAAACTGGCTTTGTAGCAGCTCCATCTCGAAACTTGAGATGATAAGTGAGATATCACAGCGAAGGATTGCCGCAATTTCACGTTTTGCGATATCACTGAACAGGTCTGCTTGAGTGAGTGCTCGCTCCCCCTTAACGGCTTGATGACGTGCATTACGCAGGCACTGCAGGTCTTCCGTGTCGAGTACCTTTAATGCATTAGGGCAGTTTTTTTCGACACGCCAGCCAAACTGCTCTTCCATCATAAAGCGGTCAAACATGACAATATCTGGTTGATACTCCAAGATATAAGCATCGAAGCTGTCGCAGTTAAGGCTAATGTTCTTACTGCTTATGCCTTCTAAGCTTAGGTCTATCATGTGATCCGATGGCTGCGCCGGGGTGGCGAATTCGACCTGCCAACCTTGTTGCTTGTAAAGCCTCAAAAGCGACAACATATGTGTACCTGCAGCAGACGAGTTGGGTTCTGGCCACACATAGCCGATCACTAATACTTTCTTCATCATTGCTCACATAATAGGTACTTTAATGGGAGGGTATTGTATACCAGCAGAAGGTTCAAGCTTGTCGGATAACAAGTTGGTTAAATATCTATTGTGGGTTCATTGGGCTGGTTTTGTTATTTGGTTAGTTTGTTGATCACCAATACAGTTTTGTTATCAAACGCCTGCCCGGCGAGGGATGTGCGAACACTTCAGTGACACGCTGTGAACACATCCGTGTGCGCTCTACGGTTTCATCCCTGAAACCGAAGGTCACAGCCGCGTTCACACCTGAGTGTTTATTTCTTCGATTGGATTCTTTAGGGAAGGACTAACTCATTTGTGGACATTTCTGAGTTACAATCGCAAATCTACTCGCTGTATTATTGTGAGTATCTAAAACGAACAATTAAATAATTGACTACAAAATATCGATGTAGAATCAGTCAAATTAAGAAAGAATCTAAATCTATCGTAAATCATTTTTGATGAGCACTTGCTCAATTTCAGATAGCTCTTTTCGTGTCACTGGGTATTTCCAAGGGTAGCTATTCGTCATACGGATAGTCGCTCGCATTAATGGGTGATCCAATGTCAGCGGTACATTAACGTTTACCTTAGCTTCATTTATATGAGTCTCATGCGGGTGGTTAAGGATTTGAGGGGACCCTATATTTACGGCCCAATGCAGCAGCATAAACTCTTCAATCAGAGCTTCTTTTTCTTCCTCTTCACAAAGTAATTCTTCTGAACCTACGGCCTCTCGTAAAGCATCTTGAAACTGAAACCTAATTTCTGTAGACACTAAAGATAATTTAGCTAGCCATTTATCAGAGGCTTTGGCTAGCAAATCTCTACTATTTATCATCGTAAGTAGCTGATAAGAAAAAGAATAAATATACATTGATTCTTGTGACACAAGGTTAATTGCCACGATCTTCGCTGGAAGTGAATAGGGTAGAGCAAGAATGAATCGAATAACATTGGATGCTTGACTATCAAGACGTACAGACAGGGCAACCAATACATCTTCTTTAGATTGGATGTGCTTATAAACTGAGCCCATTGATAAACCAGCTTTTTTAGCAATCGCCGACATCTTAAAATCGATCAACGAAGTATCGAGAATACATTGTGCAGCAGCATCTAATATTAGCTTCTCTTGTTCAGCGATAGTGTGTTTAGGGGCTGGCATAGTGAACCTTCATTCGAATAATATTCGGGTGAATGCTAATAAATCTGCCTACCTGAGTCAATCTTTATGGATAAGCTGCTATGAATACTAAAAGGTTGTCAATGAATATAATTTCAACACAAGTACGCTGTCTTAAAGTGATTGATATTTAAAGAGTAAAATTACCTTCCTGCTCTCACCATTGCTTGAAACTTAAACCTTTCAGTTTGACAAAAAATTCCAACAATTCATAATCCGAATCTTATTCGAATATCATTCGAATGTAATTATTTAAACTTTTGTGGTGATTATATGAAAAAGAAAAGGTCTTCATTCGTAGGTTGGCTATGGGTGCTATCAAGCTTAGCCTTGATTATAGGTGGTTTAGGGTATTACAAATACAATCAAATAAAAGTCGCAATAGATATAGCGTCCTCCTTCCCTGAGCACTACGAAGTCGTCGATGTCACCTACGTAAAAGTTTCGGAGCATACACCGACTGTCAGCGTACTTGGCAGTGCGGCATCGCCACTGCAATCTAATTTATCACTGGAGCTGTCGGGGAAAATCGCCTCTGTTGGTTTCCAAGCTGGTGGAAAGGCTAATGGAGGAGATCTATTATTTCAGGTCGATATTTCTGAAGAACGCGCGAGAATAAAATCGGCACAAGCACGCAAAAAACATGCTCAATCAGTACTTCAACGTTATCAAACTTTGCTAGAAAAAAAATCGATTAGCCAAGAGCAATATGATCAAGCTTACGCTGACCTTATCGTGATTCAATCTGAAATTGAGGTACTACAAGTCACAATCAAACAAAAGACCGTTATTGCGCCATTTGATGGGGTAATAGGACTTCATGATATCAAGTTAGGCGACTATGTCTCTGCTAACCAAGTACTTTCAACGTTTATTGGAGACAGTGACAAAGTCTGGGTAGATTTTAGCGTTCCACAATTCTACCCAGAGCTCGACATAAGCTCTCAGATACGAGCAAGAAACATTGATTCTCTTGGTACATCGTCTTTCCAGCAGGCAACAGTCATAGCAAAAGACACACAAATATCGGAGACAACTCGTAGCCTGAGATATCGCGCAGAGATTAGCCGAACCCTCGCCCCTTACACACCAAACATGCCATTGGAAGTGCTCATTCCGATAAGTGAGAACAAGACAGTATATCAAGTCCCTGTTATTTCTGTTAATCAGGATCTTTATGGCTCATATGTCATGAAGCTAATCGCACTCGACAGTGAGCCCGGAGCTTACCGGGCAAAACGCGTACCCGTACAGGTTATCTCAGAGATTAATGGATCGAAACTAATCACTGAAGGCGTACATGAAGGTGAAAAAATTGCGGCGGCTGGCGCATTCAAACTTTATGAAGGCTTGTTGGTTCGCTCAAGGGAAGGAGCTTTACCACAAGAGCCGCCACTCGTTGCAGCTATTGTTGGAGAATAACAGTGGATATCTTTGTTAAAAAGCCAGTTATAGCAATCGTCATTTCTTTGATCATTATCATTGCCGGTTTGATGGCATCACAACGACTATCGATTTCGCAGTTCCCCCAGATCGAAAGTTCGTCTCTTATCATCACCACTGAGTATGTTGGTGTCTCTGCTGATGTCGTAAAAGGTTTCGTTACAGAACCAATCGAAAGAGTTGCAATGAGTGTTCCGGGCGTCGACTACGTCGATTCATCAACAACAGCAGGACTGAGTAAGGTAACGGTATGGCTCAAGCTCAACGAAAATAGTACCAATGCGCTTGCTGAACTCAACTCACGGCTCAGCCAGATCTCTTATGAACTGCCAGATGGCGTGCAAGACCCAAGCGTTTCTGTTACCCGTGTCGACAGGCCAGGAGCCACTTTTTATCTGAATGTTTCTAGCACTACAATGGACAGAGCAGATCTCACCGACTTTTTAGAACGCGACGTAACACCTTGGTTTGCGTCTGTGCCTGGCGTTCAAAGTGCGGATGTACTTGGTGGACGCAAGCCGGCTATGCGTGTATGGCTCGATCCTCTGAAAATGGCAAGCTTGAATATTGGTGCCGATCAAGTTCATCAGGCTTTAATTGATAACAATGTTATCGCTTCTTTAGGTCATGTAGAAAGCGCTAGCCAAAACATAAGTATCATGAGTAATGCACTATACCAAAGCGCCGATGATTTTCGCCAAATGATCGTAAAAAAGAGTGGTGATACTTTTATTTACCTTAGCGATTTCGCTCGTATAGAGCTTGGAGAGGATCGCGGTACCGACTCTGCACGCTTAAATCTTAGTGAGTCAGTTTTTATCGGCATCGTAACGTCACCGGGTTCGAACGAAATTTCAATTGGGGATGCATTATACAAGCAACTTGTGGTCACTAATTCACGCTTACCAGAAGGAACAAGTATCACCATTGGCTATGATGGCACTCAATATATGCGAGACGCACTCAAAGAAATTTTCACCACTCTTGTCGAAACTGTATTGCTGGTAGGCGTAGTGATTCTGTTGCTAATGGGATCATTTCGAGCGGCGTTGGTGCCTTTGGTGACGATTCCTATTTCAATTTTAGGCAGTATCGCAGCGATGCTATTAGCGGGTTTCTCACTTAATTTACTGACCATTTTGGCAATCGTCTTATCTGTAGGACTGGTTGTCGATGATGCGATTGTCGTTGTAGAAAATGTCGCACGTCATATGCGAAATGGTAAAGGCCGAATTGAAGCTGCATTAGTAAGCTCAAGAGAGCTGCTGCGGCCTATTTTCTCTATGACAATCACCTTGGCTTTAGTATTTGTCCCCATTGGTTTTGTCGGCGGTTTGTCTGGTGCTCTATTTAAAGAGTTCGCGTTTACGTTAGCCATTGCTGTTCTTGTTTCCGGTATCGTTGCTATTACTTTATCGCCAATCATGAGTGCCTACGTCTCTCAAGAAAAGGGGCAAGAAAGTCGCCTAACGCACAAGGTCAACCTCATATTCGATCGATTGTCAGCGCGTTATGAGAATGGACTATATCGTGTTTTCTCTCATGACCGAGCCCTATTGACTGGAGCATTTGTTCTTTCGCTTTTGATCGTTCCTTTCTATCTATTTTCACAGCAAGAGCTTGCTCCTGTTGAAGACCAAAGTTCGCTATTTGTTATTTCTGAAGCCCCTTCAGGTGGTTCTTTAGACTATAGCAATCAATTTATGCAAAAGGCGGTCAGCTCTATTGAGAAAATGGAAGGCATAGACATGGTATGGCAGACCCTTACTGAGTCAGGCGGTTTCAGTGGCATTAACTTCGTTCCATACGACCAACGCTCATACTCAACCTCAGATGTTGTACAAAATATTTATTTTGCACTCAAAGAAATCACTGGCTTAAGAATTTACCCAACGTCACCGATGCCACTGCCGACGGCTGGGCAATTTGATGTAGAAATGGTCATTCAATCGCAAGATAGTCACAGCGATATGCTTAGGTATTCATATGCACTGCTAGAGGCCGCGCAAAAAAGTGGCAAATTCATGTTTGTTGATACGGACCTGAAGCTAGATATGCCTCATGCACGACTCGAGTTTGACAGTACAAAAATGATGGACTTGGGGTTAACAACCAAAGCGGTAACAGACCAAATATCATTGATGGTGTCGGAACAAGACGTGACACGTTTTGATAGTGATGGTAGGGCCTATCGTGTGATACCCATGATTGAGGAGCAACAGCTAAATAGCAGTGAAACATTACTCACCTTACAAATAAAAACACCGAATGGCGATTTTGTACCCTTAAGTAGCATCGCAAACTTAGAGCAAACAGCTAGCGTACGCAGCGCGAACCGATTTAATCAACTCAACTCGTTTCGTGTTTTAGGTGGGTTGGTGCCAGGGACAACACCTGATCAAGCGCTGAGTATTCTGGAACAAAAGGCAGAGGAGATATTACCGCCAGGATACCAAGTGAATTATGCGGGCAGCTCTCGTCAACTACGCCAAGAAGGAAACAGTTTATTCTCTGTGCTTGCCATCTCTTTATTCATGGTTTACATGGTTCTAGCTATACAGTTCAACAGCTTTCGTTCGCCATTAGTGGTATTACTCGGATCCGTACCTTTGGCTCTTGCTAGCGGTATGTCGTTTTCGTTTCTTGGTATGACAACGATGAATATCTACGCCCAAATCGGTTTTATTACTCTCGTGGGCTTAGTCGCTAAAAATGGAATACTAATTACAGAGTTTGCGAATGAGCTTCAACAAAAAGGGTATCGAAAATTGGACGCTGTCGTATATAGCGCAAAGTTAAGGTTACGACCTATTTTGATGACAACAGCTGCGACAGTACTTGGTCACTTTCCTTTAGTTTTAGTGACAGGACCAGGCGCAGAAGCCAGGAATAGTATTGGTATTATTTTGGTAGCAGGCATGTTTATCGGCACAATCTTTACCCTATTTGTGTTACCGGCAGTCTATTTGGCTCTAGCAGAAAATCTCAATAAATCTTCAGACGCCTTGTTTGATGAGAGGCAAGCCGTGTTAACTAAGTAAACATTGAAAATGGTGAGTGTAGTAACTCACCATTTCAAGAAACAAAGGGGTCGTAGCGAATAAGGTAGGCCTCACGATTCAAGATTGTTTACAGGGAAAGTTAAATAAATAACTTTCTTTTGAATAACCCAGTGTAGATACGGCTGCGAGCTTCGATTTCAGGGTGAGGTATCGCGAAGTGATACTCTTCGAACGAGAGACAGGATGTCGAACTGGCCGTTAAACACGGAAGTTGTTGGAAGCCGCAGAGCGTATAGGGACAGCTCTTTTAAAATCAAGAGCCAGCGTGCCGCAGAAGCATCTGCACATAAGGTCGTTCTTAGGCATCCAGCCTTCACGACATTGGTATATCCCTATACTGCACCGCCGCAGGCTATAAGTGACAATGAAGGTACAATTTTAAAACATACCGCCCAACAACCCTTAGATTCCGGCTCAAAAGATCTGCCGGAATGACGGGAAAAGACCGATGACCAAATTAGCCTAAAATAAAATGTGATCAGTCTTCATTCGAAGACTGGGGCCAAATTATTGTTTACTCAATACCTGCCCCAGATATAGCTGAAGCAGGCCATCGAGTTCTTGAATATCGACGCCAGTCAGTTGTTGGATCTTGTCCAGGCGATACCTTAAGGTATTTCTATGGATAAACAGTTCATTAGCACACTGCTGTAGATCACCAAAATGTTGTAGGTAAGCGGTTAAGGTTTTTCTGAGCTGACCATTCTTATCTGCTCCTATGAGTGCCTGATATGGTGTGATCAGCTCTTCTCCTCGCCAGTCTCCCCGTAATCCGGATAGGAGTACCAGCAGCGAGAAATCTTCATACAGATATTTACTCTCATGGGGTCTGAGCTGCTGACCTAATGTTAACGTTTCTCTGGCGGTGAAATAGGAGCGACTTATGTCTGCCGCATTGGGGAAAAAGTGGCCCAAGGCAATTTTGAGTCTCACGTTCATCTCTGCTGGTATGCGGGATAAGAGTTGATCGATTCGTTGACTCTCCAGATGTGGATCCCATCTGTTCCCATCCAAAAATGCGGGTTTTAAGATCACTAGCTCAGTCATGGATGTCATGGCCACTAAATTACCACGAGAAGGATTTTCGAGTAGGTTGAGCACTTTTTTCAGCAATGAGTTGGCAGATGTTTGCTCCTCATCGCCTTGGACCTGAATAACCGCTACGACTCTGGGCGCATCTATGTCTATGTTGAGTTGCAGTGCCCAGTCTTTTAGCTGGCTTGAAAACCCCGTTTCAGACTTTATCAGCTGCAGAATAAATTCCTCTTTCTGACGATATTGCCACTGAGCCTGCTCTATGGAATTGGCCTGCTCGACGATCATCTCGGCGGTCATTTTTAATAACTCGCCATAGTTGTGCAGGGTTTCAGGTTCTCCTGTGATACCGATAACCCCGATGATCTCGCCTTTGTAGTGCAGAGGTAGGTTTATTCCAGCTTTTACTCCATGTAGGTTGGCGGCGGTAGCCGAATTGATCTCTACTGTGCGGTTTTGGCTTATCGCTAACAGTGCCCCTTCATGAGTCGAGTCGATACGATGGGGATCGCCAGAGCCCAAAATAACACCGCGATTATTCATCACATTGATGTTGTGGCCAATGATCTTCATTGTGCGATCAACAATCTGTTGGGCCAGGCTAGGATCTAGAAAATACACATTGACTGTCTCGAAGGAGTTTTCATTAGCTTAAGGTATTTTGGCCGGGCGAACTATGAGATATGGCAAACTTTAACGGCGATGTGTTTGTTTGCAGCTCTTGTTTGTCCAAAGAGAGAGGACAGACAAGAACTGCGGCTTTTATTCCATGATGGTATAAATAATGCTATTCAGAATAGTGATTTATTTGCCAGCGAGTTAATGCACCAGGCTTTGCCACTAGCACGCTTAGTGTGTCACTCGATTCTTGGGTGATCACGGTCTGTAGCAGGTAGTTACTGGTGTTGCTGTAATCCGGGCTTGTGCCAGAGGGAATTGCGAAGACATTAATTTCAGCCAGGTTTTGATCATATTTAATAGGCGCAGACACTTGATTAAAGGCCAAGTTGAGGGCAATAGCGGTTTGTGCATCAGCATTATAGAGATCGATACTGCGGGGATCTAAGGCGTTAGCGTGAAACAAGCGATAACTGGTTTGCTCACCTTCGAGTTTGTTGATGCGGGTAAGTGACACGGCTTGAGTCGTAGGTTTCTCGCCAGTAGCGAGCAGAAAGAGCGCTTGTTGAGTATTGCTATAGCTCATCGTTTTTGTACTCAGCAAGGACTGGTTATTGAACGCGTCTTTTACTGTGAAGCTTAGATTGGCTTGAGGTAAACCCGTCCAACCGAAGCTAGCCGTTCTTTGGCGTTCTAAATAATCGATATTTGAGGCTATCTCAACTTCATCTATGCCGATATGCTCATAGAAAAGATCGACTTTAGTGGCTGCTTGAGTACTAGGAATAAGGTTAATAAAGTCAGCATTGAATTGATACGTGCTGCTGTTGCCTGAAGTTCCATTAGTCTCGGCTGTGGAGTTTGCGCCACCACCGCCACATGCCGTGAGCACACTGATTGATAATAAGGCGAATAACCGAGGTAGGTGAAATTGTGCCAGGCGAGAAGATACTACTGATGCCATAAATTTAGGTTCCGTCTAAACTAATCCATATGCTAGTAATTTTATATGTGTTACGGGTATTACATCAAGGTATATAACTTGTTGAATCTAACATTTATGGTATTTATCGATGCAATCAATATTATGGATTTTCTGCCCGACCTGAGCGTGTAAAATATCTGCCACCCTGTTTCTGAGTCTTGGAATGACCTCTGCCTCAAACTCTGGATGGCGTTTAAGCCAGATATTGTTCCTCGGACTTGGATGAGGCATGACGACATATGCTGGCCAGTATTCCTGCCAGTTCATCACAGCCTGAGTCACTGGCAGCTTATGTTTCTCTTGTTTTCTATTCAGGTGATAGTCAATTGCGTATTGGCCAAGAATGATAGTCAGCTCTATATGGGCTAACTCTTCAAGCAGGGCTTTACGCCAGGTTGGTGCACATAATGGCATGGGCGGCTTGTCGCCGGACTTTTTGCCATTTCTGATGATGGTGCCGGGAAAACAAAACCCCATAGGTACTATGGCAAACAGGTTAGCATCGTAAAACTGCTCTTCTGTTACACCTAACCAGTCTCTGAGTCGTTTACCACTGGGGTCGTGAAAGGGCGCTCCTTTCTCGTGGGCTTTTATGCCTGGTGCTTGGCCAGCAATTAATATCTTGGCATTTTGCGAGATTTGGATGATAGGCTTTGCAGGCAAAGGCAGCTTAGCCTGACATAAGTTACAGGCTAAGATTTTTGCTTGGAGCTGCAGGAACTTATCAGATGGTTTCATTCACTATGTGAGGTCATTGTTTATCGAATCATTATGACTCATCTATTGTGTGAATACTTGTAAGGTTTGAACTCCCCAATAAGCTAACACTGAGTATCCGCCGATAAGAGTCAGTATGCTTAACATTTTAGCTTTGGTATCTGATTGACCTTTTAGCGCAATGTGGGCTGATGCTAGTGCAAAAATCGCAATGGGCTGGACTAGGTAAGAGAGGGCCAGAAAGCCGATAGCGCCAAGGATGAGTAGTAGGCTGGTGTAGCTATGTTCGGCTCTTTGATGCAGTGATAGTTGCAAAGGTAGTAAGGCTAAACCAACAGCGACTGTGATAAGACCAATATTTAACGCGAGATCGGCAAATCCCACATGATCGATCAAGGTCCAGATAAGGGCGATAGCAGGCAGAACAAGGCTGACTGAAGTATGGCCTCGGCTAAAGCCTTTACTCTGGTATTTACCCGCAAAAAAGAATAATCCATTCAGCATAAGGTTCATCAATAAAAAGCCGCCTAGCACTAAAATGATAAAAGCACTCGCCGAGTAACCTATGCCATCAGTTGCATGGGCCGAGAAAGAGCTAGTGAGTAGTAATGGGGTTAAAATTGGAAATATTGCTGAAAGTAATGCAGATGGCTTAGGGGCAGACATGTTAACTCATAGATAAAACACCGGGTAGGTTACCTTCCCCTAAAGCAAATCTGAGTTCAAGGTTTATGAGTCGGTTCTGAGACCTAGATAGTGACGGTAGAGCCTGTGTGTGAGGCCGGTTAAAAATAATAAAAATGCCAGCGACTAATAAGATAGCAGCTGGCATTTATGTTTTAGCTAGTTTCTAGTTCCTAGGCCCTAGGAACTTCTTACAACCTATAATTTATGCTAAGCATGATTAAGTGGGCGGTGTAATCGTGGCTATTAGAGCCAAAACTTACAACGTTCCAAATACCGTCAGGTGCTATCTCATTGCTGGCATCATTATCTTCATACTTCTCCATCTTATAATCTAAGCGAAGCGCCATTTTCTCAGTGGCTTGATACTGACCATAGATGTTGACGTTATGAGACTTGGCATAGTAATCGCCGTAATCGCCGCTGACACCTTGAGTGACCTGAGTATTACTGTCTGAGTTCGAATAAGTGTAATCAACGCCTAAACGTAACTTCTTCTCCATCAGGTTGTTGTAACTCCAGCCAGCACCGATCACATCGACTTGATCTTCTACCACACTAAACCAGTTTGGCGTGCTGAAGTTAGAGCTGCCTGATTGATCTGATTCTATGTTCTGACGGTTATAAAATGCCGTCAATGTCATATCATCGTTGATCAAGTAACTTGCACTGACATCATAGCTAAGATCTGTCGACTCAGTTAAGCCTATTTGGGTGTCGTTATAGTCATCAAGGGCATAACGTGTACCGAAGTCGATAGTCAACGCCTCGGTAGGGCTGTGAGTGACACGAGCCTCAACCATGGTGCGTTTGCGATCGGCTAGGTTGTACTTACGCAGCAGGTCGTTAGACTCGTTTGAAGTCCACTCTGATGCTTGGTATTCAGAACCGTCACGCTCGCCATAACTACCTTTGATCCACATGTCCCAGTTTTCGAACTGACTCAGACGGAACTTGCTCCAGAGTGTGTGTTCGTTAGTGGTTTCTCTATCTTGATAGCTGCGGTCATCCTGGCGATAGTCATAACCCGCTTCGAGTCGCATACCGCGAGTGATGCGATAGTTGGCACTTAATTTAGCCCTTTGTGTGGTGATGTCATAGGGCGTGTTATAGGCAACTTGACCTGTTGTTGGGTCTATGCTGATCTGTGTCCATTCTTCAACGTTAGTCTTGTTGTCACGATCGCTATAATCATAGCTTGCCTTGATACGCACGCTGCGATTTAAGCGGGAGACAAGCTTCAAGTTAACGCCTTTCATGTCGACGCGACCATCGAGGGACTCTGCCGGCATCTGGTAACCATACCCAGAGGAGACAAACTCTTGATCTTGGGTCATCTGTCCGTAGTGAACGCGGCCACTCAGGATTGTCTTATCGGCAGTGACTCGGCCCATCAATGAAATGGTATGAGCTTCATTGTCAGGATCTAATGCCATGGTGCCTTGAGTTTGCGCGCCGAACGTTGGGTTAAAGGCGTTATCAAACGTTAGCTGGCTATACTGATTTTTAAAGCTCGACCCTGAGTAGCTAAGTGCCGTGAACCAGTTGTCACCTTTAAGCTTAATACCCGCTTCTAGCGTATCTGTAGTGTAATCCACCGGCTCTGCCAGCATCATAGACTGGTTATAGAAACTGCCAGAAGCTTGCTTAAGTCCGGTCTTATCTTCACGTTGATAATTTAGATAAGTTGTCCATAATTGTTCACCGGGCTCAGCATCAAACGAGTACTCGAAACCCAATCCGGCGCGCTTACGCTTAAGCGATAGCTCCATAGGGTTCAAGCTGCTGTATAGCTGAGTCATATCTTGACTCGAACCCGCTGTCTGCCAATTATCGGCTAAAGTTAGCTGGTCCCCACCAACGCCCTGATAAGGCGTCATGGCACTATCTGTTTTGTAGGTGGCAATCTGACGATAGTTAAGGTTCAGATTGTATTGACCCACTTTACCGGCATTAATATCTAAACGGCCATTTTCCATGCCGAGATTATCGGCCTCGACTGTAGCGCGGTAACCTGACTCGCTAATATATTTAAGGTCGGCATCGAGCTTATAGGCGAACTCATCTTCTGCTGCAAATGCGTTGGCAGAACGAATATCATCGCTATCGTTATAACCCATGCCAACACCGACAGTACCATTAACGCCAGTTTCGACAACACAGCGTTTACACGCCCACTTGTCGAACTTAACCTTGTCGGTATTCGCATCTTGAATACCGTAGCCGCCAGCCGCCATTGCTGTGCTGACAAAGCCAGCATTAGCGAGTAGGGCGAGGGTGACTAAATTTAATTTGAATTTCATCTTCTCGACTCCGTTTAGCGCTGAAATAGCTTGCCAGATGGGTGGTTAGAACCATGGATCTGGCTATGACAGTTCAAACAACTGCGACCACCGGTGAACGCATTGCCACCTACGGTTGAGCCTTGATCTGTGTTGCCCATGTAGGCACTACTGGAATGACCGTCACTGGCATGACACTGCTGACAGAGTTGTGGAGCACGAGTCTTCAGCATCGCTTCGTTCACCGAACCGTGTGGATTGTGACAAGCGACACAATCTTCAGTTACGGGTGCATGCTCCCACAGCTTTGGGCCGCGTTTCTCGGCGTGACAGGAGTAACATGTCTCGTTAACCGTAGGCTTTACAAGATCTGAGTCGCTCATAGTGCCATGTGGATTATGACAATCACTACACACCATTTGGCCCCACTTCATCGGGTGGCTTGAGCGCTTGTTCATGTCAGCTTTTTGCTTAGTGTGACAACTAGTACAGACTTCCATCTCGGTGTTTTTAGACAACACAGGGTCTTTATCTGTGTGTATGGAGTGACAAGAAGCACAGGCAACGTCGGCATTGTCATGGTGTCCACCATTCCAATCCATACGCTTATCATCTAAGTGACAGCTCATACAGACACTGTTTTGCTTTTCAGCTGATAGCGTTGAGTCTGGACCAAAGGCGATCATGGGCTCCTTGCCGCCGCGGTTATGCTTACCCAGAGGGCCGTGACAGGCTTCACATTGAAGACCAGCCATAGGGCTCTTACTCGAATCAATTGAGCCATGGACACCTTTAAACAGGTCCATCACTTTTTCAGACTTACGGTGACACATTAAGCAGGAATCGGCGCCTTTAGGGGAGTATTTACCTTCGGCAAACTTCTTATCTAATGTGGCTTCGACTTCATCGGGAGTCATCGTGGCATCCCACTTCGACGCGTGAGCGACAGAAGTCATACCTAGAGACAAGACTGCTGACACGAGCAGTGCGGGTAGCACTGACAGTGAAACAGATTTTAGTGTATTTATGATTTTCATATTTGGTTTCCTAATCTGCACAAATTCGCTTGAAAGCAGGGGGAGAGGACTCCCCCTTTCAAACTCTCTATTTATCGTTAAGAGTTGAGCAAATTACATCTTCACCGAAGTGTGATCATTGATGTTTGGGTTGTGACACAAGAAACAGGTTTCAAGTTGGGCTGCATCGTTGGCGGCTTCATAAGAACCGTCGATGATAGCGCCTTGACCTTCAGCGTGTGGCTTGAAGCTATCGCTATGACTATGACAAGAACCACATGTCGCCGCGATAGGTGTGCTGTACTTGCCTGATGAAGTTGCTAACGCACCTTTCACCTTGAAAGCATCGAGGTTGAAGTCGTTATGGCACTGACTACATTGCAAGCCCTTGATGATGCCGTAATCGCCACCGCTATGCAGGCTGTGCAGTTTCATCTCGAGTGCACCTTTATTGCCGCCACTCATGTAAGTACCATCCGGTGTGTGACAAGCTACACAGCCATCAACACCAACAATCATCTCACCGGCTTCGTTGATTCGGCCTAGCTGCTCTGTCATGACGAAACCTGCATGGTACTCTTGATGTAGTTCCCACTCGGTGCCATGACAACTTTCACAAGCTGCAAAGTTAACGGAATCTGTGTGACGTACACTCGGTGCTTCACCAGAAAGTGTGCCGTGGGCAAGCTCTGCTTTCATTGATGTACTATCAACCCCTTCACCACAGGCAACCAGATCAGTACCGTCGTTGCATAAAGCTAGGCCGATAAAGCTAAATGCTGTATCAGTATCTGCGCCGACTTCACCGTAAGGAAGGTTAGAGATTGTTGTGACAAATTTACCATCAACAATTGAGGCATTTTCATCGAGGGTGCCATTTTTAACTAGATTAATAAGCACCTTATGCTCACCATTACCTGGGCTTGGGTTGTAGCCCATTATCGGGAAGTTAGGACCCACGTTCGTGATAGATTCTAGCTGCTCAATATTAGTCAATAGTGTCGCAGCATCTATTGCCGCGCCGTCAGCACCAGTAATGGTAATGCTAAGTGTGGTATCGCTACCTGAGTCAGTGGCTACCGCAGTAAGAGTTGCTTCCATAGCGTACTGGTCGATAAGTGCTTTCTTCTCAACGAAGCCATCGGTGTGAATTTCTTCTGTCCAACTGGCGTTATGACAAGCGATACAGTTGCTATTGTCATTTTGCTGAGAGTGACCTTTACCGGCTTTAAAATCGATATCGACGTGACAACTCGTACAGGTTTCCATGGTTGGAACGCGAGTCCAGTTGCCCCATTCGGTGAGTTCACCGCTATCTGCATCTGGCTCAACGTGACAACTCTTACAGTTGTTTTGAATTAAGGCTTCGGCGGCTTCGCCAGTGTACTCGTTGCCTTTCTTATCTTCGAATGTCTTAGCAGTGTTGTGAATGTTGTGGATCAGGTGGTTCCACTGCTTTTCTTCAGACATAGAACTGCTATGACAAGTCGCACAGGTCTCTTGAGTGTAATAACTGCTATGACGGCGTGTTATCGGCTCGCCTTCGGCGTGGCATGAGGTACAGGTTTCATGTGAGACGATATTCTTGGTGTACAGGGCTTGATAGCCTTCACCCGAGAAGTCTTTAACAATTTCACGACGTGGTACGCTTGTGGTGCCATCGGCAAGAGTTGAGTCTTTACCGCCAGCGGTTACATTGAAACGCTGAGTCATGTCAGCATTGTATTCACTTAGCTCAAGTGTGAATGTGTATGAGCCATTCTTGTTATCAATGTAGCTATCTGTACCGGAAACTCTGGCTGTACGTGTCCACTGTGCGCTATTGCCAGCGCCAGTAGCACCCATTGGTGTCAGTTGCGCAGCGGTAACACCAAGGTCTTGTAGGCCCACAACTGGAATGTCTTCTTCGTTAGTGGCGAAGACTTCAATGGTTGGCATGCCATCTTGATAGGTGACTTTAGTCACATCTAGGTTAAGGACATTGACCACGTCAGCAGCCGGGCCGCCTGGGTCACCAGGGTTTCCGTCGGTACCATCGTCGCCACCACAGCCGGTTAAGGCCAGAGACACTGCACTTGCTGCCAAGAGCAGCGCAAACTTATTATTTTTTACGTTCATCATTTTTTTCCCTGCATAGGTTTGACATTGGCTCAAGTGCTTGGTCAGCTTAGCTAACCGATTATCATTTAGATGATTTCATTATTAGTGGCTACTTAAGTCGATGCTGGAAATATAATTCCCTAGGTGAAGGCTAACGTAATAGGGGGGTAAAATCTGCAAACTAGGTCTTATAGTGTGACCAAGATCCGCCTATTTATAAAGGGGTAGTTTGGGGAAGGGGTAAACTTGATTCTAGATCAATAATCGAGTGTTGTAGTTGAGAATTGTTCTCACATAAGTTGATGTTATGTATGGTAAGTGTTTAATGTTTTCTTTTTTTGCTTACGCAGATAAAACAAAGGGAGGCAGAGCCTCCCTTTGGGTATAAATAATGATGATTTAACGGCTAGAGATCGAGTGTTAATTCATCATCTTTAGTTAGTACTTGTCGCTGATTAGTTACCGTGAAGTTCCATCAACTTCTCTGGAGAGTGACAAGTTGAACAGGTTTCTTTAGCACGATTTTGAACGTCTTCAGCACTGATACCATCTAAGATACCGCCGTTTGTTTCAATGTGAGACTTGCCTGAATCACTGAGGTATTTCTGATGACAGCTTAAACAGGCCCCTGCATCTGAAGAAACATAGATACCACCTTTATCGAATGTTTCCATATTTGGATAAGTCCAAACACGTTCAGGAGAACGGCCCAATTTAATACCGTCATCGGTATGACAGGTCATACAGTCAGTTTTAATTACAGTGCTTGAACCGACACCTGCATACTTGAGGTAGTGGCCTTCAGCTTCATGCGCTTTATAGGCAAAGCTAGTGGCTTTGTCATACTTGCCAGAATTGCGCACAGACTCTTTAATTGACTTATCTGATGTATGACAAGTTTGGCAATTGACACCATTGTCGTAGTGATAAATCTCTTGGTTGTGACACCCCTGACACTTAGATGCATCGATAATGTCACGGCGCATTGTAGCCTCAACTTCAGGTTTTTCACCTGTACCGGACCAAACAAAGTGGTATGGTGCATCTTTCACTTCTATAGAACGCGTGTTATCAGAACATTCAGTCATTACAACTTCTGCAACGCCATAGCCGCCATTGTTGAAACAAACTTCTACAGCAGACCAAAGCTCAAAAGTTTTACCCGCTGCATCAGTTGGTAGTTCAAAGTTATCGCCGATGATAGTGAAAGTTTTAGTTCCTTCATCGTAGCTACCATCTTGTAGTTTTATACGGCGATCGCTGTATGATGCCTCTGTATATGCTGGGTAGTCTTTATCACTATCCCAGGCAACAACGACTCGAGTTCCCTGATTAATAAATTCACCGGCGATAGCTACGCCATCTTTATCGAGAATTTGAACCTCGAAGCTAAATTTACCATCAGTTAAGCCTATGTTGCTGAACTTAACAGTCATCGCTTCTGCGTCTTTGTATGCTTTTAGCACATCACCGTGACGTTTCTCTGCACTGCCTGTACCAGAATAGGTATCAGTAGAGTTATGACAGGAAACACAGTTTGTACTGCTGTGGTTTTGAGATGGTTTCTCTGTGTGGCAACCGATACAAGCAGTATTGCTTAAATCAGCTTTAAATAGGTCGGCATTTGCTGGTGCATTTTCACCTTCTAGGTGACAAGAGCTACAGTCAGCTGCTGGGCCTTGTGGGAACATGACCTTACCGTAATCATGGATACCGCCGCCATAACCGATCACCTTGTATGGAGCTGGAACCATGCCTTCAGGTGTGCTGGTCATTCTGTCTTGTCCCTTATGAATCGCATGGATCATAAAGGTAAAGTCAACACTGTTACCACTCTCTGGATCACCCGATGTAGCAGTATGGCAAGATACACAGTTTTCTAAATTGATACGACGGCCACCGTGGAACTCTAAGCTATCTGGCTGGTGACAGGTGTAACAGGTTTCGATTGATACTACTTCACGAGTCTGAATGCCTTCAGTGGTGCCAGTAGATGGCTGCCAGTCGAAGTTAGCATTTGCAGCAAAGCTTGGTAACTCAAGTTCCAATGTGGCACGTTGGGTGTAGTCAGCACTGTAAACCACTTCAACAGGCGTTGTGACACTGCCGATATTTTGTTGGAAGGTGTAAGTATACGTACCGTCACCATTATCAACAAAACAGGTTTCACAATCACTGGCTTTTTCTACATTAGCCTGGAATTGATTCGTTGGATTAATATCTGACTCACCCTCAGGAATCCAATCTGGATTGGGTGCTTTTTCAGCATTGATGTAGGCTTGCCACTGATAGCCTCTATCAGCTCCTGTCTCGCCCATCAACTCAGTGACATGTGTGAGTTGAGCTATACCGAATCTTAGGTCGTGGTCTTTAGTCAGGCCGAGAACGGCAACACCATTATCATTTTCAAGACTGAAGTCGACGGTGACTGTGCCCGCTTCGACAGTAGCATTAGTAAATGTCGCATTGACACTCTTAGCCGAGTCTATATTTACGCCAACGGGACCTGGTTTGCCATCTTCACCATTTTTACCATCATCACCGCCACAGCCAGCCAGAGCAATAGATAAGGCTCCGGCCGCCAATAGCGCTTTAGATGCTGCACTAAAATTGAACTTTTTCATCATGATTATTCCCTGCAATAGTTTTAATCATCACTGAGTCGCTACTTAATCGTTTGCTTTATAAGCTTGTCGATATATAAGAGTAATTCTCATTATCAACTTGTTGTTAAACAGCAACTTAGTGTGTGGAATTTATTTCCCTTGTTAAGGCTAACGAAGCAACCAATTTTTAGCAGTTGTTTTAATCGCTTTATGTGAACTAGGTCTGACTATTTCTTTAGGGGTAGATGAAAAGAGGGGTTTTCAGCCGATTTTAAGGATCGGATAAGCTAAACACTCGTGGAGGTGTTAAATATTTCTCAGGTGTTTAGTGGGATTTGATATTTCGTTGTTATTGGGTGGTGTTCTTAGCCTGCGGTGTTAGGTATCTAAATAGTGAGTGTTAGAGTGTTACTTTTTAGATATAAAAAGCAGGAAGGTTTACTTCCTGCTTCAGATTGCTCAATTATACTATTTTCGTAGCTCGTAGCTCAATGTACCTAATACTGAGTTGGATGTACCGCATCGACGCCGTTTGTTTTACCTTCGGCATGACAAGTTGCACAGCTTTCACTTCCTGGGACGTAGCTTCCTCTGGTGTCGTTAGCTGCGCCACCATTGGTACGGATATGGGCCACTAAAGCGTCTGTCGCACCATGACAACTCACACACGTTGCCGCGATAGGTGAGAATTCAACGGGCCCTAGTACTGAGTCTGTTGATGGTGTTGCAACCATAGCGCTCAGTCCATCCATCTTTAGCTGGCCCTTATCATGACAGACAGCACAGTTGCCATAATGCTCAGGGAAAGTCACAGGATCTTGGCTCGAGCGCTTGCTGGCATGATGTGCATGAATACGGACTTTAAAGTCGATATGATCTTGAATCGCTTTCGAGTCAGCGCCTGAACGAGTGGGGTTATGACACATCTGACACTCGCCCTCGAAGTTGCTGTAACTGCCATTGTGTTTGAAGCCGATACCAAACTTACCGATAAACTTCTCATCATGGCAATTGGCACAGGTATTGTTACTGACAACCACTCTTCTGGCCATCACGCTAGTATCACCATCTAGATTGAACGCGACAAGCTCGCCGGTGATCACCGCTGGATTGATAGACTCATCGGTACCGGTTCCACAGATAACTCCCATTAAACTGTCTCTGTCGACACACATCTTAGTGGAAACAACGCCAGTTGCTGCTTGACTGGCGTCGGGTGTTAACGATGTGGTGGTCGCATATCGATAAACCCCATTACTGACCGATGTAGGAGTCATTGAGCGTAAGTCTACTTTTTGTGTTCCTGAGCCAAAGTCTATGTCATTGCCAAAGCCGAAATAGAGGTTGCTCAATGAGATACGAGCATCGGCATCGGGACTCATCACAGCGCTAGTGAGTGCGCTATCGGTAAACTCGACATCGAAGATGAGCATACCACTTGCTATAGATACTGAACCTGGCACTAAGCTCGCCGAGTAGCTGTCCTTGGCATTATCCTTGGCAATCGCGTCGGTCATATGGTGTCCTGCACCTTCTTGGCCTTGGTCTGCATGACAGGTGCTACAACTGTGGTCGGGTTGATACTTATCATGCATCTCAGATTTGATTACCGCGGGATCGCTTGAGTCTGAATGACATGAACCACAAGCGAGAGCTCTGTGATGTTTAAAGTTTGCAGCATCGGCTGGCGCTGCTTCGCCTTCGATATGACAGGTACGGCAATCGTATATATCGGCAGGGAAGGTGACATCTTGGTAGTCATGGACACTACCGCCATAGCCCACCATAAAATACTCGGACTTGTGGATCTTATGCACCATATAGCCCATGTCGATAGGGGCACCCGTTTCTGGATCGCCCGCATAGCTGGTATGGCACATTTGACAATTTTCGATGGCGTAACGCTTTGAGCCATGCATGATCAATTTAGGTGCCCAAGCGTGGCCATAATTATCACTGTGACAGCGTAAACAGGAGTCTTCTAAAAACTCGACCGTGCGCGTGTTCTCTGCACTGACCATCTCACCCGATGAAGGTAAAAAGTCATAATGGGTATTAACCAGCTTATTGATGTCGCCATCGGCGCGCATCTCCATGGTGACCCTATGAGTCAAACTGTCATCAAACGTCAGGTCTAAATCACCTACAGGTTCAACCGCACTGAGATTGAGTTGGAAGGTATAGGTATATTCACCAGCGGAAATTTTTTCAACGCACTCTTGTTTACAACTTCCCTCAAGAGATGGTTGGATCTGAGGGCCTGCCAACTCTTCATATCCCGCTGGAATATTCTCTGAAACTGGTTCGACCATATTATTGATATAGTTGATCCACTGGGGTGTTTTATAACCTTTACCGCTTTGAGGAAGCAGCTTAGCGATCCCCATGCCTAATGTGTCGACGCCTTCATAGGTATCAAAGTCTGTGATGGCGACACCATTGGCATTTTCAACACTGAAGCTTACTGTGATAACGCCATCGAGAATGTCGACGGCACTAATATTGGTGACGAGCTCATTGGCTTGACTAACGGAGAAGCCGACTTCACCGTCTTGGCCATCTTCACCATCTTTACCATCACTTCCACAGCCAAGTAGTAGGGCAGAGCAGGCCAGTGCGATAAAGCTTAGCTTCGAACCTTTTCTTTTGATATCCATAAGTTGCGTTCCATTATCTATGCATCATCTCGGGTTGAGGCACTCACTCTTTTTATGTGACAGAGTTTATCGAGTGCTTCACTCTTTATTTTCATTCTGTGTTGTTATTTCATTGGATGGACTGCTAGAACGTCTGCCGTAGCCCCTTGTCCATGCTACTTTATAGGGTGGACTGTCAGTACGTCTGCTGTCGCCCCTTGTCCATGTCACTTTATAGGGTGGACTGTCAGTACGTCAGCTGTCGCCCCTTGTCCATGACAGGTTGCACAGCTCTCTGTACCAGAAGTTGCATCTTCCTCGGTCCCCATAAATACAGCGCCTTGCTGAGTCATATGATTCTTTGCACTATCAGATGTGTGACAAGCACTACAGATGGCAGCTGTTGGACTCGTGAATGAGCCATCATTTAGCATTAATGGTTGCACAGCTGAGTCAAGTGGCAGTGCTGCTGTAAGCACACTGTCTTCATCTTCAATATGGCACTGAGCACAGTTACCGATATCACCTGGATACTTGATATCGGCATAATTAGACCTCATCCCTGCATGTAAGGTATGGGCTAAATGTTTATAGTCACTGCTGGTTGCTTGTGGGTTTTGTGCCGTTTCATCTGCAGTCTTGAAGTTGTTATGACAAAGCTGACATTGAGCCTCAGCATCGTTACGCTCGCCGCTGTGCTTCTTCAATTGAGTCAGTACATGACATGTGGAGCAAGTCTCGTTGGTGACGACGACTCTACGGCCTGTAGCTGTGATATTGGTGGTATCGAAGAACTGATGACTGGCTTGTAAAACTAAAACGGTACTTGTTTCCATCTCACAGTCTGCTAATTGATTGCCATTAGCACAGATGCTGCCTTTGATTACAATTGCTCCTCTATCTGTTTCACTTCCTGTGGGGATGGTTAATCCCGTTACTTGATAGGTATAAATGCCATCGGCACCAGAATCGGGAGTCTCACTGCTTATCGTTAGTCGTTTTGCTGAATTGCTAGAATAATCAAAGCTTGTTCCCCAGTTGGTTTCTACTCCTAATCTGGAGATAAAATTAAGTTTGTCTGCACTGTCTGTATAGACTTCACCTGACTCAGGGTTTGAAAGTTTGATACTGAAGGTGACAGTGGTGCCAGAAAGGCTAGCTGCGGTTATTTGGGCATTAAATTGAGCTAATGCCTCATCGTTACCACCATCATGTACACTCATGGTCCAATCGGGGTTATGACAAGCCACACAATTGCTGTTATCGACTTGGGCTGGATGCCCTTCACCTGCAGGAAAGTTGATATCGGTATGACATGAACCACATGCCTCCATACCCGGCACGCGGGCCCAGTTCATATTTTCAGTCAATGTTTCATCATTGACATGACAAGTCTGACAATCTGCCAGGGAGCCCGGGAAACCGGTTAAATGTTTACCGTGTATCATCTGCGGGAAGATATTGTCATTGCTGCTCACTTTCCCTTCACTATGGCAGGTCACACAGGTTTCTATTTCATTGTATTTGCTACCATGAAACGCCAGATCGTTATGACAAGTGTTACACGTCTCCATGGAGATCAAATTACGCGTGTAGGCGACTTCACCTGAATCTTGCCAATCGAAATTTTGGTTAGTTGTTGGTAATGCTGTTCCGTCAGGTAAGCTATCCCCACCAATTTTAATGACTATGCGTTGGGTGGCCCCCGGCATATAGCTCATCTCATTCATGCCATCGAAAGCTGCACTAAAGGTATAGCTATACTTTCCATTCTTGTGATCGACAAGCTCGCCAGTACAGCTGCTGGTGCAACTCTCAGAGGTAAAGTACTGCCACTGACTAGTATTTCCGGCATTGGTAAAACCTTGGGGAAGAAGCTGAGCAGCAATATACGTTGAGCTAGGTATGCCGACAACAGGCTCATCGTCTTGGTTATTGACGCTGTAGTTCACCGTGGCTACGCCATGAGTAAAAATGACTTCATCAACCTCGACATTAAGTGAAGATATATCGGTAGCAGGAGGACCTCCTGGTTCCCCTGGGTTACCGGGCTCACCGTCATCACCGCCACAAGCCGTTAGCAGTACAGCAAGGATAAGCGCTGCTGCATTTTTTACGTCAAATACACATATTAGATTGGTAATTAGTTTCATCATCTCTTCCTTGGAACATGCTCACACACTGATTTTCCAAAAAACGTGCTATTAATAAGTCGTTTCAGTTTAAATTTATAGGCTATAGCTCAATGTCACCCCGAAGTAATGCGCATTATAGTCATGGCTAAGATCGCCAAATATCAATACATTTGGGATGGAATCGACGCTCATCCCTTGGTTACTCCAATCGGCATCTTGGTACTGTTCAAAAATCCAATCAAAGCGTAGCGCTATCGACTCACTCATTTGGTAATCGGCGAATGCATTCACATTATGACTGGTGGAGAAGTACGCGCCGTAGGGGGTTGTTAACCCTTGGGAGACTTGCGTATCGCTCTGGCCATCTGAATAGTTGTAGTCGACTCCCAGAGATAATGTCTTATCCAAAAGGTTCTGATACAGGATGCCAAGGCCGACGACAGTGGATTGCTCATCTGCAGTTGTGTACCAGTTAGGAGTACTGAAATTGCTGCTCCCGGCTTGCTCGCTATCACGCCAGTCCTGATTGAGAAAAGCGTTGAGACTGAGGTCTTCATTGACCCGATATTGGCCAGAAATGTCATAACCGGAGGTGTCGATATCGGTTAAGCCTATCTGGGTATCGGTATAATCATCCTGGCTTATATGTAGACTGGCTGAGGCTGAGAATAATGCAGACCCAGTGTAATTTGCCGAGAGTTTATATTCCTGATGCTCTCTATCCGCAAGATAGGTTTTTCTCAGCAAGGGATTGCTGGGACTATCAGTTCTACTGACCGGCTTGTATTCACTGCCGCTTCTGTCTTGCGCTTTTGCTTTAAATCTAAATGACCAAGCGTGAGAAGGCCGGTAGCTCAAGTGTCCGTATAGGCTGGACTCGTGTAATGTTTCTCTGTCCAAATCACTATAATTATTATGATCATATTCATAACCTACATCGAGATAGACATTACGGCTAAATCTGTATTTAGCGGCAAGCTTTGCCTTTTGACGTGTACGATCATATTCAGGGTTTGTTGCTGTCCCGCTAAAATAACTGTCGGTGATCACCTGAGGGTAGTCATGAATCTCAGTTTTATTATCCCTGTCTTTATAGTCGTAGCTGGCACGTAAACTTAATTCACTGGTTATGCGCCCCGAATACTTAATGGTCATCTCAATCATATCGACTTGACCATCTAAATTAGCCGAAGGTAAGTCAGGAGAGGGGCCGTTGATAGTCGCTGGCAGGAATGTTTGTTCTTGGGTGAAGCGGCTAAAACCTGTGTGCATTAAAATTTGTTGGCCATTGTCGCTAAATTGCGCATTGCCCGCTATTCGATAAGCCTTGTTATCTGGTGCGGTGGCACTTTGACCCGAATAGGCTGCACCAAATGTTGGGCTAAATGCTGAATCCCAACTCAGTGCATCATGATCGTTTTTATATTGGCTGAGCATGGTATTTATACCTGCAAGCCAACCATCACCATTGAAGTAGATTTTTGCGCCTAGATTATCGATGGAGTCATCGATTGGTTGTGCCAACATGGCACTGTTTGTTAATAAGTTACCACTAAAGGCCCCTTGTCCTGAGCGCTCTTGGTGCTGGTAATCCAGCTCAGCTTTATAGAAATCACCTTTATAATGTGCATCTAGAGTCAGGCTGTCACGCTGGGTCATCAGCTCAGCTTGTTTGACGCTATCTATTAGCGAGACCATTTGTCCAGTAGTGGCACCTGTTTGCCAGTCTTCGGGGAGAAGCATGGCATCACGTTTAACCATATAAGGTGTCAGAGCCCTGTTAGTATCGTAATTGGCGATACCTCGATATCCGAAAGCGACTTCATATTGCCCTGGCTTGCCAGTGGTCAGCGTTGCACTGCCGTTGTCATAACCTAGTTTGTTCGCTGTAATTTCGGTGCGATAGCCTGACTCGTTTTTTAACGTCACATCGGCATCTAAGTGGCCGACGAGTCCGTCTTTGTCTGTTCCTGAAGTATTACCGAATCGAGGATCTGAGCCATCATTATAGGCAAGTCCTGCGCCGATACTCCCTTGGGTATCAGTTGAAATTTTGCAGCGCTTACATTGCCACTTATCAAGTTTTAAACTGGTACGATTCACTTGTGCCAGACCGTAGCCATCGGCTATTGCGGGGGAAAACACACTCGTCATGGCGATGGCAACTAAGCTCATTTTTATCGTGTGTTGCGCTAGGGTATTCATAATATGTGTCTTCATTATCTACTCCCTCTTAACGCTGCAGTAACTTACCGGATGGATGATTAGAGCCGTGTACTTGGCTATGGCAGTTCATACAGGATTGCCCCGCATTGAAGGCATTCTGCTGATTAGCGAAAACAGCGTTCGATGCGTGTCCGTCTGAAGCGTGGCAACTCTGACAGAGCTGAGGTGGCTTACTGATAAGCATGGCTTGATTCACGCTGCCATGAGGGTTATGACAATTGGCGCAGTTATCCGTGACTGGTGAATGTTCCCACAGCTTTGGACCGCGTTTCTCTGCATGACATGAATAGCAGTTTTCATTCACACTCATCTGCTTGAGACTAGAGTCACTTAAACTGCCATGGGGATTATGACAATCACTACAAACCATCTGTTGCCATTTTAGCGGGTGAGAAGAGCGCTTATGCATGTCGGCTTTTTGTTGGGTGTGACATGAAGTACAAACTTCGACTTCTGTTTTACGGTCACTGATTGGGTCGTGTCCGGTGTGGACCGAGTGACAACTGGCGCAACTGACATCGGCGTTGTCGTGGTGATTGCCACTCCAAGCCATACGCTGATCATCATTATGACAGCTCATGCAGACACTATTTTGTTTTTGGGCCGGAACTGGCGAGTTCGCACCGAAGGTGATCATTGGCTCTTTGCCGCCTCGGTTGTGTTTGCCTAATGGACCATGGCAGGCTTCGCACTGCAGATCGGCCATAGGAGAGCCCTTAACGCTGGTATTACCGTGTACACCGTCAAACAGCGCCATCACCTCGGCACTCTTTCTGTGACACATTAGGCAAGTATCAGCGCCTTTTGAGGAGTATTTACCTTCGGCAAATTTTTGGTCGAGAATAGCTTCTACTTCGGCAGGATCTTTATCATCCCAGGGCGCAGCCGCTAGATTTAAACTGAATACTGTTAATAAAAATAACAGGCAAGGTAAGGCCTTGCTTTTGGTCCAAGCAGATCCCATGTTCATCATCACACATCCTGAGCGCTATTTTGCTAATAATTGTTATATTAGTAATTGTCTAATTTACTAACATATAACTATAGAACATCTATATTACATTTGGATCACAAATGAGGCTATTTTGACCTGTAAAGAGTGATGATTATGAAGGGGAAAATCTAAAGTGTGATCTTGGTCACGATAGGGTGTTATTAATAAGTCTATTTTGTTCTTAGTGATAATTATTCGCATTAACTTGTGTGGATTTATTTGATTACAATCATTTATTAGTTGGGACTTTTGTCACATAATATAGAATACAATTGAAAACTATTATCGTTCCCAATGCGAAAAGTTGATCTAGTTAAAGTTATTCTTCTTTTTCCTCCGTTAAAATTAGTTCGAGTTTAAGAATTATTGAGACCTGTTAAAAGGTATAAAAGCATAATGAAATTAAGCGATTTAAACCCTGGCGATCACGCCACGATTTCAGAGGTTGGCCAGTTGAGTTTGCCATCTGTGGTTAAACGAAAATTACTTTCCATGGGGATCACCCCAAACACGTCATTCTTCATGATCCGTAAGGCTCCGATGGGATCCGGGCTTTTGCTCGATATTCGAGGCAGTCGATTATGCATGCGTCGTGACCTTGCCGACATTATTGATGTAGAGATAGTTAGAGCAGATACAGTTAAGGCGGTACGAACGAATGGCTAAGCAGTTTCATTGTGTGACTGTCGGTAACCCTAACGCGGGTAAATCGACACTATTTAATGCATTAACGGGTGCCAATCAACAGGTTGGTAACTGGTCTGGTGTCACAGTAGAGAAGAAAACAGGCTTATTTACCCTAAATGGCACCGATGTTTCTCTAACCGACCTTCCAGGTATTTATGATCTATTGCCTGCCGGTAAAAGTTGTGACTGCTCGTTGGATGAGCAGATAGCACAGCAGTTTCTTGCCGAGCACCAGATAGACGGCATCATCAATCTCGTCGATGCGACCAATATTGAGCGACATCTCTATCTAACGATTCAGTTGCTTGAGCTCGGCATACCTATGGTTGTTGTGCTTAACAAGATAGATGCGGCCAAGAGCCACGGCATCGAAGTCGATGCTGAGCAGATGAGTAAAACCTTAGGTTGTCCGGTTGTGGGGGTTTGCTCACGGGATGAGGCCGATATCGAGAAAGTGAAGGCGCAAGTGGTGATCTTGTTCGAGGGCAAAGTATCCGAGCAAGCCTTGATTCTCAATTATGACGCTCGAATTGAATCAGGTGTCAGCAGCTTATTGTCTAGTGATTCAAGCCTAAGCCGTGGCCGCGCGCTCGCCATGTTGGCCAATGGCATAGGTTGTGGCCAGTGCAAGAATGGTCAGATGCACGATGAGGTTAATGAGTGCTCCGAGTCGATTTCCAGGCAGGGCCAAGATATAGAAGTCATGGTGGCAACCACACGTTTCGACTTCGTCCAAAGTGTCTATGACTCTTCTGTATCATCGGATGGCAGTGAAACCCTGAGTGACAAACTTGATAAGGTGATTCTTCACCCAGTGGCCGGCGTGCCGGTATTTCTGTTTGTTATGTATCTGATGTTCATGTTCAGTATCAATGTGGGTAGTGCGTTTATCGACTTCTTCGATATTACCGCTGGCGCTATCTTCGTCGATCACTTAGGTGCCTTGATGACGAGTCTTGGCTCACCGACTTGGTTGGTCACTATCATTGCTGGTGGTGTTGGACAAGGTATTCAAACTGTAGCAACCTTTATTCCTGTCATCGCTGCACTGTTTTTAGCGCTATCTGTGCTCGAAGGCTCGGGCTATATGGCTCGTGCGGCGTTTGTTGTCGATGGCCTTATGCGTCGCATCGGTCTGCCCGGTAAGGCTTTCGTGCCTATGATAGTGGGCTTTGGCTGTTCAGTACCCGCTATTATGGCCACACGTACCTTAGGCAGTGAACGTGAGCGTATAGTCACAGGCATGATGGCGCCGTTTATGTCCTGTGGTGCACGGCTTCCTGTTTATGCTCTGTTTGCCGCCGCCTTTTTCCCTGAGTCGGGACAAAACCTGGTGTTTTTACTCTACATCATAGGAATATTAGCCGCGGTAGGGACGGGGTTACTCCTGCGTTCGACCTTGCTTCCTGGCAGCAGCAGTGCTGTGGTGATGGAGCTACCGAGTTACGAGAAACCTAAATTTAAGACGGTAATGAACCGTACGGGTAAACGGACCAAGAGTTTCATCCTCGGTGCGGGCAAGACCATAGTTATCGTGGTGACCTTGCTTAACTTCGTCAACGCCATAGGCGTAGATGGTAGCTTTGGTCATGAAGACAGCTCAGAGTCTGTGCTCAGCGTTGCCAGCCAGAAAGTGACGCCATTTTTCGGCCCCATGGGCGTGGAACAAGATAACTGGCCAGCTACTGTGGGTATTATCACCGGGATATTCGCCAAAGAGGCGGTAGTCGGGACCCTTAACAGCTTGTATAGCACGGCTGGTTCGGGTGATGAAGAGCTTGCGCCGTTTTCTGAAACACTCAAACAAGCCTTGAACACGATTCCGGAAAACTTGTTCGGTATCGCACTCGATGATCCCTTGTCGATCTCTGTGGGTGATGTGTCTTCGGTAGAAGCTGCATCGGCAGAGTTAGAGGTGGATACCTCGACCTTTACCGCGCTTCAGGCAGGTTTCTCCGGGGTCACGGCCGCCTTTTCATATCTGTTGTTTATCTTACTCTATACACCTTGTGTCGCGGCAATGGGCGCGTTAGTGGGAGAGTTCGGTGGACGTTGGGCTGCATTTGCTGGAGTTTGGACCTTTGCCTTAGCTTACGGCACGGCGACAGTCTTCTATCAGGCGGCGACGTTCGGGGAGCACCCGCTTTCATCGAGTCTGTGGATTGGTTTCTTCATCAGTGCGCTGGCTGGTTTCTATATTTGGTTGAAGGTGAAGGCCAAACGGACTGAGATGGTCACATTAAATGTAAAAGTGATCACATAACAAGCAAGTTATAGTCGAATATAATAAAAAAGCAGCGTTTATTCGCTGCTTTTTTATTATATGGTTTTTTGTTGCTGTTTTTTGCTCTCAGGCGTTGTATCTGGCACTGAGATAGGAGATTATCTTTCCAATTACATCAAAATATGCCTCCCATTCAGCTAATTGTATATACAAGCAGGCTAATGGTTGGCCAGCGTTCTCTAAGAGGAATCACATGAGCCATGTGGACAGCGAAGTTCGTCCCAGTAACTTTATTCGTAACATTATAGATGAAGACCTTGAAAGCGGTAAGCACACCAGTGTGCATACTCGTTTTCCACCTGAGCCTAATGGCTTTCTTCATATTGGTCATGCTAAATCTATCTGCTTAAACTTCGGTATAGCAAAGGATTACAAGGGTCAATGTAACTTACGTTTTGATGATACTAATCCTGAAAAAGAAGATATCGATTATGTTCATTCGATTCAGGACGATGTGAAGTGGCTGGGTTTTGAGTGGTCTGGAGATATTCGTTACTCATCTAACTACTTCGATCAGCTACATGGTTATGCTGTTGAGCTTATCACTAAGGGCTTAGCTTATGTCTGCTTCCTAAACAGTGAAGAGACTCGTGAGTATCGCGGTACATTGAAAGCACCGGGTAAGAACAGTCCTTACCGAGAGTCTTCAGCGGCTGAGAACCTTGAGTTATTTGAGAAGATGCGCCAGGGTGAGTTCAAAGAGGGTGAATGTTCACTCAGAGCTAAGATAGATATGGCATCGTCTTTCATGTGTATGCGCGACCCTATCATCTACCGTATTCGTTTCGCTCATCACCATCAAACGGCTGATAAGTGGTGCATCTACCCGATGTACGATTTTACCCACTGTATCTCGGATGCCATCGAGAATATCAGTCATTCTTTATGTACATTAGAGTTTCAAGATAACCGTCGTTTGTACGACTGGGTGCTGGATCATTTAGATGATTTTCAGGCGCCTAATAGAACTCGTCAATATGAGTTCTCCAGACTTAATCTTGAATACACCTTAATGTCTAAGCGTAAGCTAAATGATTTGGTTACCCGTGAGCTGGTACATGGCTGGGACGACCCACGTATGCCTACTCTCGCAGGACTTCGCCGTCGTGGTTACACCGCCGCATCTATTCGCGAGTTTTGTCTGCGCATCGGCGTGACTAAGCAAGAAAACATGGTTGAAGTTGCCATGTTAGATGCCTGTATTCGTGAAGAGTTAAACGAAAATGCTCCCCGCGCCATGGCGGTGATCAATCCGGTTAAAGTGATTATCGAAAACTATCCACAAGGGCAAGTTGAGACGCTTCATGCACCGATCCATCCTAGTAAAGAGGAGTTTGGTAAGCGTGAGATAACATTTGGCCGCGAGCTGTTTATCGATGCCGATGACTTCCGTGAAGAAGCCAACAAGAAGTATAAGCGTCTTGTACAAGGTAAAGAGGTTCGCCTACGTAATGCCTATGTCATTAAAGCTGAGCGCTGTGACAAGGATGCAGAAGGTAACATCACCACTATCTATTGTACTTATGATGATGAGACATTAGGTGTAAACCCATCTGATGGCCGTAAAGTGAAAGGTGTTATTCACTGGGTTGAAGCGAGCAGTGCTAAACCTGCCGAGTTCCGTCTCTACAATCGATTATTTATCGATGCTAATCCAGCTGGGGCTGAGACAGTAGAGGATGTATTAAATCCTGACTCTCTGGTGGTGAAGCAAGGTCTAGTCGAGGCTGGTCTTGTGAATGCTGCTGCGGAAAAAGCCTATCAGTTTGAGCGTGAAGGCTACTTCTGTGCAGATAGCAAGGATTCAACGCCAGATAGCTTAGTCTTCAACCTGACAGTAGCGCTGCGAGACTCTTCACAGTAGTTCGTTGATATAAAAATTGATGTATTAAAAAGGCTTTAGGGGAAACCCTAAAGCCTTTTTTGTATCTGATTTTTAGAACTTAGAACTTAGAACTTTATTGATACATAGGGCCAAAACCCATGCTCCAGAGG
The DNA here is from genome assembly GCA_023284085.1 of Shewanella benthica. Taxonomy (GTDB): domain Bacteria; phylum Pseudomonadota; class Gammaproteobacteria; order Enterobacterales; family Shewanellaceae; genus Shewanella; species Shewanella benthica. The sequence continues at coordinate 69,955 of JAKVHY010000032.1, forward strand.
ATAACGCTCGATGCCATCAAGGCGACCAGCAGTACCAGGCCAGCAGTGACCACTGAGCTGGCATAGATGAAGCCTTTCTCTTCAGGAATATTCATGATGATAGGTACACCGGTATAGAGCAGATAAACCGAGTAGGCGAGTCCGAAGAAGCCGACGACCATCACAAACCAAATTGCGGGATACAATGCGGCGAGTCCCACCATAAATAGTGGGGTTGCCGTGTAAGATGCGAGTTCCAGTGCTTGAGTATAGGTAGGGTCTGCATCGAACGTCTTGGCCATCCAAAATGACAGATAAGCGAGCGCAAACACACCGGCAATGAGTCCAAAATACATGCCACCGGACATCAAGAGTGCACTCTCTTGTGTCAGGAATAGTCGCTCGCCAACACCTAAGTTCCAGCCAAGTTCAGTTGCGGCGATGAAGGTACAGATCACTGGAATGAGTGCAATGAGCAAAATGTGGCTCAGACTACTCTTCAGCGCTTCGTGATTCTGCTCAATTGTGTGCCACTCTTCTTTTGGATGCGTGTAGAGTCCCATTAAGTGATTCAATATCATTATAATTATCCTTGTTTAGCTTTAACTTTTGCTCGCCAAACTTCAGACGAGCCTACATGCCTATTGGTCTAATTCCCAAAGACCTTACGGCTCACGATACCCAATGCCAATCAATGCTCTCACTAATGTCTAGCTCATATTTCCAAGAATTGCATGGTATAAGTTTATTTATTGAACAAAACAGCTTCTTAGTCAAGCTGAACCTACCTCATTTGTTAATTATTTGTTTCTAAATTTGTATTCCTGTTTATTTGATCGAGTTCAAACTTTTGGATTAATCATTCAAGATAAGAAATAACGATTAAATTGATCCCTCTGTCTGCTCGAGTCGATGCTAGAATAATGCGTCCATAAAGATGACATTTATTTACTTCGAGAACAGAGTCCATGCAGCAATTGTTAGCCCCGATCCATGCTTTTTTAGGATGTGAAACACCAGACAGTTGGATTGAGGTGGCTAAAAAGCCGGAAAGTTTATCTGACTTACTTATCGATCACTGTAACTGTGAATTAAAAGCGGCGCAGACGGCCATGTTTCTTATCAGGAAATATGCAATCGATAAAGACAGTGGCAAATTGTTACTTCAATGGGCCAAACCCTATGAAGAGTTTATCTATCAAAAAGACAGAGACATAGACGCCTTTTTATCTCGTGACAGTAAGAAGAATGATTTTTCCGGGGAGCTAGTCGCTAAACCCGGCTTCGATCATGGCTCCGAACTGATCAGTAAGATGGTTCGTCTTATCAAAGAGGAATTTCATCATTTCGAGCAGGTGTTAGCGATCATGCAAGCACGAAATATTCCTTACCAGAATATGACTGCGGGTCGTTATGCCAAAGGCATGATGAAGCAAGTCAGGACCCATGAGCCTGCAGCATTAGTAGACAAACTCATCATAGGCGCCTTTATTGAGGCTAGATCCTGTGAGCGTTTCGCCAAACTGGCGCCCTTTTTAGACGATGAATTAAACCGATTCTATGTTTCTTTGTTACGCTCAGAAGCGAGACATTATCAAGATTATCTGGTGTTAGCGGAATTGATTCAGGCTAATGCTGTGACCAAGAAGAGTGTGCCTGTGAGTGAGCGAATCGCTGTTATTCGCCAGGCCGAAGCTGAGCTTATTCTATCTGCCGATCCTGAGTTTAAATTTCACAGTGGCGCGCCAGAGGCCTGATACATTTTGAACTGTTTTTGGTCGCTTTGAGCGTTTTTTGAGGGGAGAGAAGCCAGTAATTACTTAGCTAGGTAATTACTTGGCTTGAAAGGGCAGGCTGGTTAACGCTAGATTAGTTTTCGATACGCTAAGCACACTGCCTTGTTCATACCAGTCACCGACCACAATTCGCAGATTCTCAATTCCAGCCTGATTTTTACCTAAATGATGTATATCGGGTCTATGGGTATGGCCATGGATCATCTGTGTTGCGCCGCAACGATTCATTAGCTGAGTCACGGCATCCTTCTCTACATCCATAATGGTGTAGCTCTTATTCATATTACTCGCCTGGCTCTTTGCACGTATGTTGGTGGCAATATTTTGCCGAGTGCGCTTAGGAAGGCGTGAATAGATCCATTTAACCACTGGGTTATTTCTGAAGCGCCTGAATCTTTGGTAGGCCTTATCGAGTGTGCATAGGCTATCGCCATGAAGGAGCACAGTAGCAGTGCCATATAGGTCGAGGCTATAGACTTCAGGCAATAAGGTTATGCCGGATCGCGCTGCATATTGGCTGCCAATCAGAAAATCTCGATTCCCATGGATATAATAGATAGGCAGGTTTTGTGAGATGCCATGGAGCTTATCGGCTAACTCATTAGCGAAGGGCTCGGCAATATCATCGCCGGTCCAGACCTCAAATAGATCGCCAAGTATATAGAGTGCTTCGGCATCATCGAGTTGGGTATCGAGAAACTGATTGAAGGCGAGTGTAATATCAGGGCGATCTGCAGATAAATGCAGATCCCCGATAAAAAGTGTGCGCATTAAGCTGATTTATTCGGCAATGGTCACTTTCTCGATAATGACAGCTTCTAGAGGCACATCTTGATGCATGCCCTTGTTACCTGTGTTTACCGCTTTAATCTTGTTGACCACGTCCATGCCTGCACTGATCTTAGCAAATACGCAGTAACCCCAACCCTGTGCTGTTTCTGATTTGAAATCCAGGAAGCTATTGTCACTGATGTTGATGAAGAATTGAGCTGTCGCCGAATGGGGATCAGATGTTCTGGCCATAGCTACAGTGCCTATCACGTTCAACAAACCATTGTTTGCTTCGTTCTTAATGGTTTCACCGCAAGGCTTCTGCTCCATGTCTTCTGTGAAGCCACCACCTTGAACCATGAAACCATCGATAACGCGGTGGAATACCGTGCCGTCATAGAAGCCGTCTTTAGCATACTTGATAAAGTTTTCGGCAGTTAACGGTGCTTTTTCTGTCTCTAGTTCCAGGGTGATTTCACCATGGTTGGTATGAAGAGTGATCATGATTTGATTCTCAATAAATTTAGCAATAAGAAATTGTGGCAGGATTCTATCGTAATTGCCATTTCGCATAAAGAGCTAGTCGCTAATTTGCTTAAGAGAATAAAAATTTGATTGTCAGAGTGTGAGAGGATAAAACTCGTCCATATACTTGATAAAAAGCTGAGTTTCATGGTGAGAGTCACGTAAAACGGTTGGAAGCAACGCGGGGGCAATGTTAAACTGTTTGGCTAATTTTTATTGTTTTTTCGTTGAAGAGAGTAGCGATGTTGAAGTTATACAACAGTCTGACCCGCCAAAAAGAGGAATTCAAACCATTACAGCCAGGGAAAATTGGTATGTATGTGTGTGGGATCACCATCTATGACTTATGTCATATCGGTCACGGTCGAACTTTTGTCTCTTTCGATATGATTGTCAGGTATCTGAGATACTCAGGCTATGAGGTGAATTTTCAGCGAAACATTACCGATGTAGATGACAAGATCATTAAGCGTGCGGCTGAAAATAACGAAAGTTGTGAGTCTCTAACAGAGAGGCTCATAGGTGAGATGCACCGTGACTTCGACGCCTTAAACATGAAACGCCCGGATTTTGAGCCTAGAGCGACTCTGCATATGCCAGAAATTATCGATATGGTTGAAAAACTTATCGAGAAGGAACATGCCTATGTCTCCGATAATGGTGATGTGCTCTTTAGCGTGTCATCTTTCCCTGAATATGGCCGCCTGTCGGGGCAAAATATTGAGCAGTTGCAAGCCGGTGCTCGCGTCGAAGTCCAAGACACTAAACGCGATCCTATGGATTTTGTGTTGTGGAAGATGTCTAAGCCTGGAGAACCGACCTGGGAGTCTCCTTGGGGCGCCGGTCGTCCGGGATGGCATATCGAATGTTCGGCAATGAACAGCAAGCATCTGGGGCAGCATTTCGATATCCATGGTGGTGGTTCAGATCTTCAGTTTCCACACCATGAGAATGAAATTGCCCAATCTTGCTGTGCCCATGACACGCCCTATGTGAACTACTGGATGCACACCGGCATGGTGATGATCGACAAGGAGAAGATGTCTAAGTCATTGAACAACTTCTTCACCATTCGTGATGTGCTTAAGCATTATGATGCTGGGACGATTCGTTACTTCTTATTATCGGGTCATTACCGTAGCCAGTTAAACTATTCGGAAGATAACCTCAAGCAAGCTAAATCGGCACTCGAGCGTTTGTATACATCACTTAAAGGCTTGGATTTATCTGTAGATGGCGTAGGGGCTGAAGAGTTCGTCGCTAAATTTAAGGCGGCGATGGATGACGATTTTAATACGCCTGAAGCTTATTCGGTGCTGTTTGAGATGGTGCGTGAGATTAACCGTCTTAAAGGCAGTGACATCGCTGCAGCATCGGCATTGGGTGTTAAGTTAAAAGAGCTGGCCGAGGTATTAGGTCTACTGGAACAAGATGTCGATACTTTCTTCAAGGGTGAGGGCAGTGATGATGAAGTGGCTCAAATAGAGGCCTTGATCGTCGAGCGTAATCGCGCCAGAGCCGAGAAAGACTGGCCTGCTGCTGATGTGGCCCGTGATGGTTTAAATGCCTTAGGCGTTATCTTAGAAGATGGTCCTAGTGGCACCACCTGGCGTAAAAAGTAAAAATTATTGGTAGCATAAAAAAAGCCTGCTGATGCAGTAATGCCGGTAAGTTAAGCTTACTGGCATTTTTTATTTCTGGCATATTTCTGAGGTCTGCGCTTGACCGTCCTAGGGTAAGACCAAGTTCGCCGAGGTTCTAAAATCAGGCTCTCTGCCATGTCGTAGAAGTATTTAAGCTGACGAGGAATTGCACCTGGGGTTGAGTAGGGCAAACCCACTAACAGCCTCAAAACATGAGCC
>JAKVHY010000033.1 GCA_023284085.1 Shewanella benthica
CATTTACGGTTACTCAATGAAAATCGGTAATAGTTAGCCGCCATCAAATTTGGCCTAACACATTTACGGTTACTCAATGAAAATCGGTAATAGTTAGCCGCCATCAAATTTGGCCTAACACATTTACGGTTACTCAATGAAAATCGGTAATAGTTAGCCGCCATCAAATTTTGCTTAACACATATTTAAGGTTACTCAATGAAAATCGGTATTATCGGCGCCATGGAGCCAGAGGTTGTTCATCTTATCGCTGCTATGACATCTACAGAATCACAGACGATTGCGGGCATCGAGTTCATCGCAGGTACGCTAGATGGCACCGAGGTGATAGTCACCCGCTCCGGCATAGGAAAAGTCGCCGCCAGTATCGCCACCACCTTACTTATCGAAAAATATGCTCCCGATGCCGTGATCAATACTGGCTCAGCCGGTGGTTTCGTCGATGAACTGGCTATCGGTGATATCGTTATCTCCACAGAAGTCAGGCACCATGATGTCGATGTCACCGCATTTGGCTATGAGATAGGCCAGATGGCCAGCCAACCCGCCGCTTTCGTTGCCGATGAGAAATTAATCCTCGCGGCTAACAAGGCGGTTGCCAGTCTTGATGATGTGAAAGCCATCCAAGGTTTGATCTGTACCGGTGACAGCTTCATCTGCGATCCTGAGCGTACTAAGACCATGCTCAGCCATTTCCCGACCATGGCAGCTTGCGAAATGGAAGGTGCTGCCATCGCTCAAGTCTGCCACCAGTTTAAGGTGCCTTTTGTCGTCATCCGCTCACTATCGGATAATGCCAATAATGACTCTCCGGTAGATTTTGACGCTTACTTAGTCAAGGCGGGCCGCCAGTCAGCCTTAATGGTAATGGCTTTACTTAAACACTTATAAATACTAATGTTTTTTAGAGTTTAGTCATTACTAAAACCCAGCAAGGTCATTATCATGGTTCCAGAGTTTGCCCAGCAGCTGCTCAACGACAGTGTGTTTTATCAAGGAACCATGATCCTTCTTGTCAGTTTATTACTGTCCCGCCTAGCGTCACTGCCCAGAGAGTTTCAGCCCATAGCCTGGTTCGGCATACTTGCTAAAGAGTTGGCCAATAAAGTGGTCCACAGTAACCGGTCGCCCTCTCAACAAGTCATCGCGGGTTCTATGGCGGCGATACTCTTGATATTACCTTTCTGGGCCATCGTCTACTTCTTGTTACAACTTGCCGCTTTCCCCTGGTTTTTCGAATTTATCATTCTCTATGTCTGCTTAAATGATGATAATTTTAAACAGGTCGCTGGAGAGGTGAGACAGGCATTGAGTAGAGAAGATAACCCCCTCGCCAGACAGCTACTCTCCCTGTGGTTATATCGGGATACAAAACAATTAAGCAGTGTTGGCATAAGCAAGGCGACCATAGAAAAATTGGTCACAACACCGGTTTACGGCACAGTTTCAACGATATTATTTTATAGTCTCGGTGGTGCGCCTCTGGTACTCGCCACTCGAATGATAAAGAAGCTTGAACTATGTTGGCCGGCGATTAACCCTAAATTTACCCATTTTGGTCAACCGATTAACCTGCTTAGCGCCGCCTTGTTTATCATCCCTAATTGGCTGTGGAATTTCACTCTGGCGATTCAAGGTGGTCCTAAGAGTATCCTTTTGCTTTTTAAGCCTTTATCTTATAGGGGCCCCCTCTATAACTGCACTAACACCTGCGCAATAGCCGCATCCGTACTTAAGGTAGAGCTGGGGGGACCGATGAAGTTTAACAATCAGCGTGTCGAAGTCACCAAGCTGATTTATGGCCCGAAACCCGATAGTCAGGATATCTCTGCAGCCATAAAATTAGCCAGCACAGGGTATACGCTCTGGCACAGTTTTCTGTTCCTGATCCCACTCATCTGGGCTGCACTGCGTTATTTACAGACTTAAGCGTCCTTCAGCCTAGACATATACTTATCCATAGGTATCATTCCTATCATAGACTCAACACACTCCGACATAGGCCATAAGATTTGTTCGACAATATTCATGTATCTTTAACGACTCCCGCTTTGCTATTCCCGGCAATTTCCTTGCTGTTACTGGCCTACACCAACCGATTCTTTGCCCTCGCCGCCCTGATAAGAAGATTGAGCAGTGATGGCAAGCCAGTTCATAGTGAGCAGTTAAAAAACTTACGTCGGCGCATCAGTATCATCAGACGCATGCAAGAGGCCGGCGTCATGAGTTTCGCCCTGTGCGTGCTCTGCATGATCTTCATCTATATCGGACTCAATAAAACCGGATCGTTTATCTTCGGTTCTAGTTTACTCTTGTTGCTTTACTCACTGCTGCTCTCCGTGATTGAGATCCGCATCTCGGTCGATGCCCTCAACCTTCACCTGAAAGAGATGGGCGAATGATTGAGTGGATCTACTTCTTCGATCTCTGTGGCACCGCCGTTTTTGCCCTCTCCGGTGCGCTCGCCGCGGGGCGACACCGCATGGACCCTTTCGGGGTCATAGTACTAGCTTCGGTCACCGCCGTCGGTGGCGGTAGCATACGCGATGCCCTCTTGGGGACGACGCCGGTATTTTGGATCCGCGATCCCAACTATATCATCGTCATCTTGATCACAGTGTTATTGACCTTGATTCTGGTGCGAAGACCTAAGAAGGTCCCTCAGCATACGCTACCCATAGCCGATGCTCTGGGCTTGGCTCTATTTACGGTAATTGGCGCCGAGAAAGCGCTAAACCTCGAGTTAGGTGGCATGATTGCCGTAGTAATGGGCTTGATAACTGGCGTGGGAGGAGGCATGATTCGAGACTTGTTATGCCGTCAGGTCCCTATGATATTGAGAACCGAGATCTACGCTACCGCATCTATCTTAGGTGGGATCTGTTACAGCGTCAGCATCTACTTAGGTGTCGATAATATGTATGCGGTGCTAGTCTCCATGACGGTGGCCCTTTGCATCAGACTCGCCGCCATTAGATGGCACCTGTCTCTGCCTGCATTCGATTTGAAGAAAAACTTAAAGAATTAACTATGATGATCTTACGCTGCCTTTGCCTTGTGCTTACTTTTATCTGCTTACCTTCGGTAGCCAACACCAAAGAGATGCCACTCGAACAACAATTGGCGGTGAAGTATATTCAGGCCGTCACAGATCACGATTACAAGGCATTATACGCCTTCTATGACAGAAATAGCGTCTTCAAAGACAGAACCGCAAGCAAGACCTATACAGGCCGCAGACACATTATTAGCTTTCTGAGACGCGCCCATCAGGGCGTGCTCGAATACGGCTTTAATATCGAACATATGTTTAACTCAGGCTCCTTGGTCGTGATGATAGGCAGCTACCACTACAGGGGACCCGGAGATCAATTTGGTAAACCTGGTAAAATTATCGACTTGGCAATCCCAGGTGTCACCACGGTCAAACTCGATATGGATAATCGCAGGGTCGAGGAACATGAAGACCTGATGGATTATCAAACCATGGCCGATCAACTGGCAGTGCAATAAGCCCGATTATCAATTTACTCGGCTCTGGCGCATTCACTTCTGTACAGGCCTAGCCTTACCTTTACTAACACCTTCACTCCCCTTGATTGGGCTCGCCTTTTGTCCCATCTCACTTGCTTCACTTCTGATTGAAATGCAAATCCTCTCCATGTACTAGTATTTATACCAATACGCAAACTTGTGTTTAATGCGTTCTAACGCAAGCTGGTGAGGTACGTTTATGGAGCCAACTCAAGATTCGCCAAGCAAGGTACAGTTAATCAATGATGATTTTTTGGGCCATCCTAAAGGATTATATGTCTGCTTCGCCACCGAGATGTGGGAACGATTCTCCTTCTATGGCATGAAATACCTGCTACTTCTTTATCTGACTAAATATCATCTGTTCTCCGACGGTGCAGGACTCGAGGTATTAGGCTCCTACGCAGGCCTGGTCTATTCACTTCCTGTAATAGGTGGCCTATTGGCCGACAGGTACTTAGGCATGCGCAAGGCGGTCATATTCGGTGGTATTCTCCTGTGCATGGGACACTTCTTGATGGCAGTAGAAGGACACCAAGCCGTGCAGTACGCCGCAGGGAGTCAACTTGTCGCCGATATCACCCTCAGCGACGGTAACGTCATACTCGCAGGCACAGTGCTGTCCGAAACGGTCCAGATACGCGACCTGGCCGCCCTCAACGTCTTTTATCTGGCGCTGGCATTGATCGTCGTCGGCGTCGGCTTCCTCAAGCCAAATATCTCCACTATCGTCGGCCAGCTCTATGATAAGGATGACCCCCGTCGAGAATCCGGTTTCACCATCTTCTACATGGGGATCAATATCGGCGCCTTCGCCGCGACGATCATCTGCGTTTACTTGGGGGAAACCTTCGGCTGGGGCTACGGTTTCGGCGCCGCTGGAGTCGGCATGTTGATAGGTCTGTTTACCTTTCTCAAGGGGCAGAAGTACCTCAGAGGCCTGGCAGAGCCTGACGATCCTAAGCTGCTTAGCGAAAAAGTAATATGGGTCTTCAGCCGAGAACACCTGATCTACCTGGCCGCATTGCTCAGCTTGTCGATGTTCTGGTTGATAATCCAACATGAGCCCGTGGTCTTCGCCGCGCAGCAGGTGCTATTACTGGTTTCAGGCGCTGGCCTGATTGGCTATGCCGTCTTAAGAGGCACCAAGGAGGAGATGCACCAGATGATTGTATTGATGGTGCTTATCGGCTCCACCATTGTATTTTGGGCCTTATTTGAGCAGGCGGCAGGCTCCATGACTCTGTACGCCGATCGCGTAGTAGACAGAAACCTGGGGGGCATAGAGATAGCCGCAGGGCAATTTGGCTCCCTCAATGCCGGCTTTATCATGCTGTTGGCACTGCCCTTCGCCGCATTATGGATCTGGCTGGATAAACACCAGTTGAACCCCAATATCCCGGTCAAATTCGGTCTGGGGATCATTCAGGCTGGACTGGGTTTCGGCGCCCTGGTCATAGGCGCCTCCTATCCTAATGAGGCCGGACAAATCAGTCTCTGGTGGCTGGTGCTGGCATACCTGCTCCACACCACGGGCGAGCTCTGCCTGTCACCGGTCGGCCTGTCTGCCGTGACTAAACTGGCCATTCATCGAGTAGTGGGCCTGTCCATGGGAGTCTGGTTTCTGGCCACGGCCCTGTCTGAAACCGTCGCCATGCGCTTGGGGCAACTCGCCGCCATAGACACATCTGATCCTAAAAACATGGACATAAGTCAGGCCGTCAGCACTTACACTCAGCTGTTCGAATTTTTGATGTGGACAGGGATCGGCTTCGGAATATTGATGTTGCTTATCTCGCCGATTTTGAAGAAATACATGCACGGCGTGCGTTAAGAAAGGATGGGTAGGAATTGAACTAGGAGCGAGTCATTAACAATGAGTAGGAAAACACAGGCAAGGTTTACACCTCTAGAACCTAAGTCCTAGAGGTTAATAAGCTTAAACCGATTGGTATTAAACCAAGGTCACCTTGGCAAACTTACGTTTACCGACCTGGAAGACACCGCTCGTACCGGCAGTTAGCTGCAGGCGTGTGTCTTCAATTTTTACGCCGTCTATCTTGGCCGCGCCTTGCTTGATCATACGCATGGCATCCGAGGTCGACTTGACGAAGCCTAGCTCCTTGAGCAAGTTGGCGATGGCGATACCTTCACCCACACTCAGCTCAACCTCTTCGATATCATCCGGGATGGCCCCCTTCTGAAAACGATTGATGAACTCCTGATGGGCAGCTTCGGCAGCGGCTTCATCATGGAAACGTGCGATGATCTCTTTCGCTAAGGCTATCTTGATATCACGCGGATTGGCTCCGGCTTCGATATCGGCCTTAAACTGCTCAATCTCACCAAGAGGGCGAAATGACAACAGCTCAAAGTAACGCCACATCAGCACATCAGAGATAGACATGATTTTACCAAACATCTCACCGGCGGGCTCACTCACACCAATATAGTTGTGAGCAGACTTGGACATCTTCTTTACGCCGTCCAGGCCTTCAAGCAGTGGCATCATGATAACGGTCTGAGGCTTTTGCCCCTCAGATTTCTGTAACTCGCGTCCCATCAGCAAGTTAAACTTCTGATCGGTACCGCCCAGTTCGACGTCGGCTTCCAAGGCTACCGAGTCATAACCCTGTAGCAAGGGATACATAAACTCATGAATGGCTATCGACTGACCCGAAGCATAACGCTTCTTAAAGTCATCTCGCTCCATCATACGCGCAACCGTTTGCTTAGAAGCGAGACGGATCATGCCCGCCGCGCCCAATGGCTCTAGCCAGGTCGAGTTAAACACGATGCGCGTCTTAGCCGGGTCTAAAATCTTATACACCTGCTGCTTATAGGTTTCTGCATTAGCGAGTACTTGCTCGCGAGTCAGTGGAGGACGAGTACTATTCTTACCACTGGGATCGCCTACCATGCCGGTGAAATCGCCGATCAGGAAGATCACTTCGTGACCTAGTTCCTGAAAAGTGCGCATCTTATTTAAGATCACCGTGTGACCAAGATGAATATCCGGCGCGGTTGGATCGGCTCCAAGCTTAATACGTAAGGGACGTCCCTCTTTCAATTTTTCCAGCAGATCCGCCTCGAGTAATATCTCATCGGTACCGCGTTTAATCTCTGCAAATGCTTGGTCTAAATCAGCCATCTCGCCAACACTCCTGGGAGCTCATTCAAAAATAAAGAGTCATGTTACTTGTTAGCCAGCACAATTGAAAGTGTGTACACTAAGGGGATCACTATAAGCAAAAAAATTGCGACTGAGATCAACAGGAAAATGTTCGATGGGAAAGGTTATAACACTGTTAAAATTACTGCCGAAAGTGCATCAAATACTCTTGTGTTTCTTAGTGTTAGTGACCTTAACCATAGTTATTTTACCCTCAGGTGATCCCCATGCATCTAAGGACGCCAACTCCAAGCTTTCCGGCACAATTACGCTGGGCAATGACGACATAAGCGACAGCTCAGATATGAGTGCCGATAAGTTAGCCCAGCTTAAGACACCTCTCTCTTTTCGCACACCGACGCCACCATCGGATCTTCGGCAGCATATTACCGACTCAAATACCCAGACCGAGCCTCAACCGGAGAGCTCCATCGACGAATTAAACCGTCAACAAGTCCAGAAGAAACACGTTAAGCATTTCAAAGTAGAGAGTGGTGATACCTTAGCGGCGCTATTTAATCGCGCCGGATTAAGCTCGCGAGATGTCTATGAGATAACCCAACTGCCAAAAGCGAAGAAAAACCTGCTGAGGATAATACCGGGTGAAGAGATCATCATAGTCAAAGATGATGCCGGTGAGCTTTTACAACTGAGTTACCATATCAACCCCATATCGACTCTCGTCATCGATAGAGATGACAAGGGCTATTTTGAACATATTTCACAGAAAAAAGTTGAGAGCCGCAATAAATTTTCCAGCGCGACCATTAACAATAACTTCTGGAATGCAGGCGTAAGCGCAGGGTTAACCCCAAACCAGATCATGCAGCTAGCGACAATCTTCGGTTGGGATATCGATTTTGCGTTGGACATCAGACGGGGAGATAATTTTTCCATCATCTTCGAAGAGGAATATGCCGATGGTGAATTTCTCAGGAATGGTAATATCTTAGCCGCAGAATTTAGTAACCAGGGCGATCGCTACACAGCAGTTCGCTACACGGATGGCAACTATTACTCGGAAGATGGACGTAGCATGCGCAAGGCCTTCCTGCGCTCCCCCGTCGATTTCAAATATGTTAGCTCAAGCTTCAATCCTAAGCGCTTACATCCGGTCACAGGTCAAGTCAGAGCCCATAGGGGGGTTGATTATGTCGCCGCGGTAGGAACCCCCATTAAAGCTGCGGGTAAGGGGCGAGTGATAAAGTCAGCCTACAACCAATACAATGGTAACTATGTCTTTATCAAACATAACGACACCTATACCACTAAATACTTGCACCTGAAGAAGCGTAAAGTAAGGCAAGGAGCCACAGTTAAACAGGGACAGATCATCGGCACCCTTGGTTCTACGGGACGTGTCACAGGTGCACATCTGCACTATGAATTTATCGTCAATGGCACACACAGAAACCCTAGAACGGTCAAATTGCCGAAATCATTGCCCATCGCCAAGTCAGAAAAATCCAAGTTTTTGGCGCTAAGTAAGCAGATCATGGCTAAACTTCAACAAGACAAGCAGATCCAGCTAGCCTCAACACAATAAGCTTAACGCATTGTTCCCCTAGCCTGGCTGCCGGCAATGAATAACACTCCCGGCTCCTTGTTCGATAGATAATGGAAATATTACAATGAGCAGAGACTTCTATATTGGCTTGATGTCGGGTACTAGCATGGATGGTGTCGATGCAGTCTTGGTCGACTTTAGCAAGCAACAACCCAGACTCGTAGCCAAGCATAGTGAGGCGATTCCAAAACATACCTTAAATGGTTTACAGCGCCTCTGCCTCCCCGACAATGACGAAATAAATCTGCTAGGACAACTCGATCGTAGCGTTGGACAGTTATTCGGTGTGGCCGTCAACGCCCTACTAGCCAAGGCTGGTATTGCAAAAGAGCAAGTGATCGCCATAGGCAGCCATGGTCAAACCGTCAGACATATGCCCAATCTCGATATGGGATTCACCCTGCAAATCGGCGATCCCAACACCATAGCAGTATCTACCGGTATCGATGTTATCGCCGATTTCAGGCGTAAAGACATCGCCTTAGGTGGGCAAGGTGCTCCCTTAGTACCAGCCTTTCATCAAGAGATATTTGCCACCACAGACACGCCGAGGATCATTCTCAACATAGGCGGCATCTCCAACATCACCTTCCTCCCCTCAAACAAATCTTCTGCTGACCGTCAGGTCATAGGCTTCGATACTGGGCCGGGAAATACCTTGATAGATGCCTGGTGCCAACAGGCGTTACAACAAGCCTACGACGAGGACGGAGCATGGGCAGCCAGTGGAGCCACGGATGAGAAGCTGCTCAAGCATCTGCTATCTCACTCCTACTTCTCTCAGGCTTTCCCCAAAAGCACCGGGCGAGAGCTGTTCAACCAAGCTTGGCTCGAGCAGCAGACTGCGGCGTTTGGTTATCTTAACGAAGCCGATATCCAGTCGACTCTGCTCGATGTAACCTGCCATAGCATAGCTAAGGATACCTTAGCGCTATCAGAGAGTGGAGAGCTGTTTGTCTGCGGCGGAGGCGCATTCAACGGTGAGATGATGAGGCGCTTGGCTAAGCTGTTACCTAAGTACAAAATGAGTACCACATCTGAGCTGGGGATAGACCCACAATGGGTCGAAGGCATCGCCTTCGCTTGGCTAGCCATGCGGTTCCACAATAGGCTGCCTGGAAATCTACCGGCTGTCACCGGGGCAAGCCGAAAGGCAGTGTTAGGCGCGTTTTTTCCAGCTGCCTAGCTCAATAGCAAACGCCTCAATGATTATCAGCGAGGCGTTAACCAAGATTAACTAGTCTGCTAAAGCAACAACTTATGTTTTAACATGATCACATCTCGCTTCGAGTATTCTGATAGTGTCATCAACAGCCTTCTTTTACTTGGAATATAACTCATCGCCCCAAAAGACGTTAAACTGCTAGCCGGGAGCTTTAATATAGGCGTCGTCAAATTGGTATTGAAACTCCAGAAATTAATCAGCTGATAGCCAGAATGCAGCTCTCTGAAGTAAACACCTTTCCTTGTTACTACCCAGTTATAATTTTCATCAAATATATCGCCAGAAATCAATACCTTCATTTTTTCAGGCCGATTAAGATCCAAAATCCACAGACCTGATTCATTGGTTTTGGTAAAAATCAGCTGAGAGTCATTAAGTACTTTAGCTAGCCTAACTTCGATTGGCGTAACCATGGTTGGACGACTATTAGTCAATGGGAATGCCAATAGGCCATCATAAGTAGACGAAAAGACCTGTTTATCATCTAAATCCCAACTTGGTCTCCTATGATCCTGATACTGAGAAGCCAGAATACTTATCCCTCCAGTTGCAAGCTCCAGAATATGGATCTTGTTACCTTCATTTTTATCATCGGGAGCGAGAAAAGCGAGCTTAGTGCCGTCATGGGACCAACTTGGATATGCCACACGCCTTTTCAGTTCTGTGTGTTGCTTTCTATTCCTGCCTTCTATGTCAGAACTCCATATCTCATTATGCCCAGTCTCATTAGACACGTAGACAATTCGCTGTTTAATACTTGAGTAATCAGGATTTCTATAACTAAACTCAGAGTTGGACAGAGGAAAAATTGTCGTTGGGATGACTTGATCAAGCTCAAGGTAAGCAATTTCAAAATCCTTTATGTACTTAGAAAATACTAATGCGGTCGAACCAGGAACAAATCTGGGATAACTAAAGCCGACAACGTCAAGGTTGGTGATCGTCTTGCTCCCAATATCAATCATGTAGCCCGCTCTAACTCCTGAGTTTTCAGTACTAAAAACCAGTCTGTCGCTATCTGGATGCCAGGTCAGCCCTCTGATATCTTCGAGTCCCTGAGTAATACGGAACTCATCTCCCGACGCTCTATTTCGAATGAAAATATCTTCTGAAATATTGCCAAAACGTCTCGAAATCGCGATCCAGCGGCCATCGGGGCTAAAAGCGACATCTCTGTCTCGATAAGCACACTCTTTGTCACAGGAAATCCTCACAGGCTTAGCATCACGGCTGAGGGTCAGCTGATAAAGCCCACTGTATTCAACTAATTTATCTTTCCAAATGTAGATAATAGCACTGCCATCCGGTGATAAATCTAAAGCAGACGTGTCCGAAAAACATGGCGCGAGATGAACAACTTCATGGCTATCTAACATTATTTGAGAAAGGTAACACTCTCCACTTTCACGGTCTTCACTGGGATAAAGAAGCGATCTGCCATCTAAGGTCCAGATAGCTCTTTTCTCTCGAGTCTCGTTAGTGGTCAATCGTTTCGGTGTATTTGTGGGATTTTGTAGATCTTTAAGATAGAGATTAGCGCCCTTGCCATAGACAAGCCAACGCCCATCGGGGGAAACGGCAGGATAAAGCTCAGCACCAGCCCCTCTTGTAAGCCTGGTTTGTTCAGTTTGAATTAACCGTTTACTGTCTTGATGAAGATGAAAAAAAACACCTGAAGCAAGAATAACGAAGAGAATCACAAGCCCCATGATACCTCTTTGCAGTTTGCCGCTAAGCTCCTTTACTTTTGCCTGTTCGATTTCCAGGACTTCTGGATGAGAAACGAGATCGGCTGGTGAAAATTCGGGCTCGATTAACAATCTGTAGCCTGTCTTTCTCACCGTTTCTATCGTTGTTGTTCCAGAGTCATTGTCCTGGCTAATCAGAGGGTTCAGATGCTTTCTTAGATGCCATATGGCATTGGTTAGTGCCTTAGTACCCACATAGACATTACCCTCCCAAATATTCTCGATCAACTCTTCCCGAGTCACCACGTTGGGATATTTCCTGGCAAGGTAACTGAGAAGCTCAATAAACTTAGGTTGCAAAGAGATCTTGCCGCTACAGAGATCTTGCATCTCTTCATTATTCAAAGAGCAACCTTTGAAGTTAAGACTATTATCACTTGGCGTAATTACACAGCCAGCTAACGTAAACACGGCCTCTTTTTTAATTTCTATCATTATCCCCCCACAAACAACCGAATTGTATTTTTTGACTATTTATGTATCACCTTGTTAGTGGTGATTATCTCGGTTTTAAATGAGTTTACAGGATTTCAACATATGAACACAAGTAAGAGCAGCAGCCAAAATGCAAGCGTAACGATCTAATAACAAAAGGAATAGACATTAAATAGACATATAAACAAGGTATAAACGACACGTATTCAATTGCCCTACACCAACATTTTATTTACAAATGACTCCAGCTGACATCTTGCGAGATTATGAATTGCTAATCGACAGCATCATCCCTAAAAATACTAGGCTCTAATTTAATGGGTCCTAGTAAATTATAAAAAAAGGACTGGACTCAGATGAAAAACCAGATGAAATTATCAGCTTTGACAATGGCCATAACTATGGCAGCGCTAGCATCGTCATCGCTACAAGCAGCAGAGCAGACCGGCGATAAGGCCGGAGCAGATCAAGAGATGGAGAAAATTTCTGTCACGGGCTCTCGTATTAAGCGTGCCGACTTCGAAGGCGTTGCGCCGGTTACCGTTATCACAGCAGAAGACATTGAAAACAGTGGCCTATCTTCCATCGCCGAGGTGCTCCAATCATCGGTTGCCAATAACGGTGGTTCGCTAAACGGCGAAAGTGACGGTTTTACCGATAGTGCTAGCTCAGTTAACCTGCGTGGTATGGGCGCCAACAGAACCTTAGTATTAATTAATGGTCGCCGCCAAGCCTCATTCCCGTCCGCTGCAGGCGGCACCTCAAACTTTGTCGATGTCTCTGATATTCCAACGGCTGCAGTAGATCGCATCGAGATCCTTACGGGTGGCGCATCGGCGATTTACGGTTCAGATGCCGTCGGCGGTGTTGTTAACATTATTCTTAAGAAGCAATATGATGGCGCCAAGGTAGCAGCTAAATACACAGATACAACCCAAGGTGGTGGCGAGCAGTTCGACCTCTCTTACCTTCAGGGCATCAACACTGAAAACAGTCAAACCTTGATCATGCTTGAGTACCGTAAGGCTGAAGCGATTCAAACTTACCAACGTGATGACCTATACAGCCCTGCGTATTATCAAGATGAAGATGGTGATACACGTTGGGGAGCTGGACCTTATGGTGACTCAGGAGCCTCGAGTTGGGGCGCCTGGATCCAAGATTACGGTAAAGTCTACACCGATGACAAGTACAGCGAAGTCGATGAAGCTCAGTGTACTAACCTGTTTGGTGATAAAGGAATATATGTAGAAGCTGGTAAATACGATTGTTACTACGATAAGTATGCCGACCGCGGTCTGCAGTCAGAATATGACAGAGTTAACTTAGTCGTTAACACTACATATGATCTAAACGATGATTGGCAGATATACGGCATGCTCAATGCCTCATACAAAGAATCGACTAAGTATAAAGATGAGAAAGGTTTTGGGGATTACTTCTACCAAGATGAAGTCACAGGTGCATACAGCTACGATAAGTATGAATTTGAAGACGATAATAAATTCCAGATGCGCCGTCGTATGGAAGAATATCCAGGACCACGTACCTATGACACTCAAAACACCAAGGCATCGTTGGCTTTTGGCGCTAACGGCATGATTGGTGATTATGAACTGGATGTCTCCTGGTCTAGTGGTTATGCACTGTATGAGAAGCAGAACCACCATATGGTGAGAGCCGATGCTCTACTTGGCATGATAACTTTCGATCCAAATGATACCGATGCTTCAAAGTGGTATCCAAACAACAAATTAACCACCGAGCAAGCCGAAGCTCTTATTGGTGACTCAACAAAGAAATCAGACTCTAGCATGCACCAGCTCCAAGCCGTATTTACCGGTGACTTGATGGAGTTAGATGCGGGTACTGTCGGTTTTGCAACCACTGCGGAGTGGGCACGTGAAAGCTATGAAGATACTCTTGATGAAACCACCATGAGTGGTGGCTTTATCGGTATGGGTGGTACAGGCGGTAAGGGCGATCGTGACCGCGTTGCCGTCGCTGGTGAGCTACAAGTTCCACTACTTGCCGATTTGACAGGTGTGAAGTCACTGGATCTCTCTGCCGCACTTCGTTATGACCAATACCTAGATGATTCAGATGTAGGCGGCGCGACAACGCCTCAGGTAGGCCTAAGTTACCGACCAATTGATGAGGTAATGTTACGTGCTAACTGGGGTAAGAGTTTTAGAGCACCCGATATGCATCGCCTCTATTCTGGATTAACAAGAAGTTTTGGTAGTACATCATATGACCACCCTACAATTCCAAATGAAATCTATGAAGATAGCTATGATGGCTTTAACTCAGGAAACCTGAACCTTACTGAGGAGGAGGGCGAATTCTGGAACTTAGGTGTTGTCGCAAACCTCACAGATAATGCAGATCTAACCATAGACTGGTGGAATATCGAGCTTGAAGGTGCAGTAAAAACCATCTCAACCGATGAGATGTTAGATGACCCGTCATACAACAAAAATGGCCAATTTAACGATTGTGCCACTATGACTGAGGTGGGTTACCTAACTGAGTTAGACGATGACGGTATCGAAAATATCGCCTGTATGCGCAAAGGTCCTATCAATAGTGCCTTTGAAGCATCGGAAGGTATCGATGCCAGCTTTAACTACCAGTTCCCGGAAACAGCTGCCGGTGAGTTTAAGTTCAAGCTTGCAGCCTCTTACCTACTTAAGAAAGAGTATCAAGAGAAAGTAGGCGATAAGATTGAGGATCAGACTGAGACAGATTACTTCCCTAAGTGGAAAAGTAATGCCAGCCTAAGTTGGAACTATGAAGACTTCCGCGCAACCATCACCTACTACTACACAGGTGAAGCCGTAGGTACCGATCTGTTTGAGTTTGAAGATGGTAGTGAGATCGATGACCATCCTGATACCTTAGATGCGTATCAGATAATTAACATCACACTATCTTATTCTGCACCATGGGACGGTAAGTTCACCGCTGGAGTTAAAAACCTGACTGATGAGATGCCACCACTTTATGATATACGTAACGACGAGCACAACGACTGGCCATACTACCAGGATCGTAACAGCAGTTACTCAGCTAAAGGTCGTAGCCTCTTCTTCGGATATTCTCAAAAGTTCTAACTCCTAGAGCGCAACAAATAAATAGCGCCCAGCATTGGGTGCTATTCTTGCCTATTTCAGTCACCTTTATATCAGGAGATAAGAATGTCTCGCATGCCCCTCTTTATGTTTGCCCTGATAGCTTTAGTCAGTCAAATTAGCCAAGCCGATGAATACCAAGTGCCGAGCCAGGCACTCCAAGATGTCGTTAACCAAAACAAGAAAGTAACCACCCGCTTATCGGCAAATAAGCAATGGTTAGCAGTATTATCCCCCAAGAGTCATATAGAGATCCAAGCCTTAGCCAAAACAGAATTAAAACTAGCGGGCCTTAGGTTATCTCCGGAGCAATTGCTCCCAAGCCGAATTAAGTCACAGTACATAAGTATAGAATTAATCGATCTCACCAAAGTGAGCCCATCAAAGGCACCGAAAAAACACAGTATCCGCTTAGCCGCCGCTAACATTGTCAAAGTTAAGTTCTCTCCCGATAGCCGCTTCATTAGCTATATTGGCATATCGGCCCAAGGCGCTCATTTATATGTTTACGATATAGAAAAACAAGTTACGCAAAAATTAAATAAAACCAAATTAAATGCGAGTTTAGGCCTTAGATATCAATGGTTACACAACAGCCAGGGGGTGGTAACCAACATAGCATCAGTGAATGACTTCTCTGCTGGTTCAATCGACAAATTTGGTCCTAACATCAGTAATACCAATGCACAAAAAGCGCCCAGACGTACCTATCAAGATCTGCTAAAGAATGCTCAGGATGATGAAATGTTCGCCCAACTGACTCAAAGCAAGTTAACCTTACTGCGCCTCAATGGCGATATTAGTTTGATAGGCCAAGCTGACATCAATATCAGCTACCAAGTATCTCCCAGTGATGAGTATATTTTAGTTAAGCGTCTCTCAGCGCCATTTTCTCGTATGGTGAAATACTATGATTTTGCCCAATCGGTTGAGCTATTTGATATATCAGGCAAACACCTTAAGACACTGGCACAACTAGAAAGCAGCGAATTCAGACCATCGGGGAGTGACTCGGTCAGAAAAGGTCCGCGCCAGATACACTGGCGTGCAGATAAACCCGATACTTTAGCCTTCGTGAAAGCCTTAGACAGAGGCGATAGCAATGCAAAAGCACAAAATAGAGATCAACTTTTACAGATATCGGCCCCATTTAAAGAAGAAGCAACCAGTTTACTAAAAACACCTTGGCGCATAAATAAGGTTCAATGGGGTGAAAACTCCCTGGCAATGATCACCGAAAAGAATTCAAGCAAGAAACAGATACGAGTGAGCTTCTTCGACTCAAACAAGCCCGCAGAACTTAAGCTTTGGTATCAAAAATCTCTGCGTGATACTTATGCAGATCCAGGCAGAGTCTTTGCACAACGCGCCAAGATCAATGGTAAAATCCATGGAAGACTTATTTCGATTGAAGATAACGCCCTACTTCACTACGGCTTAGGCGCATCACCTCAAGGCTACCAACCTTTCTTAAAGTCACTAGCGATTAATTTAACCTCAGCAAAAAAAGTCACCTCCTCATCTGAGACGTTATGGGAGTCTTCAGTCAATAAGCTTGAGACAGTTCGATACGTGCTCAGCAGAACACCGCTTAAACTCATTATTAATCGACAAACTAGTGAGAATCCAGCACATCTGGTTTTCATGGATACAGCCAATAACACCGAGCAGATCTTATACCAAGCAGACAGAGAACTATCGCCTTACAAAGGCATGACCCGACAACTTGTCACCTATAAACGCGCCGATGGTATCCCCCTATCTGGCAACCTCTATCTTCCTGGCGGATACAAAAAAGAAGATGGACCTCTGCCTGTCCTGATGTGGGCTTACCCGAGAGAGTTCAAAAATTCAAAAGTAGCAGGTCAGGTGAATTTCTCACCCAATCAATACAGCTACATCAGCCCCAAAGGACCGATCCCCTTCGTTGCAAACGGCTATGCGGTATTTGACCGGGTGGCTATGCCAATCATAGGCACAGGTAAAGAGAAGCCAAACGATAGTTTCAGGACTCAGCTAATCGATAACGCGGCCGCGGCCATAGACACTTTAGTCGATATGGGTATCGCCGATAGAGAGCGAGTAGCAATAGGCGGTCATTCCTATGGTGCATTTATGGTGGCGAATCTGCTAGCCCATTCAGATCTTTTTGCCGCTGGTATAGCCAGAAGCGGCGCTTATAATCGCAGCTTAACGCCGTTTGGCTTCCAATATGAAAAAAGGAATTTCTGGGAAGCGCCCAGCCTGTATCAGCAGATATCTCCGTTTACCCATGCCGATAAAATTGATGAGCCTCTACTTATCATGCATGGAGAGATGGACTCCAACTCAGGTACTTACCCAATGCAATCAGCCAGGCTATTTAAAGCGATTAGGGGCTTGGGGGGTAACGCAAGACTAGTGACCTTCCCCTATGAGAGCCATAGCTATAAGGCAAAAGAGTCTATCTTACACATGCTGTGGGAGCAGGAGCAATGGCTGGATAAACATGTGGGCCATAAGCCCAGTGCACCAGACACGGCTGTGAGCTTTCATTGACCCATGCCTCCCCCCGAGAAATCTTAAGCAGACAGTGTGAAAAGTGCTGTCTGCTTAGTTGAACCGTTTTTAACTCTCCAAAGTACTGAGTATCAATATGATCCCATTCAAGTTCAGCTTTCCCCACTTGCCAGCTTTAAGCGCATTAACCTTACTGAGCCTAAGTCCCGCATTACAGGCAGAAGATAAGCTATCCATACCAGAGGAAGATATTCCCAGAAACATCATCTATCTAATCGGAGATGGTATGGGACCGGCTTATACCAGCGCCTACCGTTACTTCTCCGATAGACCCGATACCAAACATGTAGAAGAAACCATATTTGATCGACTGCTGGTTGGCATGTCCAGTACCTACCCGGATGATGACACCTATGTCACAGACTCAGCTGCGGCCGCAACGGCTTTAGCCACCGGCAGCAAGAGCTACAACGGCGCGATTGCGGTAGATCATCAGCACGATAAGCTAGCGACTATGATGGAGATGGCAAAAGAGATGGGTAAAACCACGGCCATAGTTGTCACTTCTCAAATCAATCATGCCACGCCGGCAAGCTTTCTCGCTCACAATGAAAGCCGGAGAAACTATGATGAGATTGCCGACAGTTATCTCTCCAATCTTATCAACGGCCGGCCCGTGGCCGATCTCATGCTGGGCGGAGGCACCCAGTATTTTGTCCGTGAGGATAATGACCTTACCCTGGAATTTCAAAGTCTGGGCTATCGATATATCGACAAGCTCAGCGAGCTGAGCAGCCTCGACTCCCTACCGGCACTCGGTCTCTTTGCCCCATCGGGAATGGATGCAGCACTGGGTAGCCAAGACCCCTACAGGTTGACTACTATGACCCAAAGCGCATTAAAGCTGCTATCTAAGCAATCGGCGCCATTTGTGATGATGGTTGAAGCCAGTCAAATAGACTGGTGTGGTCACAGCAATGACATCGTATGTGCCATGAATGAGATGGAAGATTTCGCCAAAACCTTAGAGGCAGTCAAACAATATATCGACGTCCATCCAGATACACTGCTTGTCGCAACCGCCGATCACTCTACCGGGGGCTTAACCCTTGGAAGAGATGGTAAATACAAATGGAAGGGTAAACTGTTAAAACAGGTAAAATTGCTTCCTGAACACCTTGCTCAAACGATAGTAAAGACGCCTTCTATTCTCGATACTCCGAAGAGTTTTTCAGTTTTTTGGTCAAACAGAGTCAATATCAGTATGTCAGCGGACAGTCAGGAAAGGTTTCGACTAAGCCTGATGAGGCAATTAAACTCCCATAAAGCCGCCGCTAGCTTAGAGAGAGAGATCAAGCGGAAAATAGATAAGCTGACCTATACAGGCTGGACCACCAGCGGCCACAACGGTATCGATGTGCAGATTTTTGCCTACGGAAAAGGACTGCAACACTTCAGGGGCCATCTGGACAACACACAGATTGCAGCGACGCTAATTGAGATGATCAACGCCGAGCGATTCAGGCTTAATCAATAAGTGTTTAGGTGTGTTTCTATTTTAGATTTTCTACAAAATGGTGAAGTGCATCGACATGCATTTCACCAGTTATGTTTCGTGCCACACTTTTTGTAAACACAAAAAAATTCACTGTCTCATTGATTTATCAGAGAGTAGAGTAGAGTCGAACTCATTTTGCTCTACTCTGTGTTAGCCGATCTTTTGGCTAAAGGTGCGTATAACTTGGCTAAAAGGCTTTAGCTAACAAAGAATATGAGCGATAAAACAAAAGGAACTGTTAATGAACATGACTCAAAAAATGGCGGCCGAATTTATCGGTACTCTTTGGCTGGTACTCGGTGGTTGTGGTAGCGCAGTTATAGCTGCTGGCTTCCCCGATGTTGGCATAGGACTACTAGGTGTCTCTTTCGCCTTCGGTCTCACAGTGCTAACCATGGCATTCGCCATAGGCCACATATCCGGTTGCCATCTGAATCCTGCGGTTTCATTCGGTCTCTGGGCTGGCGGACGCTTCCCGGCAAAAGATTTAGCTCCCTACATTGTCGCCCAAGTTGCAGGTGGTATCGCTGGTGCGGGGATTTTATTCCTAATCGCATCTGGAAATGCCGACTTTAGCTTAGCCGATGGCTTCGCATCGAATGGCTACGGTGAGCACTCACCGGGTGGTTACACCATGACTTCAGCCTTAGTAACGGAAGTAGTCATGACCCTCTTCTTCCTATTGATTATCTTAGGAGCGACAGACGCCAGAGCCCCACAAGGCTTCGCACCCATAGCCATAGGGCTCGGGTTAACTCTCATCCACTTGATCAGTATTCCGGTCACAAACACCTCAGTGAACCCGGCCCGTAGTACAGGACCCGCGCTATTTGTTGGTGATTGGGCGATATCTCAACTTTGGTTGTTCTGGGTTGCCCCTATCGCAGGCGCGATCATAGCAGGCTTTATCTATAAGTTTTTCAACGCAAAAGAAAACTAACTTAGCCTAATGGGTGCGCCGTACTCGACTCCTTCGAGTCGGTGCACTTTTTCCATTTACCATTCTTTTCTCCCACAGATAAAAATCTACTCTATATCCTCCCTTCGAAATGATATGATCGCCCGATAAATGCGTGCTACCACGTTGCGTAAACCCAATAAATGAGAGATACCATGAGCAAAAGTGCCAAAGATGCAAGCCAGATGACTCCAGAAGCTCGCTACGACTACTTTGTTGAGCAAGTAAAGTCTGAAAAGACACTATGGACCCTTCAAGATGATGACGGCTGCGTAATGCTAACGACAGAAGAGGAAGATTGTATTCCTATGTGGCCTAGCGAAGAGGCGGCTAAATCTTGGGCTGTCGATGATTGGGAAAGCTGTACTCCACTCGCAATCCCGGTAGCTGAATGGTTGGAACGTTGGGTTCCGGGCATGCAGGATGATGATCTATTTGTTGCTGTATACCCAGTGCAAGATGATCTAGGTGTCGTTATTCCTCCCTATGAGTTAGAGCAGCGTCTAACGCCAAAGCAGAGTCACTAATTTAGACCTTGCTAACAGGAGAGCCAGCTTGAAAAATAACACCTCAGAACCTTCAATCGATAATGGCGACGACTTAGATGAAGCCACAAATCGTGAAATTGAAAACAATGAAGTTCTCCAAACACAGGCTAATTCAGCTGCTATACCTGTAGTAAAGCAACCTCTGCCTAAAAGGCTTGCCGCCCTATGTACTTTCTTTGCCATTGCCTCAATTAGCGGTCTCATAGCAAAACAAGGCGAACTGTTTTGCATACTGACCATAATCATGGTGATTGCCATACTTGGGCGTCAGCGAACGGCTATGTTCTTCCTGCAAGGTTATACGGTACTCCAACTTGCTCTGGTCAGTATGCTGCCTGTCTACCTGTATGATCCAGAAAATTTACTTGTCGGAAATCCTTCGACATTTAAGCTTGGTGAACTACAAACAAAAATCCCCGACTTCGTCATCTTCGGCATCATAATAGTGCTTGCCATGCTTCAAGTCTGGATAGCCTTTACCCCTAAGGTAAAAGCCTATTTCAATACCAAGATAAACATGAATATCATGAGTTAAGGTTTTGAGTTGTAAGTTTTAAGTGTTAAAAAATCTCAAACAAAAAAGCCAGTTGCATTGCAACTGGCTTTTTTTAAATCATTTTCTATCAGCATAGCTAAGTGCTTATACTGAGAAGCTAGCTCCACAACCGCAGGTTGTCGTCGCATTGGGGTTCTTCACGAAGAAACGTGAACCTTCAAGACCTGAGGTGTAATCGACTTCACCACCAACCAGATACTGCAAGCTCATAGGATCGACGACTAACTGGACTCCCTGCTTCTCGACGGTGAAATCACCTTCGTTAACCTTCTCATCGAAGGTGAAGCCGTACTGAAAACCAGAACATCCGCCACCCGTGACGTAGACACGTAGCTTTAATGCATCATTTTCTTCTTCATCCAGAAGCGTTTTTACCTTTGAGGCAGCCGCATCGGTAAATCGGATAGGCAAAGCATCATCAGCTTCAGTCGCTTGTTCGGCAGTTTGTTCAGTCATGAGTACCTCTAGATCTAATTACTGTGCGGGATTATCTAATACCTGACCAATTTGTTCAAGTAATACCCCGCCGTATTTTTTACTGTTACTTGATAATAACACTGGCTCAGTCGATCATTGAACTGGTTTCTCAATTTCGTCTGTCGCGGCCTTGTGAGTCCCGGGGAGCAGATCAAGGGCAGAAAACTCCATTTCAGCCTGGGAGCCTTTAGTCCAACGACTCGACGGGACTATGACTTTAGCTATGATTCTGGACAGTTTAAAGCTCTCCGGTAAAGTGACCTCAGTCTCCAACACCTGAAAATAGCGAAACCTAAAACTCAAACTCTTGTCACCTGTGAGTGTAGCCAGGCTAAGTTCGGCAACTTTTCCGTCCTGAACCCCCACAAATGAAAATTCGGCTCTGCCCTTCAGAGACTGCTTACGCTTCTGCAGCTGAGTTAGGATTAGCTTGAGTCGATACTGATTCGGCAACAGATTAGGGGTAAACTCTAATCCGTGGATGGCTACGCCATCGGCAATACTCTCGGGTGCCATGATACTGCGATAGAATGCCAGCTCCCTAAGCAAGTCTTTCTCTTTACCATGTTGCTCTGCGAACAAGTCCTGCATTTTAGCGTTAGTTTCTCTAGATAAAGCCAGTTCCAGATTCCTGGCTGCTAAAATTTGAGCCTGAATATTCAGCTGCTTAGTCAATTTACCTAACTGTTCTGTGTTAGTCTTTAACACGGGTCGGTTATGCTCAGACCATAAATTATAACTGAGTCCCCCCAAGACAAAGGCAACCAATACCAGTAGCAGTAAATAAACACTCGATGGTCGAATTTTTCGCTCTAACACTTGAATACGATCGAGCCAACGATGATAATTTGCCATTAACTAACAACCTCTTAATATAACTTGTGTGTAAATAATCTCACCTCCAAAATGATGGCAGGCAATGGAAACCCAGGAAGGCTCCGGTGCAAAACAGAATAAAGAACACCTACACGCGATGCCAGATATACCTGAGAACAGATCTGCAAGACAAGCTGTCTCAGGCTAAGCTCAGTCTGCAACTGTGTATGTTAGCCCTGTTATTTGCCCTCATCGCCTCTGGTGTCATCATTCTATTTAGGCTGTTACTCCTCTGGCTGAACAATTATACCCAAACCAGCGAGCTCGAGTTTACTGAGATACTTGACGACTGGCGAGTGCTTTTACCCATATTAGGCGCACTTTTAATCTGGCTAGTGGCCCGAATGGGATCAAAACGCTATAAGCGCATGGGCATCGCCTATGTACTCCACAGAGTGAAGCTCCACTATGGCAAGGTCCCCCTGCAATCTGCTCCGGGTCAATTTTTTCAAGCGCTATTCGCTCTTGCCACTAACTTCTCCGTCGGCCGGGAAGGTCCTGCCATACATCTGGGGGCTGTCAGTGCCAGCGTCTTGGCAGAAAAGTTTAACCTGCCCGACAACAGTGTCCGCATCATGTGTTCAGGGGGGATTGCCGCAGGCATAGCTGCAACCTTCAACGCGCCGCTGGCCGGTGTATTTTTCGTATTCGAGGTCATATTACGAGAATATAAGCTGCATTACTTCTTTCCAATCATGATATCGGCCATCTGCGGCGCGGTATCGAGCCAGCTGGTTTTCGGTAATATTCATGAATATGAACAAATTGGAGTCATTCGAATTCCACTGTCCCAATACCCTATCCTGGCCATCACGGGAGTGCTCATAGGGTGTGTTGCCGCCCTGTTTAACTACTCACTGTTAAAAGTCACCGCCAAGGGACAAAACTGGCCCTTGATTTATCGTCTGCTCTTGGCGGGAATCGTCACCACTCTGGTCGGTGTATTCTTACCGGAAGCCTTAGGCAGTGGCGATCTTGCCATCGAACAGGCAATCAGTGAACACCCAGGTTTACTCTTTCTCATTGCCCTGCTCATCGGTAAAATCATTGCCACCATAGCCGCTCTGGGCCTAGGTATTCCTGGTGGGATCATCGGCCCGCTATTTGGTATAGGTGCTTTGCTCGGCGCCATACTGGCGATAATAAGTGCCGCGGCTTTCCCTGCCATAGCGCCCTATATCGGCCTCTATACCATAATAGGCATGACAGCCATGATGGGGGTCTGCCTCGGCGCTCCTCTGGCGGCACTCATTGCACTGCTCGAATTAACCAATAATGCCTCGATGATCTTGCCAGCCATGTTTGTCAGTATCCCGGCATTCCTGGTCGCTCACCAAGGATTTAATACTAAATCCCTGCTTCATAAGCAACTTGAGATCATGGGCCTCGATTACAAGGTATCACCAGTCAGGCAAGGGCTGATGAAAACCGGCGTTCGCGCCTTGATGGATAGACGCTTAGTTATCGTCAAAGATAACGAGGAGTTATTGCTAGAAGTATTAAAACGAGCAGAGGGACGCTCTGTGCTTGTGAGAAATAACTTAGGTGATATTCAGATGTTACAACTCGAACTGCAAGCTACTGATGACGTCAGCACATTGACCCGCCAGCCTATGCAGGGGCTCCCGGATACAGCCACCCTCAATGAAGTCTACCAAATACTTTCCCGTGAACGCCGCGGTGAGGTCTATATCTACCAGGATAGCGAAGACAATATCATCGGCGTGATAAGCTGGGCCGTGCTACAAAAAGAGATAAGTTCAGGGCAAGTATAATATCAATCAGTATAATCAGCATCTAGCCGCGACTACTCACGCAAGCCAACAAGAGAAGCATCAGGAAAAGCTTTCAACCAGAGAGTTATTCATTCGTCTGAAAGGAAAAATTCCGCTTACCCGTTTAAACAGCTTATGAAGTTTAAACAGCTTATGAAGTTTAAACACGGCGATCCTAATAATCCTTAGATGACTCCTCAAACTTACCAGCAAACTATCTAGCCGATATTTAACTGCCATGGGGTTTCTGGTATAGTGCCACCCCAGCCTCCCTAGATGACTTTAGGGCCTTCGACTCGGTCTACACTTATCGAACCGCCCCTCAGGAACTGGAAACAAAGGCTGATAACTCAGTTTCAAGGATCTCACATTCTCTCGGTAAACCAGCCCAACAGACATTCGATGTTGCTTCCCACATGACTTTTTACGCATTAAGACAGAAACGTACTTATGCCAGACTATGTGATCAGTGACATTGAAAATGTCGGGCATAAGATCACAATAACCGATCGACTTGAAGGCAATTTAGACCGGGCTGATATACTCTATCTGACACTCGGCGTTGATTCACAGCTGAGAAATATGAGTGTCCAGTAAATTGATATTCACGAAAAGCCGAATTTTAATCTGGCGACTGACTTTAAGGATTGATAATGACCCGCTCCGAAACGCTATTTGAACAGGCTAAAAAAACTATTCCCGGTGGCGTTAACTCGCCAGTACGCGCTTTCAATGGCGTAGGTGGCTCGCCACTCTTCATCGAGAAAGCCGATGGCGCCTATATCTATGATGCCGACGGTAAGGCATATATCGATTATGTCGGCTCTTGGGGCCCGATGATCTTAGGTCATAACCACCCTAAGATCCGTCAAGCCGTTTTAGACGCGGTTGAAAATGGCCTATCTTTCGGTGCCCCGACTGAGCTTGAAGTCAAAATGGCGGAGAAGGTCATTGAGATGGTGCCTTCCATGGAACAAGTTCGTATGGTGAGTTCCGGTACCGAAGCCACCATGAGTGCGATTCGTTTGGCACGAGGCTTTACTAACCGTGACAAAATCTTGAAATTTGAAGGTTGTTACCACGGCCACGCCGACTGCTTGCTGGTTAAAGCCGGATCGGGTGCTCTGACTCTGGGTCAGCCAAGCTCACCAGGGGTCCCAGAAGATTTCGCTAAGCACACACTGACAGCTAGCTATAATGAGCTTGATTCAGTCAAGGAACTGTTCGAGCAATATCCAGAAGAGATCGCTTGTATCATACTCGAGCCTGTTGCCGGCAACATGAACTGTATCCCGCCAGTAGAGGGCTTCTTAGAAGGCCTGCGTACTATCTGTGATCAGTACGACGCCTTGCTTGTTATCGATGAGGTAATGACAGGTTTCCGTGTATCTAAGGGCGGCGCTCAAGGCCACTACGGCATTACACCTGACCTAACGACTCTTGGTAAAGTGATCGGTGGCGGCATGCCTGTTGGCGCATTCGGCGGTCGTAAAGACGTGATGCAGTTTATCGCACCTACGGGTCCGGTATATCAGGCGGGCACACTATCGGGTAACCCCATTGCCATGTCGGCAGGTCTTGCTCAATTAGACGCACTCTGTGAAGACGGTGTCTACGAAGAGCTTGCCGCTAAAACTAAGCGCATCGCAGAGGGCTTTAAGGCTGCGGCGAACAAGCACGGCATCCCTATGTCCATCAACTATGTCGGTGGTATGTTCGGTTTATTCTTCACCGAAGAAGAGAAGGTCACAACATTCGCTCAAGTCACTAAATGTGATGCAGACAAGTTCCCTATCTTCTATCACGGCATGTTAGATGAAGGTGTTTACTTAGCACCAAGTGCTTATGAAGCAGGCTTCCTGTCGATGGCTCATAGCGAGAAAGAGATCGAAGCGACACTAGCAGCTGCCGATCGTGTCTTCGCTAAGATGGCTAAATAAATAAGTAAGTAATTTAGTTAACTAAGCTAGTACAGAAAAGGACGCTTCGAGCGTCCTTTTTTATTGGGTCTGGCATTGTCGATAATAGCTAAGGGGGGACTAAGGGAATACTAGGGGATTAGTGAATATCGAATAAATCAGGCTAGAAACCATCTCGGTTTCTCTTTGAACCCCAAGTCGAGCGCAGGATAAGCAGGGCGATAACGCCTTGAATAAGCAGTTGGCTATTATCCATGGCAATAGAAGGGTTGTTCACAATGCCTAAACTAACGAGCTGTTTAGCACAAATCACCAACCAAACTAAGGAGCCTAACAACAACACGGCTCGAAATATAAACTTCATACGCACCCCAACAAAACACTTCAGATCTAAACTTTATCTGCATTCAGGAATTAGAGCCTAAAATGCTAGACCTAGTCGCTATAACGAGCACAATATACTGCTTACTTATTAAACAGTCAATTGTTTGACTCTGTCACAAAAATGACGAGCGTACTGATTTTTCAGTTAACTCCATTGGATATTAAATCCATAACTATAAGTCATTGCACCCAAGGCTTTTTCTTGGTTACAAATACGATCTAATGATAAAAATTTATTTCACACATTTCTCAACTTACTCACCTTTCTCAAATGTTCGTATCAAATGAACAGGATTTAATAAATTAAAAACCAGGGTGAAATTTCGGCTTAACTAGCCCCGGTCAGGCTTTAATCCAGCAAACCAGATGATCTGCTGCACAAAAACACCGGAAAACAGACCCAGTTAACACTTGTGTTATTAACATCTGTGTGGCCTAATCCGCCCGATCAACACACGAAGCTTAATTAAACCTTAATTCTGGATATTGCTTGCCCACACCAGGCAATAATAAATCTTCTGTAGGAACTGATGTATGCTCAACATATTCCTGATATCCCTCGCTGTTTTAGCCCTATTAAGTATCATTTTCGAAGAGGTCACTCACCTCAATAAAACCAAGACAACCCTATTTTTCGGGTGTATCTCATGGATCGTACTGTTTATCTCGGCCGGAGATCCTAGCCATGAGAAACTCGTCGAAGCAGAACTCAACGAAAACCTACTCGAGATAGCAAGCCTCTGGCTGTTCCTCATGTCCACCATGACATTCGTGGCTTATCTCAACGCGAAAGGCATGATCCAGATACTGGTACAGAAGATTTTCCCCCAACGAGTATCCGTTCGTTTACTCATGATACAAGTCGCTTTCTTCTCTCTGGT
Organism: Shewanella benthica; assembly: GCA_023284085.1. Taxonomy (GTDB): domain Bacteria; phylum Pseudomonadota; class Gammaproteobacteria; order Enterobacterales; family Shewanellaceae; genus Shewanella; species Shewanella benthica. The sequence goes on from JAKVHY010000033.1 coordinate 27,247, forward strand.
ACTGTCCGCTATCTGTGACAATGTCACCGCGACTCTGGTCTCACTAGGCTTGTTAACGACCTTTAAGCTCGATAGTCAGATGCGCCGACGCATGGCGGTGTTAATCATCTTCGCCGTCAACTCGGGGGGGGTATCCTTGATCACTGGTGATGTCACTACCTTGATGATCTTTCTCGGGGGCCACGTACAGATGTCCGAACTCATGGTGCTCTTTATACCAGCAACTGTCAGTGTGATGCTGTTAGCGATTCTGTTTTCCCTCAAGGCTGAAGGCCATGTCAGCACCACACCCATCACCCGGAATTATCAAAGAGTCGATGTGATTATTGCCGTGATATTTTTCTCCACCATAGTGGCGACCATGGCACTGAATGTCCTGTTTGGCATCCCGCCAGTGCTGACCTTCTTAACCGGTTTATCTATCATGTTCCTGGTCGGTCACACCTCGCGCACCAATAAAGAGGAGCTACAGATCCTCGAATATATCAGGCAAGTTGAATATGATACCTTGCTATTTTTCCTAGGTATCTTGCTGTTAGTTGGCATGCTTAAGGAGATTGGTACCTTAGATCTACTCACTCAGGTCTACGCTCAATTTGATCCAAACATCTCGAATTTTGTCACCGGGATAGGATCTGCATTAGTCGATAACGTGCCGCTAACCGCCGCGCTGTTAAAAGCCGAACCAGTACTCAGCACCCCTGAGTGGCTAGGATTAACATACTCGGTAGGTGTGGGAGGTTCACTGCTCGTCATAGGCTCGGCGGCAGGTATCATAGCCATGAGTAAGGTTAAAGAACTCACCTTCGTCAGCTACCTCAGGTACGTACCGGCACTGCTATTGTGCTATAGCGTGGGTTACGCGTTAACTCTATTCCTATCATATAAATTTTTCGGCTAACCTCGCTTAGCTGACAAAATAAAAAGAGGGCGCCGATTGGCGCCCTCTTTTTTGTCTGAATTATCTGAATTTTATCAGCCTGATTACTAGCCCCTAGATTCCTAGATTCTATATCGCAGGTACCTTAAACTTGGTGCCTTGTATCGATAACACCACATCACTGGATCTAATTTCAACTATTTCTAACTTACCCCCTATCTTATCGCCTTGCTGCAACTCAACCCCATCGACATTGAGCCAACAATTATCAGGATTGGTGGAATACACATGGGCGTTGATATTAAATTCCGGCACCTGTAACTGGAGTCCGGCAGGTAACTGACCATACTTGGGCAGGGTATCTGCTTTTGTGGCTGGTATAGGATCGAGTTCACGCGTAGTCATGGGAGCTGCGAGTGAATTTCTTACCTCAACCGCTGTTAACGCAGCCTCAAAGGCGGCCAATAAATTATTTTCATCTTGATAGTTTTTTGGTGTCGCAGAACCCGTTTCCAATCCGACCTCAGATGCGGCTTGGTTGACTTCGAATTTCAGAGCCGCAAGCATATCTTGGCCCTTCTGATTGGCATTAGCCCCCAGTATGATCGGCTCACCGACTGAACGATGAGTTGAACGAGTAGTTGAAGTAGTGGCCGGCTCAGTATATTGCGTTGGCTGCGGCCTATTATCAACATATCCACTCGGCTCTACATATTGCGTTTGCTTAAGCCTATTATCAACATATCCACTAGGCTCTGCATATTGCGTTTGCTTATGCCTATTATCAAGATAACGCTCGGCTCTGGGGCGCTCGGTCGCTACAGGCAAGGCCACCTTTCCCGCGAGTCTAATACTCCGCTCATTTTCTAATGAACCAAGTTGAGAAGATGTGGCAGGCATTTCTTTAGGCTCTTGCTGAAGTGGCTGTGCTAATTTAGGCGCAGATACTTGACTGGAATCACCGACAAGATAGCCCTTGCCTAACCAAGCTATGATGGCCAGGAGTATAAGAATGAATACCCCAAAGAGGACAGTTAAATATCTCTGGCTGTTACCAGAGAAATTATCATACTGAGCCCTGGGCGTTAATACGGGATCTATACGAGCATCCAGCTCTTGGTTTTTAGCGCGTGTCACCGCATCGAGTAGAATGGACATCAGTAGCTCCTTCTCGCTTCGACTAACCTGGGTCCTTCGGCGCTAAGATAGAGGTTAAGCTGCACTAATGTCTGACTCCCGGCAATGGCATCGGCTCTAAGGCCATGCTCACGTTGGAAACGCATCAACTTATCTTCTAATTTCGCATCGAAACCATCGACTAATCTTGGAGCCGTATTATCAATTTTGGCTAAACTATTTTCAAGCCATTGAATTTGCTCCGAGTTAGAGCCTTGCCCTATCTCTCTTGGCTGGCTAATGGGTGCTTGCCACAAGATCTCGAACGTACCGCTAAAGTGACGCGTAAACCAGTCTCTGTCGACCCAAAGTTGCTGTTCATTGAGTTGCAGTAACAGCTGCTCGCCATGACGTGAAACCACAGTGCCGTAGAAAGCCTGTTGTTGACTATCGATAAGATAAACGACTGCGGGGAAGTTAAGGCGAGTTAACGAGTTCCAATTCCCCTGCTGCTGAAAACAGGAGAGGCCCTGCTGCTCAGCCGATTGGCAGGCAGATAGGCCGATATAGGGCACTCGATCCCACAGGCCTAAGATGCTGGCATAGGCAGTATCTATGTCTCTACTTTGTGCAATAGCGCCATTGAGTACCCTTTGATTGGAACTGGAAACCTGGTCCTTATTTTCCAGCACCAAAGATTCCGGAGCTAGACTGCTGCCCGCTGAAGTTTCTACTGAATTTACAGTTGAACTTGCTGGTGAGTTACTAGGTAAAAGGTTCCCCCATAACATAACCCCTAAAACACAACTAAGCGTCAGTACAGATCCGACAGCTATAGGCAAAAGATAACTTCGCTGTTTGATATCCTCCCCGAACACTTCAGTTGCAGCCGAGCTCACCATTTTCTGATCGATAGGCACCTTAGACTGAGCATAGCTCGCCATTAATGCACGCTCACAAAGCAAGTTAATCAATCTTGGGATGCCACCAGTGTATTTATGTAGCGCCTTGATCGACCTTGGATTAAACAAGGGCTCATGACGCCCTGCCACCTTAAGTCTATGCTGCACATAAAGGCCCACCTCTTCGAGCGTAAGCGGAAGTAGATGATAGCGAGCGGTAATTCTTTGAGCTAGCTGGCGAAGCTCTTGCCTTCTCAGTAACTGTTGTAACTCAGGTTGACCGATCAAGATAACCTGCAAGAGTTTCTTGGTGTCTGTTTCCAGATTGGTCAAAAGACGTAACTGCTCTAGTACTTCGGCCCTGAGATGCTGGGCTTCATCTATGATCAGCACAGTATTTCTGCCTTTCTCATGATTACCCAACAGGAACTGACTCAGAAGATCCGTTAGCTGCTTCAGGCTAGGGTCTTTGTCATACACAATACTAAGCTCATCACAGAGGGTGGCCAATAACTCCTGCTCTGTCAGTGATGGGTTAAGAATAAATGCGGTATCGGTATTTTCAGGGAGTTGATTAAGCAAACAACGTGATACTGTCGTCTTACCTGTGCCGACTTCACCGGTTAATAAGACAAAGCCACCGGTTTCACCCAACCCATAGGTCAAATGGGCCAAAGCCTCACGGTGCCTGTCACTAAGGAATAGATAATGGGGATTAGGTGCGATAGAGAAAGGGTTATCGCTTAAGCCAAAAAACGCCTTGTACATACTGAAATCAATCCTTACCTGTACTTACCGGTTATAAAATACAATAAACAGTTCAAACTAAAGCTAACCGTTCGCCTTGTCAAAAAATGCTGAACAAAAAGCGATAAAAGACCATAAAATAAGCGTCAGAGTGACACTGAATCAAATAGGCGAATACATGTTAAGATCTGTCCCATCTGGTCCATACATGAAAACTGTGATTTAAATTGTGAAAATTTACCTCGTTGGCGGCGCTGTCCGCGATAGCTTACTCAAGCTACCGATCAAAGATAGGGATTATCTGGTAGTAGGTGCAACACAAGAGCAGATGTTAGCCAAGGGCTTTCATCGTGTAGGCAAGGATTTTCCGGTGTTTTTACACCCAGAGACTCAGCAAGAATACGCCTTAGCCAGAACTGAGAGAAAAACGGGCTCAGGCTACGGCGGCTTCACCTGTCACGCCAGTCCGGATGTGACCCTAGAGCAAGATTTGCTCCGTCGAGATCTCACCGTCAATGCCATAGCCCAAGATGATGATGGTAAACTCTATGATCCCTATGGCGGTGTAGACGACCTAAACAACAAGGTGCTGAGACATGTCTCCGATGCCTTCATAGAAGATCCTTTACGCGTACTCAGAGTCGCCAGGTTCGCCGCTAGGTTCCATGCCCAAGGTTTCACCATTGCCGATGAAACCCTCACTATGATGGCTAACATAAGTCAAAGCGGTGAATTAGAAGCCCTCACTGCAGAAAGAGTATTTCAAGAACTAGATAAAGCCCTGAGCACCGACAATCCACACATATTTATCGACGTACTCGAGCAATGTGGCGCGCTTAAGGTTCTCTTTCCCGAGATACACGCCCTATTCGGTGTGCCTCAACCTGCAAAGTGGCACCCTGAGATAGATACAGGCATACATACCCTAATGGTGCTCGAGCAAGCCGCTAAGCTCACCAAAGATAATTCGGTGCGATTTGCCGCCCTGGTGCATGATTTAGGTAAAGCCCTGAGCCCCAAGGAACACTTACCTAAGCACCATGGTCACGGACTGAAAGGTTTAGTGCCAATCAAGGCCCTATGCGCGCGAATAAAGGCCCCCAACGACTACCGGGATTTAGCATTGCTAGTCAGCGAACTTCACCAAAATATTCACAATATTGACCAGTTACGCCCCGAGACTCTGATTAAGCTCTTCGATAGGGCCGACCTGTGGCGTAAACCTCAACGTCTCGAACAGATAACCTTAGCCTGTGAAGCCGACGCTAAGGGGAGACTCGGATTAGAAGATGAAGCTTACCCCCAAGCCAGTTACTTTAAGCACACCTTCGAAGCTGCGAATGCTGTTGCGGTAAAACCTATTATTGACGCCGGTTTTAAAGGGGCTGAGATAAAACAGCAATTACACATAAAGCGTATCGAAATTGTCTCGGAAGTGAAAAATAACTTTCATAAAAATGCTGCACAATAGCCTTTAGTGAAGACGGTTTTGTCTCTATGTTGTTAAAAACTGACACAAACTGCTCATTATATAGGCGACCAACTTGCATTTAACAGTAAATTAGTTAAGGTATTCAGACCTTAGGGTGAAAAATCGTAGCAATATACATCAGCTATGACATAATCTATTGGTTGCAGTTGTATGTTACGGCTGTTCCATATCTATCCAACCTATTTAAAGGGATTTCCCAATGAACAAAAAAGTACTGATGATTGCTGGTGTAGCAATGACTGCCCTACTAGGTGGCTGTGCAAACACTACTGCTCTAGAAGAAAGCATTTCTAACCTAGGTAACAAGGTTGATCAACTGTCTTCTGAAGTTAGCTCTCTGAAGTCTGAGCAAGGTGCTCTTTCTGCAGACGTTAAAGATGCAAAAGCGGCTGCTATGGATGCACAAGCTGAAGCTAAGCGTGCTAACGATCGCATAGACAACGTTGCTTCTTCTTACAAGAAGTAATTTGTCTGTATCGGCAACACATATGTGTTGCCGATATGTTCTCCCCCAAACAAGTTCAAGTAGCTGTAAGCTGTAAGCTGTAAGCTGTAAGTACCAGTAAAACTAAAAATCAGTAAGACGAAACTCTTAACTTAAAACTTAGAACTTATCACTTAGAACTTACCACTTACCACTTAGAACTCATCGCTTAAGACTTAACACTTTCATTTCTCAAAATTCTTAGCTTCTACAATTTCAGCCCACAAAAAAGCGCCCACTAGGGACGCCTCTTCACACTGTTCTGCTCATGTTCTGCTTATTATGCTCTAGCTAATTGGCCTTCCTAGTCACTAGCAACTCCTAGCGCTAACCTAGTGCCTTCTCTAAAGCGTTATATTCACAGGTAGACCATTCTGAGTCAGTAGCGCATCGTTAGCCTTGAAACTGTCTATATCGTCCTGGCTGATGAACTTGACGATGTTAGCGCTCATGGTCACGACTTTCACTTGCTGCATCTCTAGCTCAGATTTAGACAGGGCAGAATGTACTTCTATGATATGACGACCATCGGGCTCGGTAGAGATCTTGACTGTCTGGTTGATCACCCGGACAGGATCGCCATACTTGGTCTGATTAAATAGCCACTCGATATCATCTGGATTAAGACGCACGCAACCTGAGCTGACGCGCATGCCGATACCAAAATCTTTGTTAGTACCGTGGATCAGGTAACTGCCATCACCATAAGACAGCTGCATGGCATAATTCCCCAATGGGTTATCCGGTCCTGCTTGTACTATGGCTGGTAGAACCTCGCCACGCTCTAGATGCTCCTTACGGATACTGGCCGGAGGCGTCCAACTAGGATTAGGAATTCTGGCCTTAATCTTGGTGACCATCTCAGGGGTTTCACGGCCTATACGACCTATCCCGACGGGAAAGACATGGACTTGTTTACCATTTTTAGGAAAATAGTAGAGTCTCAATTCCGGTAGGTTGAGCACTATCCCTTTTCTTGGCACATCCGGAAGCAACATCTGAGTCGGTATGATGAGTGTAGAACCTGGGGTGGGTAAAAATGGGTCCACGCCTGGATTTGACTCCATCAGCTCCAGAATACCGACGTTGTATTGTTTGGAAATCGTCTGAAAATAATCCCCCTTCTGTACCACATGCTCCTGAAGTTCACCGATAAGACGACTGCCCTTTTCCGGCAAATCATAAACATTGGCCATACTAATGCCTGGAATTACACTTAAGATGAACAACAGCAATATTCTCATCATAGGTATCTCTATTTCCTTTTTATTCTCTACTATCAAATCGAATGTGACGACTGCTAACACCCATCAATATAAGGACCAGCAGATAACTCAAATACTCATATCCAGCTTAAATATTAACCCCTACTGCCACTAAATCCTAGCCCTATCGAGGGATAAAACGAAAGTGTTCAGCCGAGGTTAATTTGCGGCGCTAAGGTTATATTTTCTTCGACAGGGTAACAATAAAGTCGATCTCTAATCCTTCGAAGTTACCCGAGGCGATCTTCTTACGCACTTTATCATTGGCCCGCCACGCATACGGCGTCATTTCCAGCAGCGTCAGGGCTTGCTCACCGTCAGCATCTAGCTTAAATGTCACTCTCTGAGTCTCTAATAATTCGAGCCCACTTACTTGACCCGATTGCACAGCCTTCTCTTTCATATCGGGATAGATATACCCTTTCAACTGCCACAGGTGCCGTGGGGCGGGAGAGACCTGCAATAGATAACCAGCTTGTTTGAGGACCCGTAACGGCTCTTTCCCCTTGAGTTGCTTATCTATAAGAGTGATCAGGTCGAAGCTGGCATCAGCGAAAGGAAGCGCTCTTAGGCTACTGACAATCAAGGTACTTTTTTCTGCTGGCTCACTTTCATTACCAGAGTCATTACTTGAATCATTACCTGAGTCATTACTTGAGTCACTGGCAGAATCTGAGCCGGTAGCATTATCGGAGTCAGAGCTCGCTTCAGAGTCGATCTTAGCCGCCGAGAATAATGCATTCTCGGCTTCATTGATGCCATGCTGCACGAGATTTAATCCGGCTTGCTGCAGCGGTTCACTAAGGGCAGTCTTTATCGCCCTGAGATAGTAACCTTCGCCACAATCATACTCCAGATGCGCAATATCTCCCTCTGATGCCATATGCGCTAGCTCAGGATTGAGCATCTCGGCTAATGTGTCGACCAGGGGAGAGAAGACACCGGACTCGAGGAAGAAACGCTTACCGCGCATCACCTGCCTTGAGTCTAATTTAGGCTTTTTAGGCAGGCTAAATACCCAGTAACCTTTATCACTCTTATCGAAGTGATGCTTATTGCTACAGTGTAACCCCTGAGATTCCAGATGGATCAGCAGCGGCTGGTTACACACAGGGCATAGATAAATACTTTTCATAATGTCTCTTTAAACAATGAAGCTGTGACTTTCTATTCGTTCAGCAAGTCACACCTGAAAATAATTAAGCGAATATAAACACACACAAGAGTGCGCCCAGTGCCAGACGATAAACGACAAAGGGGGTCATTCCAATTCGGCTGACCAGTTTTAAAAATACATGAATACAGGCGTAAGCGGCGAGAAAAGAAACGATGATACCCAGAGTTAACGCCTGAAAATCTATCGCCTCACCACTGGATAATAGATCTTTAGTCACCAAGATAGCAGCCCCTAAACTGATAGGTACTGACATCAGGAATGAAAAGCGCGCCGCGGCCTCACGTCCAAGGCCCAACATCAAGGCCGCCGTAATGGTCGCACCTGAGCGGGATGTACCCGGGATTAGCGCCATGGCCTGAGCCACACCTATGATCAACGCCTTCTTCCAACCCACTTGAAACTCAGTTAGCCCCTTGTTGGTCAGTCTATCGGCCCACCACAGCAAGAGTCCAAACACGATAGTGGTCGTCGCCACCACCTCGATATTTCGTAGATGAGTAGAAATAAAATCTTTAGCGGCGAAGCCGACTATGACCGCAGGTATCGTCGCCAGTATGATCCACCAGGCCAGCTTACTCTCATCATTGTGCTTGCCCTTGAACATACTGCCGCCCCAGGCAATAAACATCGACCACAGCTCTCGCCTAAAATAGATGATAACGGCGCACAAAGAGCCGGTATTGACGGCGACATCGAAGGACAGGCCCTGATCTTCCCAGCCAAGGAGTTGCGCCGGCAAGATAAGATGCGCCGAGCTTGAGATGGGTAAAAATTCGGTCAAGCCCTGAATTAAGGCTAATACTATGACCTGAAATGTGTCCATGCATATTTCCTGATTAATGAATCTACACCTAGTCGTTAAATGTGTACTTAGGTAAGAGCCAAGATTTGTACTTAGAGTGAGTAAAGAGTTGAGGCTTCATCCGCCAGAGCCGGAGTCCAGGCAAATGGAATAGGCCAAAGTCTTTGCTGAGTTTTATCGTATTCATCCCACAAGGTTTGATAACTAGTATTCACCGAAGGATGGGTTAAATCGGGGGCAAGCTCAGCCATAGGCCAGAGAACGAAGGCATTGGTTAAGATTTCAGCCCTTGGCAACTCAACAGGATCGAGCGTTACCTTGTCGCCATAGAGCAGAAGATCCAGATCCAATGTTCTGGGAGCAAACTTTTTAGCCCCCACCAGACGGCCATTGTCTTGCTCGATCTTCTTAAACAAAGATACTAGTTCACCTATGCTCAAATCGGTATCGACGCCAACGACCATATTTAAAAAGTTGCTGCCTTTAAAGCCAACCGCTTCACTTTCATACACAGAGGAAAGCAAGAGTTTGCCAAAGTGATAGCTTAGGTCACTTAATCCAGACTTAAGGTAGCGCTCAGGCTCAATATTACTGCCTAAGCTGATATAAACACGAAATGACATCTAACAATAACCCCGCTCAATCTCGACACCGACGGCTGCAACACTCGGCACGGCTCCAGGTTTCATCACAGTCACCTTTACCCAAGGCACATCAAATTCATCCATTAAACAGGTAGCGATCATCTCGGCTACGGTTTCGATGAGTTCAATTGGCTTTTCGGTTATCAAGGCCGTTAATCGATTCGATACCGTCTCATAACACAAGGCATACTGATAATCATCGCTATCCGCAGCAGGCTTGTTATCCCAAGCCATATCCAGATCGATCAACAAGTTCTGATGGATCTTCTTCTCCCACTCATAGATGCCGATAACAGTTTCTATTTTTAACTGTCTTATTAATACTCTGTCCATGATCTCTCCAAAACCAGACTCGTTCCTCATCGATGAGGGCTCATTTGCGCCCTTCGGCCCAAGAGGTCTGATAAGCGTTAACGGATAAAAAAGATATAATGCCAATCTTATCTATTAATTTGCTAAATGCCTCTTTCTAACGGTACAAATCCCAAGTAGGATAAGGCCCTGTAGAAGGATTTTACCTCTCAGGCAAAGCAGATAAAATAGAAAGTTGTGATTATGGCTTAGCACTGAAAAATATTGTGGCGCGATGATACCTTAAGACGGATAAGGAAACCAATTTGACCCTAACAGTACTCACTCTGGTAATGATATTGACCGCCTATCTGGCTGGCTCAATTTCCAGCGCCGTGCTCGTTTGCCAAATGCGTGGACTTCCCGATCCAAGAACAGAAGGCTCAGGCAATCCCGGGGCGACCAATGTCCTGCGCATAGGCGGAGCCAGCTCAGCTGCCATGGTGCTATTCTTTGACATGCTAAAAGGCGCCCTTCCCGCCTATCTCGCCTTCCGCATAGGGGTCGACCCGGTCTCTTTAGGCCTGATTGCTATCGCCGCCTGCGTTGGCCATATCTTCCCTATCTTCTTTAAATTTAAAGGCGGCAAAGGAGTCGCGACCGCATTCGGCGCTATGGCCCCCATTGGTCATGACTTAGCACTTTCTCTGATAGGCACATGGATCGTCATGGTATTAATCAGCCGCTACTCCTCACTCGCCGCGATTATCACCGCCTTGCTTGCCCCCGCCTATACCTGGTATCTGGATGACAGATTTATCATCCCGGTTTCCATGCTCTCGGCATTAATAGTCATCAGACACAAAGACAATATTAGCAGGCTGTTAAAGGGTGAAGAATCTAAGGTGTCACGCAAGAAGAAAGATAAAATCTAAGTTCTAGCAAGCCTAAGCTAAACCTCCAAACATAAAAAAACACCTGTTTGCATCTGCAAACCAGGTGTTTTTATTACTTGCCACTTCACACTTACAACTTATGACTCGTAGCTTAGAACTTATCGCTTACAGCTTACAGCTCATCGCTCACCCCTCTCCTATAGCGGAGGCAGCGAGTCTAGCGACCAGCGTGGCATACCTTTGACGCCTAAATCCTCGGTCTGACCCGCCTTCAGTCTCTGTAAACCGGCATAGGCAATCATGGCACCATTATCGGTACAGAACTCGCCTCTGGGATAGAAAACTTCTCCGCCTAAATTTTGCATCATCTCGGCTAGCGTGGTGCGCAGGCGAGAGTTTGCACTCACTCCTCCAGCAATGACTAAGCGAGTATAACCGGTTTGTTTTAGTGCACGACGACACTTAATAGAGAGAGTATCGACCACAGCTTCTTCGAATGCCAGGGCGATATTGGCACGGGTTTGCTCATCATCGGGCTCTTTGGCAATCGTATTTGCAGCAAAGGTCTTCAAACCAGAAAAACTGAAATTTAATCCTGGCTTATCCGTCATAGGACGAGGAAAACGGTAATGGCCAGTCTCACCTTTCTCAGCCAGCTTAGCTAACCTTGGCCCACCAGGGTAATCTAGCCCCATGAGTTTCGCGGTTTTATCGAATGCTTCACCCGCGGCATCGTCAACAGACTCGCCGAGCACTTCATATTGTCCAATACCTTCAACGGCCACCATCATAGAGTGTCCGCCGGATACTAACAGCGCAAGAAAAGGAAACTCAGGCACATTATCCTCTAGCATAGGGGCTAAGAGATGACCTTCCATATGATGCACGCCAACGGCAGGCTTACCCCACGAATAGGCTAACGAGCGACCCACACAGGCACCCACTAATAAGGCGCCGACCAGACCTGGGCCCGTGGTATAAGCAACCCCATCAATCTCATCCATAGTGCAGTTAGCATCGGCAAGTGCCTTCTTAATCAAGGGCACAACCTTTCTCACATGATCGCGAGATGCCAGTTCGGGTACAACCCCACCGTAATCGGCATGTAGCTTTACTTGGCTATATAATGTGTGAGATAACAAGCCTAGCTCGTCGTCATAAACGGCTATTCCTGTTTCATCGCAAGATGTTTCAATACCTAAAACCCGCATCGTATCCCGTCAAAGTGTCATAAAAGGCTGCTAATTCTACCTGCTGTGCTTTAATTATACCAATAGACTTGTTGCTGATTTTCATCCTCCTGATAATTGTATCAATTACAGTGATCATCAGCGGGTACACGCGGAATATCCCGAACATGACTTAGCCAAGATCTAAAATAGGATCGCAATGGTGAAAAGATCTAGAATATGATCGCGGAATATGCTTTACAAACACGCTTAATTCGGTATAGAATTCCGCACCATTTTTAAATTAACTTGAGTCGAGAAATTGACTCTCTACAAACTACACCTAAGGGGTGATGGCGTATGCCAATAATTAAAGTACGCGAAAATGAACCGTTTGACGTAGCTCTACGTCGTTTTAAGCGCTCTTGTGAAAAAGCCGGTATCTTAGCTGATGTTCGCGCTCGTGAATTCTACGAGAAGCCAACGACTGCACGTAAGCGTGCTAAAGCCGCTGCAGTTAAGCGTCTTGCTAAGAAGCTTTCTCGCGAAAACGCTCGTCGCGTACGTTTATACTAATCTATTATGAGCCTAGTTGATCAGCTAAAAAGCCAAATGAAAGACGCCATGCGTGCCAAAGCTAAGGTACGCCTGGGGACTATCCGTATGGCACTAGCCGCCGTCAAACAGATTGAAGTGGACACCCGCGAAACTCTAACTGACGACCAAGCTATAGCTGTCTTAACCAAAATGGTTAAACAGCGTCGCGATTCGATTACACAATATAGTGCAGCCGGACGTGACGAACTAGCAGCAATTGAAGCGGAAGAGATCAAGATTCTTGAAGTCTTCCTGCCTCAGCCTCTTACTGAAGAGGAAGTTGCCGTGCTAGTTGATGCAAGCATCGAAGAGATGGGCGCATCCTCCATGGCGGATATGGGCAAAGTAATGGGCGCATTAAAACCTAAAGTCTTAGGCAGAGCTGACATGGCGGCAATAGGCGCTATGATCAGAGCTAAACTTAAGTAACTTAAGAATAATGCGTAAATAAGCCGTGCTCTTGCGCGGCTTGTTTGTTTGTACAGTTTCAGTTTTTCATTTCGCGCTAATAGCGAAAGGCGGCATTTACCAAACCAATGGCGATACCTCGTGATTTTATCAATGAGCTAGTAGCTCGCATCGATATTGTCGACTTAATCGACGTTAAGGTGCCCCTTAAAAAGGCGGGTAAAAACCACTCTGCCTGTTGTCCGTTTCATAGTGAAAAATCACCTTCTTTTACCGTCAGTAGAGATAAACAGTTCTACCATTGCTTCGGCTGTGGTGCCCATGGCAATGTCATCGACTTCGTCATGGAATACGACCGTCTCGATTTTATCGACGCGATAGAAGAGCTCGCTGGCCAACTGGGTCTCGAAGTGCCCAGAGAGCAAGGTACAGGTAAGAGACGCGATGAAGGATTGAGCCGCGACCTGTATCAATTGATGGAAGAAGCTAGCCGACACTTTCAGAGCCAACTTAGACAACATACAGACAAACAAAAAGTTCTCGATTATCTGGATCATCGAGGCCTATCCGAGAAAGTGATAGAACATTTTAATATCGGATTTGCACCAGAGGGCTGGGATGGTTTACTCAGTCGCTACCGCCAGAATCAGGATTCCCAAGATAAACTACTTACCGCGGGAATGGTGATAGAAAACGATAATGGTAGACGTTACGACCGATTTCGCGACCGGTTAATGTTCCCTATTCGTGACAGACGAGGCCGGGTTATCGGCTTCGGCGGAAGAGTTTTAGGTGATGGTACTCCCAAATACTTGAATTCTCCGGAAACGCCCATATTTCATAAGGGCAATGAGCTGTACGGACTCTATGAGCTTAAACAGCGTCACAGAGATCCACAGCGAGTACTCATAGTCGAAGGCTATATGGACGTGGTCGCACTGGCACAGTTTGATGTCGACTATGCAGTCGCCTCTCTCGGTACAGCAACCACGGCAGAACAGTTTCAACTCCTGTTGCGTAGTGCCAAGGAGGTCATCTGTTGTTATGACGGTGACAGAGCCGGGGTAGAAGCCGCATGGCGTGCATTAGAAACCGCATTGCCGCTGCTCAAACCCGGTAACCAAGTTAGATTTATGTTCCTGCCTCAAGGTGAAGATCCAGATACCATGGTACGCCAGGTAGGAAAAGAAGCATTCGAAAGTCAGATTGATGATGCTAAAGCACTCCCCGAGTTTCTTTTTGAGACTTTAGCCCAACGCCATGGCGCCGATAAAGGGACATTAGCTAAGCAAGCCATTAGTTTGATTGAGAAAGTACAAGACACCGTTCTACAGAGTTTACTGCTGGAAAATCTAGCCTATAAACTCGGAATGAACGGTGCCGATGAGTTAAAAAGAAAGTTGGGTTTCAGCTCTAAACATCAGGGCCAAACTCTGCAGAATAAAGCGTTAAAAGGACGAGGAACCCCATTGCGACTAGCCATCGCACTGCTAGTACAACATCCTATGTTAGGTGAAGGACTGCCGATGCAGCCGGCACTGAAACACATCAAGATGGCCGGCGTAGATTTGCTGATCCACTTGCTAGACATTACTCGTAAACAAGTTAAAAACAGCGCACAACTACTTGAACAGTACAGGGATGCTCCACAATTAGGCACCCTAAAAAAACTGACCCAATGGGACCATCAAGTGGCGGATGAAAACTTGCAGCAAGAGTTTAGAAAGACCCTGATCTGGCTCAATAATCAATATATTGAACAACGATATCAGGAATTGAGTCTAAAACAGAACCATACTAAAGAAGAAAGGATTCAGCTAAGCAAGCTGATTGCAGTCATACAAGGGCAAAGTTAAGACACTTTATGTCTTAAAACTAAGCACTTGGACTAGCACACGGAAGCGCACAAGGCTATAATGGACGATTTGCGTGGCGATAAATTATTGCCCGTCGTTTTAACCGATACCCAACTTGGATGATATCTATGGAGCACACTCCTCAGTCGCAACTTAAACTGTTGCTAGCTAAAGGTAAAGAGCAAGGCTACTTAACCTATGCAGAAGTGAATGATCACTTGCCTGCTGATATGGTCGATGCAGACCAGATCGAAGATATTGTCCAGATGATTAATGACATGGGTATTCGCGTCTATGAACAGGCGCCGGATGCTGATGAAATCATGATGACAGAAGACAGCACAGATGATGATGCTGCAGAAGAAGCTGCCGCTGCACTTGCAACGGTAGAGGCCGAGCTTGGTCGTACAACAGATCCTGTCCGTATGTACATGCGTGAAATGGGGACTGTTGAACTTCTTACCCGTGAAGGCGAGATCGTTATCGCTAAACGTATCGAAGAAGGAATTTATACCGTTCAAGCATCGGTCGCCGAGTACCCTCCAGCGATTGCCGCGATCCTCGATCAGTTCGATCGCTATGAAGCCGAAGAAGTTCGTCTATCCGATATCATCTCAGGTTTTATCGACCCTAATGCCGATGATATAGCCCCAACGGCCACTCACATTGGTTCAGATTTGTCACAAAGTGAGCTCGACAAAGATGACTCAAAGGGTGACTCAAAGGATGATGAAGATGAAGAAGAGGAAGGTCCAAAAGGACCAGATCCTGAAGAATCTAAAGAACGCTTCACTCAGCTAAGAGAAGTACATGAGAATACGCTGAGGATCATCGCAGACAAAGGTCGTGGCCATCCTGAAGCAACCGTTGCCCTGTTTGAGATTGGTGAATTATTTAAAGAATTCCGTCTCATGCCTAAGCAGTTCGACCGCTTAGTCAAGAACATGCGTGCCACCATGGATAAGGTCCGTGTTCAAGAACGTTTGATCATGAAGCTCTGTGTCGAACAAGCTAAGATGCCTAAGAAAAACTTCGTTAAGGGCTATACCGCCGACGAAAGCAGCATAGCCTGGTTTGACGCCGAACTCGCCTCTAAGAAACCTTATGCTGAAGGTTTACGCATGATCGAGCCTGACGTTCGTCGTTGTCGCTTCAAGCTCGATATTATCGAGAAAGAAACCGGACTAGCGATTGCGTCTATCAAAGATATCAACCGTCGTATGTCGATCGGTGAAGCTAAGGCTCGCCGCGCTAAGAAAGAGATGGTAGAAGCTAACTTACGTCTCGTTATCTCTATTGCGAAAAAATACACCAACCGTGGTCTGCAGTTCCTGGATCTTATTCAGGAAGGTAACATTGGCCTGATGAAGGCGGTTGATAAGTTCGAATATCGTCGTGGTTATAAGTTCTCAACCTACGCAACTTGGTGGATCCGTCAGGCGATCACTCGCTCTATTGCCGATCAGGCAAGAACGATCCGTATCCCGGTGCATATGATTGAGACAATCAACAAGCTGAACCGTATTTCTCGTCAGATGCTACAGGAAATGGGCCGTGAGCCTACTCCAGAAGAGCTGGCTGAGCGTATGCTGATGCCTGAAGATAAGATCCGTAAGGTGCTTAAGATTGCCAAAGAGCCTATCTCAATGGAAACACCTATCGGTGATGACGAAGATTCGCACTTAGGTGATTTCATCGAGGATACCACTCTCGAGCTACCTTTGGACTCAGCCACGGGCGAGAGCCTGAGAAACGCGACTCACGAAGTATTAGCAGGTCTAACGGCCCGTGAAGCTAAGGTGTTGCGTATGCGTTTCGGTATCGACATGAACACTGACCATACCCTCGAAGAGGTTGGTAAGCAGTTCGACGTGACCCGTGAGCGTATTCGTCAGATTGAAGCTAAGGCGCTGCGTAAGCTACGTCACCCTTCTCGCTCTGAGATCCTCAAGTCTTTCCTTGACGAGTAAGTCTACTCGCTAAGCATAAGCTCCTTGAGACTCGAAAGCCCTGCCATTTATTGGTGGGGCTTTTTATTTTCCGCTCTCTCCTCCCCTCTCTCAAAAAACGCAGCATCCCCCCTTTCTTATACCGCTTGGTATAACTCATACCCAAATAATCCCCTCACACTAAAAGCAAAACAGAGGTTAAGTTCAAAAATTTGAAGTTGACGCTGAAGTTGAAGATAAAATTAAAGATTAAACTAAGAATTAAATCGACCGCTTCCCCCAAGATAGACGGGCAAAAAGTAAGCAGCTCAGAATCCCCACGGCTTCCCCACAAACTAACTGCCCATAAAAATAGCAGAAACAGATAAATCCCCCGCGGATTGATTAACAGATAAGCAGTTGAATTCAAAGTTAGCATTTCTCTTCAAAACACAGGTGACAAGCGCATTTAAACCTCGTATACTTCTCGTCGCTTCAGGTAGTGACGACTTCCTTTAGTAGGCCCCTTAGCTCAGCTGGTTAGAGCATACGACTCATAATCGTCAGGTCCACAGTTCAAGTCTGTGAGGGGCCACCATTTCAAAACAAAAAAGCCCATTGATAAGATGGGCTTTTTTGTGTCTGTAATTTAGAAGACCACTCATAATCGTCATCACCTCTTTGCAGTAAATCGAGCTAACAGTTCGAGTCTGGGAGGGGCGGCCATTGTTAATCCCATTGCTGGACTTGGTTCATTACAGCTCCCTCACTTAGTCTTCAGCAGAAACGTTTTGCTTGATGCTTCCTTTTACGGGGCGGGCGAGAAATGTTCGGGTGACCCTAGCAAATGAAAAACGCTCACTGCTGTTCCAGGGCAACAGTGAAACGAAGCGTGCCATAGCGCAGTAGCCCAAGAGTACCTGAGCCCAAGTGCCTATTGTCGGGATCCAATATATCCACTGGAGCCCTTCTATCTGTGCCAGCAGTAGCAGTGATAAATACCAAAATCGAACCTGTATGGGAAATGCAGTAACACTTCGTTTCGTCATGATAAAGTGGAGTAGATGAACGACGGTAAGACCTATTGCAAGCATATAACCCAAGGGGTCAACGATGACTCCGTAAGTAAGCAATGCAGCGGTTACCAGCCAATATCTCCAACCAGTATCATTTAACTCAATCATGAACATATGTAGCCTCTGTATTTTACTCTCTATTAAATAAGATTTTTCTTATGGATACATATATTACATTAGATTTATCTTTTGAATAGTGGCATCTATCACTAAAATCAGATTGCTCGTTTTTCTAAACTGGCAACCAATTTATCTGTATCAGGTTATCTGGTGGGAAAGCAAATACAGCGAATGAGAAGGAAACCATATAATATTCAAACAAAAGAGCCTGCATCGCTGCAGGCTCTTTCTCAAAGTTAACTCTCTTTTCTATTTATCTATGGCAGACTTTTCTATGGCAGACTTTCTATGACAGGATTAGATGCCTAACTTGTCTCTCATGGTGTAGTACCAGGCGCCAATAGCACTAAATGGCACTTGCAGTATATGGCCCCCAGGGAAAGGGTAATGTGGCAAGCTGGCGAACGCATCGAAGCGGGTCGCCTGTCCGTGGATCACATCGGCGAGTATCTTGCCCGCCAGATGAGTGTAGGTCACCCCATGACCGCTACAGCCTTGTGAGTAATAGATGTTATCGCCGATACGACCGACTTGAGGAAGACGGGACAGAGTCAGCAGAAAGTTTCCCGTCCAGGTATATTCAATTTTTACATCTTTGAGTTGCGGGAAGGTCTCCAGCATCTTGGGCCGTATGATGGCCGCTATATCGGCGGGATCTCTTGCGCCGTAGACAACGCCGCCGCCATAGATGAGTCGTTTATCGCCGGATAGCCTGAAGTAATCCAGCAGGTAGTTACAGTCTTCGACGCAGTAGTCTTGTGGTAACAAGCTGGCGGCGAGCTCGTCACTCAATGGCTCAGTGGTGATGACCTGAGAGCCACAGGGCATAGACTTGGCCTGTAATTCTGGGATGAGTCCGTTGAGATAGGCATTACCCGCAACGATGACAAACTTGGCTTTGACCGAACCTTGCGCCGTATGAATAGTCGGATTATCCCCCTGCTCAACCTTAATAACGGCCGAGTTTTCATAGATCTTTCCACCTTGAGCCTCTACCGCCTGGGCCTCACCCAAGGCTAGATTTAGCGGGTGAATATGACCACCACTCTTATCCAGCAGGCCACCAATAAAGCGTTCGGAGCCGACCACAGTCCCTATGCCTTGCTCATCTAATAGCTCTAGATGTCCAAGGTGACCATGTTTCTCCCAAAGCGTTTTTTGATGCTCTAAATGTCCCATCTGCTTCTTGTTAATCGCGGCAAATACGCCACCGTCTTTAAGGTCGCACTGTATCTCGTGCTTGGCGATCAACTGCTTGATGATCCGCCCACCTTCGAAGGCCATTTCACCAAATAACTGACCAGTCTCTTTACCGACTGTGTGTTCTATGGAGTCTATATCCCGGCTGAAGCTGTTGACTATCTGGCCGCCGTTACGACCCGATGCCCCCCAACCCACTCGTGCCGCTTCCAGTACTGTGACGCTGTAACCTAGCTCTAGCAGATGTAGCGCCGACGATAGGCCGGTATAACCGGCACCTATGATACAAACATCGGTTGTTATATTGTCGTTAAGCTGAGCACGTTCGACCTTATCATTGGCCGACGCTGCATAATAAGATTCTGTGTGAGGTACGCTGGGCATATCATTCCCCTAAATTAAATTCAGTAAAAGCGGCTTACTCCTCCTAGATCAGAGTAAGCCAGAGTAAGTCAGATAACTACATGGCCGGTGGCAGGCTCTTGCGCTCGCTTCTGCGGGCCAGATACCAACAAATAAATGCGATCAAAGAAACCGTCAAAATGATCAGGGTCGCTAAGGCATTGATCTTGGGAGAAACCCCCATACGCACCGACGAGAACACCACCATGGGCAAGGTGGTAGCCCCTGGTCCCGATGTGAAGCTGGCTATCACTAAGTCATCCAAAGACAAGCTGAATGACAGTAACCAGCCCGCCGCCAATGAAGGCGAGATCATGGGCACAGTAATGTAGAAGAAGGTCTTCAAGGGCGTCGCTCCAAGATCTTGAGCCGCCTCCTCGATGGAGAGATCCAATTCACGCAGCCGAGCCGAAACCACCACGGCCACATAGGATGCACAGAAGGTCGAGTGAGCAATCCACACCGTCATCATGCCGCGCTCCTTGGGCCAACCGAATAGATCTGCCATATGAATAAACAGCAACAACAGCGACAGACCCGTGATCACTTCCGGCATCACTAAAGGCGCTGTGATCATGTTCGATAGTGTTATCTTGCCCCACGAACGTTTGAAACGTGTCATCACGAACGCCGCCATTGTGCCTAAAACCACGGCCATGGTGGAAGCGAAAAAGGCCACTTTCAAGCTGGTCCATACCGCATCTAAGATCTGCTGATCGCGAAACAATTCGCCGTACCACTTAGGTGAGAATCCGCCCCACACAGTCACCAGCTTAGACTCGTTGAAGGAGTAGATGACTAAGATAAGCATGGGAGCGTAGAGGAAAAACATCCCCGCCCACAGCATGATGGTAGAGAAACTCAGCTTGCTTAATCTGCTCATAGGTCACTCTCCATACTCTTGGCCTGATAGCGATGGAACAAGGTGATAGGTATGATTAACAGACCTAACATGATGATCGCCAGCGCCGATGCCACGGGCCAGTCCCGGTTATTGAAGAACTCCTGCCACAACACCTTACCTATCATCAAGGAGTCCGGGCCACCCAAGAGTTCAGGGATAACGAACTCACCGACGACGGGAATGAACACCAGCATGGAGCCCGCAATAACCCCGCCCTTAGACAGAGGCAAGGTGACCTTCCAGAAAGTATTCAGGCTACGGGAGCCCAGATCCGACGCCGCCTCTAACAAGCTGCCATCGAGCTGAGACAGAGTCGCATACAGGGGGAGTATCATAAACGGCAGATAGGTGTAGATGATGCCGATATAGACGGCAAAGTTAGTGTTGAGCATCTGAATTGGCTCGGAGATCACCCCAAGCCACATTAAGAAATTATTGATCACCCCGTTATTGCTTAGCAGTCCCATCCAGGCATAAACCCGAATGAGGAATGAGGTCCACGAAGGCAACATCACCAATAAAATCAATACCCCTTGATTCTTCTTCGGGGCTCTGGCAATGGCGTAAGCCATGGGGTAACCGATCAACAAGCAGCCTAAAGTGGTGATAAAGGCCATCTTGAGTGAGCCCAGATAAGCCTGAACATACAGGGAGTCTTCGAAGATCAGCAGGTAGTTCCCCAGATTGAGCATGATCTGCAATGACTCATCGGCATAACTGGCCAGGGACTCATAGGGAGGGATCGAGATGGCTGCCGTCGACAGGCTAATTTTCAGTACTATGGCAAACGGGAGGGCGAAGAACAGGAGTAACCAGAAATAAGGCAAGCCTATGGTCCAGTATTTTCCCTTGGGTAATCTAAACGTTAATGATCTTTTCATGATGCCACCTTAAGATCTGAGAACCACTCCACTGGTGGCCTCCCAGCTGATGAATACCTTGTCTTGCCATGTCGGCGGATCCGAGCGACGCTCTCTGTTAGTCATCATCGACTGGATCAGTTGCTTATTGTTTAGTCGAATATAGTAAACAGATATCCCCCCCAGATAGGCGATATCCTCAACCTCCCCTCGGCACCAGTTATATTCACTGTCCGGTTGTTCGCGACTGATACGCGCCTTCTCCGGCCTGACCGCTAACCAGACACGTTTATCATCGACATTGGTCGAGACGCCGTGGCCGATATAGAATTGTTGCGTGAAGTTGGGAGATTGTATAATGGCATGATCCGGCTTATCGACGACAATTTCACCCTCGAATAGATTCACCGAGCCGATAAATTCCGCCACCATACGGCAGGAGGGGCTCTCATAAATATCCATGGGCGAGCCAGTCTGCACTATCTTGCCCTCATGCATGATGGCGATACGCTCCGCCATGGTCATGGCTTCTTCCTGGTCGTGGGTCACCATCACACAGGTCACCCCAACCTCTTCGAGAATATCGACCACTTCCAGCTGCATCTCGGTTCTAAGCTTCTTATCCAATGCGCCCATTGGCTCATCGAGTAAGAGTAATTTGGGTCGTTTAGCCAGAGAGCGAGCCAAGGCGACTCGTTGACGTTGGCCGCCAGAGAGCTGATTGGGTTTACGTTTGGCATAATCTTCCATATGCACCAGCTTGAGCATCTCCTTGACCCTTTGCGCTATCTCCTCCTTCGGCAGCTTGTCCTGCTGCAGACCGAAGGCGATATTTTTTTCCACGGTCATATGGGGAAACAGGGCATAGGATTGGAACATCATATTGATGGGGCGCTCATGGGGCGGCATGT
This sequence comes from Shewanella benthica, assembly GCA_023284085.1. Taxonomy (GTDB): domain Bacteria; phylum Pseudomonadota; class Gammaproteobacteria; order Enterobacterales; family Shewanellaceae; genus Shewanella; species Shewanella benthica. The sequence continues at coordinate 49,374 of JAKVHY010000033.1, forward strand.
CAGTGATGTCGACTCCGTCGAGGATAATGCGTCCCTCGGAGGGCTTTTCGAAACCTGCCAACATGCGCAGTAAGGTGGACTTGCCAGATCCAGAGCCACCTAACAGGGCGAAGATCTCTCCCTTATATATGTTCAGTGACACATCATCGACGGCTCGGACCTCATCGAATAATTTGCTAACCCGCTCAACCTTAAGCAATAGCTCACCTTGCGTCTTTGTTGTTGGTTTATTGACGACGCCTGCGTTGCTAACCATATTACTTCTCCACAACAGGCACTGATATCAGTGCCTACGGTAATATAAAATTGAATAACAAAAGAGATTTAGACAAAAAAGGGCAACCCCACAGGCTTACCCTTACCTTCTAATAACCAGATTTAACCTTGGTCCAGACGCGAGTCATCACACGTTGGGCCTTCAACGGACGAACCTCACCCACATAGAGGCGCTTGAGGATCTCTTCATTGGGATAGATGGAGGTATCGTTTAAGATCTCCTTATCTACAAACTCTTGAGCGGCTAAGTTAGGATTGGCATAAGCTACATAGTTAGTAATAGGGGCTATCACTTCAGGACGAAGCAGGTAGTTGATGAAGGTATGTGCATTGTGAACATTTTTAGCATCGGCAGGGATCGCCAGCATATCGAACCAAAGATTAGCCCCCTCTTTCGGAATGGCATAACTAATCACTTGACCATTATCGGCCTCTTCGGCACGAGCCGCCGCCTGGAAAATATCTCCCGAATAACCGAATGCAACACAGATATCGCCATTAGCAAGATCGGTAATATAACGAGAAGAGTGGAAGTAAGTGATATAGGGACGAACTTTAGCCAAGACTTTACCGGCTTTCTTAAAATCTTCAGACTTAGTGCTGTTGGGATCTAAACCAAGATAGAGCATAGCCATAGGCACCATCTCATCGGCTGAGTCCAACAGTGCCAAACCACATGAGGCTAATTTTTCTGCATACTTAGGATTAAAAATCAGCTCCAGAGAGTCCACCGGCGCATCGTCACCTAATACAGCTTTGACCTTAGCTTCGTTATAGCCTATTCCATTGGTTCCCCATAGATATGGCACCGAATACTGATTACCTGGATCTGCCGTTTCCAGCTGTTTCATCAGCTCAGGATTTAAGTTCTTATGGTTTGGCAGTTGATTAGAATCTAGTTTCTGAAATGCTCCGGCCTTGATCTGTTTAGCCAGAAAGCTATTCGATGGCACCACAATATCGTAACCCGAACTGCCAGAGAGTAATTTAGCTTCGACCACTTCATTACTGTCGAACACATCATAGATGACGCGGATCCCAGTCTCTTTCTCGAAATTAGCTAAAGTATCTTCGGCAATATAATCGGACCAGTTATAGACGCGAACAACCTCTTCGGCCATGGCACCTGTACTGGCAAATACACCCGCTCCCAAAAGCGCTAGTGTGGTCATCTTCTTTAATAGCTTCATGGTATCTCCTTGATTTAGCGTAGCAGCAAGCCTAAGCCTACTGTCTGTCATTGTTTCCGGTCATGCCGGTTTTAGTTTTTATTTTTGACCAATGCTACAGCTTAAAACTGCATCGGCAGTGCCCTGCTAATCGTTTCAAATCCTTTTAAAAATGTGTTAACTAATGAATAATTTCCTCTTTTCTCGGTTAATAACCTGACTTGGCTTTAGTCCAGGCTCGGGTCATCTTGCGCTGTATCTTCAAAGGTCTAACTTCGCGGATATACAAGTTGTTGATCACTTCCTGGCTGGGATAGATCCCCGGATTACTCAAGATAGCTTCATCTACCATGGGCTGTGCCTTATCGTTGGGATTGGCATAGGCCACATAATTTGAGATCTCAGCAATCACTTCAGGGCGCAGCAGATAGTTAATAAACTGGTGGGCATTATCGACATTCTCAGCATCCGATGGGATGGCCAGCATATCGAACCAAAGGTTCGCGCCCTCTTTTGCTATCGAGTAACCAATCTTCTGACCATTACCCGCCTCATCGGCTCTCGCCGCCGCCTGAAATACGTCGCCAGAGAAGCCAAAGGCCACACAAATATCGCCATTAGCCAGATCGGTAATATAACGAGATGAATGGAAGTAAGTCACATAGGGACGAACCTTAGCTATCGCTTCACCTGCAAGCTTATAATCATCAGGATTAGTGCTGTTAGGGTCGAGTTTGAGGTAAGTGAGCGCTTGAGAAATCATCTCATCGGCAGAATCCATCATGGAGAAACCACAGCTGGATATCTTCTCGGCATACTTGGGGTTAAAGAGAAGCTCCAGAGAATCAAATGGTGGCTCTTCCCCTAGCACAGCTTTGACCTTTTCCAGGTTGTAACCTATCCCTGTGGTTCCCCACAAATAAGGTACAGCAAACTTATTTTGCGGATCGGCTTTCTCAAGCTGCTTCATAAGATCTGAGTTTAAATTGCCTAAGTTAGTCAGCTTACTCTTATCTAAAGGCAGAAAAGCGCCCATCTTAATCTGCTTAGCTAAGAAGTCATTGGACGGCACCACTATGTCATAGCCAGAATGGCCTGAAAGCAGTTTAGCCTCCACCACCTCCATGCTATCGAACACATCATATATGACCCGAATCCCGGTCTCTTTCTGGAAGTTTGCTAAGGTATCCTTAGCAATATAATCGTTCCAGTTGTAAACCTTCAGCACCTCTTCGGCATGAACTCCAGCACCGACTAAAGTACAACTGAGGACCAAAAATGATGTTTTCAGCGTTTTAAAAAGATCCATCTATCTCTCCATTCTAGCGTGTTACAGATAGCCTTAAACTAGCTGTTAGTCATTGTGTTACCGATATAAATCGATTTTATTATTATCCAATGCTACACCTAAAAACCGCACCGACCGCCTGCCATGTAAACCTGCTAACATGGCATTCCTGCACCTCAAGCTCAGTTGACTACTTGACGCTTATTTCATTCACTCTAATGGGTTAACCCACTTTAAAGCCCAAAGCTAAGGGAGCCCCTAACGGCTCCCGATTCGATTAAACAGTTAACAGTAGGAACTCACGTTCCCAGGAGCTGATCACTCGTTTATAACTGGCAAGATCCGCCTGTTTCACCGCGATATAACCTGTGGTAAACGCCTCTCCCAGATATTCACGACACGCGACACTTTCAGCCATAACCCCTAGGGCTTCCTCTAGTGTCAGCGGCAAGCTGATACTTTGACGGCTCTCATTGGCACGCCCTTGAACTGGCGTAGATGGCTTAACATCCTCAATCATGCCGATATAGCCGGCTAACAAGCTGGCGGCGATAGACAGATAACTGTTGGCATCGGCTCCAGCGATGCGATTCTCAACTCTCAGGTTTTGCGGAGAAGACTCGGGAATACGCAGACCACAGGTTCTGTTCTCCTCTCCCCATTCGAGGTTGATAGGCGCGGAGGTACCGGGAAGGAAGCGTCTGAATGAGTTCACATTAGGGGCGAGTAACGGCAATAACTCGGGAATATATTTCTGCAGACCACCGATATAGCTGTAAAACAGCGGGCCCTTAGTACCGTCATTCAATGAGAAGATGTTCTTACCGGTTTTAGTGTCCACTATGCTCTGATGGAGGTGCATGGCACTGCCAGGCTCATTGGCTACTGGCTTGGCCATGAAAGTGGCGCAGACATTGTGTTTAAGTGCCGCCTCACGCAGCGTACGTTTAAATACAAACACCTGATCGGCAAGAGACAGGGCATCACCATGACTGAAGTTAATCTCCATCTGGGCCGTGCCCTCTTCATGGATCAGGGTATCGATATCTAAACCTTGGATGTCACACCAATCATACATATCTTCAAACAGAGGATCGTACTCATTAGCCGCATCGATAGAGAAGGATTGTCTACCTGACTCCTGACGACCACTGCGTCCCACGGGAGGGATCAACGGCTGATCGGGATCTTCATTACGACGAGTCAGATAAAACTCCATCTCAGGCGCAACCACCGGCTTCCAGCCTTTGTCTTCATAGAGCTTGAGCACCTTCTTCAACACATTTCGCGGAGACAACTCTATAGGATTGCCCATCTTGTCATAGGTATCATGAATAACCTGGGCCGTTGCCTCTATGGTCCAAGGTAGCTTGAACACGGCATTCTCATCGGGCACACAGATAAAATCGATATCGGCCTTATCTAACAAAGCATCATAGGACTCATCTTCGACATAATCTCCGGTCACCGTCTGTAGCAGCACGCTCTCGGGCATACGCATGCCCTTCTCGTCGATAAACTTACCCACCGGCGTAATCTTGCCCCGGGCGATTCCTGTCATATCACAGATGACACATTCAACTTCTGTTATTTTTTGTTCTTTTAAATAAGCGGTTAATTTTTTCATTTTTTATCTCGTTCGGCTGTTTGCACGGCGCTCACAGGCAACACTGAAAGCTTTAAAAATTGAGGTGTAAAACGGATTGTCTAACACCTTCCATTCAGGATGCCACTGCACGCCCAGTGCAAAATTCTTTGCATCTTTAATAGAGAATGCCTCTACTAAACCATCTGGGGCATATGCTTCTGGCCGTAACCCAATACCTAGACGATCGACGCCTTGGGTATGCACAGAGTTCACCTCTGCGGAGCTACGGCCCCATGCCTCATGGAGCAATCCTCCCGGTTCAATGTGTACCTCGTGAGAGATGCCATACTGCACTTCGACCGGCTCTTGCTTATCTTCTCTATGCTCGATGAAGCCACCCACTTGATGTAATTTCTGGTGCAAACTGCCACCGAAGACCACATTCATCTCCTGAAAACCACGGCAAATCGCCAACACAGGAATACCGGCATCGATTGCCGCCTTGAGTAGAGGCATTGTTGTCGCGTCGCGTTTAGGATCGTGGTGAGTGCCGGCCTCGCTTGGCTGGCCCTGAAAGTGATGGGGCTCGATGTTTGAAGGAGAACCGGTAAAGAGAATGCCGTCCAGACGAGGTAAGATTAACTCCGCTGGACAATGACCTAATGCAGGAATGACTAAAGGCCAAGCCTTAGTCGCATCCGCGATACTAAGCAGGTACTTTTCACCGACTATATTGAATGGATGTAAGCCTAAATCCTGATTGCACGCCGTCACCCCAATGACAGCAAGCCCTGCATCCGACATAAATCACCTTTATTGTTATATTTTTAATTTTATCTTTCACACTTGCTCAAGTATGTGAACACACATTGAGCAACTGTTCAGTTTTTCAAACACTACACTGAAAATAGCAAACAGGCAAGTGGCTAATTGAATACAATTCAAAATGATAACACCAAATAAAATAAATCAATTAATAACACCAACTTAGACAAATATTGGTATTTAACGAGCGCTAGAAACAAGCCATTTATCAGTTTAAAATGAAAATATACCGAGTTAACTTTAGCGATGTAGATCACGGTTACGGCTTGACATTGACCAATATTATTTACATCGAATATTCAATCAATTGATTATTTACTAAGCTGTAAATCACTATTTATACTGAAGGTTTTACAAATAACAGCATAAAAATCTAGATGCTAACGGCGATAAACTTTGAATCTGCTAGAAAATAGCCATAAGACAGAATGGATCACGCCAAGGCGAAAGGGATAAAACAGAGAGGAAATAAGCAGGAAGCAAGGAATAAGGTAAAATTGGCGAAAAGTGCGGTAAAACCGCACCCATATACCATCGAATATAATGTATCTAAAAGTAAATCACTCAATTGAACAAATGAGTATTAGAAATTGGCAGGAGTCGTGGCACTCACCAGCCGACACTCTTCATCGAATGGATTTCTGAATCTATGGGGAGACTCACTGTTAAAGTAATAACTATCACCGGCTTCGAGAATAAAAACCTCATCCCCTACCGTGAGCTCGAGTCTGCCTTCGAGTACCATGGCCGCTTCTTCACCCTCATGCTTGAGCATCTCTGCACCTGTGTCGGAGCCGGGAGGATAAGTCTCACTCATTACCGACATGGCGCGATTAGGGTAATCTCGTCCGATTAACTTATAGTCTAAGTTGCCGTCACCGATGTCCAATAGCTCATCACTTCGGTACACCACCTTGGCCTCACTTTGAGCGTTCCCCTCCATTGAGAAGAAATCGACCAGAGACATAGGTAAACCCGATAGCACCTTCTTCAATGAGCTCACCGAAGGGCTGACGCTATTTTTTTCAATCATAGAGATGGTGCTATTGGTCACTCCAGCTCTCTTAGCAAGTTCTCGTTGCGACAGACCTTTCTGTTTACGGACTACTTTAAGGCTAGCTCCAATATCCAAATGCATATCTCCTGTAAGAATACTTAATTATTCTTTATTACTATTAATCTAGGATAAAAAACGTGCAAATTATTCTTCATACTAATTTGTATCAAACAAAAAAGCATGTTAAATATAAACAACACCCGTGAATTATATATGACTCTCGCTTAATTGCAAAAACATACTGTGCTAAGTCAGGTTAATTCTCAATGACTAATAGATAATAAGTAATAACAAAGCAGCACTAATAAAATAGTAGTAAATCAGTAATAAACCCGAAATAACAAGAGATAGCCAAGCCCAATAGTCATCAACTAATAACATCTAATAACAAAAAGTCTGGAGATATGATGCTAGTTAAGCGCCCGGTTCACAGCGAACAATACCCCTCGTCATACTATTTCGATACTGCCAAGGAGCTCTATGAGCACCCGCAACTGCAAGAATCTATCAAGGTAGATGTCTGTGTCGTCGGTGGTGGTTTCAGTGGCATCAACACAGCCATAGAGTTAGCCCAGAAAGGGTTTTCGGTGGCCCTGTTAGAGGCGAAACGCATAGGCTGGGGGGCATCGGGACGCAATGGCGGAGAGCTGATACGTGGCATTGGCCATAATATTGAACAGTTCAGAGGCATCATAGGCGAAGAAGGCGTTCAAGCCATCAACCAGATGGGCTTCGAGGCCGTCGACATCGTCAGGCAGAGAGTCAAGGAACACAAGATAGACTGCAATCTGCAGATGGGCTATTGCGACTTAGCCATCAAACCCAGGCATATGAAAGAGCTTTATGAAGACTATGAAGACTTAGTATCCCAAGGCCGAGGAGAGGGTTTTAAAATCCTCGAGAAGCAAGACGTCAGTCAGGTCATAGGCTCAGATTGTTATGAGGGTGCTCTGGTCGACATGAACAGCGGTCACCTTCATCCACTCAACCTGGCACTGGGCGAAGCTAGAGTCGCTCGTATGCTTGGGGTCAAAATGTATGAATACAGCGCCGCAGAAAAGATTATCAAGGGCGATAAGCCCAAAGTTCTCACAGCAAAAGGTGAAGTGAACTGTCAGTATTTAGTCTTGGCGGGTAACGCCTATATCGGCCACAAGCTCGACAGCTATGTCGGTGGCAAGGTGCTACCGGCCGGGAGCTATCTGCTCGCCACAGAGCCATTAACCGATGAGCAGTGCAAAACTATCATCCCGCAGAATATGGCTTTCGCCGATATGCGTATCGATCTGGATTACTTCCATCTATCAGAAGATAACCGCCTGCTATTCGGTGGTCTGTGCACTTACTCAGGCAAAGACCCTAAAGATATCGAAGCCGCCCTCAGGCCGAATTTAGAAAAGGTCTTCCCACTGCTCAAGGGGATTAAAATCGATTTCGAGTGGGGCGGCATGATAGGCATAGGCGCGAACCGTCTGCCCCAAATTGGTCGACTACCTGATTGCCCTAATATCCTCTACGCCCAGGCCTATGCAGGTCACGGCGTTAACGCCACCCATATGGCAGCGAAACTCATCAGTGAAGCCCTGACGGCTCAGGCCGGACGCTTCGATATCTTCGACAAGGTGCAACACATGACCTTCCCCGGCGGGCCAACATTTAGATCGCCCATGCTGGCGGCAGGCATGCTCTACCATAGGATGTTGGATATTTTTTAGAAAAATATCTTTAAATTTTTCACAAAGGTGGGGACTTGTCGGATAACAAGTTTCAAGTCTCTTTTTAGTTTAGTTTCATTGGGATGTTTGGATATTTGGTTGGTTATAGGAAACCATAGCCTCATTTTAATCTATAGCCTGCGGCTCGCTGAATGTGCAAACACTTCTATGACACGCCGCAAGCACGGTCCCTGTGGGCTCTGCGACAGCATCCTTGCTGTCGAAGGTCACAGCCGCGTTCACACCTGAGTATTTACCTCTTCGATTTTAGCTTTATTGGCTGAGCGACTAGTTTCAAGTCTCTTTTTCAGTTGGGTTCATTGGGCGTAGTTGGTGTTCGGTTAGTTTGCAGAGTTGCATAGACGGTGTTATTCAAGATAGTTGTCATCTAGCAACAGCCCGGTGAGGGATGTGCAAACATTCGAGTATTTACCTCTTCGATTTAAATTTTATTGGCCAGTAACTCATTTCTGGACTGAAATGAGTTAGCCGTAAAGGTGTACTTGCATGTTGAATGCGGCCACCAGCCATAAACCATGAGCAATGCTGGCACACTTTGTTGCGCCTTTTATTTTAACAACGAATCTGACAGCCTTGAGAATCGTGATGTCATGGACTTATTGGCTGCTGCCATGTTAATTAATCGGCCTGTTACTAATATATCGACCATTTTCTAGCTCTGAAAAATACTGTTTAAGCATTGGATGGCTAATAGGTTCCAAAGTATCATCAGGCGCTAAGTTTTGTTCGGCCACATAAGTTGAATGTGAACTCCCATGAACTAAGACACTATACCAAGGCTTATTTTTTGGAGGTCGAGACTTAGCGACTTGTTCATACCAATTATCAGTTAGCTGAAAGTTCAAATCAACATCGACAATAACTCCACGATAGCCAAAAAGCCGGTGGTGAATTAAGTCGCCAACGGAAAATTTCGCATTGGTTATATTTGTTACCGTTCCCATACAGTCTTCTCCATGATCAAGCTGATTAGACTAATAATAGCTGTACAGTGCGCGTGCACAATTAATAAAGCTATTATTTCGACAAAGGGGTCAGAGCGAATAAGGCCAAATTTTCTTGTTATTCAACTAGTGCAGGTGCGGCTGCGAGCTTCGATGACATGGACGTTACTGCAGAGCCAACATGGATGGAGTCTTTTGAAATCAAGTGCCGGCGACTCTCAGAAGTATCTGCATAAAAGCCCGCAGCAAGCGATAGATCACAATGAAGGTAAAAGTTATAAACGCACTCCCCAATATCCACTCAGCCAGAAGCTAAATCAGAAAATGTAATCAGCCTTCATTCGAAGGCAACCTCATTCTTTGGTTAAATAAACAGCGGCAAATGCAGATATCAAAAAAAGCCTTGCTGAAACTCAACTCATGTTAACGATAAATGGAATTTACCTGTCAATTTTTAAGGATACCTCAATGAAAGGTGGTTTTATTTATATAAGGATGAGTTAATCCCCTAGTTAAGTGCTGTTTCACAGTGCCAGGCACACTGGTGTGATAACTTTATGCCCCTTCAAAAAAGCTTTACAGATCAGTTCCAATTCAATAATGGGGTTAGCGTGGCAATTCGAGATAAAAAATTAATCAATAACATAGGTCTTCAGGTGGTCATCGCCATGATAATTGGTGCCTTAGTGGGCCTTTACATGGGAGAGGATGCCGCCATATTTGGGCCTCTTGGTACCATCTTTATCCACCTGATTAAGATGCTGGTCATTCCCTTAGTCGTAGTATCGATTATCGCCGGCGCCGCCAGCTTAGGTGATAGCCCTTCTGCAGGTAAGATAGGTATCGGCACTTTTGCCTTCTTCATTATCACCTCAGGCGTTGCCGTCACGCTGGCACTAGTCATGGGAAATATTTTTAAGCCCGGAGCTGGCATAGACTTTAGCGCACAGGGTCAATCACTCGCTCAAGTTACCGCAGAGCAAGGCGCGCTTCCAAGCGCCATAGATACCTTGATTGGGATGATCCCGACTAATGTGTTTGAGTCTATGACCTCGGGGAATATTCTGCAGATCTTAGTCTTCTGTATCTTCTTCGGTATCGCATTGAGTAAAGTGAAAGGCGATGGTGCTAAGCCGATTATCAAAGGCCTCAATACCCTAGTAGAAGCCTTCGTATGGATGATCAATTGCGTGATGATCATCGCGCCTCTGGGCGTATTTGGTCTGATGGCTGAATCTGTGGGCTCATTCGGATTTCAAGCTCTAGAAGTCGTATTGAAGCTATTCCTTGTATTCGTGGTGGCAATTCTTATCTATGCCTTCATCTTCTTTCCGTTAGTAGTGAAGTTTTTCTCTAACGTCCCTGTGATGAAGTTTGTCTCGGCGATGAAGAAACCTCAAGCGATGGCGCTATCTACCGCGTCATCTATGGCGACATTGCCAGTCACCATGGAAACCTGTGAAGAGGAGCTCAATGTCTCCAAGGCAACCACAGCCTTCGTATTACCACTGGGCGCGACCATCAACATGACGGGCAACGCTATCTACTATGGCTTAGTCGCCATGTTCTTCGCTCAGATGTATCACATCGATCTGACCATGGCAGCCTATGCTGCCATTATCTTCACTTCGACACTGGGTGCCATAGGTCAAGCCGGCGTGCCAGGGCCCTCCTTCCTCGTTGTCGCCGTGCTACTTGCAGCCGGGATCCCGATTGACGGCCTGCCACTCTTGTTCGCTCTGGATCGTATATTTGACATGATCCGTACCTCTCTGAACATTACAGGCGACGCAGTCTGTGCTGTAGTAATGGATAGATTTAGTTCAGAAAATAAATAGTCATATTCATAAATATTAGTCATAAATATAACTGACAAAAAAGCCCCTTTACCGAAACGTAAAGGGGCTTTTTGGGGAAGTTAAGGTTCTAGGTTCTAGATCCTAGTTTCTATCTCCTCGAACCTCGATCCTTCTCTTAATCCAACATAATCCATGTCGCCTTAATCTCAGTGTACTTATCGAAAGCATGCAGTGACTTGTCACGGCCGTTACCTGACTGTTTATAACCACCAAACGGCGCAGTCATGTCACCGCCGTCGTAATGATTGATCCATACCATACCGCTACGCAGCGCCCTGGCTGTCTTATGGGCCTTGCTGATATCTGAGGTCCAGACACCTGCGGCCAAACCATAGATGCTGTCGTTGCCGATTTCGATGGCTTGCTCCATGCCATCGAAGGTGATCACTGATAACACGGGACCGAAGATCTCCTCTTTAGCGATAGTCATCTGGTTATTCACGTCACTGAATATGGTCGGCTGTACATAGGCGCCGCCACATTCTGCCATCACCTGCTCGCCACCCTGGATCAGCTTAGCGCCTTCATCGAGTCCGGACTTAATGTAGCCTAAGATATTATCCAGCTGCTGCTTATCCACCACGGCGCCACAAGTCGTGGCCGGATCCAGCGGATGTCCCGGCTGCCAAGCTTGCATCTCCTCGGCTATCAATGCCAACAACTCATCTTTAACGCCGGCTTCCACCAGCAGGCGTGAACCCGCAGTGCAGACCTCGCCCTGATTAAAGGCAATAGCCGCTGCAGCAGCTTCGGCAGCCTTCTTAAGGTTCGGCGCATCGTTGAAAACGATATTCGGGCTCTTGCCACCAGCCTCGAGCCAGACACGCTTCATGTTTGATTCACCGGCATAGATCATCAGCTGCTTGGCGATCTTCGTCGAACCTGTGAATACCAAGGTATCGACATCCATATGCAGCGCTAAGGCCTTACCTACCGTATGACCGAAACCTGGCAGGACATTGAGCACACCTTTAGGAATGCCCGCCTCTATGGCTATTTGCGCCATACGAATGGCGGTAAGTGGAGACTTTTCAGAAGGTTTTAATACCACAGAGTTGCCCGTTGCTAAGGCAGGGCCTAGTTTCCAGCACGCCATCAAGATGGGGAAGTTCCAGGGCACGATGGCCGCGACAACCCCGACAGGTTCGCGGGTGATCATACCGATCTCATTGTGAGCCGTAGGCGCGAGTTCATCATAAATCTTATCGATGGCCTCACCTGACCAACGAATCGCACGGGCGGCGCCGTCAACATCGACCGAACCCGAGTAGCGAATAGGCTTACCCATGTCTAAAGTCTCTAGCAAGGCAAGCTCGTCTCGGTTTTGCTCCAGCAGCTCGGCAAAACGTATCATGATCTGTTTACGCTTTACCGGGGCGAGTTCTGACCACACGCCTGAGTCGAAGGTTTGCCTGGCATTGGCCACCGCTAGGTTGGCATCTTCTAAATCGCAGCTTGCTACCTGACACAGCACTCGGCCATCAATGGGGCTGACACAGTCGAATCTCTCACCAGACACTGACGCTAAATACTCCCCACCGATAAAGGCATCGGCCTTGATCTCTCCTTGGCTGATAAGTCTATCGGCTAGGTTTTGCCATTGTTCGCGACTGTTTGCTGTACTCATGATGACCTCTTGACGGGTGATTAATAGATCCTCAGATTACGCTGTTATCTGGCTAGGTTTCAATAAAAATTCAATATATTTTACAAAAACGTCATTTTTGCTATAAATAAATGCACAAAAAGCTTTCATGTTCGTTATTTCTGACATAGCATGCAAAATATCAATCGCTCACAAAAACAACTAATACTGAATCAGGGTAGATGATATGACAGATATTCAGAATCACAACGAAAGCGAAGCTCAGTCTCTGGAACATTACTGGATGCCTTTCACGGCAAACAGACAATTTAAAGCTAATCCCCGAATGCTCGCCGAAGCCGATGGTATGTATTACAAAGATACCTCGGGTCGAGCCATTCTCGATGGTACCGCTGGTTTATGGTGCTGTAACGCTGGCCATGGCCGCAAGGAAATCTCAGAAGCGGTAAGCCAGCAGATTAAAAAGATGGATTACGCTCCTTCATTTCAGATGGGTCATCCGCTGGCATTCGAGCTCGCCGAGCGCCTGGCCCAAATGAGTCCCCAGGGCCTGAACAAGGTATTTTTCACCAACTCAGGCTCTGAGTCCGTCGACAGTGCCCTCAAGATAGCCATCAACTATCACAGAGCCAATGGAGAGCCGACTCGTACTCGCTTTATTGGCCGTGAACTTGGCTATCATGGCGTAGGTTTCGGCGGCATTTCGGTGGGCGGCATAGGCGGCAATCGCAAGGCTTTTAGCCAGCAACTGCTGCCAGGTGTCGACCATCTCCCCCACACCTTAGACATTCAGGGCAGTGCCTTTACACGTGGCATGCCCACAACGGGGGCAGAAAAAGCCGATGTGCTCGAACAGTTAGTCGCGCTTCATGGGGCGGAAAATATCGCTGCCGTGATTGTCGAGCCTATGTCTGGCTCGGCCGGCGTCATCTTGCCACCGGAAGGTTACCTTAAGCGTCTGCGCGCGATCACTCAGAAACATGGCATCTTGCTGATCTTCGATGAGGTGATCACAGCCTTTGGCCGTGTGGGCGATGCCTTTGCCAGCCAACGTTGGGGGGTGACTCCGGATCTTATCACCACAGCCAAGGCACTCAATAATGGCGCGATCCCAATGGGAGCCGTGCTTATCGATGACAAAATTTACGATGCCAGCATGCAGGGACCCGATGGGATTGAGCTCTTCCATGGATACACTTATTCGGGCCACCCGGTTGCGGCCGCCGCCGCACTGGCGACCCTGAATATCTATGAGAATGACAAGCTGTTTGAACGCAGCAGAGAACTCGAAGGCTACTTCGAAGATGCCATGCATAGCTTAAAGGATCTGCCAAATGTCATCGATATCCGCAATATCGGTCTGGTCGGTGCGATTCAGTTCTCCCCGAATAATAAGGGCGTAGGCAAACGAGGCTTCGATGTTTTCGAGCGCTGTTTTGCCAACGGCACTCTGGTGAGAGCCACCGCGGATATTATCGCCATCTCCCCGCCATTGATTATCGATAAGCGAGAGATTGATCAGATAGTCAACACCTTAGCCGATGCCATTCGGGCGACCGATTAATCGGCTCATTGAGCTAAACATTTAACCCAGCAAGTAGCAGATGACATATGCCTTCGGCCTCGCCGTGGGCTCTATTAAAGGATCGAATCTATGCAAGAGATCAATCATTACATCAACGGCAGACACACAGCACCGAGTCAGCGCACCAGTTCAGTATATGAACCCGCTACGGGGGAGCACAGGGCCACAGTATCCTTAGCCAGTGCCGCCGAAGTCGACGGCGCTATCGAGCTAGCCAAAAAAGCACATAAGACCTGGTCTCAAGTATCTCCGCTCAATCGCGCCCGTGTTCTGTTCAAATTCAAGGCGCTAGTAGAAGCCAATATGGACGAGATGGCCGAGCTTATCACCCGTGAGCATGGCAAGGTCATCGACGATGCTAAGGGTGAGATCATCCGCGGCCTGGAAGTCGTTGAGTTCGCCTGTGGTATTCCGCACCTGTTAAAAGGTGAGCATACCGAACAGGTTGGTGGTGGTGTCGATGCCTGGACTGTCAATCAGTCCCTCGGTGTAGTCGCCGGGATTGCGCCATTTAATTTTCCCATCATGGTCCCTATGTGGATGTTCCCTATTGCGATTGCAGCGGGTAACACTTTTATCATGAAGCCATCGGAGAAAGATCCAAGCTCGGTAATGCGTATCGCCGAACTGCTCACCGAAGCGGGACTGCCTGACGGCGTCTTCAATGTGGTCAACGGTGACAAGGAAGCTGTCGATACCCTGCTGAGCCACAAAGATATTCAGGCTGTAAGCTTTGTCGGTTCGACCCCAATCGCCGAATATATCTATGAGACAGCATCGAAACATGGCAAGCGAGTGCAGGCCTTGGGCGGTGCGAAGAACCATATGCTCTTGATGCCAGATGCAGATATGGACCAGGCCGTCGGTGCCTTGATGGGCGCGGCATTTGGCTCGGCAGGAGAGCGCTGCATGGCGATATCTGTCGTGCTGGCCGTGGGTGACTCGGGTGATGCCTTAGTCGAGAAGCTGCTACCTCAAATAAAGGCGCTCAGGATAGGTAACGGAGCCACACCGGATATGGATATGGGGCCGCTCATCTCGGCTCAACATCTTGCTAAGGTGAAAGGTTACGTGGATGCCGGTGTTGCCGAAGGCGCCACCTTACTTGCCGATGGACGTGACTTAAGTGTTACTGACCATGAACAGGGATTCTTCCTCGGAGGCTGTCTGTTCGACAATGTCACCCCAGAGATGACCATCTACAAGGAAGAGATCTTCGGTCCTGTATTAGCCATCGTCAGAGTAAAAGATTATGCCGCAGCACTCGCGCTTATCAATGAGCATGAATTCGGCAACGGCACGGCCATCTTCACCCAGAGCGGTGAGGCGGCCAGACACTTCTGTCATCACGTCCAGGTGGGCATGGTCGGCGTTAACGTGCCAATTCCTGTGCCTATGGCATTCCATAGTTTCGGCGGCTGGAAGCGCTCTTTGTTTGGACCGCTACACATGCATGGTCCCGACGGCGTTCGTTTCTACACTAAACGTAAGGCGATTACCGCCCGTTGGCCTAAGGCGAAAGATGCTAAAGCCGAGTTTGTTATGCCGACAATGAAATAGCACAAATCCAACAAGCGCAGCCGGTCTGCGCTTTACTATTTTTCGGCATGCTTACCAGTATTGTTACCTGATTAGTTAAACCATTCCTGGAGCTCAGAACGTGAATATCGATGACATTATCAACTTTAATACCAGTACGCCGGACATTGAACGCTATAGCTTAGCCGATGAGAAAGTCTTATCTGGTAAGCCATCCCAGGAACTAAGCAATCACTACTCCAGCCCCTGCGATCAATTTCATACCGGTGTCTGGCAGGGAGATAAGGGCCAGTGGCAGGTTAAGTACACAGAGCACGAATATTGCGAAATCCTATCGGGAACCAGTGTGATCCGATGCGATGATGGCAAGGAGATGCGGGTAACTGAGGGCGATAGGTTCGTCATTCCTGCAGGCTTTAGTGGCACTTGGGAGGTCATAGATACCTGCAAGAAGGTCTACGTCATCTTCGAAGCAAACAAGGACTAGCACTGGTGCCATTAGCCAGACTGAAAGGCTCGAATAAGAATTAAATAGAATTGAAGCTTAGGTTTCAAAACATAAGCCATGAGGTCTCAGCATCGATGCTGATGTTTGGCAAACAATAGATGCTCTTGTTAAAGACATTTATGTCAATAAAGTAAATGGAGAAACTACCGTGTATAAAAAATTGAATAATAAACGGATTGCCAAACTTACCGGCCTCACCTTGGCCGTCGCGCTAATCACTCCCCTTGCCCAAGCCGAAGTGACAGGCGAAGTCAGTGTCACTAACGACTATCGCTTTCGCGGTGTATCCCAAACGGCAGGAGACTTCGCCGTTCAGGGGAGTATCGACTACAGTGCAGATAATGGCTTCTTCGCCGGTGTCTGGGGAAGTAATGTTGACGATGAGAGCTATGACTCAGATGTAGAAGTCGACCTATATGTGGGCTATTGGGGAGCACTCGGAGAAGATGAAGAGTTCGAGTACGATGTCACACTCACTTACTACACCTATCCAGGACAGGATGAGAGCTCAAAATATTTAGAGGCTAATGTCGGCTTTTATTTCGCGGGTTTCCACTTCGCACAATGGTACACCAACGATTACGCCAATGCTGACGTGTCACTGCACTACTCAGAGCTTAACTATTCCTATGAAATTGCCGAAAACTGGAGCATAGATGCTCATGTCGGTTACAGCTATGGTGATGGCGCCGATCTCGACTGGGGTGAAGACTACCTTGATTACTCTATTGGTGTCTCGACAGAGTTGGCCGGTTTCGGATTATCCCTCGCCTGGCTGGAAACCAACCTAAGTGATGACAACATCATTAAGGATGGTGCATGGCAAAATGATGGCACGGTACTATTCACAGCCAGCTATGGCTTCTAACGATTTATTGATTTATTCGTAAGAGAAAACCGCCATCAGGGCGGTAATGCCGGTAAGTTAAGCTTACTGGCATTTTTTATTTCTGGCATATTTCTGAGGTCTGCGCTTGACCGTCCTAGGGTAAGACCGAGTTCGCCGAGGTTCTAAAATCAG